>JAUXVI010000021.1 GCA_030680575.1 Hylemonella sp.
ACCAATGAGGTCTTCAGGTTTCTTGTAGTCAGCCAGCAGGCTGTCGATCAGTTCGTTCGTGACGGTCATTTAGTTGCAATTCCATGGGAGTGCAGCAGTTTCCTGCCAATTGACCGTTTACACAAAAGTTTTTACACCCCCCGATCGGCATCACCAATACGCCCTCTTTGATGCGCCCGGATGAGTCCACGATGTCGATTGGGCGCTGATTACTCCATGCCAGAAAGGCTGCCTTGCCAACACCTTTAGTGCCTCCGCCAACACGGCCTGAATGCAGTAGATAAATTGAGCCTGTGTCAGTGTCGCGAGCGAAGAAGCCCGCAACTCGGTCATTACGGCCTTCATATGCGGTATTTATCTCGACAGAAATTTGTAGATCAGCATCATTTCCAAATAGGCCAAACCAGTTCAAGCGTCGCGGATTTGGAATGTCTTTACCATCGTAATCCGACGACCAGTACCAGTAGCTTCCGTCGGCTACAACTTTCGCATCAAAAGTTGTTCCACCGGGGAAGCCGATGTTCTTTACAGCTTTCGTCTTGAAATCGCGACGAATGGTCGCTTCCAATTTGCGTTGTGCCTCCGCGATTTTTTCTTTGGACTCTATGAGTGAGAACATCGGGATTCCCTAAGCTTCAGATTCGCCATACCACGTCCACATTGACACCCAACTCTATATAGACCGCAACCACCCACAAGTCATCAGTGACCGATACGGTCTAACTTAGCCGCTCCCTGCAGTATCGAAATCAGGTAACTAAATCGCCTGTCCCAACCGCCCCACCCCTTCCTCAATCTTCGCCACATCCGCGGTCGCAAAGGAGAGGCGCAGCGTGGCGTGATCCGGGTTGCTGGCAAAAAACGGCGCGCCCGGCACAAAGGCCACGCCCTTGTCGATGGCGCGCTTGGCCAGTTCACCGGCGTCTTTCAGCTTGCCATTCGCTCCCGTCAAGCGGGCCCAGAAGAACAGGCCGCCACCGGGTTGGGTGAATTCGATGGCATCGCCCAATTCGCGTTTCAGGCTCTCGCCCATCACACGGGCGCGCTCGGCGTAGACCTGGCGCACATGGGCCAGGGTGGCGGGCATGCGGCCGGCTTTCAGGTATTGGGCGGCGGTGGCCTGGGCGAAGGTGCTGGTGTGGGCGTCGCTGAACTGTTTGCACATGGTGGCCTTGGCCAGCAACTCGGGCGGGGCGATCATCCAGCCCACGCGCAAACCCGGCGACAGCACCTTGCTCAATGAACCGCAATGCACCAGCCAGTCGCGGCTGCCGGGCACTTGGCTGCTTAAGGCCAGCAGGCTGGGCGGTGGGGCTTCGCCGAAGTAGAGGTCGCCATAGGGGTCGTCTTCGATCACCACCGTCTGGGTGCGCACCGCCATTTCCAGCACCTGCTTGCGGCGCGCCAGGCTGAGCGTGGCGCCGCTGGGGTTGCCGAAGGTGGGAATGAGGTAGACGAACTTCGGCTTGTGCTCGGCCACCAGCTGTTCCAGCGCATCGGCCTTTACGCCCTGCGCATCGATGGGCGCGGCGATGACCTGCGCGCCATAGAGGCGGAAGCACTGGATGGTGGCGAGGAAGGTGGGGCCTTCCACAATGACCTTGTCGCCGGGGTTGATGAGGGTCTTGCCAATCAGGTCCAGCGCCTGCTGGCTGCCGGTGGTGACGATCAGGCCCTCTGGCGTCACGTCCTTGGCGCCTTTGCTGGCCATGAAGGCGGCGAGTTGTTCGCGCAGGGGGTTGTAGCCCTCGGTGGCGCCGTATTGCAGTGCGCCGCCGGCTTCTTCGCTCAGGGCCAGGTTGACGGCCTCACGGATGCCGTCGACGTCAAACATGGCGCTGTCGGGGAAGCCGCCAGCAAAGGAGATGATGCCGGGTTTGCCCAGCAGCTTGAAGAGTTCGCGGATGGCGGAGGTTTCGACGTTGTTCAGGCGGTCGGCGAATTGCATGGTTTTCTTCAATGATGAAACAAAGGTCTGGCACCAATGGTAGCCAATGGCGGCAGGCAGGAAACAAGGCGCCCAAGTCGCTATCAATTCAATAGCTGCAAGCGCTTATTTCATAAGGCCCAGAGGCCAATTTGGCATCAATTCGGCAGTGGCAGCAGTTGCCCTTCGGATGCGGCCGGCACGGCCACGCCGAGCCAGCGTGCCACGGTGGGCGCAATGTCCACCACCCCAACCCGGCTGTCCACGCGGCCGGGTTTCACCCAGCGCGGGCCATAGGCCAGGATGGGCACATGGGTGTCGTATTCGTAAGGTGAGCCATGGGTGGAGGTGGTGGTGCCGAACATCCAGTACGGTTTGAGGATGTACTGCACGTCGCCCGAGACCTGTGGGTGCCAGGACTTGCGCATCGGCTCGAAATACGGCGCGGCGGCTTGGCTGCCGCTTTCCAGCTCGCGCCGGGTGTAGGCGGCGGCAAAACCGGGCTCGGCCAGCAGCAGACGGCGGGCTTCTTCGGCCAGTGCCTGCGCGTCCACCTTGGTTTGTGCCAGCAACTGCTTGTTGAACAGCAGCGAAGAGCCGGAGTAGCTGACCCAGTTGCCGGGGCCGAAGCGTTTTTCCAGGCCCTCGTTCACACGCGCCAGCACCTGGCCGCCATTGACGCGGCCGGCATCACGCCCCTGCGCCTGGCTGTACTCCGGCGCCGGCATGAAGCCGTGGTCGGCGGTGAGCATGGCGATGTAGTTGTCACGGCCAACCTTGGCGTCGAGGTCGGCAAAGAAGGCTTGCAGCAGGCGGTCAAGCTGCAGCAGGTGGTCGTGCGACAGGCGCGACTCGGCGCTGTAGAGGTGGTTGACGTAATCGTGCCCCGACAGGCTGATGGCGAGGATGTCGGGTACCTCGTCCTGGCCCAGGCCTTCGCCGGCGATGGCGGCGCGCGCGAATTCGAGCGACATGGCGTCCACAAACGGGCTGCGCAGCAACTGGCTGTAGAAGGCCGGGCCGGGGGCGTCGTCATTGGGCGAGCCCATCAGCATGGGCAGCGCGCCACCGCGCGGGCCGTACCAGCGCTGGTTGTCGGGCAGCGAACGGGCGTAGGCGGCCTCGTCCAGCAGCGGCTTCCATTGCGTCTTGAAATAACCATCGGCCAGTTTGCGGCCGTTGAAGCTGTTGACCCAGGCCGGGTGTTGCGGCATGTAGTAGGTGCTGGAAGCGAACTGCCCCGTGCTGGCCATGTACATGTAGGCGGTGCCGCGCTTGCCGGCAGGCAGGATGGCGCCGCGGTCTTTGCCGGAGACGGCAATCACCTTGGCACGTGGGTCGGCGGCGCGCAGCACGTCGCCCACGGTTTCCACCTTCAGGTTCTTCGGGCTGGTGCCGTCCAGCGGCTGGGTCTTGTGGCCGATGTAGCTGAACGCGGTGTCGCCGGTGCAGTACTCGCGCTCACCGGTCTGGGCGTCACGCCATTCGTTGCCGATGATGCCGTTGCGGTGGGTGTAGGCGCCGCTCAGCACAGTGGCGTGGCCGGCGCCGGTGACGGTGAAGGCATGACCGTAGTGGGCCTCGGCGTACCAGGCGCCGCGCTCCAGGAAACGGGCCAGCCCGTCGGGTGCCAGCTGGTCGCGGTAGCCGGTGATCTGGCGCTGCGGCAGGCCGTCCACCACCAGAAACACCAGCAGCTTCGGCTTGGGTTCGGGGGCCGGGGTCGAGGCGCAACCGCCGAGCACGGCGGCCAGCAGCAGGGCCAGGGACCAACGCAGGGAAGGCAGGAAATGGCGGGTGAACATGGGTTTCATGGTGCCTAAAACAGACAGATGGACGAAGATCATCCCATGAAAACAAATGCTTTCAAAGAAAGGTTTGACGCTGCTGAAAAGTGCCGTTTTTGTAGGCCAGAATATGCACTTGCAACCGGTGCCGGCCTGCCCTGCTCTTGCGCACTGCCACGGTTGCCCTGGAAGCGCCAGCGATAGCCCCTACTGGAATCTTCATGTCTGATCTGTCCGCCTTCTTTCAGTCCGTCAAGCTGCCGGTGATGCCCGAAGTGGCGCACGCCCTCATCCGCACACTGCACGAAGAAGACATTGTGCTGGGTGATGTGCGCAACATCGTCGCCAAGGACCCGACCCTCACCGCCAAGGTGCTGCGCGCGGCCAACAGCGCCGCCATCGGCCTGCGGCGCGAGGTCAGCACGCTGGATGCCGCCATTTCGATGATCGGCATGGCGCAGGTGCGTACGCTGGCGCTGACCGCCTGCATGAATGTGGCCTTCCCGGTGGCGCCGGGCCTGAACCGGACCGAGTTCTGGATGAACAGCATGGCCTGTGCCGGTTATGCCCAGTGGCTGGCCCCGGCGGCCGGTGTGGACTGGCAGCAAGCCTGGCTTGCCGGCATGATGGTGCGGCTGGGCGAATTGATCATCGTGCAGGCCGTGCCCGATACCTTGCCTGAAATCGAGCGGCAACCCCAGATTCCCGGCGACCGCTGGAAGCGTGAGCAGCGCGTGCTGGGCTTCACCGAAGCCCAGGTCACGGCCGAACTGGCGCGGCGCTGGCGCTTTCCGGCCGGCATCGTGCAAGGGCTGGACACCGCCTCCGACCCGCTGACGGCCGTGCCTTTCTGCCCGCTGGGCGGCGTGGTGCACCTGGCCGGCTGGCTGGCCGACATGGCGTTCACCGAGCCCGAGGTGCTGGACGCGCTGCCGAGTGCGGTGATCGCCAAGCTCGACCTCGACCTCGACTGGATGCACAAGCACATGCCGCAGCCCGACAGTTTTCTCGACATCACGGCCCTGTAAGATCGCTCACAGGGGCAGGCCATCCGGGCGCCCACGTTCTCTGTCACGCGCCACATGAAACCGCCCGCCATTGCCGCCTTTTTTGCCACGCTCAAGGCCGCCAACCCGCAACCCGTCACCGAACTCGAGTACACCTCGGTGTTCGAGCTGCTGACCGCCGTGCTGTTGTCAGCCCAGGCCACCGACGTCGGCGTCAACAAGGCCACGCGCAAGCTCTTTCCGGTGGCCAACACGCCGCAGAAGATCCTGGCCCTCGGGCTGGACGGGCTGGAGAGCTACATCAAGACCATCGGCCTGTACCGCAGCAAGGCCAAACACCTGATGCAGACCTGTCGCATGCTGGTGGACCAGCATGGCGGCCAGGTGCCGCGCAGCCGCGAGGCGCTGGAGGCACTGCCTGGCGTGGGCCGCAAGACCGCCAACGTGGTACTGAACTCCGCCTTCGGCGAACCCACCATGGCGGTGGACACGCATATCTTCCGCGTTGGCAACCGCACCGGCCTGGCGCCGGGCAAGACGCCGTACGAGGTGGAGATGCAACTGCTGAAGCGGGTGCCGGCCGAGTACCTGATCGACGCCCACCACTGGCTCATCCTGCACGGTCGTTATGTCTGCCAGGCGCGCAAGCCGCAGTGCTGGTTGTGCGGCGTGGCCGCATATTGCGATTTCAAACCCAAGACCGCGGCGCCCTGAGCGCAACGCCTGCACGGCTCAGCACCGTGACACAAATCGGCCACAATGCGTGCCACAGGGTGGAAGAATAAGCATGAATATCGTTGATCCCAGAACCGTGGTTCTGCTGGCCAGCCTCATGGCCGCGTTGATGTCGCTGGTGCTGTTTTTCCAGTGGCGCAGCTGTCCGGACGCCATCCGTGGCCTGGGCAACTGGACTGCCTCCTTGCTGACGCTGTGCTGCACCACCCTGCTGGGCGCCTTGCGTGGCAGCTTGCCGGATCTGCTGACGATTGCCGTCCCCAACGTGCTGCTGTTCGTCGGGCTTTACCTGGCCTATCTCGGCAGCCAGCGTTTTTTCGACGTCCCCACCGACGTGCCGCGCTGGAGCGTCTTCATTGCCGTGGCTGCCATCCCGGCGGTGTGGTTCACCCTGGTCGAGCCGAATTTCCGTACCCGACTGCTGATCCTGGCGCTGCCGCTCGGCCTGCAGTTTGCGCTGCATGCCCATCTGATGTACCGCCATGGCAACCGCAGTTTTGCCAGCAATTTGCTGCTGGTGGTGCTGGGCGGTGGCGCCCTGCTCCAGCTCGTGCGCTTCATCCTCCTCGGCCTGATGCCCGCAGAAAACAGTGCGTTCAGCCTGGCATCGCCACAACCCCTTTTCCTCGTGGCCTACATGCTGATCGTCCTGCTGATGTCGGTGGGCCTGGTGCTGCTGGCCACCGAGCGACTGCGCTCCGAGTCTCAAAATCTGGCCGCGCGCGACTCGCTGACCGACGCCTACACCCGCCGCCACATGAGCGAGGCCTGTCAGCAGGAGCTGGCACGCAGCCGCCGCCAGGGCCACACCATGGCGCTGCTGCTGATCGACCTCGATCACTTCAAACAGATCAACGACACCTACGGCCACCAACGTGGCGACCAGGTGCTGATCGACTTCGTGGCTCGGGTCAAGGCGCTGCTGCGCCAGCAGGACCAGCTGGGCCGCTTCGGCGGCGAAGAGTTCATGCTGATGCTGCCGGAAACCCCGCTGGAAGAGGCCTTGGCTGTGGCCGAACGCATCCGTGCCATGGCCGATCAACCGATTGCCGAGCCCCATTGCAGCATCAGCATCGGCGTCACCACCAACCGGCTCGACAACGACACCCTGGACACCTTGCTGGCCCGTGCCGACAAGGCTCTGTACCGGGCCAAGGACAACGGTCGCAACCGGGTCGAATCGGCCTGAAACGTTCGTTAGAGCGGCAGCTGCTGCCACTCGCCGAAACCCGGCGCATGCCGCGGCCACTGGTCGGCATGTTCCAGGCGCTCGATGCCTTGTGCCAGCAAAGCCATGGCGCGTATCACCCCGGCATGCGTGACCCACACCGCATCCCGCCCTTGCTGCCGCGTCTCGGCACGGACGGCGGCCACGCGTTGCAGCAACTGGTCCACGCTTTCGCGGCCGCCGAACGGGTGCGCACCGAAGTCGGTGGTCCAGGCATCAAAAGCCGCTTTGGGGATGGCATCCCAGCGCTGGCCCTCCCAGCAGCCGAAATCCATCTCGGCCAGACGCGCATCGCGTTTGAGCATCAAATCGGGCCGCAGGCCTTGTATCTGCTGCGCTAACTGCTCACATCTTTGTAGCGGCGAGGTGATGAGCGCGACGCCCTGCGGCAACTGCGGCGCCAGTTGTGCGGCGCAGGCCCGCGTGGCGGCGTCATCGGCCGGCAGATCGCTGGCGCCGTAGCAGACGCCTGCCGCCACCAGCGGTTGCGCATGGCGCACCAGCCAGAGCTTCATAGGGTCAGTGCCAGCCCGAAGTAGAACGCCAGCTCGCACACCTGCTGCGTGGCGCCCAGGCAGTCGCCGGTGAAACCCTGCAAGCGGCGCGCGAACAGGCGCCACATCCAGAGCCAGGCCAGCACGGCCGCCAGCACCGGCACGAGCCAGTTGACGTCCGGATAAAACCAAAAAACCTGGGCCAGGGCGGCCAGCAACCACACCGACGCAACCAACAGACTGGCGCCACTGATCTGCTCCGCCAGCGGCTTGGACTTGGAGCGCGCCGTGTCGCCCACATGCGGCAGCAGCCGGATCAGCAGCAGCGGCAGGAAACGCGACACCACATGCGCGACAAACAGGCCGGCACAGGCCAGCTCCAGATCAACCTCACCCAGCAGCGCCAGCAAGCCCACCTTGGCCAGCAACGCCAGCACCAGCGCCAGCACGCCAAAGGCGCCGACGCGCGAGTCCTTCATGATGTCCAGCGCCCGCTCGCGCTCGTAAGCGCCGCCCAGGCCGTCGGCCACATCGGACAGGCCGTCCTCGTGGAAGGCACCGGTCAGCAGCACCGTCAGCACCGTGCTCAGGACGGCGGCCACCCACGGGGCCGCGGCCACGTCGGGCAACAGCCACAGCACCACGGCGTAGCCGAGCGCTGCCACCGCCCCCACCAGCCAGCCGATGCCGGGGAAATGCGCCGCGCTCTCGCGCAGCATGGCCGGGCTGTAACCGACCCAGGCCGCCAGCCGCCCCGTGACCGGGATGCGGGTGAAGAACTGGAGGGCCAGCAGGAAATGGCGGACGAAGTTCATGCGCGTGTTTCAGGGCCTGTTCAAGCGGACTTTTCCGACACGCCCGCCGATTCGAAGCTGGCCATGTCACGCAGCATGACGCAGGCCGACGTCAGCAGCGGCCAAGCCAGTGCCGCGCCCGAGCCTTCGCCCAGGCGCAGGCCGAAGTCGAGCAGCGGCGGCTGTGCCGCATTGGCGCCCAACTGCGCCAACATCAATGCATGGCCGCGCTCGCCGGAGCGGTGGGCGAACACGCAACGCTGCAGCACGTGCGGCGCCAGCTTGCTGGCCACCAGCACGGCCGAGCTGGCGATGAAGCCGTCAACCACAATGACGCGTCGCTCGGCCGCCGCCTGCAGCACCGCGCCCACCATGGTGGCGATCTCGAAGCCGCCGAAGGCCGCCAACACCTCCAGCGGGGTGCGCGCGTCGGGGTGCTTGAGCAGCACCTCGCGCAGCACCGTGACCTTGCGCGCAATCGCTGCATCGTCCAGGCCGGTGCCGGCGCCGGTGCAGTCGGTGATCTCCAGCCCGGCCAGGCGCGACAGCAGCAACGAAGCCGCCGAGGTGTTGCCGATGCCCATCTCGCCCAGCAGCAACGCATTGCCCGGCAAGCCTTTCACGAGTTCAACGCCGTTGGCCAGTGCCTGGGCGCATTGCTCCGGCGTCATGGCCGGGCCGGCCGCGGAATCGGCCGTGCCGGGCGCGACCTTGCGAATCAGAAGCGATGCACGCGGCGCAAAGTCATGGCGCACGCCGCAGTCCACCACGGTGAGTGTCATGCCGTGCTGGCGCGCCAGCACGCTCACACACGCACCGCCGGCAAGGAAGTTCTCCACCATCTGCCAGGTCACGTCGCTCGGGTAGGCCGACACACCGCGCGCGGCCAGGCCGTGGTCGCCAGCGAACACCACCATCTGCGGTGCACGCAGCTCAGGCGCCTCAGTGCCCAAAATCAGGCCGAGCTGCAGCGCCAGCATCTCCAGGCGGCCGAGCGAGCCCAGCGGTTTGGTCTTGTTGTCGATCTTGTGCTGCAGGCGCTGCGCCAGGGCGGCGTCGGTGATATCGGGGATGTTCGGCAGGGTGAAAGTCATGTTGTTCTCGTTGCAAAAATTAGTGTGAAGGCCTTAGTCGTGAATCAGCGCGTCCAGCACACCCGCCTCGAAGTGCTGCTCGATGAAGTCGGCCATGCGTTCGAACACGGCGTCCAGCGTCGGCACCTGGGCACCGTGCTGGCCAAACAGTGCCTGCAGCGCGGCCGGGTCTTCAAACAGGCCGTGCAGATACAGGCCAAGCACATTGCCGGCCCCGTTCTGCCAGGCCAGGCCAGGCATCAGCTCACGCGCCACGTCACCCTTGGCCGCCATGGCCGGGTGCTGCGCGGTCTGGCCGTGGTGGATCTCGTAACCCTGCACCGTGATGCCCGAGAGCGCCGCCCACGGACCGGTGACGGTTGAAAAGGTGGCGCGCGTGCGCTGCACTGTCTTGGCTGGCTCGAAGGCGGTGACCAGAGGCAGCAGGCCCAGGCCCGGTGCATTGCCGTCGATGCCGTGCGGATCGATCAGCGCTTCGCCCAGCATCTGCAGCCCGCCGCAGACGCCCAGCACCGCCCCACCCCGCTGCGCATGGGCGGCAATGGCGCGGTCCAGACCTTGTGCGCGCAGCCAGGCCAGGTCGCCACTGGTGTGTTTGGAGCCGGGCAGGATGATCCAATCGGTGTCCTGCAATTCGGCTGCGCTGCGCACCCACTTGAGATGCACGCCGGGGATGTTCTTGAGCGGCTGGAATTCATCGAGGTTGCTGATGCGCGGGTAGACCACGACGGCGATGGTGGTCTTGATATCGCCAGAGCCTGTATGCCGGTCGTCAAACACACCGTCTTCTTCCGGCAAGCCGTGCTGGTACCACATGGGTAGCGTGGCCACGGTGGGAACACCCGTCTTTTCTTGCAGCATTTCGGGCGCGGGCGCCAGCAACGCGGCGTCACCGCGGAACTTGTTGAGCACAAAGCCCTTGATCAGTGCCCGGTCGCCTTCCGGCATCAGCGCCCAGGTGCCATAGAGATGGGCGAAAGCGCCGCCGCGGTCGATGTCGGTCACCAGCAGGCACTGGGCCTTGGCATGGCGTGCCACGCGCAGGTTGACGATGTCGCTGGCGCTGAGGTTGATTTCGGCCGGCGAGCCGGCGCCTTCGATCACCACCACGTCGTTCTCGGCCATCAACTCGTCCAGCGCCTGTGCCACCGTGGGCCACACGTACTCGCTGCGGCCACGCCAGTCCATGCGCGTCAGCGCCTCGTCCACCTGGCCGAGCAGCACCACCTGGCTGTGGGTGTCGCGCTCGGGTTTGAGCAGCAGCGGGTTCATGCGCACCTCGGGCTCGGCCTTGGCGGCCAGGGACTGGAAGTACTGGGCGGAACCGATTTCACCTCCGAGGTTTTGCCGCCGGGCCGTCCCAAGGCAAAACGCGGCCCCCTCGGGGGGCAGCGAGGACACGTCAGTGCCGAGCGTGGGGGCCACAACCCTGGCGTTGTTGCTCATGTTCTGCGCCTTGAACGGCGCGACCTTGAGCCCTTGCCGAGCGTAATAACGGCACAAGGCCGTGGCCAGCCAGCTCTTGCCGGCACCGCTGGTGGTGCCCAGCACCATCACTGCTTTGGCGCTCATGTGATTGACCTTTCCTGTGCTCGCACGCTCAGCCAAGCCTGCTGCAGCGCGTCCTGCGCCTGCGGCGCCAGCACGCCCAGGCGCACGTGGCCAGGCAAACCGAACGAGGTGGCATCGCGCAACTTGATGCCCTGCGCCCGCAAGGCGGCCAGGGCCTGCGTCAGCGCCTCGCCTTGCAACTCAGGCCGGGCGCAGAAGTAGTTGGCGTTGCTGGGCAGGCAGGTCCAGCCCAGCGCTTCGCAAACGGCCAGTTGCCGTGTTTTCCATTCACGCAAGGTGGCCAGGCTTTGCTGCAGCCAGGCTTGCACTTCGGGACGTAGCCAGCCTTGCAACAAGGCCACGCCGTGCGCGCCCACCAGCCATGACGGCGCCAAGCGCTCCAGTTGCGCCACGGCCTCCAGCGCACCGAGCGGTGCGATGACATAGGCGGCGCGCACGCCGGTCAGGCCGAGCGCCTTGTTCGGCGTCCACAGTTGCCAGACACGCAGCAACTGCTCCTGCGTCAGGGCCAGCGCAGCGCTCAGGCGCAGCGGCTCGTAGGCGCGGTCGAGCACCACCACGGGGGCAGTAGTCACCAGTTCGGCCAGGCCATCCTGCGCCTGCCCCAGCGGGCTGGACGGATCGCAGGCCCAGGCCAGTTGCGCATCCTGCGGCTGGACCACGGGGTTCAGACCCCAGGCCTGCGCGGCAGCGGCGTAGTCACCATAGTGTTGCGGCGGCAGCCAGACGTTACGCCCACCCTGCTGCTGCACCCAGGCACTGATGCGGAAAATGAATTCGCTGGCGCTGCCAGCCAGCAGCAGACGCTCGGGCGCCACGCCGTGCCAGGCTGCCAGTTGCGCGCGCAGCGCCGTGTAGGCCGCGTCCGGGTAGCGCGTGGCATCGGCGCCCTGCACGGCTGCCAGCGCCTGCGGGCACGGACCGCAGGCATTGCTGTTGGTGGAGAAGTCATGCAGCGGCACGCCTTGGGCATCCGGGCCGCCGTGGACACGCTGCGCACTCATGGCCGCACCTCCTGCGCTGAAAACGCTATGAAAACAATAGCTGCTGTCGCAATCATGGCAAAGGCCAGAACTACTTTTGACCCCAAAACTGCTGCACGTGCCGTGTCGCTGGCCAGCGGTGCACGGCCCTGGCCGTTCAGCACATAGACCCCGGGCTTGTGCAAGCTCACGCCCAGCGCCAGCGCCATGGCCGCCATCGGCCAGCCGCTGTTGGGCGACGGCGTGCGGCCGGCTTCCCGACGCATCGCACGCAGCGACAGGCCGCCGTGCACCAGCGCCAGCAGCCAGGCCGTCAGGCGCGCCGGCAGCCAGGACAGCACATCGTCGGCCCGCGCGGCCCACTTGCCGGCCCAGGCCCAGTCGCGCCCGTTGTAGATGCCGCGGTAACCCCACATGGCGTCGGCGGTGTTGGCAAAGCGGTAGAGCGCCGCCCCCGGCAAGCCCAGCAGCACAAACCAGAAGATCGGTGCCACCACCGAGTCATTCAGGTTCTCGGCCAGCGACTCGATGGCGCTCTCACGCACCTCGGCCTCGCTCAAGGTCTGCACATCGCGGCTGACCAGCCAGGCCAGGCGTGCGCGTCCGGCCGGCAGCGATTCGGCCAAGGCCGCCTCCACCGCCAGCACCTCGCCGCGCAGCATGCGCCAGGCCAGCAGCGGCTTGAGCAACAAACCCAGCAACAGCAGGCTGAGCAGTGCCGGCAGTTGAAGTAGCGCTTGCTGTAGTGCCACGGTGACTATCAAAACAAGAGCAGCCCCCGCAAGCCAGGCCAGGGCGCCGAGCCCAAAACACTTGTAGTCCGGTCCACCCGTCTGCGCGCGCTGCGGTGCGATGAAGGCGCCGACCCAGCCCAGGTAAGCCCCCATCCACACCACCGGGTGCCAGCGCGCGGAAGGCTCGCCCAGCCAGCGGTCGATGGCCAACGCCAGCCACAGGGCACCGACGAGCAGCAGCATCGAAGACAGGGAGAGGTCGCCCATGGACAGCATCACGTCGCCTCTTCTGCAAACAGGCTCGCACCCTGGCCCCAGCGGTCGTCGAACACCAGCCCGGCCAACGCCTCGCGCTGCGCCCACTTGTCCTGACTCAGCATCGGTTCGCTGTAATAACCCTGCACGGGACCCAGGCACAGCAGCGCGATCGGCTCGGCCCCGGGCGGCAGACCCAGCAGTTGCGCCACTGCCTGCGGCTCGAACAGCGAGACCCAGCCCATGCCCAGCCCTTCGGCGCGCGCGGCCAGCCACAGGTTCTGGATGGCGCAGGCGGCCGAGGCCAGATCCATCTGCGGCAGCGTGCGACGGCCGAAGACATGACGCTCACGCCCGTCGGCCAGCGCCACGGCAAACACTTCGGCCGCTTCCAGCAAGCCTTCCACCTTGAGTTTCATGAACGCGTCTTCGCGCTCGCCCAGGGCACGCGCCGTCTGCACCCGCTCCTGCTCCACCAGCGCGTGCAACTGCTGGCGCAAGGCGGGCTGCGTGATGCGGATAAAACGCCACGGCTGCATGAAACCGACGCTGGGCGCATGGTGCGCCGCCTGCAGCAGACGCCGCAACACCTCGGGCGCCACGCTGCCACCGGCGAAGTGGCGCATGTCGCGCCGCTCGAAGATGGCGCGGTACACCGCCGCCGCGTCAGCCGCGCTGAACGGTTCGGCCGGTACCAACGTAGCGGGGTCGCGTGTCACGTCAGATGCTCCATCCGAGCGACTGGCGGCACACCAAACGCCCAAACCGGGATACGCCGTGGAACCGGCTTGGCCGGGCCACTGGCGTTGCCCCCTGCAAGGGGGGTGGCGTAGCGACACGCAGTGCGCGGAGCCTGGGGGTGTTCCATCGTCTAATCTTCTATGCCACGCTGGGCGGGAATGCCGGCCTTGAACGCATGCTTGATGAGCGTCATCTCGGTCACGGTGTCGGCCAGTTCGATGATCTCGGGCGGGCAGCGGCGGCCGGTCAGCACCACGTGCACATGCTTGGGTCGCTCGCGCAGCGTTTGCAACACATCGTCCAGCGGCAGCCAGCCGTAGATCAGCGGGTAGGTGATCTCGTCGAGCGTGACCATGAACAACTCACCGCTCAGGATGCTGGCCTTGGCACGTGCCCAGCCGTCTCGCGCCAGTTGCGCCGAGTGCTCCAGGTCCTGGCTCTTCCAGGAAAAGCCGTCGCCCAAACCCTCAATCGGGATACCGAGCTGCTCGAACATGCGGTGTTCGCCGAAGCGCGCGCTCGGCACCTTCATGAACTGGTAGATCTTGACCGCCTTGCCGCGGCCATGCGCGCGCAGTGCCAGGCCGAAGGCGGCCGTGCTCTTGCCCTTGCCGTCGCCGGTGTTGACGATGACCAGGCCGCGGCGTTCGCCCTCAGGCTTCTCGTAACGCTTTTCAGTCGGGGGAGCTTCGATTTCCATGGGGTGTCCGGTTATGAGAGTTTGGGCAGCGAGAGCCATTGCCCTGCCACCTGTTGAATGTGGATGCGGTTGTCGAACACCTGCTCCAGCGCGCGGTGGGTGGCGGCGTCAGCGCAGGCGCCGTGGTGCGTCACGCGGCCGGCGGCCATGATGACCAGCTCGTCGGCCTGCAGCGCCAGCGACAGTTCGTGCAGCACGCTGACCACGGTCTTGCCGTTCTTCACGAGTTCCCGCACCAGCAGCAGCCAGTCCACCTGGTGCGGCGGATCAAGGTTGGCCAGCGGCTCGTCCATCAGCAGCACTTCGGCCTGCACCGCCAGTGCACGCGCCAGCAGCACGCGCTGGCGCTCGCCACCGGAGAGATGGCTCAGGGGTCGTTCGCGCCAATCCCAGGCTTGCGTGGCGCGCAGGGCCTGCTCCACGGCCGCATGGTCGGCCGCGCTGGGCGGTGCCAGCCAAGGCTGGTGCGGCAGGCGGCCCAGCAGCGCCACGTCGTAAGCGGTCAGATCGTCGGCGCTGCTTTCGTTCTGGCCCAGCCAGGCCAGGTGCCGGGCTTTCTGGCGGCCACGGAAATGGCCCGGCGGGCAGCCCAGCAGCGACACGTCACCGTCATGCGGCAACAACCCGGCCAAGGCCTTGAGCAAGGTGGATTTGCCGGCGCCGTTGGGGCCGACGATGCTGGTCCAGCGGCCCACGGGCAAGTCCAGGTCGATGCCGTGCAGTACCTCGGCGTTACCCAGGCTAGCCCGAATGGCTTGCGCGCAAATGGCACTCTGGTTCATAACATCCGTCCCCGCTGGTTTTGCCGGTGCATCAGCCACAGCAGGTAGCCGCCGCCGAGCACGGCGGTCAGCACGCCGACCGGCAACTCGGCCGGCGCAATCAACCAGCGCGCCAGCAGGTCGGCCGCCATCAGCAGCACACCGCCCATCAGGCTGGCCAGGAAGGTAAGGCGGCCGTGTGTGGTCTTGACCAGCGAGCGCACCAGGTGCGGCGCGGCCAGGCCGACGAAAGCGATCAGGCCGGTCTGCGCCACGGCCGTGCCGGTGGCCAGTGCCATCACGGCGATCAGCGCGGCGCGCAGCGGTGCCAGCGAGAGCCCCAGGCTGGCGGCGGTGGCCTCGCCCAGCGTCAGGCCGTCGAGCACGCGGCTCAAACTCCAGGCAGCCAGCATGCACAGGCCCCAGACCGCCGCCATCAGCACGCAGGCGCTCCAGCCCACATAACCGGTGCTGCCGAGCAGAAAGGCCTGCATGGCCTGCAACACCTCGGGCACCAGCAGCATGGTGAGCGAGCTCAAGGCGCCGAGCACCACGCCGACGATCACGCCCGCCAGCAGCAGACGCAAGGTGTGCTGCACACCACGCGCCAGCACCAGGGTGAGCAGCACCGCCGCCACGGCACCGACGAAGGCGGCACCGGTCAGCCCCAAGCGCACCAGCCAGTGCGTGGCCAGCGGCGAGACGCCGAACAAGGCCAGTGCAATGGCCACGCCGAGTGAGGCCCCGGAGGCGCTGCCCAGCAGATAGGGATCGGCCAGCGGGTTGCGGAACAACCCTTGCGCCACCGCGCCGGCCAGGCCCAGCAGCGCGCCGGCCAGCCAGGCACCCAAGGTGCGCGGCAGGCGGATGTCCCACACGATCTGCCACGCCACCGGGTCGTGCAATGCCTTGAACACGCTCTCGAAACCGGTGCTGCCGACGCCGGCGCCCAGCAGCACCATGGTGGCCGCCAGCAGCGCCAGGGCCAGGCCCCACAGGGCGGCACGCCGTTCTTGCAACAAGGGACCGGCGCTCATCGTCGTCCTCCCTTGTCGGCCAGGCACTGGGCCATCAGGCGCGCGCCCTCGGCCATGCGCGGGCCGGGACGGATCAGGATGTCGGCCTGCTCGGCCGGGAAGATGCAGATGCGCTGCTCGCGCACGGCGCGGATGCTGCTCCAGCCGGGGCGCTGCGGCAGACCGGGAACATTGCGCTGGCTGATCATGATCACATCCGGGTTGGCGCGCACCACGTACTCGGGGTTGAGTTTGGGGAACGGCCCCAGGCTGGTCGGCACGATGTTCTTCACGCCCAGGCGCGTCAGCGTCTCGCCAATGAAGGACGACTCGCCGGCGGCATAGGGGCCGCGGTTGACCTCGAAGTAGATGCGCAGGTTTTTCGCCTGGGCCGGCAGCGACTGTGCGGCCGCTGACACGCCGGCATCGATATGGCGCCAGACGCGCTGCGCATCGTTAACGGCCAGCAAGACCCCCACCCGCTCCAGCACGCGCTGCACGTCGGCATGGCTCTTGGTCTCCAGCGCGGCGACCTTCAGGCCCAGCGCTTCCAGCCGCTCGCTGGCGCGCGAGGACACCGACATCAGCACCAGGTCGGGCTTGAGCGCGACGATGGCCTCGATGTTGGGGTCGAGCCCGCCACCGACCTGCGGCAAGGCGCGCACGCCGGCCGGGTGGTTGGAATAACGGTCCACCCCCACCAGGCGCTGGCACTGGCCGAGTTCACAGACGGTCTCGGTCAGCGAGGGCAGCAGGCTGACGATGCGCTGCGGCGGCTTCGGCAGCGTAACCAGGGTGCCGCGGTCGTCGGTGATCTGCAGCGCCTGTGCCGGCAGCCAAAGGCAGATCAACCAGCAGAAGAACGCGCGTTTCATGCCGCCCCCTTCAATGTCAGCGGCAGGCCGGCCGCCATCAGCGTGACGCGTTCGCAAGCCTGCGCCACGTCCTGGTTCAGGCGGCCCAGCGCATCAACAAAGGCGCGCACCTCGCGCCCCATGGGGATCACACCCAGGCCGATCTCGTTACCCACCAGCACCAGCGGCCCCGGGGCGCTGCGGATTGCTCCTAAAAGCATAGCTATGGGCGCAGATACATCGAGGCCTAGAGATCGATTTGATTCAGAATCCTCCGCCGTGGGCTCGAACGGCATCAGCCAGTTGGTCAGCCACAGCGTCAGGCAGTCCACCACCAGCAGGGTGTCGGGGCAGCTGTGCGCGGCAATGGCCTCGGCCAACAAGCGCGGCTCTTCCACCGTCTGCAGGCCGGGCACACGCTCGGCACGTTCGCGCTGGTGGCGTGCGATGCGTTGGCGCATCTCCTCGTCCCAGGCCTGGCCGGTGGCGATCAGCGTGGCCTTGTGCTGTGGGGACTGGGCCAGCCACGTTTTCGCCAGCCCTTCGGCGCGACGCGACTTGCCGCTTTTCTGGCCGCCGAGAATCAGTTCGCTGCGGGCAATGGTCAGTGCCTCAACCATAGGTCTGGCTCCATTGCGTGACGATGCGGTGCAGCTGCGCCACACCATCGGTCAGCGCAGCCGGGCCGGGCTGCAGGATGTCGGCCGACTTGATCTCGAACAGCTGGCCGTACTTGACGGCGCTGACGTCCTGCCAGCCGGGACGCGCTGCCACCTTCTCGGCGCGGAATTTCTTGCCGCACCAGGAGCCGATGATGATGTCGGGGTTGCGGCGCACGATCTCGGCGCCATCGGCAATGATGCGCTGTTTGCCCATCGGCTCGGCCGCCAGCTCGGGAAAGATGTCATCGCCACCGGCTAGGCCCATGAGTTCCGACACCCAGCGGATGGCGCTGATGTGCGGCTCGTCCCATTCCTCGAAGTAGATGCGCGGGCGGCGCGACAGCTGGGCGGCAGCCAGCTGGATCGCGTCCAACCGGGTCTGCATCTCAGCCATCAACTGCAGCCCACGCTCGGCAGCACCGACCATGGCCGCCACCTGGTACAGCATGGACAAGATCTCAGCCACGCTGCGCTGGTTGAACACCGTGATCTGGATGCCGCGGCGGATCAGCTCGGCGGCAATGTCGGCCTGCAGGTCGGAAAAGCCGAACACGCAATCGGGCTTGAGCGCCACGATGGACTCGATCCGGGCGTTCAGGAAGGCGCTGACCTTGGGCTTCTCTTCGCGCGCGCGGCGTGGCCGCACGGTGTAGCCCGAGATGCCGACGATGCGGCGCTCCTCGCCCAGCAGGTAGAGCCACTCGGTCGTCTCCTCCGTCAGGCAGACGATGCGTTGCGGGCCGAGCGTGCGGGCAGCCATCGAGTTCATGCGCTCAGTTCCTGCGTGACGGGCTGCAAGCCCTGGCTGAACAGGCGTGCCACCAGGGCCGGGCTGGACGGGAACCAGGCGTGGAAGTAGCTCGCGCCCACCGGGCCCAGCACATAAACCGCTTCGCCGTCCTGCGCCGTGGCATTGCCTTCGGGCCGCGAGGTGCGCGCCAAGGGTTGCAGCGGCGTGTCGCTGGTGGAGTAATGGAAGGTGTGGCCGCGCAGTTGTTCGCCGTCGATCAGCAGCTGTTGCGACCCCAGGCCGGCCAGCCGCTTCTGCATGGTGACCTTGCCCGGCAGCAGGCCCCACATGGCGTGGTGCTGGCCTTCCTTGTCCACCAGTTCATCAAAGAGCACCATCATGCCGCCGCACTCGGCCCACACCGGCTTGTTCTGTGCCACGTGGGCGCGCAGGCTGTCGCGCAGGGCATGGTTGGCACTCAGGCGCTCGGCATGCAGCTCGGGGTAGCCACCGGGCAGCCAGACCGCGTCGCAGGGCGGCAAGGCGCGGTCGGCCAGCGGCGAGAAATACGTCACCGTGGCGCCGAGCGCCTGCAGGCACTCGATGTTGGCGGCGTAGATGAAGCAGAACGCGGCGTCCTGCGCCACGGCCACCGTCTTGCCCCGCAGCGGCTGGTTGCGCAACACGGCATCCGCCGCGGGAAAGCTCACCGCCCAGCGCTGCAGCTCGGCCGTGCCCATGCGGCCCAGCGGCGTGTCGAGCAGCGCATCGGCGGCGGCGTCGAGCCGTTCCATCGCATCGCTGAGTTCGGTGGCGGCCACCAGACCCAGATGGCGCTCGGGCAGCGTCAGCGCCGGGTTGCGCATCAGCGCGCCCAGCCACTGCTCCGGCTCTTTCAGGCTGGTCTGCAACATGCCGGCATGGCGTTCGCTGGCCACGCGGTTGGCCAGCACGCCGGCCATGCGCAGACCTTCGCGGTAATGCTGCAGGCCATAGGCCAGCGCACCGAAGGTGCCCGCCATGGACGAGGCATCGACCACCGCCAGGATGGGCAGGCCGAAGCGCTGCGCCAGATCGGCCGCACTGGGTTCGCCGTCGAACAGGCCCATGACACCCTCGACGATGATCAGGTCGGCCTCCTGCGCTGCTGCATGCAGACGGGCGCGGCAATCAGCCTCGCCGGTCATCCACAGGTCGAGCTGGTGCACCGGCGCACCGCTGGCCAGGGTGTGCCAGAACGGGTCGAGGAAGTCCGGCCCGCACTTGAACACCCGCACGCGCCGCCCCTGACGCGCATGCAGGCGCGCCAGCGCCGCGGTCACCGTGGTCTTGCCCTGGCCGGAGGCCGGGGCCGCAACAAGGATGGCGGGGCAGGAAACGGATGCGGCGGGATGGGTCATGGTGCGGTGTATGGTATTCGCAGGCAGGTTCACGGGATGACTAGCGCAACGGCGCCCACTTCAGCGCGACATACAGGCTGCGCCCGCTCGTGGCGTAGCCGCTGGCGAGCTGGTAGGCGCTGTCGGTCAGGTTGTCGATGCGCGCCAGCACGGACCAGTCCTTGTTCAGCTTGGTGCTGGCATGCAGGTTCGCCACGGCGTAGCCCGGTAGCACGGTCGTGTTGTCGGCCGTGTCGTAGCGGGCACCGGAGAGATGGACACCACCACCGACCAGCCAGCGGCCCAGCCGAGTGTCGGCCGACAGGTTGGCGTGATGGCTTGCACGCCGCGCCAGCAGTTTGTCGGTCTGCGTATCCCGCGGGTTCTGCAGATCGAGCGAGGCCTTCAGGTTGACGTCGGCATAACGGTACTGGCCTGACACGGTCAGCCCGGTGTACTCGGCCTGCGCCGTGTTGCCATAACAACCGTTCGGGCTGTTGACGCATCCGGTGGCGCTGGTGGAGTAGGTGATCAGGTTGCTGACCTGGCTGCGGTACACCACGATGCCGAACTGGCTGCTGCCCTGCGCATAACGCAGTCCCAGCTCCTGGTTGGTACTGCTTTCCGGCTGCAAGGTCGAGACGCCATAGCTGCTGAAGCGCTGGTACAGCGTCGGCGCCCGGAAGGCCGTGCCGGCCGAGGCCGTGGCGCGCCACGACGGCGTCAGCGCAAAACCATAGGCGGCGCTGCCGCTGTCCTGGCCGCCGAATTCGCTGTCGCGGTCATGTCGCCAATTGACCTGCAACGAATGCTGCCGCTCGCGCCAGCCATAGCCCAGGGCCACGGCGTCCTGCGAGCGGTCGCGGTTGATCGGGCTGTTTTCCAGATGGTCGACCTTGCGCTCCAACGCCGCCGTCATCAGATGCGCCCCGAGGCGCCACTCGTTCTGGAACAGGTAGCCGTTCAGGCGCGTCATCGTCAGGTAGGCCGAGGGTTTGGTCTCGTACTGCACACGCGACTCGGTGGCGCTCAGCAAGGTGCTGTAGCTGTCGCTCCATTTGCCGCGCCAGCTCAGGCCCTTGGTCTGCAACAGGTTCAAGGCGTGATCGTCCCGGGTCGAGGCCGGGCTCCGGTTCGACGCGTCGTATTGGGCGTCCATGCTGCTGGCCAGCAGCGTGGCCTCCAGCCGGTGCGCCGAGTTCAGTTGCCAACCGAGGCGACCGCTGAGCGATTCGACGGCATAACCATCATCGTCGGGGTTGTAGCCCGTCACCGGGCGGGCGTTGAAGCCGCTGCTGGCCTCTCGCGCCACGCCGAGCGAGTAGTCGAACGATTCGCCGGCGCCACTGAAGCCGGTCTCCCATTTGCGGGTGCCGTAGGTGCCCAGGCCGATGCCGGCATACGGCGCGAATCCCCCCTGGCCCTTGCGCGTGAAGATCTGGATCACCCCGCCCAGCGCATCCGAGCCGTACACCGCACCCGCCGGGCCGCGCAGGATTTCCACGCGGTCGATCTGTGCCAGCGGAATGGCCTCCCAGGGTGCGCCGCCGGTGGACTGGGAGTCCACCCGCACGCCGTCGATGAAGACCGCCGTGAAGCGGGTCTCGGCCCCGCGCAGGTACAGGCTGGTGGACGTGCCGGGGCCGCCATTGCGCGCCATCTCGATGCCGGGCATGCGCACCAGCACATCAGGCAGGCTGGTGGCGCCGCTGCGTTCGATCTCGTCACGGTCGATCACGGTGACATCGGCCACCAGGTCTTCCAGCGGCTGCTCGGTGCGGGTGGCGGTGACCACGGTTTCCGCCAGTGCGACGGTGGTCGGGGTTTGGGAATGGGCGTTGAGAGAAGAAAAAGACGCGAGCGCAGCCAGCATCAGCTGGATCAGCCGCTTCGCAGAAAGACAAGTTTTCATGAGGAAAGAACAATGTGGATGCCCTCCCCGGCTTCCCCGCCAGGGCATGGACGTCACGGCTGTACGCCAGGCGCACAACCACCGTATTGGCCGGTATCCGGGCTGATGGATGCAACCTTCATCGCCTTCCCGGACACTTGATTCACATGTCCAGTGGCTGTTTGATGAAAGCGGAATCGCGAGCGATTCGTCCACTTACCGTTGCGGGGGCAGCGCAGGTTAGGTTTGCCGTGACCGGCTTTCCCTCCTGCTTCCCGTTGAACTGCGGCGTGTGAACCACACCGCGAGCACCAACGTGACAGATTTTACGGGCAAAGCTGTCGCTAACCCTACAATGCAAGGTCTATGTCGAACTCGCCCCAAATCGAGCAACTGATCGAGCGCGTGGAGCGCCTGCTGGTGCGCCACGAGGAATTGCAACGCACCAACGCCCTGCTGGCCGCGCAGGTCGACGCCCTCACCAGTGAACGCGACTCGCTCAAGTCGCGCCTGAGCGCTGCACGCGCCCGTGTGGATGCTCTGCTGGAGCGTCTGCCGGAGACCGTCGGCACCGATTCGAACAAGAACACGGCATGAAACAACTCGAAGTCCAGATCATGGGGCAGAGCTATCTGCTCGGTTGCCCCGAAGGCGGCGAAACGCGCCTGCTCGATGCTGTCGAGCGCGTTGACAGCGCCATGTGCAAGATCCGCGACAGCGGCAAGGTCAAGGCGCGCGACCGCATTGCCGTGCTCGCATCGTTGAACCTGGCGTTCGACCTGTCGGAACGCGCCAGCGCGCCCGTGGCCACCACCACGCCGGCTCCCGCGCCTATCGCAACCTCCACGCCCTCCACGGCCGCCCACCCGGATGACGCCATCGCCATGTTGTTGCAACGCCTCGACGCGGTACTTGGCGAAGATGGCCGTCTGATCTGAGACAAGCAGGTCATCAGATCAACGGCGAATTTTCTCCTGCAGACTGGCGCACCAGCGCCTACAATCCACCTGTCTGCAGTGCCGCCGGGCTTTATATTTCCTTGAACCAATGCTCATTGAGCCCGGGCTTGGAACATTGCCTGGCTAGCGTGATCGTCTCGCGTCAGATGAACCCAAAGCCAACGCTGACCTCGCCCACCTGAACCCCGGTTCAGGATGCCGGTCCGGCAGCACTTGCAGACACCTTTGCCTTTCTATTCTTCCCAGTCCCTGAATACGTCCCGGGCCGGGGTGCCTGAGCCCCGGCAACGCGCTGACGGTTTGTGCCCGTACCGAACGCAAGCCGCCTGCACCGCATGATGTTTCTTGAACCGCAACTGATCATCGAACTGGCCCTGATGGGCATCTGCGCCGGATTCCTGGCCGGCCTGCTGGGCATCGGCGGCGGCATGATCATGGTGCCGTTCATGACCATCATCCTGGAATCCCAGGGCTTTCCGGCGGACTATGTGGTCAAGATGGCGGTGGCCACCTCGCTGGCCACCATCTGCTTCACTTCGCTCTCCTCGGTGCGCGCACACCACAAGCGCGGCGCCGTGCTCTGGCCGGTGGCGCGTGTGCTGGCACCCGGCATCCTGGTCGGCTCGCTCATCGGCGCGCAGATCGCGGTGGCCCTGCCGACCAAGATCCTGGGCGTGGTGTTCTCGCTCTTCATTGCCTTCTCGGCCACGCAGATGTTCCTCGACCGCAAGCCCAAGCCCACGCGCACCCTGCCTGGGCCGGCCGGCATGTTCGGCATGGGCGGTGTGATCGGCCTGCTGTCTTCCGTGGTGGGCGCCGGCGGCGCCTTCGTCTCGGTCCCGTTCATGACCTGGTGCAACATCAAGATCCACCAGGCGGTGGCCACGTCGGCCGCCTTGGGTTTCCCCATCGCCCTGGCCGGTACGCTGGGCTACATCCTGGCGGGCCAGTCCCTGCCCGACATGCCACCCGGCGCCTTTGGCTACGTCTACGTGCCCGGCCTGCTGGTGATCGCCGCGGCCAGCATCAGCACCGCCCCGCTGGGCGCACGCACCGCGCACAGCATGGACATCCGCCCGCTCAAGCGCGCTTTCGCCGTGGTGCTCTACATGCTGGCCGCCTACTTCCTGATGCGTTGATAATCGGCGCGTTCAGCATCAAGCCGCTACTGAATTCCAAGAGGGGACAAGCTTCATGAGAATCGCATTCATCGGTCAGCAGGACTTTGGCAAGGCCGCATTGGAAGCCTTTGTGGCACGCGGCGACGAGATTGCCGGCGTGTTCTGCAAACCGGAAAAACCGGGTGAAAAACCGGACGCCCTGCGCGCCGCCGCCGAGGCACTGGGCCTGAAGGTGTTCCAGTTCGCCAGCCTCAAGAGCCCCGAGGCCGAGCAGGCCATGCGTGAGTTGCGGGCCGACATCGGCATCATGGCCTTCGTGCTGCAATTCGTGCCGCAGTCGTTTGCCAAGATCCCGACACACGGCACCATCCAGTACCACCCCTCGCTGCTGCCCAAGTACCGCGGTCCCTCCTCCATCAACTGGCCGATCGCGCGCGGCGACCGCGAGACCGGCCTGACCATCTTCCGCCCCACCGACGGTCTGGATGAAGGCCCGGTCATCCTGCAAAAGACCTGCCCGATCGGTCCGGACGCCACCCTGGGTGAGGTCTATTTCAATTCACTGTTCCCGCTCGGTGTGGCCGCCTTGCTGGAGGCTGCCGATCTGGTCGTGACCGGCAAGCACCAGGAAGTCGCACAGGATGAAAGTCAGGCCAGTTACGAAGGCTGGTTCAAGACCGAGGAAGCTCGTATCAACTGGGCCAACCATGTGGACCAGGTCTACAACCTGATCCGCGCCTGCAACCCGGCGCCCGGCGCCTGGACAGAACTGGCCGGCACCCGGGTCTCGATCTTCGACTGCCGCAAGCACCTGACCCGGCGCTTTGCCGATGTCAGCGGCAAACCCGGTGAGATCGTGCAAATCACAGACACGTCGATCTTCATCAATGCCCAGGGTGGCCAGCTCGAAGTGCTCAAGCTGCGTCCTGACGGCGGCAAGAAGATGGGCGCAGCAGACTTTGCCCGCGAACGCCAGCTGGCAGCGACGACCACGCCATCAGACACATAAGAGTCTGATGATGATTACAGTCAGATTTATTGACTGTACATAAGCCCTCTCCTTTTTTACGATTCGGACCACGCCGTGCCGCTGCCGGTGCGTGATGAATCGAAAAAACAGGACGATGATGGAGACCAGCACAGCAAGCCCGGGGCCTGCATGGTGAAGAAAGCACACGGCACGGCTCGGATGTCACCGACCGTCTGAAGAATGCCGCTCTTTCACTGCGCACGTCATGCTGGGCTCTTGGACATCTCCTCACGCCTACGCTCTTTCACCTTGTTGGCGCCAACCGGGCACACTGCGTTGGCACGTACGCATTACCCCCATCCACGGAAACCCTAGGTTGGACACAAATTTCTGAAAAGTTGACCACCATCAAGAGAATTTATTTTGAATAATTCGACCATCTGCCTGTGCAAGATTCCAGCAAGAGAATTGATAGACAGATGGATACCTGACATTACTAATTAATTGAGGAGACATCATGGTCAAAGCCATACATGCAAAGTTGAGTTCGGGTCTGGTCAAGGCAGCCACCGGGTTGATTGCCATTGCGGCACTGGCAGCCACCACAGCGGCAAACGCCGCCTGGGAACCCACCAAGCCCGTTGAGTTTGTCGTGCCCGCTGGCACCGGTGGTGGCGCTGACCAGATGGCCCGCCTGATGCAAGGCATCATCGTCAAGCACAAGCTGATGAACCAGTCGCTGATCGTCGTGAACAAATCGGGCGGCGCCGGCGCAGAAGGCTTCCTCTCCGTCAAGGAAGCCAAGGGCGATCCGCACAAGATCATCATCACCCTGTCCAACCTGTTCACCACGCCGCTGGCGACAGGTGTGCCCTTCAACTGGAAAGAGATGACCCCCGTGGCCATGATGGCGCTCGACCAGTTCGTGCTGTGGACGAATGCCGAGAAGCCCTACAAGACGGCCAAGGAGTACCTGGATGCCGTCAAGGCCGCCGGCCCCAACAAAATGAAGATGGGCGGCACAGGCTCCAAGCAGGAAGACCAGATCCTGACCGTTGGCATGGAAAAGGCCACCGGCACCAAGTTCATCTACATCCCCTTCAAGGGGGGTGGTGAAGTCGCGGTGCAGCTGGTCGGTGGCCACGTCGATTCCAGCGTGAACAACCCGGCCGAAGCCGTGGCCCAGTGGCGTGCCGGCAAGCTGCGTGCCCTGTGCGTGTTCGACGACACCCGCATGCCCTACAAGGAAAAGGTCACCGACACCCAGTCCTGGAACGACATCCCGACCTGCAAGGAAGCCGGCGTTCCCGCTGACTACGTCATGCTGCGCGGCATCTTTGCTGCCCCTGGCATCACGGCCGACCAGCTCAAGTACTACGTCGATCTGATGCAGAAGATCCGTGCCACTCCGGACTGGAAGGAGTACATGGAAAAGGGTGCCTTCAACCAGACCTTCATGACCGGTGCTGACTTCAGCAAGTGGCTCACCGCTGCTGAAAACACCCACCGCGACCTGATGAAGGAAGCCGGTTTCCTGGCCAAGTAAAAAAGAACAGCGGGTCCGGCCTTCGCGCCCGGGCCCGCATTTTCCAGACCCTGCGCAAAGCACAGTGGGCCGGTCGCCAGTCGAAACTGGCGCGGACCCGAGTTTTCTGCCGCCTGAAATTAGCTTATCAGCCCTTAATTCGTCATGGAATCGAACATGGAAACACACGAAGGCGAACGCACCGGCGTAGCCACCAATATCATTGATGCGATCGTCGCGGTCTTGGTCAGCATCATGGGCGGCGTTGTTATTTATGGCAGCCGCAAACTCGGCTCCGAGTGGGGCGACGACGGCCCCGGCGCCGGTTATTTCCCCTTCTACATCGGCCTGATCCTCTGCATCTCCGGCATCGGTGTGCTGTACCAGGCGCTGGCCGGCAAGGTCAAGAACACCGAGGTGTTCGTCGATGGCGAGTCCTTCAAGCGCGTGCTGTCGGTGCTGTTGCCGGCGGCTGTCTACGTCGGCTTCATCCAGGTGCTGGGCATCTACGTGGCCTCAGCCGTCTACATCGCCCTTTTCATGATCATCCTGGGCAAGTACAGCTGGCTCAAGAGCGTCATCATCGCCCTGGCAGTCAATGCCGTCTTTTTCATGATGTTCGAAGTCTGGTTCAAAGTTCCCCTGCACAAGGGTGCCCTGGATCCACTCGCCTTCCTGGGCTACTGAGCACCTACGCAGAATAACGGAGATCAGAAAAATGGAAGAAATCAACGCACTGTTCCAGGGCTTCGCCACAGTGATGACGCCCATGAACTTTTTGCTCATGGTGGTTGGCATCATCCTCGGCGTGCTCATCGGCGTGCTGCCGGGTCTGGGCGGCGCCAATGGCGTGGCCATCCTGCTGCCGCTGACCTTCAGCATGAACCCGACCTCGGCCATCATCATGCTGTCCTGTATCTACTGGGGCGCCCTCTTCGGCGGCGCCATCACGTCGATCCTGTTCAACATCCCGGGTGAACCCTGGTCGGTGGCCACCACCTTCGACGGCTACCCCATGGCCCAAAAGGGCCATGCCGGCGAAGCGCTGACCAGCGCCTTCACCTCCTCCTTCATCGGCGCCTTCGTGGCGGTGGTGATGATCACCTTCATGGCGCCGCTGGTCGCCAAGTTCGCCCTGAAGTTCGGCCCACCCGAGTTCTTCTCGGTCTACCTGCTGACCTTCTGCAGCTTTGTGGGCATGGGCAAGGGTTCGCCTTTCAAGATCCTGGCGTCCATGACCATCGGCTTCGCCTTGGCATCGGTCGGCATGGACACCGTGACTGGCCAGCTGCGTCTGACCTTCGGCTTCTCCGAGCTGATGCGCGGTTTCGACTTCCTGATCGCGGTGATCGGCCTGTTCGGCATCGGTGAAATTCTGCTGTCCATGGAAGAAGGCCTGGCCTTCTCCGGCAAGAGCGCCAAGATCGACCCGAAGATCGTCTGGCAGACCTGGAAGAAGCTGCCCAAGTACTGGGCCACGTCCCTGCGCAGCTCGGTGATCGGCATCTGGATGGGTATCACGCCCGGCGGCGCCACCCCGGCCTCCTTCATGGCCTACGGCATCGCCAAGAAGGTGTCCAAGTCCGGCTCCAAGTTCGGCACCGGCGAGATCGAAGGCATCGTGGCACCGGAAACCGCGGCCCACGCCGCCGGTACCGCCGCCCTGCTGCCCATGCTAGCCCTCGGCATCCCGGGTTCGCCCACCGCTGCTGTGCTGCTGGGCGGCCTGCTGATCTGGGGCCTGCAGCCCGGTCCGCTGCTCTTCGTCGAGCAGAAGGACTTCGTCTGGGGCCTGATCGCCTCCATGTACCTGGGCAACCTGGTCGGCCTGCTGGTGGTGCTCACCACCGTGCCGCTGTTCGCCTCGATCCTGCGCATCCCCTTCTCGATCATTGCCCCGGTGATCATCGTGATCTGCGCGATCGGTGCCTACACCGTGCATAACGCCATGCTCGACATCTGGTTCATGCTGCTGTTCGGCATCGTGGGCTACGTGTTCAAGAAGCTCGACTACCCGATTGCGCCGCTGGTGCTGGCCCTGGTGCTGGGTGACAAGGCCGAGGACTCCTTCCGCCAGGCCATGCTGGTCTCGCAAGGTGAGATGTCGATCATGTTCTCCAACCCGCTGGTGGGCTCCATCACCACCCTCGCCCTGCTGCTGCTGTTCTGGCCGGTCATCTCCAAGCTGATTGCGCTGATCAAGCCGCCGAAGAAGGATGAATTTGCCGCCGAGCGGCCTGTGGATTGAAGGAGAAACAGACCATGCCCGTTATTGCAATGACCCAGGAGATGGGTTCACTCTCCAAAGATGTCGCCATGGAGTTGGCCGCCAGCATGAACCTGGCCGTGATGCGCCACGAAGTGGTGGACCATGTGGCCGGCAAGATGCATGTCTCGACCAGTTTGATCAACCGCTTGCGCGAAGGCAAGGCCGGCATCATCGAGCGTGTCACCACCGACGCTGAGCGCGTGGCACTCTACAGTGCCGAAGAGATGTTCGAATTGGCCAACAAAGGCAATGTCGTTCTGCGCGGCTGGGGCGCCACCTGCCTGCTGCGCCCGGTGCAGCATGTCGTGTGCGTTCGCATCACACGCTCGTTCGGCAAGCGCGTCGAATGGCTGATGAACAACCTGGAAACGGACGACCGCGAATTTGCCGAAAACGAGATCCGTCGTAGCGACCACGCGCACGCCAGTCGCATGCACCAGCAGTTCGGCGTGACCTGGGGTGACCCGGTGCTCTACGACCTGGTTCTCAACACCGACCGGCTCTCGGTTCACAGCTGTGTCGAGCAGATCCGTCAGCTCACCACACGCCCGGAGTTCCAGGAATCGGAAGAATCCCGCAAATTGCTGGCCAACATGACACTGGCCGCTCGTGTTCGTGCCGCACTCAAGACCCATGAACCGACCCAGGAAGTGAACATCACCATCGAGGCGCGCAACGGACGCATCCTGCTGAGCGGCATTGTTCTCAACCCGGCCGAAAAGAACGAAGTCGAAAAAGTCACCGCTCAGGTGGCCGGCGTCGGCGGCGTGGACAGCAAGTTGCGCCTGATGTCGCCAACACGCAGCTTCACCTACTCCAAAACCTGACGCGCCAATGCGTCAAGCCCTGGTTCTGTTGCGCAGAACCAGGGCTTTTTTGTTGTCAGATCTTGCCGCGCTGCTTGAGGCGGCTGAGCGTCTCAGCCGACAGGTTGAGATAGGCTGCCAGTTCTTTCTTGGGAATACGGTCGAACAGTTCCGCATGTTTTCGGATGAAGCGGTGCACCCGGCCCGGCGCATCGAGCAAATGCAGCGTGATGGTGTGCGCCATGATTTCGCTCATCAGATTCATCACGTAGTACTCGAAAGGTTTTTTCACCTCGGGGTGCTGCTCCATGAAGGTGATCCACTGCGGCATCGGCATCTTGGCCACGCGTGCCTTGGTGACCGACACAATGCTGTAGGGCGTCGGCGTCTTCAGGCACCAGGCGGCATAACTGGTTTCCATGTCACGCTCGGCGGCAAAACGCAGGATCATTTCCTTGGCCTGGCTGTTGGTCACGACACGCTTGAGCACACCGTCGAGAATGAAATATTGCTCCATCTCGTGGACCCCCTGATGCAGCAGGTAGTCGCCCTTGTTGCACTCCACAACCGACAACAGGGACTCCAATTCGGCGTTGGCATGTTCACTCAGCTCCTTGAGTACGACGTTTTGCCTGAGCTGAACCCGGATGATGTTTTTGTCTGGATGATTTTCGATGGACGACATGGGAAAAAGCGTGGCGCGCTGCACAGTGCCCGGCTGACCGGGCCAAAAGAAATGTCTCGAAAATTGACCGTGGTCAATGGAGGAATCCAAATCGCTTTTCTATGATACCCCGACGATGAGAAATACCCGTGTGTTCACTGAAGTCAGACAAGGAAATGATCATCGGCCACCTTGATTGAACGCCCCGTTGCTGACCGCTTCCGAAACCGTCCGACCTAGCCGTATTGACCGCCTTCCACCCAAGTCAAACAAAGAGACATTTCACCATG
Source organism: Hylemonella sp. (assembly GCA_030680575.1). Classification (GTDB taxonomy): domain Bacteria; phylum Pseudomonadota; class Gammaproteobacteria; order Burkholderiales; family Burkholderiaceae_C; genus Hylemonella. The sequence goes on from JAUXVI010000021.1 coordinate 29,949, forward strand.
ACAAACGACTCACAATCTCCTGAACTGACCGACGGCTTTCATCTGGTCATCGATGCTTTGAAACTCAACGGCATCACCAACATCTATGGCCTGCCGGGCATTCCGGTCACGGACCTGACCCGCATGATGCAGGAAGAAGGCCTGCGCGTGATCTCCTTCCGTCACGAAGCCAATGCCGGCAACGCCGCCGCGATTGCAGGCTTCATGAACGGGGCCAAGGGCATCCCCGGCGTCTGCCTGACGGTGTCGGCCCCCGGCTTCCTGAATGGCCTGGTCGCACTCGCCAACGCCACCACCAACTGCTGGCCCATGATCCTGATCTCCGGCTCCTCCGAGCGCGAGATCGTCGATCTGCAGCAAGGTGACTACGAAGAGATGGACCAACTGGCCATCGCCAAGCCTCTGTGCAAGGCCGCCTTCCGCGTGCTCAACGCCGAAGACATCGGCGTAGGCATCGCCCGCGCCATCCGCGCCGCCGTCTCCGGCCGCCCGGGTGGTGTCTACCTGGACCTGCCCGCCAAGCTGTTCGGCCAGGCCATGGACGCCGCTGCCGGCAAGGCTTCGCTGATCAAGGTGGTCGATCCCGCACCGCGCCAGATCCCCGCACCCGACGCCGTCAAGCGCGCGCTGGACCTGCTCAAGGGCGCCAAGAAGCCCCTGATCCTGCTGGGCAAGGGTGCCGCCTACGCCCAGGCCGACGCCGACATCAAGACCCTGGTCGAGAAGTCCGGCATCCCCTACCTGCCCATGTCCATGGCCAAGGGCATCCTGCCCGACACCCATGAGCAGTGCGCCTCGGCCGCACGCTCCTTCGTGCTGCCGGAAGCCGACGTGGTGCTGCTGGTGGGCGCGCGCCTGAACTGGCTGCTCTCGCACGGCAAGGGCAAGACCTGGGGTGGCAAGGACCACAAGAACCCGGGCGGCCAGAAGTTCATCCAGATTGACATCTCGCCCACCGAAGCCGACAGCAACGTGGCCATCGACGCCCCGCTGGTGGGTGACATCGGCTCCTGCGTGGCCGCCCTGCTGACCGGCATGGGCGCCAGCTGGGCCAAGCCGCCGACCGAATGGACCAACGCCGTCGCCGAACGCAAGAACAAGAACGTCGCCAAGATGGCCGAGACCCTGGCCAAGAATCCGACGCCGATGAATTACCACAGCTCACTCAACGTGGTGCGTGACATCATCAAGGCCAACCCGGACGCCATGCTGGTCAACGAAGGCGCCAACGCGCTGGACTTCACCCGCTCCATCGTCGACATGTACAAGCCGCGCAAGCGCCTGGACGTCGGCACCTGGGGCGTCATGGGCATCGGCATGGGTTTTGCCGTCGCCGCCGCCGTCGAATCCGGCCAGCCGGTGATCGCCATCGAGGGTGACAGTGCCTTCGGTTTCAGCGGCATGGAGGTCGAGACCATCTGCCGCTACAACCTGCCGGTCTGCATCGTCATCATGAACAACAACGGCGTCTACCGCGGTGACGAGCTGCCGCGTGGCGGCTCCAGCGACCCCTCGCCCCTGGTGTTCGTCAAAGGTGCGCGCTACGACAAGCTGATGGAAGCCTTCGGCGGCGTTGGCGTGCAAGCCACCACCCCGGACGAGTTGCGCCGCGCCATGGAAGAAGCCATCAAGTCACGCAAGCCCACCCTGATCAACGCCGTCATCGACGAAGGCGCAGGAACCGAGAGTGGCCGCATCACCAGTCTGAACCCGACCAGCGCGGCGAAGAAAAAGTAATTTCACAAGAGCTATTCAAAAGGAGATATGGAAATGTCTGGAAACAAACCCCTCAACGGCATCAAGATCATCGACTTCACGCACGTGCAAGCCGGCCCGGCCTGTACCCAGCTGCTGGCCTGGTTCGGCGCTGACGTGATCAAGGTCGAACGCCCGGGCTCCGGCGACGTCACCCGCAGCCAGCTGCGCGACATGCCCGATGCCGATGCGCTGTACTTCACCATGCTCAACAGCAACAAGCGCGGCCTGACGCTGGACACCAAGACCGCTGAAGGCAAGGAAGTGCTGGAGAAGCTGATCAAGACCTCCGACGTGATGGTCGAGAACTTCGGTCCCGGCGCGCTGGACCGCATGGGCTTCACCTGGGAGTACATCCAGAAGCTCAACCCCAAGATGATCCTGGCTTCGGTCAAGGGTTTCAGCGAAGGCCATCACTACGAAGACCTGAAGGTCTACGAAAACGTGGCGCAATGCGCTGGCGGTGCCGCCTCGACCACCGGTTGGTGGAAGGGCGAGAACTCCGTGCCCACCATCTCTGCAGCGGCCCTGGGTGACACCAACACCGGCATGCACCTGGCCATCGGTATCCTGACCGCCATCATCGGCCGCCAGCAGACTGGCAAGGGCCAGAAGGTGGCAGTGGCCATGCAGGACGCCGTGCTGAACCTGTGCCGCGTCAAGATGCGCGACCAGCAGCGCCTGGAAAAAGTCGGCTACCTGGAAGAGTATCCCCAGTACCCGCATGAGATGGATGCGTTCAAGGACAAGGTGACGCCGCGTGGCGGCAATGCCGGCGGCGGCGGCCAGCCGGGCTGGATCCTGAAGTGCAAGGGCTGGGAAACCGACCCCAACGCCTACATCTACTTCACGGTGCAAGGCCACGCCTGGGAGCCGATCTGCGACGCGCTGGGCAAACCCGAGTGGAAGACCGACCCGGCCTACACCACACCCAAGGCCCGTCAGCCGCACATTGACGAGATCTTCGCCACCATCGAAGACTTCATCAAGGACAAGACCAAATTCGAAGCGGTCGACATCTTCCGCAAGTTCGACATTCCTTGCGCCCCGGTGCTGTCCATGAAGGAACTGCTGCGCGACGAGTCACTGCGCAAGAGCGGCTCCATCGTGGAAGTGCCGCACAAGGTGCGCGGCAGCTACTGGACCATCGGCAGCCCGATCAAGTTCTCGGATCTCAAGCCCGAGATCAAGGCCTCCCCGCTGCTGGGTGAGCACACCGACGAGGTGCTGGCTGAACTCGGCTACAGCAAGGACCAGATCGCGGCCATGCACGCGAAAAAAGCCGTCTGAGCGCCTCCCTCTCGGACGGATATTTGCGGCGCCTTGGGGCGCCGCTTTTTTTTCCTGCGGGCACGCCGAGCGCGGTCGTGTGCAGCAGGCATCCCCCTTTTTCGCACCTATCAGTGACGCCCCTGAAGCACATAAGAAACAGCAATGCTTCATGCGGAGCAATCCCGATAAAATGCAAGTCATATACAAGACCTGTCCGGTCTATCCATAAAAAATTCTTATCATTGAAATCAGGAGTTCGTTAATGAGCAAGGCACTCGAAGGAGTTCGCATCCTCGACTTCACGCATGTGCAGTCGGGTCCCACCTGCACCCAACTGCTGGCGTGGTTCGGCGCCGATGTGATCAAGGTGGAAAAGGCCGGGGAAGGCGACGCCACGCGCGGCCAGTTGCGCGATATTCCGGACGCGGACAGCCTGTACTTCACCATGCTGAACCACAACAAGCGCTCCATCACGCTCAACACCAAGGACCCCAAGGGCAAGGAAGTACTGGTCAACCTGATCAAGCAATGTGACGTGATGGTCGAGAACTTCGCCCCCGGCGCGCTCGACCGCATGGGCTTCCCCTGGGAAAAGATCCAGGAGATCAACCCGCGCATCATCCTGGCTTCGGTCAAGGGTTTCGGTCCCGGCCCCTATGTGGACTGCAAGGTGTACGAGAACGTGGCCCAGTGCACAGGCGGTGCCGCCTCCACCACCGGTGACCCGGATGGCGTGCCCATGGTGACCGGTGCGCAGATCGGCGACAGCGGCACCGGCCTGCACTTGGCCCTGGGCATCGTGACCGCCCTGTTCCAGCGCGAGAAAACCGGCCGCGGCCAGAAGGTGCTGGCCGCTATGCAGGACTCCGTGCTCAACCTGTGCCGCGTCAAGCTGCGCGACCAGCAGCGCCTGGAACGTACCCGCGTGCTCAAGGAGTACCCGCAGTACCCCGAAATCGAGTTCGGCGAGGCCGTGCCGCGCGCGGGCAACGCCTCCGGTGGTGGCCAGCCGGGTGCCGTACTCAAGTGCAAAGGCTGGCAGAAGGACCCCAACGCCTACATCTACTTCATCACGCAGGCCGCCGTCTGGGGCGCCATCTGCAAGGTCATCGGCGAGGAGGACTGGATCACCAACCCGCACTTCGCCACACCCGAGGCACGCCTGCCGCACCAGAAGATGATCTTCGACCGCATCGAGGAATGGACCAAGACCAAGACCAAGTTCGAGGCCATGGACATCCTCAACGAATTCGACATCCCCTGCGGCCCCATCCTGTCGATGAAGGAAATCGCCGAAGATCAGTCGCTGCGCGAGACCGGCACCATCGTGGAGGTCGACCATCCGGTACGCGGCAAATACCTGTCCGTGGGTAATCCGATCAAGCTGTCCGACAGCCCGACTGAAGTGACCCGCTCACCCTTGCTGGGCGAACACACCGCTGAAGTGATGGCACAAATGGGTTACAGCGCCGAGCAGATCGCTGAACTGAAAGCCGCGCGCGTCATCTGATAAAGCCCTTACCCGCGCCGGCTGGCGCGGGTACCGTCATCAGAACTGCTGCGAATTCGCAATCATCCCGGCCTGCTCGAAAAAGTAGCAGATACGCTGGCGCGGCATCAGATAGTCAATGGCCTCGGACGGCAGGTGGGCCGGCTTCAGGCTGCGCCGGATCCCGATCTCAGGCGCTTGCTCAAGGTCCAGGATCAGGGCTTCCTGACGGCTGATATCCGGGTCATGCACCAGCACCCGCGGCTTGAGCGGACGCGAGGAGTTCACCGACACCACCATCGCATAGCGGCCATCGACCAACTGGATGATCGAGCCCGGAGGGTAGACACCCATCATGCGGATGAAGGCGCTGAGCACCATGCTGTCGTAACGGTTCTTCAACTGCGCAAAGATGAACGACAAGGCCTCGTGCGGTGTCATGGCAACTGAACCAAGCCGCCCCGGGTTGCTCAGATCATCGTAACGGTTCACCAGTGCCAGGATCTTGGATGACAAGGGCTGGCTCTCGCTTTTGCAGCGTAACGGGAAGCCACTGCCATCCACCATTTCATGGTGCTGAGCAATGGCCAACTGCACAGCAGGCGAAAGCTCCATGCGCCGGGCCAGTTGCACGCCTTCGACCACGTGCTCCTGGTACAGCTTGTATTCGGCGGTGGTGAAGTTTTCCTCGAAAAACCGAACGCGCTCAGGTAACTCCAGCTTGCCGATGTCATGCAAAAAGGCCGCCATGCCAAGGTCGACCATGTCCTTTTGCTGCAGTCCCATCGCCTTGCCAAGCAGCAAGGACAAGATGGTGACGTTGACCGGATGCATCGCGTTGCGGTCGCCCATGCCTTCGGAAAGCAGACGAATGGCCGTATCGCCATTGCAGAACATCTCCGCAACAAGGCTCTCGATGAGGCCCTGGCATTTCTCGGCCACCGCTTTCGGCTGCGCCATGACCTGCTCCGCGGCGTAACGGTAGTGGCGCACCGCATCGGCAAAACGTCGCTCACAGGCAAGCAGGCTACGTTGCTGGGCGGCGATCGCCTCGATGCGCAATTTGCGCTGGCGCAAGGCCTCTGCTCTGGAGGCCTCCAATACCAGCAAGTCTTCCGCGCTCAAGGTCGGGTACTTGGATGGCGTGACGTCCAGCACCTGAGCCACAGCAGGTGCACTGCGTGCCGGCACATAACGGATTTGCTCCAGGCCGAGGCTGCAGATGGCCTCGATCTGCTTCTCCGAAGAAATCTTGAAATTGCCCTTGAGGAAGGGGTGCGCCATCCACTCGATGTCCAGCTCTACGAACATGCCTATTCGCAGTTGACTGACATCGATTAACTCGGACTGGTTTTCTTGCATACGCGCTAGCACTCCTGGACCGCCAGGAGGCAGACACGGAAAGATAATAGGGAAACACCGTGTATTTTATTCAATCCCCAGAAAGCGGGATTGTTACAATTCGCGCCCGCGCGATCTTGCCCTCAACGGACCTGCAAGATCACCTCGCGGTGCAGCCGATCGACATCACCCGCTTGACAGAGGCCGGTCCCCGAACCGAGCAAGGCCGCCGCAGCCGCCGCCACGCCACGGCCAAACGCATCACGCAACGAAACACCGGTGGCCAGCGCATGGACCATGCCGCCCACAAAGCTGTCGCCCGCCCCCACCGTCGTCGACACCGGTACCGACAAAGCCGGCGCGAACACGGTGTCCCCCCGCGTCACCATCAAAGCCCCTTGCGCGCCCAGCGACAGCACCACCACCTCAGCCCGGCCCGCCTCCACCAGCTGTCGCGCTGCCGCGCGCCATTGCGCTTCATTCTCCAGTGCCTGGCCGGAGAGTTCGCGCAACTCGCGCAGGCTGGGTTTGACAAGGTAGACACCACCGGCCTCCAGCGCAGCAGCCAGGGCGGCGCCGGACGCGTCGAGCACCAGACGGCTACCCCGCTCACGCATGAGACGTACCACACGGGCGTAAAAATCAGACGGAACACCCGGCGGCAAGCTGCCGCTGAGCACCAGATATGGTGGTGCGGCATCCAGATCCATCAGGCACTGCAGACAGGCCTGCCACTCATCGGCTGCCAACGCCGGTCCCGGCATGACAAACCGGTAGTCTTCGGCGGCAGATCGGTCGCGCACATGCAGGCTCTCACGCGTATCACCCGCAATCGAAACAGGCATGGCCGTCACCCGTTCGGCCGCCAGCAGCCGCAACAGTTCGGCACCACTGGCGCCGCCGACTGGAAACAAGGCCGCACAGGACGCTCCCAGCCGCTGCACGACACGCGCCACATTGATGCCACCACCACCCGGTTCGCGCCGCGGCGCTTCGCAACGCAACTTGTGTTCTGGCTCCACCCTGGTCGTCGATGTCGAGACATCGACACAAGGATTCATGGTCACGGTCAGGATGTCGGTCATGGTCGAACGAGAATATCATGCTGCATTGCCACAATCACAATGCACGGCAGGACATGAACGCCATCAGGGAAGAAGAAGAAACCAGTTCAGCAGCGGCTGTATTTGTCGCCAAGGACCTGAGCAAGACCTACCAGATGGGCGAAGTGCAGGTGCGCGCCCTGCAGGACGTGGCCCTCACCATCTACCGCGGCGAATTCATCGTGCTGCTCGGGCCCTCGGGCAGCGGCAAGTCCACCCTGCTCAACATCCTGGGCGGTCTGGACCGTCCGAGCAGCGGCAGCGCCCGCTTTGCCGAGCACGAACTCACCGGCGCCAGCGATGCCAACCTCACGCGCTACCGGCGCGAGCACGTCGGTTTCGTTTTTCAGTTCTACAACCTGATCCCCAGCCTGACGGTACGTGAGAACGTCGAGCTGGTCACCGATATTGCCGACAACCCGATGCCGGCCGCCGAGGCGCTGCGCTTGGTCGGGCTGGAAGAGCGCATGGACCACTTTCCCTCGCAACTCTCCGGTGGCGAGCAACAGCGCGTGGCCATCGCCCGTGCCATCGTCAAGCGGCCGGAGGTGCTGCTGTGCGATGAGCCCACCGGCGCGCTCGACTACGTGACCGGCAAGCTGGTGCTCGAAGTCATCGAGCGCATCAACCGCGAACTCGGCACCACCGCCATCGTGATCACGCACAACGCTGCCATTGCCGGCATGGCCGACCGTGTGCTGCACCTGGGCGGCGGCCGCATCCAGCGCGTGGACGTCAACACGCACAAGATCAGCCCGTCGGAGCTCTCCTGGTAACAGCGATGCAGCCCCCATGAAAGCCCTGGACCGCAAGCTGCTGCGCGACCTGCGCCTGATGTGGAGCCAGGCCGTCACCATCGCGCTGGTGGTGGCCAGCGGCGTGGCCGGCTTCATCGCCACCTTCAGTGCCTACGACGGTCTGTCCTGGTCGCGCGAGGTCTATTACACCGAAGCGCGCTTTGCCGACGTCTTTGCCAGCCTCAAGCGCGCCCCGCTGGCACTGGAACGCCAGCTCGCCGCCCTGCCCGGCGCGGCGCATGTGGAGACCTCGGTCAGCGAGGTGGTGCAGGTGGACATCCCCAACGTGTCCGACCCCATCATCGGCCGCCTGATCGGCATCGACCCACAGCAGCCGCCGCAGCTCAACCGCCTGCACCTGCGCGAGGGCCGCATGATCACGGCGCGGCGCGACCGCACGCTGGAGGTACTGGTGTCGGAGGGTTTTGCCATCGCGCGCCAGCTCAAGCCGGGCGATCGCATCCGGGCCCTGATCAACGGCAAGCGGGAGGAGTTGCAGATCGTCGGCATCGCGCTGTCACCCGAATTCGTCTTCGCCGGCATGGGCGGCTCGCCCGACCTGCGCGGCTTCGGCGTCTTCTGGCTGGACCGCAAGGCCCTGGCCGCGGCCTACAACATGGAAGGCGCCTTCAACCAGGTGGCGGTGCGCCTGGCGCCCGGCGCGAGCGAGGGTCAGGTGATCGACGCGCTCGACCAGCTGCTGGCGCCCTATGGCGGCGCCCGGGCTTACGGCCGCGATGAGCAGATGTCCGACAAGCTCCTCAGCTCCGAGATCAAGGAGCAGCGTGTCTTCGGCACCGTGCTGCCTTCCATCTTCCTGGCAGTGGCCGCCTTCCTGCTCAATGTGGTACTGAGCCGCCAGATCGCCACCCAACGCGAGCAGATTGCTGCGCTCAAGGCGCTGGGCTACGACAACACCCGCATCGCCCTGCACTACCTCAAGCTGGTGCTGCTCATCGTCACGCTCGGCATGCTGCTGGGTCTGGGCTTGGGCGCCTGGCTGGGCCACGGATTCATGGGCCTGTATGCCGACGTGTTCCGCTTCCCCGAGATGCGCTACCGGGTCCGCGTCGATCTGGTCCTGGCGGCTGTCGGGCTCACGCTGTTCGCGGCCCTGGGCGCCACCTGGCAGGCGATTGCCGCCACCGTGCGACTGGCACCGGCCGAGGCCATGCGCCCGCCGGCGCCGGGCCGCTACCGCCCGACCTTCATCGAAGCCTGGGGCCTGCGCGAGTGGTTCAGCCCGGCTGCCCGCATGGTGATGCGCACCATGCAGCGCCGCCCGCTGCGCACGCTGCTCACTATCGCCGGCATCGCTGCTTCCATGGCCATCGTCATCAGCGGCACCTTCTGGCGCGACACCATGGACATGCTGCTGCACACCCAGTTCCGCCTGGTGCTGCGCGGCGATGTCATCGTCAGCCTGGTGGAAGCGACACCGGCCCGCGTCACCTACGAGATGGCCCGCCTGCCGCATGTCACCGCCGTGGAGGGCGTGCGCAGCGTCAGCGCCCGGTTGGTGCATGGCCAGCACCACTGGCGCGGCAGCGTGCAGGGCCGCAGCGCACAGCCCGAGCTGCAGCGCATCGTGGACACGGAACTGCGCACCCATGCGCCGCCGCCCGATGGCCTGCTGCTCACCGACCGCCTGGCCGACAAGCTGCACATCCGGCCCGGCCAGACCGTGCGCGTGGAACTGCTTGAAGGCCGGCGCCAGGTGCTGGAACTGCCGGTGACGGGCACGGTGCAGGAGATGATGGGCATGGGCGCCTACATCGAACGCCGCAGCCTCAACCGCCTGTTGCAGGAAGGCGACTTGGTGAACAGCGCCGCGCTGCTGGTGGAGCCCGGCCATGAGGCCGCCTTGCTGGAGCGCCTGAAGAGCCTGCCACGCGTGGTGGCCGCCTTCAGCAAGGGGGTGATGCTGCGCAACATCGAGGAGATCACGGCGCGCAACGTGCTGGTGTTCAGCGGCATCCTCACCGTGTTTGCCAGCATCATCGCCGTGGGCGTGGTCTACAACCATGCACGCATCGCCCTGGCCGAACGCGCCTGGGAACTGGCCAGCCTGCGCGTGCTGGGCTTCACGCGCGGCGAGGTGTCGGCCTTCCTGCTGGGCGAGCTGGCGCTGGAGATTCTGCTGGCCATCCCGCTCGGCCTCACCGCGGGCTACTGGCTGGCCGCCGGCATCGTACAGCTGATCAAGACCGACGAGTTCTTTTTTCCGCTCGTGATCCATGCCTCCACCTACGCCTACGCCGCAGTCACGGTGGTGGCGGCGGGTCTTGCCAGTGCGCTGATCGTGCGCCGACGCATTGACCGGCTGGATCTGGTGGGCGTGCTGAAAACGCGAGAATAGAAACCTTCAAGGCAGGGACAGAATGATGATCACAAAAAAGAAGCTGTGGATGGCCGGTGGTGTGGCGCTGGCGGTATCGCTGCTGGTGTGGGCCTTCTGGCCCCGCCCGACGGAAGTCGAGGTGGGCACGATCAGCCGCGGCACGTTCGAGCGCGGCGTGCAGGAAGACGGCAAGACACGCCTGCGCGAGCGCTACGTGGTCTCCACCCCGCTGACGGGCCGTGTGCAGCGCGTCACCCTCAAGCAGGGCGACGCGGTGGAACGTGACGCGGTGCTGGCCACCCTGTGGCCGGTGATGCCCGGCCTGCTGGACGAACGCACACGCCAGGAGCAGGATCAGCGCATTGGTGCGCTGGAAGCTTCCGTGCGCCGTGCCACCGCCAACGTGGAGCGCGCCCGCGCCGCCCACGAGCAGGCCATGGCCGACCTGAAGCGCAGCGAGACGCTGTCACAGCAGGGTTTTGTCTCGCCAACGCAGAACGAAACTGGCCGCCTCACGGTGCGCCTGCGCCAGAAGGAAATGGAAAGCGCACGCCAGGAAGAAGACGCCGCCCGCCACGAACTGGAGCAAGCACGCATCGCCATCCGCACCTTCGGCCAGGGCAGCACCTCGCAACGATCCTGGGACATCAAGTCACCGATCGCCGGCAAGGTGCTCAAGCTGAACCAGGAGAGTGAAGGCGTGGTGCAGGCCGGCACGCCACTGATCGAGATCGGCAACCCAGCCAACCTGGAAGTGGTGGTGGACCTGCTGACCGAAGACGCGGCCCAGGTGCGCCCCGGCACCCCGGCCACCCTGGCCAACTGGGGCGGCCCGCAGTTGCTGCAGGCCCGCGTGCGTCTGGTGGAGCCGGCGGCCTACACCAAGGTCTCGGCCCTGGGTGTGGAGGAGCAGCGCGTTAACGTGGTGCTGGACATCACCTCGCCACCCGAGCAGTGGAGCGCGCTGGGCGACGGCTTCAAGGCCGACGTGCGCATCGTGGTGCAGACCGTGGCAGACGCCCTCAAGGTGCCGGTCAGCGCCCTCTTCCCCACCGGCGCCCGCGCCGCCCTCTACACAGTAGAAAACGGCCGGGCCCGCCAACACGAGGTGGAGGTGCTGGCGCGCAACGGCCATGAGGCCTGGATCAAGAGCGAACTCGCCCCCGGCACCGAAGTGATTCTTTTCCCGCCCAGTTCGCTGCGCGAGGGGCAGCGGGTACAGAAGCTGGCGCCCTGAGGCCTCTCACGCGTGAACGCGGTATTCACGCGTGACAGCCGCCACCTGAACGGAATACGACGCATACCAGCGCTCGCGGCCGGTCTGCTGGGCCAGCACATGCTCGGGGTGTGACTTCCAGGCCCGGATGGCCTCTTCATTCGGCCAGTAGGACAGCGCCACCTCGTCGGGGTCTTCCGTCACGGCCTGGAATTCAAGGCAGCCAAATTGACTCAGCGCAAGCTCACGCATGCGCGCGGCCACCCGTGAATACGCTTCATCCTGCACCCGCACCTTGGCGCGGAATATCACCACATACATCGGCTTTCCTCCCTGGCGTCAGACCTTCCTGAATCGGCCATGGCAGCCACATACGGCCGGTATTGCAGCGCAACATCCTGACGCTGATGGTGCATTTTGTTTCAAAGCTGCCACACGCTTGTAAAACTTCGGGCGCAGACTATTCTCCTTGTCTGAAGGGTGCGCAGGGAGAAAGCCATGAATACGTCCACGTATAAGATCGAAAGCTCACAGCCCATCGTCTCCACACTGCTGCGCACCGGCATTCGCAGCGGCGCCCTGCTGGCCAACCGCGAACTGGCCGTGGCACTGGCCGCCAAGAGCCTGACCTCGCCACCGGGCGGAGAGATCCGCGTGGTCCACGTCCCCAGCGGCGAAGTGATCTTCCGCAAGACCGGTGAAACGCGCGTCTTTGACGCGTGACGCGATGGGCTAGTGACCCGGGCTCTTCTTGCACATCTCAACGTACCGCCACCCAACGCTCTCGCCACCGATTGACGCCCTCGCTCAGCGCCTCAAAAGCGCTCGTTTTTATCAGCTATCATCCGGGCAAGCTGGGATGGTTGGTATCCATCGACAAAACATGTGCCCGCAAAGTAAATGATGAAACAGGTGATCAGGCGTTCGGCTCTGGATTTCGTTCAGCGGAGCATGCGGCGGCTTCAACGTCACGTGGGTCTGACTGCCATCTTGGCGGCACTCGTTTTTTCCCTCACCGCGAAGGTCGCGACAGCCAGTTCCGACCTGTCCGCGCCGGTCCTCGGGGCACAACGGCTGCTGGTCGTCGCCGTTCGTTTTCCCGGCACCACGCCCACGGTCGACTTGACGCAGATTCAAGACAAGATCGGCCGGGTGGACAACTACATTCGTGAATCGTCCTATGGCAAAGCGTGGCTGGCCCCCAAGCTGACCGGCTGGTACGACATGCCGCATGGCGTCAGCACCTACAAGGTCAGCCCGTACAACCGCGATGTCGACCCTGAACGCGTCAGACGGCTCGTGGTCGATGCACTCAGCGCCGCCCAGCGTGATGTCGATCTTGACCAGTACGACACGGTCTGGATCATGGTTGGCGCCTTCACGCGCCCCGGTGAGGGCTACGGCATGCTTTGTTACGCGGCAAATCCCGGCATGCTGTCCAAGGGATTCATCCGCGGCCAATTCGAGCCGCAGCTTGAAACCGTCGTGCTGGCAGGGGGACGCTCGTTCGCCAAGCCGGTCACCGTGAGTGTCGAGAATGCGCATGTCGGACACGTCGTGCATGACATGCTGCATGCCCTGGGCGGCATCAAGGACCGCAAGCGCGTGATCCCCGATCTGTACGACTTCAAACTGCAGAGCAACCCGCCGCCGGGTCCGATGCTGCCGGAAGTGTTTGCCATTCATACCGGCCCGTGGGACATCATGAGCCAGCATTTCATTGACCGCCTGCAGCCACCTCCGCTGCCGTCGTCATTCACCCGCTTGCGCCTGGGCTGGATCGCACCCGAGCAGATCGTGACCGTGAAGCCCGGCGAAACAAGAGAGGTCGCACTCTCCCCGCTGGCCCCTGGCAAGGGCACGCTGGTGGTCCGGGTGCCAACCTCGGGCAACCGCTATGTACTGATCGAGAACCGACAACGCATCGGCGGCGATGCGGTTCAGCGCTCGGCCGGCATGCTGGTGCTGGAAGTGGACCCCTCACGCGCGGAAGGGACGGCCATTGTTCGTACGGTCGATGCGAATCCCGGCGTAGCCAATTTGTACGCTGCGCCTTTTCGACCTGGCACCGGTGAGCATCGCTATTACGAGAACACCGGATGGGGCGTTGCAGCCATACCGCTCGACATAACCACCGATAATTCCTTGCGGATCATGATCACAACACCGGAGCACGCCAGACAACAACGTCAGAAATAGCGTGCTCAGCGGCTGTGTCAACTTATGGCAACGCTGAACAAGTGGCAGCAGCATGGGGTGAGCATTGCATCGACCGGTTGAATCTGCCCTCTTAAGGACACAGCTCCTCCTTCAATCTTGCAGCCAGCCTCGCCACACCATCCTTCACCGTCAGACCCGCTGGCACCAACGCATCGCAACTCACGGTCCGCTGCCTCAATACCACCACATCCTCACCCCGCCCCAGCGCGTCGCACAACACCGCCCACGGCGGCTCGGTGAGCAGTAGCCCCACCACCAGCAGCACACCCGTCTGCCTGCGCCGCTGCGCCAGACCCACGAGCTTGCGCCCCTGGGCATCCACCACCTCCCACGGCGACAGGTTGCCAAAGCAGGCCCAGTCCAGCACGGGCAGGCCGCGCGCGATGAGGGCGGCTTGCTGCGAAGCCAGTTCTGCCGGCGGCAGGGCGCGAACCGGCAGACCCTGCGCCATCAACACTTGCGCAAACAGTTGCCCCAGGTGCCGGTAACTCTCCAGCAGGCCCTGCCCCAGCCACGGGTGCCCGGTGGGCAGCGCCAGCGACAGGCCGACCATCCACGGGCCAGTGAGCACAGCGCCACCGCCGGAGTCGCGTAGCAGCACTTCCATGGGCGGGCCACTGAGCGTGGCCACCTGGCGCTCGTAGACGGCACGCTGCGAGCAGCCCAGCACGATGGCGGGCTGCTCATAGGTCCAGACGCGCCACTGCGGCACTGTTACCGGCTGCAGCAGCTGCGCGCGGTTCCAGGCCTGTTCCTGCGCGGCAATGCTCGCGATGGCGGCTACTCCAGCGTGGCGATGGGCTTGCCGCGTGCAAAGGTACTGCCGGCCGGCACCAGGATCTGCACCACACGGCCGGCCGTTGGCGCGACAATTTCCAGGTTGGACTTCACCAGCACCACGTTGGCCAAAGGTTGGCCGGCCTGCACGGTGTCACCGGCCTGCACCAGCCACTTGTCGACCAGCGCTTCGACGGCAGCATCGACACCTTCCCAAGCTTGATCTTGCAGCGTCACCTCCGTCATGCAGCCACCCCTTCCGCCACACGGCCCTTCATCAGCGCCTGCGACGCTTCCACGATGCCTTTGACCTGTGGAATGACGAACTGCTCCAACGGCCGGCTGTAGGGGATGGGCACATTGGGCACGGCCAGACGCTTGATGGGCGCCTTCAAGGCGACGGTGTCCAGGTTCTCGGCCACGATGGCGGCAATCTCACCGGTGAGGCCAAAGCCCAGGTAGTCCTCGTCGGCCACCAGCAGACGACCGGTCTTGCCCACCGACTTGAGCACCGCCTTGCGGTCCAGCGGCACCAAGGTGCGCAGGTCGATCACCTCGGCACTGATGCCCTGCTTGGCCAGCTCTTCCGCGGCCAACAGGCTCTTCTGCACCATCTGGCTCAGGGTGACGATGGTGAGGTCATTGCCGGCGCGCACCACCTTGGCCTGGCCGAAGGGGATGGTGTAGGCCTCCTGCGGAACCTCGTTGCTGCTGCCCTCAAAAAACGCCATCCACGGCAGGCCCATGATGCCCTTGTGGTACATGAACATGACCGGGTTGTCGTCGCGAATGGCCTGGATCATCAGGCCCTTGGCGTCGTAGGCGTTGGACGGCACAACCACCTTGAGGCCCGGCATGTGGGCAAAGGTGGCGTACAGGCACTGCGAGTGTTGCGCCGCATCGCTGTAGCCGCCGCCGATGGCCGTGGTCAGCACCACCGGCAGCTTGATGTGGCCGCCGGCCATGTAGGTGTTCTTGGCCAGGTGGTTGTAGATCTGGTCCATGCAGACGCCAAAGAAGTCGACGAACATCAGTTCGGCAATCGGCCGCAGGCCAGCCGCGGCGGCGCCGGTGGCGGTGCCGATGAAGGCGGTCTCGGAGATCGGCGTGTCCATGATGCGCTCCGGACCGAACTTGTCGAGCAGGCCGCCGGTGGCACCGAAGATGCCGCCGTACTTGCCGATGTCTTCGCCCATCACGAAGACCGTGTTGTCGCGCTCCATTTCCTGGCCAATGCCTTCGGCAATCGCCTGCGCCATGGTGAGTTTGCGGGTGGTACTCATATCGTGTTCCTCCTCTGGTCCGGTTCAGGCGAAAACGTCCTGCAGGGCATCCTGCGGCGCCGGGTAGGCGCTTTCGCGCGCAAAGGCAAAGGCGTCCGCTACGCGCTGCTTGGCGCGCGCCACGATGGCAGCGTCTTCCGCCTCGCTCATCTGGCCGCCCTTCTTGAGCTGCGCTGCCAGCTTCGGAATCGGGTCGTTCTTGCGCAGGTTGGCCACCTCGTCCTTGGGCCGATACACCTCCGGGTCGCCCTGGAAGTGCCCGAGGTAACGGTCGGTCTTGACCTCGATCAGACTCGGCCCCTGCCCGGCACGTGCGCGGGCGATGGCGGGCGCCACCGCCTCATACACCTCCAGCGCGTCGTTGTGGGCCACCTTGATGCCAGGCATGCCATAGGCCGACGCACGGTCGGCCACCCAGTCGATGGACGTGGCGTGATCCTTGGGCACCGAGATCGCCCACTTGTTGTCTTCGCAGACGAAGATCACCGGCAGCTGCCACAGCGCCGCGAGGTTGAGCGACTCGTGCACCGAACCCTGGTTGGCCGCGCCTTCGCCAAAGAAGGCAACGGCCACCCAGTCTTTACCCATCTTCTTGGCCGCAAGACCCGCACCACAGGCCGGCGGCAGGCTGGCGCCGATGATGCCGCTGCAGCTGAACTTGTGGACCGGATCGAACAAGTGCATGTGGCCGCCCTTGCCCTTGCCCAGACCAGTGACCTTGCCGAACATCTCGGCCGTCATCGGGTTCAAGGGCACGCCCTTGGCAATGGCGAAGTGGTGCGGCCGGTGGGTGCCGACCACGGTGTCCTCCTGCTTGAGGTGGGCGCAGATGCCCACCGCCACCGGCTCCTGGCCGGCCGCCAGGTGCATTTCGCCCGGCACGGGGCCGGAGCCGATGTCGAACGCGAGTCCCTTCTGGATTGCAGGGGGCAATTTGCCTTCGAGGTAGACCGTGGCCATGGTCTCCTCGTAGTGGCGTATCTCTACCATCTTCTCGTACATCCAGAGCAATGTGTCCTTGCTGGCTTGCATGTGCTACTCCTCCTTGAATTGATTGGGTAGACCGATGCCGAGACTCCGATCACGCACGCAGACCGCTGGCACCGGAAGTCGCAGAATAGGCAGTTGTGTTCGAACTTTTTTGATGCAGGTCAAGTGCGGGGCAGAAAGGTCGGTAAAGCTAGGGACTACCCTGAAGCGGCATCGGTGATACTGGCCGCACGTGAATTGAGGGGTGTTTTTGGGCTCTGAACCTTATGAAATATGCGCCGACAGCTATTTATTTGATAGCAGAATAAGCACATGTCATACGCCTGACACATCGGCACCATTCAAACGGGTCACCCGCCCACTCGCTAGCCCGAGCGTGCGGTGAGAGGGGTGACGCGTAGCGCTGGGCGCCTTGCCTGTGGCGGGCCAAGAGGGCATTGGCAAGACGCAGCACCGCGGTGGCATGGGCTACCATTACCAACAGACTGATCGGCCACGTCACCCAACGACCCACCTTGCTGGCCCATGGTGCCAACGCCAGCGCGAGCGCCGACACACCAGCCAACCCACCGAGCCATCCAACGATGGTGCAGACACGATGCAGATGAAAATAAATTGGAAGACCGCCCTCGTTGCTGGGCTTGTCCTGGCTGCCGCTGCCGGCGCCGTCATCGGCTGGCAACTGTGGCACGACCAGGGCTTGGGGGATGGCTTCACCAGTGGCAATGGTCGCATCGAAGCCACCGAAATTTCCGTCGCCACCAAGCTGGCGGGGCGCGTGAAGGACATCCTGGTGGCGGAAGGCCAGTTCGTCAAAGCCGGCCAGCCGCTGGCGCACATGGAGATCGAGAGCCTGCAGGCGCAACGCGAAGAAGCCTTGGCACGGCTGCAGCAGGCACATGAATCCGTCAGCGGCGCCGAACTCCAGGTGGCCTTGCGCCAGAGCGACCACCAGGCAGCGCTGGCTGTGGTGGCCCAGCGTGAGAGCGAACTCGATGCCGCGCAACGCCGGCTGCCACGTTCGGAGAAACTGGCGAAGGAAGGCTTCTTCTCCGGCCAGTTGCTGGACGACGACCGCGCCCGTGTGCGTAGCCTGCAGGCCGCCTTGTCGGCGGCCCGCGCCCAGGCCAACGCCGCCCAAGCCGGCATTGCCGCAGCCCGCACCCAGGTCACCGGGGCGCAAGCCAACGTCAAGGCTCTGGAAGCCACGCTGGAGCGCATTGACGTCGAGCTGGCCGACAGCGAACTCAAGGCCCCGCGCGACGGCCGCGTGCAGTTCCTGGTGGCGCGCACCGGCGAGGTGGTGGGCGCCGGCGGGCGCGTGCTCAACCTGATCGACCTGTCCGACGTCTACATGACCTTCTTCCTGCCCGAGACGGTGGCCGGCCGGGTGGCGCTGGGCAGCGAGGTCCGCATCGTGCTCGACGCCGCGCCCCAGTACGTGATTCCGGCCAAGGTATCGTTCGTGGCCAGCGCGGCGCAGTTCACGCCCAAGACGGTGGAGACGCAGAGCGAACGCCAGAAACTCATGTTCCGGGTGCGGGCGCAAATCGACCGCGACTTGCTGCTGCGGCATCTGGAACAGGTCAAGACCGGCCTGCCTGGCGTGGCCTGGCTCAAGATCGACCCCAATGCCCAGTGGCCAGCTCACCTGGCGGTCAAGGTCGAGAAGTGATACCGGCGAACGAGGCGCCTCCCGTGGCCCGCCTGCAAGGCGTGTCACTGCACTACAAGAAAACCACCGCGCTGGAGAAGATCAGTCTGGACATCCCGGCCGGATGCATGGTGGGGCTGATCGGCCCGGACGGTGTGGGCAAATCAAGCTTGATGGCACTGGTGTCCGGCGCCCGCGCCATCCAGCAGGGGCGCATCGAGGTGCTGGGCGGCGACATGGCGCGGCGCCGACACCGGCAGGCGGTGTGCCCGCGCATTGCCTACATGCCGCAGGGCCTGGGCAAGAACCTCTACCCCACCCTGTCGGTGGAGGAAAACCTCCAGTTCTTCGCGCGCCTGTTCGGCCATGATGCCGCGGAGCGCCGGCGCCGCATCGACGCGCTGACGCGCAGCACCGGCCTGTACCCCTTTCTCGCGCGCCCGGCCGGCAAGCTCTCGGGCGGCATGAAACAAAAGCTCGGTTTGTGCTGCGCCCTCATCCACGACCCGGACCTGCTGATCCTCGACGAACCGACCACCGGCGTCGATCCCCTGGCGCGTGCGCAATTCTGGGAGCTGATCGCCCGCATCCGCGCCAACCGCCCCGGCATGAGCGTGCTGGTGGCCACCGCCTACATGGAAGAAGCGCAGCGCTTCGACTGGCTGGTGGCCATGGACGATGGCCGGGTGCTGGCCACCGGCACACCCGTCGAGTTGCTCCAGCGCACCGGTCACAGCTCGCTCGAATCCGCCTTCATCGCCCTGCTGCCGGAAGAAAAACGGCGCACCCACCGCCAAGTCATCATTGAACCTCTGGCGCTGGACGCACAGGCCGACGTCGCGATTGAAGCGCAGGACCTGACGATGCGTTTTGGCGACTTCGTGGCCGTCGACCACGTGAGCTTTCGCATTCAGCGTGGCGAGATCTTTGGCTTCCTGGGCTCCAACGGCTGCGGCAAGACCACCACCATGAAGATGCTGACCGGCCTGCTGCCCGCCAGTGAGGGCCAGGCCCAGCTGTTTGGCAAGACGGTCAATCCACGCGACATGGCCACGCGCCGGCGTGTGGGGTACATGTCGCAATCGTTCTCGCTGTATGGCGAATTGACCGTGCGGCAGAACCTGGAACTGCACGCACGGCTGTTCCACGTGCGGCCGGCCGAACTGCCGACCCGCGTAGCCGAGATGATTCAGCGCTTCGACCTGCAGGACGTGCAAGACGTACTGCCGGCGCAACTGCCACTGGGCATCCGCCAGCGCCTGTCGCTGGCCGTGGCCATGGTGCACCGGCCCGAGCTGCTGATCCTGGACGAGCCCACGTCCGGTGTGGACCCGATCGCGCGCGACAACTTCTGGCGCCTGATGATCGAGCTGGCCCGTCGCGACAAGGTCACCATCTTCATCTCGACCCACTTCATGAACGAGGCCGAGCGCTGCGACCGCATCTCGCTGATGCACGCCGGCCGCGTGCTCGACAGCGATGCACCAGCCAAGCTGATCGCCAAGCGCGGCACCACCACGCTGAACGATGCCTTCATCAGCTACCTGGAAGACGCCAGCGGCGCCCCGCCGGCAGCCCAGGTAGCCCCCATTCCCGATGACACCAGCCACTCAGTACCCCTGGTGCAAGCGCCGGTCGCCAACGGCGGGCTGCTGACCCGCCTGCGCCGCAGCCTGGCGCGCATCCACAGCTTCCAGTGGCGCGAGGCACTGGAGTTGCGACGCGACCCGGTGCGCGGCGCCCTGGCGCTGCTCGGCTCGCTGCTGCTGATGTTCGTCGTCGGTTACGGCATCAGCATGGATGTGGAAGACCTGCGCTTTGCCGTGCTGGACCGCGACCAGACCACGCTCAGCCGCGACTACACGGCCAACCTGGCCGGCTCACGCTATTTCAGTGAACGGCCGCCGATGGCCGACTACGCCGAACTGGACCGCCGCATGCGCAGCGGCGAGATCTCGCTGGCGCTGGAGATCCCGCCCGGCTTCGCGCGCGACGTGGAACGCGGCAACACGGTGCAGATCGGCGCCTGGATCGACGGCGCCATGCCGCAGCGCGCTGAAACCGTGCTTGGTTACGCCCAAGGCATGCACCAGCACTGGTATGCGCAGCAGGTGCACGCGCGTACCGGCCTCACGCCCGCCGGTCTGATCAACGTAGAGACACGCTACCGCTACAACCCGGACGTGAAAAGCCTGCCGGCCATGGTGCCGGCCGTCATCCCCATGCTGCTGCTGATGCTGCCCTCCATGCTGACGGCACTGGCCGTGGTGCGCGAAAAGGAGCTGGGCTCGATCATCAACTTCTACGTCACGCCCACCACACGCACCGAGTTCCTGCTCGGCAAGCAACTGCCCTACGTGGCGCTGGCCATGATCAACTTCGCCCTCATGTGCCTGGCCGCCGTCACCGTGTTCAATGTCCCCATCACCGGCAGCTTTGCCACCCTGACGCTGGCGGCCCTGCTGTTCAGCCTGTGCTCCACCGGCCTGGGCCTGCTGGCCTCCACCGTCACGCGCAGCCAGATTGCCGCCATGTTCTTCACCATGGTCGGCACCATGATCCCGGCGATACAGTTCGCCGGCCTGATCAACCCGGTGTCCTCGCTGGAAGGCGGCGGCCGCATCATCGGCGAGATCTACCCGGCCAGCCACATGTTCACCATCAGCCGCGGCGTGTTCAGCAAGGCGCTGGACTTTGCCGACCTGCAGACCCAGTTCTGGCCACTGCTGGCGGCGGCACCGGTCATCCTCGGCCTGGCCATCGTGCTGTTGAAAAAACAGGAAACATGATGCCCCCACGCTTTCGCACTGCGTGTCGTTCGCTGCCCCCCGAGGGGGCCGCGGCCTCCCTTGGGGCGGCCCGGCGGGAGGCCATGCCATGACTTCATGGAAGCGCCATCTGGACAACATCTATCGACTGGGCATCAAGGAGCTCTGGAGTCTGTGGCGTGATCCGATGATGCTGTTCCTGATCGTCTACACCTTCACGGTAGCGATCTACACCGCCGGCACCATCACGCCGGAGACGCTGCACCGGGCCTCGATTGCGATCGTGGACGAGGACGACTCGGCCCTGTCGACGCGCATCATCACGGCCTTCTACCCGCCGCAGTTCATCCAGCCGGTGCGCATCGGCCTGGCCGAGATCGACCCGGGCCTGGATGCCGGCCGCTACACCTTCGTGCTTGTCATTCCGCCCAATTTCCAGCGCGACGTGCTGGCCGGCCGGGCGCCCGCCGTGCAGCTCAACGTCGACGCCACGCGCATGAGCCAGGCCTTTACCGGCAACGGCACCATCCAGCAGATCGTCATGGGCGAGGTCAGCGAATTCATGCAGCGCTACCGCGGCACCACCCCCCTGCCGGTGGAGCTGGTGCCGCGCATGCGTTTCAACCCCAGCCTGAACCCGACCTGGTTCAGTTCGCTGATGGAGCTGGTGAGCCAGATCACCATGCTGTCCATCATCCTGACCGGCGCCGCCCTGATCCGCGAGCGCGAGCACGGCACGGTGGAGCATCTGCTGGTGATGCCGGTCACGCCGACCGAGATCATGCTGGCCAAGGTCTGGTCCATGGCACTGGTGGTGCTGGTGGCCACCGGGCTGTCGCTGGCACTGGTGGTGCAGGGTGTGCTGCAGGTGCCGATCGACGGCTCGCTGACGCTCTTTCTCCTCGGCACCGCCTTGCATCTGTTTGCCACCACCTCCATGGGCATCTTCATGGCCACCGTGGCGCGCAGCATGCCGCAGTTCGGCCTGCTGATGATCCTGACCCTGATGCCGCTGCAACTGCTCTCCGGTGGCATGACACCGCGCGAGAGCATGCCGCTGTGGATCCAGTACCTGATGGCGCTGGCGCCCACCACGCACTTCACCGAACTGAGCCAGGCCATCCTCTACCGGGGGGCGGGTCTGGAGGTGGTGTGGATGTCATTTGTTGCGCTGCTGGTGATCGGCTCGGCACTGTTTTCCCTGTCGCTGGTGAGGTTTCGCAGAACCATCGCCCAGATGGCCTGAGACGACCACCCGCATGACAACCGTGTGACAACCGTGCCGAACGCACTGCGTGCACAAACCACTGACATCGGCAGGCCCATTTGTCAGTTTTCGCAAGCCAGTCAGTCCATAATTACGTACTAGAAACCTGAATTCAGGGGCCAAGTTGGGGCCCCGCCTTTCGAAAGTGACTATGAAACGTCTGGATGACTTCCGCATGCAAATGGGCCGCCAGGAGCTGGTGCCCATCATGATTGGCGGAATGGGCGTGGACATTTCCTCTGCCGATCTGGCGCTGGAAGCGGCTCGCCTGGGCGGCGTGGGACACATCTCCGATGCCATGATCAAGACGGTGACCGACCGTCGCTACAAGACCAAATACGTCAAGGCCAAGCAGGCGCAGTACCAGTACAACGTTGCCTCTGCCGACAAGTCGGACGTCAAGTTCGACCTGGGAGGCCTGGCCGAGGCCACCCGGATGCACGTGGAAAAAACCATGGCGCGCAAGCAGGGCAGCGGTCAGATCTTCATCAACTGCATGGAAAAGCTGACGATGAACGCGCCCAAGGAGACCCTCAGCGTGCGCCTGAACAGCGCGCTGGACGCGGGCATCGACGGCATTACCCTGGCGGCCGGCCTGCACCTGGGCTCGTTTGCGCTGATGGATGGCCACCCGCGCTTTCGCGACGCCAAGCTCGGCATCATCGTGTCGTCGCTGCGTGCCTTGCAGCTGTTTTTGAAGAAGAACAGCCGTCTGAACCGCCTGCCCGACTACGTGGTGGTGGAAGGCCCGCTGGCTGGCGGCCACCTGGGCTTTGGCATGGACTGGGCCAAATACGACCTGGCCACCATCGTGGCCGAAATCCTGCAGTACCTGAAGCAGGAGTCGCTGGACATTCCCGTCATCCCCGCGGGCGGCATCTTCACCGGCAGCGACGCGGTGCGTTTCCTGGAAATGGGCGCGGCCGGCGTGCAGGTCGCCACGCGTTTCACGGTCACGAAGGAATGCGGCCTGCCCGACGACATCAAGCAGGAGTACTTCAAGGCCAATGAAGACGACATCGAGGTCAACGAGATCTCGCCCACCGGCTACCCGATGCGCATGATCAAGTCCAGCCCCGGCATTGGCGACGGCATTCGCCCGAACTGCGAGGCCTATGGCTACCTGCTCGACGCCAACGGCAAGTGCGCCTACATCGAGGCCTACAACCGCGAGGTGGCAGCCCACCCCGGCGAGCGCAAAGTCAAGGTGTGGGACAAGACCTGCCTGTGCACCCACATGCGCAATTTCGACATCTGGACCTGCGGCCAGTTGACCTGGCGCCTGAAGGACACGACCTTGCGCCACGACGACGGCAACTACCAGCTGCTCAGCGCCGAACACGTGTTCAAGGACTACCAGTTCAGCACGGACAACAAGGTGCTACTGCCGGAGCTGGAAGCGGCGATCGCCTGAGCAGGCACGCCTTTTTCTGCGGCAGAACGAGCAACAGGCCCGGCTATGCCGGGCCTGTTTGTTTGAGGCATGTTTCAGGTTTCAAGCCGTCAGCGGCGCAGCCGTTGCACCCCGGTCACCACCGCCAGCACCGCAGCGCCCGCAATCACCCCCACCCCAGCGCCTGCAGCGGTGTTGAGCAAACCACCGCCAAAACTTCCCCACCCCACCGTCACGCCCTCCACCGCATGGGCCAATGCCGGCCAGCCGTGCAGCAGGATGCCGCCGCCCACCATGAACATGGCGGCGGTGCCGACCACTGAGAGGGTTTTCATGAGCCAGGGCGCGGCTTGCAGCAGGCCGGTGCCGATGGCACGGCGCAGGCCGGACGCACTGCGTTGCAGGTGCAGACCCAGGTCGTCAAGCTTGACGATGCCGGCCACCAGCCCATACACGCCCACGGTCATCAGAATCGAAATGCCGACCAGCACGGTGACCCGCTGCATCAGGGACGCTGCCGCCACCGTACCGAGGGTGATCACCACGATCTCGGCCGAAAGAATGAAATCGGTGCGCACGGCGCCCTTGATCTTGTCTTTCTCGAAGGCGACCAGGTCCACCGCCGGGTCGGCCAGGGCCTGCACGATCTGACGGTGCTCGGATTCATCCTCTGCCGCATGCAGCCATTTGTGCGCCAGTTTTTCAAAACCCTCAAAGCACAGGAAAGCGCCGCCCAACATCAGCAAAGGCGTGATGAGCCAAGGCACCAGCCAGCTGATGAGCAGCGCCGCCGGCACCAGAATCGCCTTGTTCACCAGTGAGCCCTTGGCCACGGCCAGCACCACCGGCAGTTCACGGCTGGCCTGCACGCCCGTGACCTGCTGCGCATTGAGGGCCAGATCGTCCCCCAGCACCCCGGCCGTCTTCTTGGCTGCCAGCTTCGTCATGGTGGCGACGTCGTCCAGGATGGAGGCGATATCGTCGAGCAGGGCGAGCAAGGTGGTTCCGGCCATGACAAAGGTTCCGTGGTGTGACAAAAAAACAAGTTGAAGTCCGTTGTATCAGATTTGCCTGAGGCCCTGGCGGAGATTGCACAGAACGTGCCCGGCTTCGGACGTGAGCCGAGCTGGCTTGGCCCATAATGATCCGGTCACCCACTTCGTCTGTCCCGGCCATGGAAAGCCTCCGTTCCGACCGTACTCTTGCTGTGATCGCCTTGGCGTTGCTGGCGGCCGGTTGCTTGCTGGTCCTGTGGCCTTTTCTCACGCCGTTGATCTGGGCCGCCATTCTGGCCTCCACCAGTTGGCCGGTCTTCGTTCGGCTCAACCGCTGGACCGGCAACCGACGCACCTTGACCGCCGGCCTGATGACCGTGCTGGGCACGGTATTGCTGCTGGGGCCGATTGTGGCCGTGGCACTGACCCAAGCCGAGAACGTGGCCGAACTGGGTCGGGCCGCTTCCGCCATCAGCAAGGAAGGCCTGCCGGATGCCCCCAACTGGCTGGCCAGACTGCCGCTGGTCGGGCCCACCCTGCACAGCTACTGGCAACAGTTTGCCCATGACGGCCATCGCCTCATCGTCGAACTGGGCAAACCCGCCCAGGCGGCCGCCCTCACCGGTGGGCGCATCCTGGGCCAAGGCGTGATCGACATGGCCCTGTCGGTGTTCCTGGTCTTCTTTTTCTTCATTCACGGTGAAACCTTGAACCAACGCCTGCGCATTGCGCTGGAGCGGCTGGCCGGCGGACGCGCGAGCTACCTGCTGGACATTGCCCGCGGCACCGTCAGCGGCGTGATCTATGGCGTGCTCGGCACGGCGCTGGCGCAGGGCGTGCTGGCTGCCATCGGCTTTGCCATAGCCGGTGTGCCGGGCGCGGTGCTGCTGGGGGCCGCCACCTTCTTCCTCTCGGTAGTGCCAATCGGGCCGCCGCTGATCTGGGGCGGCGCAGCCATCTGGTTGTTTCAGCAGGGTCAGCCGGGCTGGGCCATCTTTGTGGTCGCCTGGGGCTTCTTTCTCGTCAGCACGGTGGACAACGTCATCAAGCCCTTCATCATCAGCCGCGGCGCCAGCCTGCCGTTTGCCATCGTGTTCCTGGGCGTGCTGGGCGGTGTGCTGGCCTTCGGCGTGATCGGTGCCTTCCTCGGCCCCACCTTGCTGGCCGTGGGCTACCGTCTGCTGCTGGAGTGGACCAGCAGCACGGTGGATGATGAGGCCAACCCCGGCTGACAACGCCGGCCACGGCAACAACAAACCCCGCGACGGCGGGGTTTGTTGCTTGAGGGCGAAGCGCCTTCAGCCCATGTGCAAGCCACCATTGACCGAGAAATCCGCCCCCGTCGAATACCCACCCTCTTCGCTGGCGAGCCAGGCAATGATGGAGGCGATCTCGCTCGGCTGGCCCAGGCGCTTGACCGGGATGGTGGCCACGATCTTGTCGAGCACGTCCTCGCGGATGGACTTCACCATGTCGGTGCCGATGTAACCCGGGCTCACGGTGTTGACCGTCACGCCCTTGGCCGCCAGCTCCTGCGCCAGCGCCATGGTGAAGCCGTGCATGCCGGCCTTGGCGGCCGAGTAGTTGGTCTGGCCTGCCTGGCCCTTCTCGCCGTTCACGCTACTGATGTTGATGATGCGTCCCCAGCCGCGCTCCACCATGTCGCCCACCACCTGCTTGGTAACGTTGAACATGGAGTTGAGGTTGGTCTCGATCACGGCGTCCCAGTCTTCGCGTGTCATCTTCAGGAACATGCGGTCGCGCGTGATGCCGGCGTTGTTGACCAGCACGTCAATCGGGCCATGCTCGGCCTTGGCCTTACTGAAGGCGTCCACCGTCGAATCCCACAGGCCGACGTTGCCGACCGAGGGGTAGAAGGTGTAACCCTGCGCCTTCTGTTCATCGAGCCACTTGGTGAAGTCGCGCGTCGGGCCGCAGCCGGCGATGACCTTGAAGCCTTCCTTATGCAGGCGCTGGCAGATGGCGGTGCCGATGCCGCCCATGCCGCCGGTGACGTAGGCTATTTTCTGGCTCATGATGCTCTCCTCGTTGTAAAAATGCTATCAATTCAATAGCTGCCAGCGAATGAAATAAAAGGGCTGGCAGCCAAAAACACGCATAACTCCGCGGTTCAACGCTCGATCGTCAGCGCCACGCCCATGCCGCCGCCAATGCACAGGCTGGCAATGCCTTTCTTGGCATCACGGCGCTGCATCTCGTGCAGCAACGTCACCAGGATGCGGCAGCCGGAGGCGCCGATCGGGTGGCCAATGGCAATGGCGCCGCCGTTGACGTTGACCTTCGCTGTATCCCAGCCCATCTGCTGGTTCACGGCGCAGGCCTGGGCGGCAAAGGCTTCGTTGATCTCCAGCAGGTCGAGGTCGGCCGCTTTCCAGCCGGCGCGCGCCAGCGCCTTGGTGGAAGCCGGCACCGGGCCCATGCCCATATAGGCCGGGTCCAGCCCGCTGGTGGCAAAGCTGGCAATGCGGCCCAGCGGCTTCAAGCCCAGCGCGGCGGCTTTCTTGGCCGTCATCACCATCACGGCGGCAGCGCCGTCGTTGATGCCCGAGGCGTTGCCGGCCGTCACGCCGCCGGCCTTGTCGAAGGCGGGGCGCAGGCCGGCCAGGGCTTCGGCATTGGTCTTGCGGTTGAGGAATTCGTCCGTTTCGAAAATCAGCGGATCGCCCTTCTTCTGCGCGATGCTCACCGGCACGATCTCGTCCTTGAACTTGCCGGCGTCCTGCGCGGCAGCGGCCTTCTGCTGGCTGGCCAGCGCCAGCGCGTCCTGCATCTCGCGCGTGATGCCGTACTGCTTGGCCACGTTCTCGGCCGTGATACCCATGTGGTACTGGTTGTAGACGTCCCACAGGCCGTCAACGATCATGGAGTCGATCATCTTCCAGTCGCCCATGCGCTGGCCGTCGCGCGAACCGAGCAGCACGTGCGGGCTGGCGCTCATGTTCTCCTGGCCACCGGCGATCACGATCTCGCTGTCGCCATAGGCCACGGCCTGCGCGGCCAGCATCACGGCCTTCAGGCCGGAGCCGCAGACGGCGTTGATGGTCAGCGCCGGGATTTCCTTGGGCAAGCCGCTTTTCATCAGCGCCTGGCGTGCCGGGTTCTGGCCGGCGCCGGCCGCCAGCACCTGGCCCATGATGACCTCGCCCACCTGGGCCGCGTCGAGCCGGGTGCGCTCCAGCAAGGCCTTGATGACGATGGAGCCGAGCTCGGTGGCCGGCACCTTGGCCAGCGAGCCGCCGAACTTGCCAACCGCGGTGCGGGCAGCGGAAACGATGACGATGTCTTCCATGATGTCCTCCATTGTTTGATCACTTGGTGACCATTTTTTTACCGTGCTTTTTCCTTCACGTAGCGGCCGGGCGCCGCCTCGATCACCTTGTACTTGCCCTTGCCGTAGCTCTTGGGCGCAGCCACCTGTTTGCCGGCCTGGGCCTTGAGCCAGGCCGCCCAGTCGGGCCACCAGCTGCCGACATGTTCGTCGGCGCCGGCCAGCCAGGCATCGAGCGTTGTCGGCAACTTGCCGTCGGGGCGCAGCCAGTGGCTGCGCTTCTTTTTCTCCGGCGGGTTGATCACGCCGGCAATGTGGCCGGACGCGCCCATGACAAAACGCTTCTTGCCCGGCAACACCTGGGTGCTGGCGTAGGCGCCGCCGATCGGGACGATGTGGTCCTCGCGCGAGCCGTAGATGTAGGCCGGGATGTCCACCCGGCGCAAATCAAGCGCTTCACCGCAGACCGTGAGCTGGCCCGGTTTGACCAGGTTGTTTTCCAGGTAGGTGTTGCGCAGGTACCAGGCGTAGAACGGCCCGGGCAGGTTGGTGCTGTCGCTGTTCCAGTACAGCAGGTCGAACGGCGGCGGGGTTTCGCCCTTGAGGTAGTTGCCCACCACGTAGTTCCACACCAGGTCGTTGGGGCGCAGAAAGCTGAAGGTGGACGACAGGTCGCGCCCCTTCATCAGACCGCCCTGCCCCATCTGCTTTTCGCGGTAGCGCACCATGGCTTCGTCGATGAAGACGTCCATGATGCCGGTCTCGGTGAAGTCGAGAAAGGTGGTGAGGAAGGTGGCGCTGTGCACCGGCTTCTCGCCGCGCGCCGCCAGCACCGCCAAGGCCGTGCCCAGGATGGTGCCGCCGACGCAGAAGCCCAGGGCGTTGATGGTCTTGGCGCCGCTGATGGCCTGCACCACGTGGATGGCCTGGATGGCGGCGTCCTCGATGTAGTCGTCCCAGGTCTTGTGCGCCAGCGTCTCGTCCGGGTTGCGCCAACTCACCACAAAGGTGCGGTGACCCTGTGCCACGGCATAGCGGATCAGCGAGTTGTCGGGCTGCAGGTCGAGGATGTAGTACTTGTTGATGCAAGGTGGAATCAGCAGCAAGGGGCGCTCGTACACCTTGGCCGTGAGCGGTTTGTATTCGATCAGCTGGAACAGCTCGTTCTCGAACACCACGGCGCCTTCGGTGGTGGCCACGTTGCGGCCGACTTCAAACTGGCTCTCGTCGGTCATGCTCACATGCCCCTGCTGCAGGTCGTGCAGCAGGTTGTGCATGCCTTTGGCCAGGCTCTCACCCTTGGTCTCGATCGCTTTTTGCTGCGCTTCGGCATTGAGCGCCAGGAAGTTGCTCGGCGCGCTGGCCGCCACCCACTGCTCCACCGCGAAGCGGATGCGGGCACGCGTCTTGGCGTCGGCCTGCACGGCATCGGCCATCTGCAGCAGCAGGCGGGCGTTGAGCTGGTAGGCCGCCGCCGACAGTGCTGCCAGCGGGTTGTCGCCCCAGGCCTTGGCAGCAAAACGTTTGTCGCCACTGGCTGCAGCCCCAACCTCGGGGCCATGCTGCATCAGCTGCGCCAGGTCATGCAGATACTGCTGTTGCAGCGCCTGCAGCTTGTCAGGCGCAATGCCCACCGGCTGCTCGGGCAGCGGCACGCCGGGTGCACTGCCTTGACCGAGATCAAGCCCCTGAAAAGACTGAAACATCTTCATCCAGCTGTCGCCAAAGGTCTGCTGGAACTGCCGGGCCGCCTGGGCCCAGAATTCGGGAGTATCCTGTGTCACACCTCGTCCTTGTGCTGCTGATCAGTGTTGTCAGCCAGTATCTCAGGTCCACCCCTTCGAAAAACTGACAGTCATCAATGACCCTATGTTCCCGATACTGATTGCCATTGGCTGGCTCTATGTGGCCCTGATGATGGCCGTGGCCGAAGCCACCAACACCACCGGCACCGTGCTGGGTGCGCTCATCACGTTTGTACTCTATGGTGTGGGTCCTGTGGCATTGGTGCTTTACCTGATAGGGGCGCCGGGGCGACGCCACGCACGCAAGACGCGCGAAGCCGCCGAACTGGCAGCCTGGCGGGCGGCCCAGCAGCCAACACCACCCGAAGCAGACGCGCAGGAAGCCGGCTCAGGCCAGCCAGACGCAGGCGGCCAGGCGCCCGCTGACGCCATCGCGCCGGTGCGAAAAGAACCGTGACGGGTTGCTCAGCGTGCACCAGTCACGGCTGCCGTCATTGCCATAAACCTGCGTGATGCCCAGCGCCGCCAGGCGCTGACGCGCCAGCGCCGGCAGATCGGCCAGCCACTTGCCCGCTGTGGGTGTAGGACGGAAGCAGGCTGCCGCTTGCGGCGCGTGCGCCTCGAACGCCGCCTTGACGTCGGGCCCGACCTCAAAGGCCTCCGGCCCGATGCAAGGGCCCAGCCACGCTATTATTTTTGTAGCTGCCAGCGCATGTACATCGGGGGCTTCAAGCGGAAAATGCTTATAAACCGATTCCAGCACGCCCAAGCCCGCCGCACCCGCCAAGCCGCGCCAGCCGGCGTGCGCCGCAGCGACAAAGCTGCCTTGTGTGTCGGTGAACAGCACCGGCAGACAATCCGCCACCATGATGGTGCAGGCCACGCCGCGTTCGCGTGTGAAGCAGGCATCTGCCTGCGTGCCGTGGGCGGTATGGCCGTCCAGCACCACCACGCCGCTGCCGTGCACCTGCGACAGGAAGACCGGCCGCGCCGCAATGGCGTCATGAAGCAGCGCCCGGTTGGCCCCCACCGCCAGGATGTCGTCCCCCACATGGTCGCCCAGATTCAGACTGTCATAAGGCGGCTGCGAGTGGCCGCCCGCGCGCGTGGTGCAGACGGCATGCACCTGGGCTGGTGCCGGCCATTGCGGAACCAGCCAGTCCGGGCGCATGGGGACCGGGACTGGCACGCTCAGGCCTCGTTGTCGGGGCAGTTGGCGGGCTGCGCCTGCTGAAAGGCCGGCAGCTGCATGCAGGCGTCGAACGCCGCCATGGTCAGCGGCAGGCCGTCGAGGTTCACGTCAAAGCGTTTGCCATTGAAGATTTGCGGCACCAGGCAGCAGTCGGCCAGCGTGGGCGTGTCACCCCAGCAGTAGACCGAGGGCTTGAGCCCGGCCTGCCGGCGCTGCGTATCCAGCGTGACGAGTTGCCGCTCGAAGCTCTCCAGCCCCACACGCACCCAGTGGCGGTACCAGGTGTTCTTGGCTTCTTCTTCCACCTTGAGTTCGCGCACCAGGTACTTGAGCACGCGCAGGTTGTTGAGGGGGTGGATTTCGCAGGCAATGGACTGCGCCAGTGCCCGCACCTTGGCACGCCCCAGCGCATCAGCCGGCATCAGCGGCGGCTGCGGATGGGTTTCGTCCAGGTACTCGATGATGGCCATCGACTGCGACAGCCGTTCGCCCTCGACCTCCAGCAGCGGCACCAGACCATCGGACGAGATGCCGGTGTAGTCAGGCAGCTTGTGGTCGCCACGCGCCAGGTGCACCGGGATGTACTCGTAGCTCAGCCCCTTGAGGGCCAGCGCGATACGCACGCGGAACGAGGCGGAGGAGCGGAAGTAGTTGTGCAGCTTCATGGAACCTGAGGATAAACGCAAACCCGGCAACGGCAAACTGACACGGCGCGCACAGCCTCGAACTCCTAAAATACCCAGACAAAAACTCACAGGCTCAGCATTGACATGCTTACCGCGCCCCCCGTTGGGACCGATCAACACCGCCCCTCTCGCAGTCACTCTTCCCTGCGGATCGCGTTCGAATCGGTGTGGGATCTCCTGCTGCTGGGCGTCCTGCTGCTGGCACTGATCTGGAGCCTCGTCCTGTGGGAAGGCCAGCGAAGCAAAGAGGAACGACTCGCCGATTTCAGGCAGAACCTGACGCACCTGACCGCCATTCTGGATGAAACGCTGGTGCGACAGCTCAACGGCATCGACAACGCGCTGCTCATTTTGCGCGAGGACTACCGGAGGGACAAAGCCAATCTGATGCGCACAGCGGGCCTGCTGCGGCATGGCCCGCTCAAGGCGCTGGATGTGAATGTCACCGTGATCGGTCGCACCGGCTATTCAGAAATCAGCGATGCACCCAACTACGGGGCTCCCGTCTACCTGGGCGACCACCTGCACTTCCGCCACTTTGCCGATGGTGGCGCCGACCGGCTTTATATCAGCGAGCCCATGATGGACCGCCTCAGAAAGCTCTGGCGTGTGCAGCTGGTGCGCCCCATTGTGGGTAAGAACAGCCAGTTCCTGGGTGTGATCGTGATCTCCATGTCTCCCGAGGAGCTCACTCGTTTCATCCAGCCGCTGACGATCGGTGCCGACACCATCATGTCGGTGTTCTCGCACGATGGTGTCTTGTTGAGTCGCTCCCGGGATTTGCCGGCACACATGGGGACCCGTCTGTCCGGCAAGATCATGGCAGAGTACCAGCGTCAGAGGGAAGGCTTCGAAATACGCCCCTCAACGCTGGACCAGGTCGAGCGCGGCCAAGCTTACCGCTGGGTCGAGGCTTACCCCCTGCTGCTGCTGGTCTCGCGCTCGCCCGCTGACCTGTACGCGGCAATCAGCGCCCAGCAGAGATTGTTGGCGCTCCTGGGCACGGGTGCCAGCCTGATGGTGCTGGTCTCACTGGCCTGGATCGGGCGTTCGCTGTACCTGCGCAAGCTGGCAGAAATCCGCCTCAATCTCGAACATTCCCACCTGACCGAAGCCCAGCGCATCGCGCACCTGGGCAGTTGGGAGTACGACCTGGTGACGAACCGCTGGACCTGGTCGGAGCAGGTGTTTCGCATGCTCGAATTCGACAGGCCGCAAGCCGGTGCGAGGTCGAGCAGACTGCTTGAAATGACGCACCCGGAAGACCGCGCCAGTGTCAATGATTCGTATGCTCGCGCCTTGAAGGAGCAGATCCCGTTCGACATCAGCTACCGCGTGCGCATGGCAGACGGACGCATCAAATGGTTGCACGCACGCGGCAGCCGCAGCATCAATGCGCTCGGCCACGCCGTGATGGCTGGCACGGTGCAGGACATCACAGCCGCCAAAGACGAGGAAGCGGCACGCGAAGCCTTGTCGCGCGACAGGCTGCTGCTGTTGGAATCGACCGGCGAGGGCATTTACGGCATGGACCTGCAGGGCAAATGCACCTTCATCAATCCGGCTGCCAGCCGGATGCTGGGCTTCGCGTCGTCGGACATCATCGGCCGCAACATCCACGAACTGATCCACTACAAACGTGCCGACGGCTCGCTCTACCCCCGGGAAGAGTGTCCGATGAGCCGGACATCGCTGACCGGCGAGGCCGTCGAGTCGATCGAAGAGGTGTTCTGGCGCAAGGACGGAACACCGCTGCCAGTGGAGTACTCTGCCCATCCGATCCGCGATGCCGAACAGGTATCGGGGACTGTGGTCATCTTCTCCGACGTCAGCGAACGGCGGCGCAGCGAGGCCGAGATGCGCATTGCGGCCACGGCTTTTGAAACGCAGGAAGGCATCTTCATCACCGACGCCAACGGCCTGATCCTGCGCGTCAACAGCGCTTTCAGCGCCATCACCGGTTATACCGCTGCCGAGGTGGAAGGCAAGAATCCGCGTTTTCGCAGTTCCGGGCGTCACGACAATGCCTTCTATGCGGCGATGTGGACGCGACTCCAGACCACAGGCGCCTGGAAGGGCGAGATCTGGAACCGCCGCAAGAACGGCGAGATCTACCCCGAGTCCGCCACCATCACAGCCGTGCGCGGCGAAGACGGCACGGTCAGCCACTACGTTGCCACGCTGCACGACATCACCGAGCGCAAGGCGGCCGAGGAAGAAATCCACCAGCTCGCTTTTTACGACCCGCTCACCAAGTTGCCCAACCGCCGGCTGCTGCAGGACCGGCTGGAGCAGGCCCTGGCCACCAGCAGTCGCAGCCAGCACCATGGTGCCGTGATGTTCATCGATCTTGACAAGTTCAAGCAACTCAACGACACCCTGGGTCACGATCACGGCGACCTGCTGCTGCTGCAGGTCGCCCAACGTCTGCAGCACTGTGTACGCCAGGCCGACACCGTAGCCCGCCTGGGCGGGGACGAGTTTGTGGTTCTGCTGCAGGAACTCAACACCGACGCCGAACAGGCCACGGCAGAAGCCGCCTTTGTCGGCAACAAGATCATGGCGACCCTGAACCAGCCCTACAACCTCAAAGACCACGTGCACAAGAGCTCATCCAGCATCGGCGTCACCCTGTTCCTGGGTCAGGCTTACAGCAGCGATCAGTTGCTCAAGCGGGCCGACCTGGCCATGTACCGTGCCAAGGGAGCAGGCCGCAACACACTGCGTTTCTTCGACCCGAGCATGCTCAATACCGATGCGTGAACAAACCGAAGTTGAGTCCCTGGTGCTGACGTAGACTCACAAGCCGAAAAACCACCCTTCAGGAGACTGCCCTCATGATTCTCGAACATGCCGACATCCGCATCCATGCCGGCCAGCAAGCCGCCTTTGACGAAGCCATCCAGCGCGGGCTGCAATCGGTGATCAGTCAGGCCAAGGGATTTCAGGGCTTCAAGGTCAACAAGGGGATCGAGCACCCTGAGCGCTACCTCCTGATGATCTTCTGGGACACGCTGGAAGACCATACCGTGCATTTCCGCCAGTCGCCGGCCTTTGCCGAATGGCGCGCCATCGTGGGCCCCTTCTTTGCCGCCCCGCCGGTGGTGGAGCATTTCGAACTGCTGGCCAAGTCTGAGTAGCACCCCCGTTGACAGCTCACTTCGTGTAGCTGCCCTCCCCCCTCAAGGGGGCAACGCCAGCGGTCCGGCAAAGCCGGCTCCACGGCGTTCTGCGATGAAAACCCGCTGAAACCAGGGCCTGGTGAGGGCGTGAAGCGCTGCTGACTCAGTCGGCAGCCGCTTCGTGGCCTGAAACCAGCTTGCCAAGCAAGGCCATGAACAAGACCTGCTCATCGTCTGAGAGCGGACTCAGGATTTTCGTTTGCACTCGCGCCACGGCGCGTTTCATGCTCTGTACTGCCTGCTCACCCTCGGCCGTCACCCACAACAATCTGCGGCGCCGATCCTGCGCATCGGCTTCGCGCCGCACCCAGCCCTTGCTCTCCAGACGCCCGATCACCGAACCGGAAGTCGCGGCATCAAAGGCCACTTGGTTTGCCAGCGTGACCTGATCCACGCCCGGTGTGTCCATCAGCGCATTGAGAATGGCGAATTGCACTGGCGTGACGTCAAATGAAGCCGTCTCCTCCATGAAAACAGCATAGGCCACTTGTTGTGCCCGCCGGATCAGGTGGCCTGGCGCTTGCTTGAAGTCGAAGCTTTTGCTCATGGTGTCAGTCTATGCCTCCGCCACATCGGGTTTTCCCGAGGCCTGGGTTGGATAAATAGTAGCGATGCCGATTAAAAATAGACCCAGTTCGAGGTGACTCATCACATGATGCGCAGCGCGAGTGCCCGGGTATTCATTTCGAACCGCTTATCTTCAAGAGATTCGATTACCCGGGACTGACGCAAGTCATTCGGCAGGTTGTTGATTTATTACCCACGCAGGGCCTGAACTCCCCCCAAGCAGCCAGACCGGTGCGAACCTGCGCTGGTCCACAGTGCCGTGGCGGCGGCGGGAATTGCGTATATTGAGGGGGCCGCCAGTCCTGTACGATTTACGCTCGAAGAATGCGATCAGCTTCTGTCGACCGTCCTGACAGGCCATGCACCTGCCGACCGCCACAGCTTGCGTGCTCTTCAATTTTCAGCCCGCCCGGAGCGACAGGCCCTGGGCACCCACAAGGAAGAAAGGTTTTCATGAGCTACGTCATCACGCCGCCCGCCCCCGTGTCTGTGCCGGTGGTCGGCAGCAAGGATCGTTTCCCGGTCAATCGCATTTACTGCGTGGGACGCAACTACGTGGAGCACGCCAAGGAAATGGGCTTTACCGGCCGTGAACCGCCCTTCTTCTTCATCAAGCCGGCCGACACCTGCCTGGTGCTGGAGGCCGGCCAGACCGGCACCCTGCACTACCCGAGCCTGACCAAGGACTTCCACCACGAGATCGAGTTGGTGGCCTGCATTGGCGTGGGTGGCAAGAACATCAAGGCGGCGGACGCCAAGAAGCACATCTACGGCTACGCCGTCGGCCTGGACATGACGCGCCGTGACCTGCAGGGCGAACAAAAGAAACTTGGCCGCCCCTGGTGCATCGGCAAGACCTTCGACGAAGCCGCGCCGATCGGCCCCATCACGCCGGCAGCCCAAGCCGGCGATGTGGAGAACGCCGAGATCTATGTGCAGGTGAACGGCCAGGACCGCCAGCGCAGCACTGTCAGCAAGCTGATCTGGAATATCGGCGAGATCATCGAGCACCTGACGACCGCCTGGGAGCTCAAGCCCGGCGACCTGATCTACACCGGCACACCGGAAGGCGTGGCGGCGGTGGTGCCCGGCGACACGCTGAGCGGCGGCGTGGCCGGCCTGGAGCCGATCACGCTCAAGATTGTTTGACCTCCAGGCTGCGAAACACCGCAGTCAAGTCAATTGAGGAACTGGCAGCTCAAGAGGAACGAGAAAAAATAAGTCCTCCCAGCCTGCCGGCTTCTTCAGGGCTCCCTCATCCGGAGCCCTTTTCTTTTATACACTCCGGTCATCATGCTTCGCAGCCCGATCAAACACTGCCGCAATTGCGGCATCGCCGTGGTCTACCGCATTCCCGATGATGGCGACACCAAGGAGCGCGCCATCTGCCCGGCCTGCGCCACCATCCATTACGAGAACCCGCTCAACGTGGTGGGTACCGTGCCGTACTGGGGCGACAAGATCCTGCTGTGCAAGCGCAACATCGAGCCGCGCTTTGGCAAATGGACACTTCCGGCAGGGTTTCTGGAGTTGGGCGAAACGACGGCGCAAGGCGCTGCGCGTGAAACCCATGAGGAAGCTGGCGCACAGATCGAACTGGAAGGCCTTTTCACCGTCATCAATGTGGCACGCGTCGGCCAGGTCCACATGTTCTACCGGGCTCGTTTGCTGAGTGATCAGTTCGATCCCGGCTTTGAGACCATCGAAGCCCAGCTCTATGCGGAAGATGAAATCCCCTGGGACGAGATTGCCTTTCGCACGGTGAAGGAAACCCTGGAACGCTTTTTCGCCGACCGGCGTCGCGGCCAGTTCCAGATCCACGACGTGGACATCATCTGAACCGTGTGCGTGAACCGTCTTTGCCCACCAATTCCTTGAATCAAATGGACACAATTCGGGTTCAAATACGGCATGGTGGCGTGATACCTTACGTCATTCCGCCCATCGGCAACAGGTTCATACATGAAACGGCAACAGCACTTCTGGAACGTTGATCTCATCGAGCTGTCACGCGAGTGGCTCAGTCAGATCGTGACGCTTCTGATGACTGCCGTCGCCTTTGTCGGCATGGCACTGCCAGTGCTGATCCCCGCCTTCATCTTGTGGTACCTGGCGGGGTTCCCCCGGATTCCCTGGTAAGGGCGTGCGCAAGTCACTTGACAGCCACCACCGGCAGAAAAGACAAAAGGGTTGGCAGGAATTTCCTGCCAACCCTTTTTGATTGATGGTCGGTGTGAAAGGATTCGAACCTTCGACCCCTTGCACCCCATGCAAGTGCGCTACCAGGCTGCGCCACACACCGATCTAGCCTTGCATTATAACCTGCAGAATGACCTGATTCTTCACGGCGCAGAGAGTAAATCCCGAATTTCCGACAGCTCACGGCGCACCAGATACAGTTTGTCCGCATCCACCATCGCCAATTCATCCGGCTGGCTGTCGACGAAGTCGGCCATGTCGGCGTCGTTCATTTCCAGCACCTCCACGCCGTCCAGCAGGACCTCGCCATTGCGTTTCTTTTCGCGCTCAACCTGCAGCAATTCCTGCATCTTGTTGCGCGCCCCGCTGATGGTGAAACCTTGGTCGTAGAGCAGGTCGCGGATGCGGCGGATCATCAGCACTTCGTGGTGCTGGTAGTAGCGACGGTTGCCGCGCCGCTTCATCGGGCGCAGTTGCGTGAATTCCTGCTCCCAATACCGTAGCACGTGAGGCTTGACGCCACACAGGTCGCCGACCTCACCGATGGTGAAGTAGCGTTTGGCAGGAATGGGAGGGAGCGCTTTCTCCATTGAAATCAATGCTGTACGAGAGAAAGCTGCAAGGTTACTCTAAGTCGAGGCCAGATGCAAAGCCTGTTTGCACGAAATCGGGCCAACCCTGCAGTCTGTTGATCTCAGGCGGCTGGGGGCGTACGCCCCTCTTCCTGGATTTGTTCCTTGAGCTTGTGGCTGGCATGGAAAGTCACCACGCGGCGGGCTTCGATCGGAATCGCTTCACCGGTGCGCGGATTGCGCCCAGGACGCGGCGCCTTGGTCCGGATCTGGAAATTGCCAAAGCCGGAAATCTTGACGTCATTGCCTTCTACCAGGCTGTCAGCCACCAGGTCGAAGAAGGCATCGATCATGTCCTTCGATTCGCGTTTGTTCAGCCCGATCTGCTCGAACAGCAGTTCGGCCAACTGCGCCTTGGTCAGCGCCGGTGTTTCCAGACTTTCAACCGTGATTTCCATGATGCCTGCTGTCTCTTGTTGCTTTTGATATGTCAGACCTGGCTCAAGCGCGCAAACGCGCGCCCAACTGGTTGGTCAATTGTCCCAGCACGGCCAACACGGCCGACTCGATCTGCTCCTCGGTCAGCGTGGCCTCTTCGCCATTGAGCGTGAGGCGCACCGCCAGACTCTTCTCGCCCTCGCCCAATCCGGCCGATGCCGCACCCGGCTTGGCCCGGTAGACGTCGAACAGTATCGCATCCCGCAACAGGCCCTGCGTCGGTGCCGCCCAGATGGCTTGCATCAGGGCCGCGTGGCTGGTCGATTCGGCCACGATGACCGCGATGTCGCGCTCCACCGGCTGGTGCTTGGCCACGCCGCTGAAGGCGGCCACACCGCGCTGCAGGACCGCATCGAGTTCCAGCTCGAACATCACCGGCACCACCGCCAGGTCATAGCTCTGGCGCCAGCGCGGATGCAACTCGCCGACAAAACCGATGGTCTGGCCACCCAACAGCACCTTGGCACAGCGGCCCGGGTGCATGGCCGGATGCGTCGCCGGCTCGAAGGTGGCTTTAAGCGGCGACAGCAGCGCTTCCACATCGCCCTTGACGTCGTAAAAATCGACGCTGCGCTCCTTGCCAGCCCACTGCAGGCTGTCAACCGCACCACAGGCCATGCCGGCCACGCGCATCGGCTGCTCAAAACCTTCAACCGTGGTGTCGCTGTTCTTCACCGCCGCATCGCGCAGGAACACCCGACCCAACTCGAACACGCGAACACGTGACGCCTTGCGGTCCAGGTTGAACTTCAGCACCTGCAGCAGCGAA
Source organism: Hylemonella sp. (assembly GCA_030680575.1). Taxonomy (GTDB): domain Bacteria; phylum Pseudomonadota; class Gammaproteobacteria; order Burkholderiales; family Burkholderiaceae_C; genus Hylemonella. Next base: position 69,309 of record JAUXVI010000021.1, read on the forward strand.
CCGAGCAGCGAAGAGCGCATGACGTTCATCTGGCTGGCGATCGGGTTCAGCAACTTGATCGGATTCGGGTTGCCGGCCAGCTCATGCTCCCAGCGCTCCTCGACAAAGCTGTAGTTGATGGTTTCCTGGTAGCCCTGCGCGGCCAACGAGCGACGCACGGCAAACTGGCTGCGTTGCGCCTCGGGACGGCTTTTGGCCACCACGGGGGCCTGCGGCGGCGTGTGCGGCAGCTTGTCGTAGCCCACCATGCGCGCCACTTCCTCGATCAGGTCCTCCTCGATCTGCAGATCGAAGCGGTACAGCGGCGGGGTGACGGTGATGGTGCCGTCAGCTTGTGTGAGCGGCAGGCCGAGACGGGCCAGCGCGTCGGCGCACTGCGCCTGGGTCAGCGGCATGCCGATGATCTTGGCGGCGCGTGCCACGCGCAGCGTCACCGGCTGGGCTTGCGGCATCTTCACCTGATGGTCGTCAATCGGGCCGCACACGGTATCGGGGGTGCCACAGATGGCGATGATGAGCTGGGTGATGCGTTCGATGTGCTCCACCGTCAGCTGCGGGTCGACGCCGCGCTCAAAGCGGTGGCCGGCGTCGGTGGCGAAGTTGTAGCGACGCGAACGGCCGGCGATCGCCTTGGGCCACCAGAAGGCGGCTTCCACGTAGACGTTCTTCGTATCGTCCGACACGGCAGTGGCGTCGCCGCCCATGATGCCGGCTAAGGATTCGACTTGTTGGTCATCGGCAATCACACCCACTTCGCCATCCACGGTGACGGTATTGCCGTTGAGCAACTTGAGCTGCTCGCCTGGCTTGCCCCAACGCACATCCAGCGCGCCGTGGATCTTGTCCAGGTCGAAGATGTGCGACGGGCGACCGTATTCGAACATCACGTAGTTGGAGATGTCCACCAGGGCCGTCACGCTGCGCTGGCCGCAGCGGGCCAGGCGGTCCACCATCCACTGCGGCGTGGCTGCTTTCGTGTTCACATTGCGCACGATGCGACCGGAGAAGCGGCCGCACAGGTCAGGTGCACTGACCTTTACCGGCAGCTTGTCGCTGTTGCCCACGGCCACCGGCGGGAAGCTCGGCGCTTTCAGCGGGGTACCGGTCAGCGCGGCCACTTCACGGGCCACACCGTAGACACTGAGGCAGTGCGCCAGGTTCGGCGTCAGTTTCAGCGTGAAGAGCGTGTCGTCCAGGTTCAGATGAGTGCGGATGTCCTGGCCGATGGGCGCATCAGCAGCCAGCTCCAGCAGGCCGCCATGGTCTTCGGACAGTTTGAGTTCGCGCGCCGAACACAGCATGCCCTGGCTTTCCACACCACGCAGCTTGCCCAGCTTGATCAGAAAGGGTTTGCCGTCGTCACCGGGCGGCAGTTCGGCACCCACCAGAGCGCACGGCACCTTGATACCCACGCGCGCATTGGGCGCGCCGCAAACGATGTTGAGCAGACTGCCCTGCCCCACGTCCACCTGGCAGACACGCAAGCGGTCGGCATTCGGGTGTTGCACGGCTTCCTTGATTTCGCCGACAACGATCTTGGTGAAGGGCGGCGCCACCGGGCGCAGCTCCTCCACCTCGAGGCCAGCCATGGTCAGGGTGTCGGCCAGTTGCTGGGTGGTGAGTGTCGGGTTGCAGAATTCGCGCAGCCAGGATTCCGGGAATTGCATGGTCTAAATCTTCGTGTGTGGTCCGCGGGCGTTCAACGGAATTGGGAGAGAAAACGAATATCGCCATCAAAGAACAGGCGCAGGTCGTTGACGCCGTAGCGCAGCATGGTGAAGCGGTCCAGCCCCATGCCAAACGCAAAGCCGATGTGCTTCTCGGGGTCCAGCCCCATGTTGCGCACCACGTTCGGGTGCACTTGGCCGGAGCCGGCCACTTCCAGCCAGCGGCCGGCCAACGGCCCGCTCTGGAACTGGATGTCGATCTCGGCGCTGGGCTCGGTGAAGGGGAAGAAACTGGGGCGGAAGCGCAGCACCAGGTCGTCACGCTCGAAGAAGGTCCGGCACAAATCGGTGAAGACGAACTTGAGGTCCTTGAAACTCACGTTCTCGCCGATCCACAGGCCTTCGCACTGGTGGAACATGGGTGAATGGGTGGCATCGCTGTCCACGCGGTAGGTGCGGCCTGGGCAGATGACCCGGATCTCGGGCATGGGCAGGCCGGCCTCGATCAGCGCGCGGTGCTGCTTGACGTGCTGTAGCGCATGGCGCACCTGCACTGGGCTGGTGTGCGTGCGCAGCAGGTTGGGCGCCTTTTCGCTGCCGCCTTCGACGTAGAAGGTGTCGTGCATGGAGCGGGCGGGATGGTCTTCGGGCGTATTGAGCGCGGTGAAGTTGAACCAGTCGGCCTCGATCTCGGGACCCTGGGCCACTTCGAAGCCCATGGAGCCGAAGATGGCCTCGATGCGCTCCATGGTGAGCGAAACCGGGTGTAGCCCGCCATTGCCGCGGGCGCGGCCAGGCAGCGTGACGTCCAGCGCCTCGGCCTGCAGCTGGGCTTGCAATTCGGCTTCGGCCAGGGCCTGACGACGCTCGTTCAGCGCGGCCTCAATCGCTTGCTTGGCCACGTTGATGGCAGCACCACGCGATTTCTTTTCTTCCACGCTCAGGGCTGCCATGCCCTTCATCAGTTCGGTGATGCGGCCGGCCTTGCCCAAAAAGCGCGCCTTGGCGTTTTCCAGATCGACCGGGGTGGCGGCCTCGACAAAAGAGGTTTTCGCGCTGTCGACGATGGCATCCAACTCGTTCATGTTCACATCCGCTTATGCAAAGAGATCAGGACATCAGGGTAGGCACCGACCCACCCGCATCTCCTGATCGCTTTCAGAATGACAAAGGGCTAAAGCTCTTTTAAAGCTCTAGCCCTTGTTTCTTGTGCGTGGCATGCTATCTAACTGATAGCAAACCTGGCTTGAAGATCAAGCGGCCAGCTTGGCCTTGACTTGCTCCACAATGCCAGCGAAGGCAGCCATGTCGTGCACAGCGATATCGGCCAGCACTTTGCGGTCGATCTCGATCTGGGCCTTCTTCAGGCCGTTGGCGAACTGGCTGTAGGTCATGCCGCACTGACGGGCTGCCGCGTTGATACGGGCAATCCACAGCTGACGGAAGACACGCTTCTTGGTACGGCGGTCACGGTAGGCATATTGCCCAGCCTTCATCACCGCTTCTTTGGCGATGCGGAAGACGTTACCGCGGCGACCGCGGAAGCCCTTGGCGAGGGCGAGAACTTTCTTATGGCGGGCGCGAGCCGTTACACCACGTTTGACGCGAGGCATTTGATTACTCCTTGTTCGTCGTTAATTAAATACCCATGCCAGGCAGCATCTGTGCCATGTGACCCATATTGGTCTCATGCACCGTCACTGCACCGCGCAAATGGCGTTTATTTTTGGTGGTCTTCTTGGTCAGAATGTGACGCTTGAAGGCTTGACCGCGCTTGACGGTACCACCGGGACGAACGCGGAAGCGTTTCTTCGCCGCGCTCTTGGTCTTCATCTTGGGCATTGGAATGCTCCTTTTACATTGTGCTCGTGAGGCGCCGGAAACCCATTCCGGACTTGTTGGCCCCGAGCCACTTATGTGGCGAGTACGAAACCCGCCACTTGTGTGGTGAGTTTTAAGGCTCTCCACTGGTGTGGTGAACCCTGGGATTCACCACTTTTCGGGAAAGCTCTCGCTTTCCCGGCGATTCCCGCCGGCGACCAAACCGACAGAAAACGAATCTTTAGGACGCAGCAGCTTCTGCTGCCGGCTTGGGCGCAGCGCCACCAGCCTTTTTCTTGCCCGGCGCGATCATCATGATCATCTGCCGGCCTTCCAGCTTGGGGAACTGCTCGACCACGATCAGATCCGCCAAGTCATCGCGCATGCGGTTGAGCAGCGCCATGCCAATTTCCTGGTGCGTGATCTCTCGACCACGGAAGCGCAAGGTAATCTTGCACTTGTCACCCTCATCCAAGAAGCGCTTGATGTTGCGCAACTTGATGTTGTAGTCACCATCGTCGGTACCGGGCCGGAACTTGATTTCCTTGACCTCGATGACCTTCTGCTTGGATTTCGCTTCGGCGGCCTTCTTCTGCTCCTGGAACTTGAACTTGCCATAGTCCATCAGGCGGCAGACGGGCGGATTGGCAGTGGCCACAGTTTCAATCAGGTCCACATCCATCTCGCCTGCCAATCGCAGGGCCTCTGCCAGACTCACCACACCCATGGGCTCGTTATCCGGACCCGAGATCCGTACTTCGGGCGCCATGATTTCACGGTTCAGGCGGTGTTTGCGTTCTTCGCGCTGGCGGCGATCACGAAATTCAGTAGCGATGGTTCAATCCTTCAAATTTGTTGCCACAAAACGTGGCGTCAACCGTCCTGTACACGCGGGCAAACTGCCAATGGACCCCAGAGGAGCCTAGCTGACAGACTTGTGAGCGATGTCGTCCGCGATGGTTTGCACGAATGCGTCGAGGGACATCACACCGAGGTCACGATTCCCCCGGGCGCGCACTGCAACGGCACCAGCGGCCTTTTCCTTGTCGCCTGCGACCAGGATGTAAGGCAGCTTCTGCATTGAATGCTCACGTATTTTATACGTAATTTTCTCGTTGCGCAGGTCCGTGATGACTCTAAGTTCTTGATTCGGCAGAGATTTCCGCAGTTTTTCCGCAATTTCACGACAGTAATCGGCCTGCGAGTCGGTGATATTGAGCACCGCCACCTGCACTGGCGCCAGCCAGCTGGGCAACGCACCGGCGTGTTCCTCGATCAGAATCCCGATGAAACGCTCCAGGCTGCCGACGATGGCCCGGTGCAGCATGACCGGGCGATGGCGGCCACCGTCCTCACCCACATACTCGGCGTCCAGCCGCTCCGGCATGGAAAAATCGACCTGGATGGTGCCGCACTGCCAGTGGCGGCCGATGGCGTCCTTCAGCGTGTACTCGATCTTCGGGCCGTAGAAGGCACCGTCACCCGGGGCAATCTCGAATTCGCAGTTGGCGGCCTTCAGGCTGGCCATCAGGGCGGCTTCGGCCTTGTCCCAGCTCTCGTCCGAACCGATGCGCTTTTCCGGCCGGGTGGCGATCTTGTAGATGATGTTGGTGAAGCCGAAGTCCTTGTAGGTCTTCTGCAGCAGCGCTGTGAAGTTGACGCACTCGTCCAGGATCTGGTCTTCGGTGCAGAAGATATGGCCATCGTCCTGCGTGAAGCCGCGCACGCGCATGATGCCGTGCAGACCGCCCGAGGGCTCGTTGCGGTGGCACTGACCGAACTCGCCGTAGCGCAGCGGCAGGTCGCGGTAGCTCTTGATGCCCTGCTTGAAGATCAGGATGTGGCCCGGGCAGTTCATCGGCTTCAAAGCGTATTCGCGCTTCTCGCTCTCGGTGGTGAACATGTTTTCGCGGTACTTGTCCCAGTGGCCGGTCTTCTCCCACAGCGTCTTGTCGATCACCTGCGGGCCCTTGACCTCCTGGTAGCCATTGTCGCGGTAGACCTGGCGCATGTACTGCTCCACGCCCTGCCACACGGTCCAGCCCTTGGGGTGCCAGAACACCAAGCCGGGGGCATGGTCGTCAATGTGGAACAGATCCAGTTCGCGCCCCAGTTTGCGGTGGTCGCGCTTCTCGGCCTCCTCCAGCATGGTCAGGTACTGCTGCAGTTCTTCCTTGCTGGCCCAGGCGGTGCCGTAGACGCGTTGCAACATCTCGTTGCGATGGTCGCCGCGCCAGTAGGCGCCGGCCACCTTCATGAGCTTGAAGTGCTTGAGCTTGCCGGTGCTGGGCACGTGCGGGCCGCGGCACAGGTCTTCAAACTTCCCTTCGCGGTACAGGCTCACGTCCTGATCAGCCGGAATACTGGCAATGATCTCGGCCTTGTAGTGCTCGCCGATGCTCTTGAAATAGGCCACGGCCTCGTCGCGCGGCAACACGCGGCGCACCACCGGCTCGTCCTTGGCAGCCAGCTCAGACATCTTTTTCTCGATGGCCACCAAGTCTTCGGGTGTGAACGGGCGCTTGTAGGAGAAGTCGTAATAGAAGCCGTTCTCGATCACCGGGCCGATGGTGACCTGGGCATCGGGGAACAGCTCCTTGACGGCATAGGCCAGCAAATGGGCGGTCGAGTGGCGAATGACCTCCAGGCCGTCGGCATCCTTGGCGGTGACGATGGACAGCGGGCTGTCGGCGGTGATCTGGTGGCTGGTGTCCACCACCTTGAAGCCGGAGCCGTCTGCGGCGGGAATCTTGCCGGCCAGCGCCGCCTTGGCCAGGCCGGCGCCGATGGAAGCCGCCACCTCGGCCACCGTCACCGGGCCGGGAAAATCACGTTTGGAACCATCGGGAAGCGTAATCTGAACCATGTTTCACTCGCAGAAAAGAAAAAAGGCGCGGTAGAGACCGCGCCTTGCTTTGAATTTGATAGCACTTGGCGCCCGGGGCGCGCGGACTAGCAACCCCTGAGGCGTATCAACCGGGTGGTGGTAGTTCGCGGCGTCATAACCGGGATGCCTTTCTCGCTCTTGTCGACGGACGATATGCCCAATTGAGGCATTCTAACCCGAGGGGGAAGAAACAAAAACGCCAAGGATTCGACCCTGGCGTGTTTGCTGACCGACAGGAAGTGCAGGCCCGAGGCGCCCACCGCCTCAGGCGGCGACCGCCTCAGCCGCTTTTTTTTCGGCGGCCGCCTTTCGGTTGCGGTCGAGCCAACTGTTGACCACCTTGACGGTCTCGCTGACGGACTCGTTGTTCAGGCCCTTCTGCTCGGCCACCAACTTGACCAGCAGGTCGATGCGCTCGATGTCGGTGGCGCCGGCCGCCAAGGCCCGGGCAGCCGAGGACGGCTTGAGCAAGCCTTGACCCGCGGCGGCGTACTTCTCGAAGGGCACCATGTCGTCACGCGAAGCGCCGAGCTGAACGCACAGCTCAACCACCCACTCGTACACCTGACGCGACTGCTCCAGGTTGCCGTGCACGGCATCCTTGATGGCGCGCATGCCGTCGGCCTGCACGCAGCGGTAGTTGCCGGTCAGCAGCATGGCCCACTTGGCCAGCGGCACGAAGATGGAGTCGTGCACCTTGAGCTTGACCGGAATGTCCAGCACCTCGCCGTTGACGTTCAGACGAGCCGCAGCGATATCGGCCTCCATCTGCTCAAGCATGGCGGTATGGGCCGGATTCTCGAAACGGGCTGCCTTGAAATTCGTCGGCAGGCCGACCTGCAACACGTTCGGTTTCTCTTCCGGCGGACGGAAGGCTTGCGGGTCGGGGCTGCACAGGGTCATCAGGCCAGGCTCAAAATGGTCCCAGACCGTGGCGTCGTGGAAGCAGGCACGCAGGCCACTGGCATCCAGGCCAGGAATGCGAGCCAGGTAAGGCAACGGCGGCATGTTCATGATGGACATGCAGGGCACCAAGGCCCGCGCGACCGCCTGCATCAGTTCGCGCATGCCAGGGGCGCTGTACTGGGGCTCCTGCATGGCCAGGCAGACCAGGTCGTACTGCTCGGGTTTGGCTTGAGAGGGGGAGACCGCGTCCAGCCGGCCCGGCAGCTGGCGCGAATCAATCTCGACCAGTCCTTCGCGGCCCTTGACAGGCATCCGCACACGGGTGCCTTCGCGGTTGATCAACTCTGCCGTCTCCCGGCGGCAGACCAGGCTGACCGAGTGGCCCGCCATGAGCAGCTTGCTGGCAAGCAGGGAGCCATAAGACGCGCCCAGGATGAGGATGTTGAATTTCTTGCTCATGTTGATGAATACCCCTTCGGGTCCGTAGTTTCAGAAATCGTTTCAGCGGGGGGATGCTCGTTAAGGAAACGAGGCATCCAGCTCGGTATGCCGCAAATATATAAACAGCAGCTGATAAGGTAAATTAAATTCTTCTGTCACCAATCACAAAAAGACTTTATTAATCTTATTGAATGAGCGCATTTCCAAAAGTAATCAAAACGATCCCGGAAATTGCACGGGGCCGACGGACCTGCGATATCGCAGGTGCGTCAGCCCCGTAGGATGGCCGAGTACTGGGTACTTCTGCTTAGTGGAACTGCTCTTCTTCAGTGGAGCCGGTCAGCGCGGTCACGCTGGACTTGCCGCCCTGGATGACGGTGGTGACATCGTCGAAGTAGCCGGTACCGACTTCCTGCTGGTGCGACACGAAGGTGTAGCCACGGTCACGGGCAGCGAATTCGGGCTCCTGCACACGCTCCACGTAGGCGGACATGCCGCGCTTCACGTAGTCTTGCGAGAGGTCGAACATGTTGTACCACATGGAGTGGATGCCAGCCAGTGTAATGAACTGGTACTTGTAACCCATGGCGCCGAGTTCGCGCTGGAACTTGGCGATGGTGGCGTCGTCCAGGTTCTTCTTCCAGTTGAAGGAAGGCGAGCAGTTGTAGGCCAGCATCTTGCCCGGGTGAACCTTGTGCACGGCGTCGGCGAACTTCTTGGCGAAGTCCAGATCCGGCGTGCCGGTTTCACACCACACCAGGTCGGCGTAGCGGGCGTAGGCGTTGGCGCGGGCAACCGCCTGATCCAGGCCCTTGCGGGTCTTGTAGAAACCTTCGCTGGTGCGCTCACCGGTCAGGAAGGGCTTGTCGATCTCGTCGTAGTCGGAGGTCAGCAGGTCGGCAGCTTCGGCGTCGGTACGGGCGATCACCAGGGTGGGCACGCCCATCACGTCGGCAGCCATACGGGCCGCGATCAGCTTCTGGCAGGACTCACGGGTGGGCAACAGCACCTTGCCGCCCATGTGGCCGCACTTCTTGACGGAAGCCAGCTGGTCTTCCCAGTGCACGCCACCGGCGCCAGCACGGATCATGGCCTTCATCAGTTCGAAGGCGTTGAGCACGCCACCGAAACCGGCTTCGGCGTCAGCCACGATGGGCGCGAAGTAGTCGATGTAGTCCTTGTGACCGGCATCAATGCCCTTGGCGTGCTGGATCTCGTCGGCACGACGGAAGGTGTTGTTGATGCTTTCCACGACGCGCGGCACCGAGTCCACCGGGTACAGCGACTGGTCCGGGTACATGGAGGTGTAGGTGTTGTTGTCAGCGGCGACTTGCCAGCCCGACAGGTAGATGGCCTTCACGCCAGCCTTGACCTGCTGCATGGCCTGACCGCCGGTGAGTGCACCCAGGCAGTTGATGTAGGGCTCGGTGTGCAGCATGTCCCACAGCTTCTCAGCGGTGCGGCGGGCAATCGTGTGCTCGATCGGGAAGGAGCCACGCAGACGCACCACGTCGGCAGCGGTGTAGCCGCGCTCGATGCCCTTCCAACGGGGGTTGGTGGCCCAGTCTTTTTCCAGGGCGGCGATCTGTTGTTCGCGGCTGAGTTGTTCAGTCAGGCTTTTCGGCATGAGATTTCTCCTTGAGTTACATGAAACCAGTCGGTGGTACCCGCTGCGCTTGGCGTATTGGCACGTTTCGAGAACCGATGCCTGAACTTTAAGTCTTCTATAAGACTTTGTACACCTCTTATGTCTTATAGAAGACATAAATTTAACTCATAGAAATCAAAGACTTACGAACATGAATTTGCGATATGAAATCACATATCTCGTATTGAGAAAATTTGCCGCAATGCATCATGTTGATTTTTCTTAATGCGAAATCAAGAAATGCATTTTGAAATGCCACCGCAGCCATCGTCTTCGCAATGTGCCGCGCAACGTCCTAGCAGCAGCATTCCGAAGCCCGATCCCACCGAACGGATGAACGCGTGCGACAAAACAGCACACGCATCGTGTGGGCGATGCGCCCGCACAGCACAAACTCAGACCAAAGGCTTGGCGCTGACGACGATGCCATCGGCGTCAGCGTACAGCCAGTCGCCTGGACGCACCCAGACGCCCTGGATCTGCACAGCCACATCGCGCTGACCTTCGTTGCGTTTCTCGGTTGGCAGCGGCATGCTGGCCAGCGCGCGAATGCCCACCTGGTGCGTCGCCAGCTCGGCCACGTCGCGCACGCAACCATCGATCACCACGCCGGCCCAGCCGTTGCGCGCGGCAGCGGCCCCGAGGTTGCCCCCCAGCAATGCGCGGCGCAGCGAACCACCACCATCAACCACCAGCACACGCCCCTCACCGGCAGAGTCCACCAGGGTCTTGACCAGCGAGTTGTCCTCGAAACATTTGACCGTGACCACCGGGCCACAGAAGGCGCGCACGGCACCGAAATCACGAAACACCGGCGGCAGCACACGGAAGTCTCCGGAGCTGTCGTTCTTGAAGCCGTCGCACAGGTCACAGGTCGCAAAAGGGGTGCTCATTTGGGGTGGTTTCCTCTCGGTGAAGGTGGTTCGAACGCCCCCAACCTGGGGGCACAGATGAAGCTGGCGCTATTTTCCGCGTGAAACTGCCTTGCGACTTACGATGAAAAAAACAACATCTCAGAGGAGAAAAAGCGATTTTTCGCTTGGAGATGCGATTTTTCTCCAGTAGCATCCGCAATGCCAGTGCAGAAGCAGTTCTTCGCTGGTGATTAATCAACTTCTAGAAGGACAATCAATCATGGCAACTGCAAAGAAAGCTCCGGCAAAAAAGGCGCCCGCAAAGAAGGCTGCTCCGGCAAAGAAAGTCGCTGCTAAAAAAGCTCCGGCTAAGAAAGTAGTCGCAAAGAAGGCCCCGGCGAAGAAAGCCGCTCCGGCCAAGAAGGTAGTCGCGAAGAAGGCTCCGGCCAAGAAGGTCGCTGCCAAGAAGGCCCCCGCCAAGAAGCGCACTCCGAATGCGGCTTTCATGAAGGCCCTGACCCCCAGCGCTGCGCTGGCTTCCATCGTGGGCAACAGCCCGCTGCCCCGCACCGAAGTGGTCAGCAAGCTGTGGGCTTACATCAAGAAGAACAAGCTGCAAGACGCCGTCAACAAGCGCATGATCAACGCCGACGCCAAGCTGAAGGAAGTCTTCAACAAGGCTCAAGTGTCCATGTTCGAGATGGCTGGCCTGATCGGCAAGCACCTCAAGTAATCAGGCTCGCCTGTGACGCAAAAGGCCGACTGCAAAGTCGGCCTTTTTTCTTGGGCGCTCCCCACGGCAGAGCACCCACTCTCAGCGGAATCACTTCCTGGCCAGCGCCGCCTGCGTGATGGCGCTCAAGGTGCCGCGCGTGGTGATGACGTCCGGGTCGAGCATGACCTCGATCAGCGTACCCTGCGGGCGATCCACGGCCGCCTTCAGCTCTGCCTCGAACTCGGCTGTGCGTGTGATGCGCACGCCGGCATAGCCGTAGGCACGCGCCAGCGCTGCGAAGTCCGGGTTCTGCAGCTGCGAGCCGCTCACATGCTGCGGGTACTCGCGCTCCTGGTGCATACGGATGGTGCCGTACATGCCGTTGTTGAGCAACACGATGATGGTCTTGGCACCATGCTGCACCGCCGTGGCCAGCTCCTGCCCGTTCATCAGGAAGTCGCCATCGCCGGCAATCGTGAACACGGTGCGGCCGGTCAGGATGGCCGCTGCAATGCCGGCCGGCACACCGTAGCCCATGGCGCCATTGGTGGGCGCCAGTTGCGTCTTGTGGCCCTTGGCCAGGCCGGCGTAGCGCCAGAAACGGTGCACCCAGCTGGCGAAGTTGCCGGCGCCGTTGGTGACCACGGTGTCCGCCGGCAAATGCTTCTGCAGCGTGGCGACGATGGCTGGCATGTCAATGTCGCCCGGCAGCACTTGCGGCTGCAAGTTGGCCAGGTAGTCGGCCTGGCAGCCCTGCGTCCAGCTCTCCCACGGCACCGAGGGCGGCGCGCTCAGCACTTCGAGCGAACGCGCGGCGGCGTTCATGGTGGCATTGATCGCCAGGTCAGCCTGGTAGACGCGGTTGAGCTCCTCGGCACTGGCGTGGATGTGCACCAGCTTCTGCTGCGTGCGCGGCGCTTCCAGCAGCGTGTAGCCGCCGGTCGTCATCTCGCCCAGGCGCGGGCCGATGGCCAGGATCAGGTCGCTGTCCTTCACGCGTGCTGCCAGCTTGGGGTTGAGCGCAATGCCGACATCGCCTGCGTATTGCGGGTGGTGGTTGTCAAAGGTGTCCTGGAAACGGAAGGCATTGGCCACCGGCAGCTTCCAGTTCTCGGCAAAACGCTGCAGCGCCTGCGCGGCCTGGGGCGTCCAGCCGCCACCGCCGGCAATGACCAGCGGACGCTCTGATTTCAATAGCATCTCGCGCAGACTGCGCAAGGCACCGGGGTCACTCCAGGCCTCCACCGCGTCGAGACGCGGCAGCGGTGCCACGTCCACCTCCTGCACCAGCATGTCTTCCGGCAGCACCAGCACCACCGGGCCGGGCCGGCCGTTCATGGCGGTGGCGAAGGCCCGCGCCACGTACTCGGGAATGCGGCGTGCGTCATCGATGCGCTCCACCCGCTTGGCGAAGCCCTTGGTGCTGGGGCCGAAGAAGGCACCGTAGTCGACCTCCTGGAAGGCTTCACGGTCGCGCATGTCGCTGGCCACGTCGCCGACGAACAGCACCATCGGGGTGGAGTCCTGGAACGCGGTGTGCACGCCGATCGAGGCGTTGGTGGCACCGGGGCCGCGCGTCACGAAACACACGCCGGGGCGGCCGGTGAGCTTGCCCTGCGCCTCGGCCATGAAGGCGGCACCGCCCTCCTGCCGGTTGGTGACAAAGCGGATCTGGTCACGGTAGGCATGAAAACCATCCAGCACCGCCAGATAACTCTCGCCTGGCACCCCGAAGGCCACCTCGACGCCCTGCTTGACCAGACACTCGACAATCAGGTGTCCCGCGACTTGCTTGGCCATGTATGTTTCCCGTGTTGTTGCGTTGAATCGCGCTGATTATCTCCGTCCACCCGCCCCGCTGCGGGTCACGGTCGCGACGACAATGTGTCACGTCGATCGATCGCTGCACTTGAATTAATTCACCAATCAGTTAAATTAACCGCCATGCGCAAACCCGCCCCAGCCGCCGAAGAACCGCGCTCGCGCGATGCCGACCGCTCGCAGCAAGTCATCCTGCAGGCTGCGCGCGACGAGTTTGCCCAGCACGGCTTGGCCGGCGCTCGGGTGGACCGCATCGCCGAGCGCGCCGGACTCAACAAGCGGCTGATCTACTACTACTTCAGCAGCAAGGACGAGCTCTTCCTGGCCGTGCTGGAGAGCGCCTATGCCGACATCCGCGCCGCAGAACAGCAACTGCATCTGACCGACATGCCGCCGGCCCAGGCCATCCGCCGCCTGACTGAATTCACCTGGAACTACTACCTGGAACACCCCGAGTTCCTCACCCTGCTCAACAGCGAGAACTTGGAGCACGGGCGCCATCTGGCCCAGTCCCAGCGCGCGCGCAAGACCAACCTGCCGTTGATCGAAACACTGGCCGAGATCCTGGAGCGTGGCCGGCGCGAGGGCGTCTTTCGCGGCGGCATCGATGCGGTGCAGCTCTACGTGTCGATCGCCGGCATGGCCTACTTCTACCTCAACAACCAGCACACCCTGTCGGCCATCTTCGGCCGCGACCTGATGACACCGAAGGCCTTGCACGAACGCCTGTCGCACATGAGCGATGTCATCCTAGGGTATGTCCTGAGAAACTGAAGACGAACGGCGCTTGACGCGCTGCCCCCTGGATTTCTAGAATGGCTCTATTCACCTTTTGGTGAATTAAACAGCCGGCAGGCCACAAAGATAAATCCACCGCGCCCTTGAGGCACAGGTGGCCTGCCGTGGTGTACGTCCATTCATGCCCAGAACCAGGAGACATCATGAAGAAGCTTGCCCGCCTTGCCCTGGCCACGCTCAGTTGCGTAGCCGCCCTGCTGCCCCTGCAGAGCAACGCCCAGAACGGTTACCCGAACAAGCCGATCCGTGTCATCGTGCCCTTTGCGGCCGGCAGCACGACCGACATCATTGCGCGCGCCATCGCCGACAAGATGGGGGCCAGCCTGGGCCAGCCGCTGGTGGTGGACAACCGCGGCGGCGCCAGCGGCACCATCGGCCAGGCGGCCGTGGCCACGGCGGCCCCGGATGGCTACACCCTCATGATCCACTCGTCCTCGCACACGGTCAGCCCCTCCACTTTCGCCAAGCTGCCGTTCGACACCGCGGGCGACTTCGCCGGCATCACGCCGATCTCCTCGCTCTCCAACGTGCTGGTGATTGCGCCATCGAAGAACATCAAGACGCTGGGAGAGTTGCTGGCCACCGCGCGCGCCAAGCCGGGCAGCCTGAACTTTGCCTCTGCCGGTCAGGGCAGCGCCACCCACCTGAACGCCGAGAAGTTCAAGATGGCGGCCAACATCCAGGCCACCAACATCCCGTTCAAGGGCTCGGCCGAAGCCGTGACCGAGGTGATCGCCGGCCGGGTGGACTACTACTTCTCGCCCGTCGCGCCGGTGATCGGCCAGATCAAGAGCGGCCAGCTGCTGGCGCTGGCCGTCGGCTCGCCGCGCCGCTCCAGCGCGCTGCCCGATGTACCCACCACGACGGAAGCCGGTGTGCCGGGCTCCGAGTTCAACTTCTGGATCGGCATGATGGCGCCGGCCAAGACGCCGCGCGACATCGTCAACCGCCTGCACGACGAAGTGGTGAAGGCCCTGGCCTCGCCCGACGTGAAGGAGCGTTTTGCCAAACTCGGCGCCGATGCCTGGACCCTGAAGCCCGAACAGTTCGACGCTTACATCAAGAACGAAATCACCAGCAACGCCACGCTGGTCAAGGCCGCCGGCCTGCAACCCCAGTAAGTCAACCAGAGAAGAGAACCCTGCCATGCCTACGCAAAGACTCGGCATCATCATGCACGGCGTGACCGGCCGCATGGGGATGAACCAGCACCTGATCCGCTCCATCGTCGCCATCCGCAAACAGGGCGGCGTCACCCTGTCCAATGGCGACCGGGTGATGCCCGACCCGATCCTGATCGGCCGCAATGCCGAGAAGATGGAGGCCCTGGCGAAAGCGCACAACATTGCGCGCTGGGGCACCGACCTCGACCAGGCACTGGCCAACCCCGACGACACGGTGTTCTTCGATGCCGGCACCACGCAGATGCGCCCCGCCCTGCTGGCCAAGGCGATCCGCGCCGGCAAGCACGTTTACTGCGAAAAACCGATTGCCACCAACCTCAACGAGGCGGTGGAGATCGCGCGCCTGGCCGAGGCCTCGGGCCTCAAGCACGGCGCCGTGCAGGACAAGCTGTTCCTGCCCGGCCTGCGCAAGCTCGACATGCTGCGCCGCGCCGGCTTCTTCGGCCGCATGCTCAGCGTGCGGCTGGAGTTCGGCTACTGGGTGTTCGAAGGTGACCTGCAGCCGATCCAGCGCCCGAGCTGGAACTACCGGTCTGAGGACGGCGGCGGCATGATCCTGGACATGATGTGCCATTGGCGCTACGTGCTGGACAACCTGTTTGGCGAGGTGAAGTCGGTCTCCTGCATCGGCGCCACCCACATCCCCGAGCGCTGGGACGAAGCCGGCAAACCCTACAAGGCCACGGCCGACGACGCGGCCTACGCCACGGCCGAGCTCATCGGCCACAACGGCGAACCGGTGATCGCGCAGATGAACATGTCCTGGGCCACCCGCGTGCGGCGCGACGACCTGGTCACCTTCCACGTCGACGGCACGCACGGCTCGGCCGTGGCCGGGCTTTCCTCCTGCCGCGCCCAGTCGCGTGTAACCACGCCGCGCCCGGTGTGGAACCCGGACGAGAAGCAGATGATGAACTTCTTCGAGCAGTGGCAGGAAGTGCCGGACACGCAGGTCTACGACAACGGTTTCAAGATCCAGTGGGAACACTTCATTCGCCACATCGTGGAGAACGAGCCCTACCGCTGGACGCTGCCTGAAGGCGCCAAGGGCGTGCAGCTGGTGGAAGCCGCCTTGCAAAGCTGGAAGGAACGTCGCTGGGTCGACGTACCACCACTACAAGTTTGATAGCTGCTCGCGCTTACTCATCAAGGACCAGAGGCCGATTGGATGCTTGAACCCATAGCACCCGATCGGCCCTCGCCAAGGAAACCTCCATGTCATTGACCTTGTCCCTGCCCACCACGGCAGGCCAGTTGCAGACCTACAAGCTCAGCGGTGCCACACCCATCCAGCCCACGCCGGGCGTGAAGTTCAACCGCATCGCCTACTCGGCTGCCCACGTGGTGGCCGACCCGCGTGCGGCCATCGACCCCTGGCTGCAGAGCGCAGTGGACTGGGACGCCACCATCGCCTACCGGCGCCGCCTGTGGTCGCTCGGCCTGGGCGTGGCCGAGGCCATGGACACGGCGCAACGCGGCATGGGCCTGGACTGGCCGACCTCGCTGGAGCTGATCCGCCACTCGCTCGATGCCGCGAAAGACATGCCCGGTGCACTCGTGGCCTCCGGCTGCGGCACCGACCACCTGGTACTGGACGAGGTGAAGAGCGTGGACGACGTGATCCGCGGCTACGAAGAACAGATGGAGGCGATCGAAAAGCTCGGTGGCAAGCTCATCGTCATGGCCAGCCGCGCCCTGGCGCGTGTGGCCAGGAGCCCGGCCGACTACGAGCGCGTCTACGACCGCATCCTCATGCAGGCCAGGCAGCCCGTGGTGCTGCACTGGCTGGGCGACATGTTCGACCCGGCCCTCACCGGCTACTGGGGCAGCCACGACCTCGACCGCGCCATGGACACGGCCCTGGGCATCATCGCTGCCCATGCCGACAAAGTGGACGGCATCAAGATATCGCTGCTCGACAAGGACAAGGAAATCGCCATGCGCCGCCGCCTGCCCGCCACCGGCGGGGCTGATGGGCGTGGCGTGCGCATGTACACCGGCGACGACTTCAACTACGCCGAGCTGATTGCCGGCGACGGCGCCGGCACGGCCACTGTGCACGGGCAGAGCGATGCGCTGTTGGGCATCTTCGACGCCATTGCACCGGCCGCCAGCGCCGCACTGGGTGAGCTGGCGCAAGGCAACACCGCGCGCTTTCACACCATCCTCGGCCCCACCGTGCCGCTGTCGCGCCACATCTTTGCTGCGCCGACGCGCTTCTACAAGACCGGCGTTGTCTTCATGGCTTGGCTCAACGGCCACCAGAGCCACTTCAGCATGGTGGGGGGCCAGCAGAGCACGCGTTCGCTGCTGCACTTCGCCGAGCTGTTCCGCCTGGCCGATGCGGCCAGCCTGCTGGAGCAGCCCGAGTTGGCTGTGCGCCGCATGAAAACGCTGTTGGCACTGCATGGCATCGAAGACTGAGCCCACAAGGACGTTCATGCGCGACTTTTCCGCCGACCACCGCTGGCTTTCCATCAACACCGCCACCGTGCGCAAGCAGCGCGGTGTCGACCTGCCGCTGCCCGACATCCTGGAAGCCTGTGCGCAGCGCGGCATCCGTGCCATCTCGCCCTGGCGCGACCAGGTGCATGCCGCGGGTCTGGCCACGATCTCCAAGCTGGTGAAAA
Organism: Hylemonella sp.; assembly: GCA_030680575.1. Classification (GTDB taxonomy): domain Bacteria; phylum Pseudomonadota; class Gammaproteobacteria; order Burkholderiales; family Burkholderiaceae_C; genus Hylemonella. The sequence continues at coordinate 86,681 of JAUXVI010000021.1, forward strand.
CACACGGTTTCGAGCTCTCGGGCTACTGCCGCGGCGGCATGTTCCCGGCGACCGATGCCGCCGGCCTGAAAGCCGCACGCGACGACAACCGCCGCGCCCTGGACGAGGCCTGCGAACTGAATGCGGCCTGCCTGGTGCTGGTGGTGGGCGGCCTGCCCGGCGCCCTGGCCGGCCAGGCAGCACACAAGGACATTGCACTGGCGCGCAGCCAGGTGACGGACGGCATCGCCGAACTGCTGGAATACGCGCGCGCGCAGGCCATGACACTGGCCATCGAGCCGCTGCACCCGATGTACGCCGCCGACCGCGCCTGCATCAACACGCTGGAGCAGGCACTCGACGTCTGCGACCTGCTCGACCCGGTCAGCGCCGCATCGACGGCAGGCCCACGCGCACTCGGCGTGGCGGTCGATATCTATCACACCTGGTGGGACCCGAAGCTGCAGGCACAGATCGCGCGCGCCGGGCAGGATGCGCGCCTGCTGGCCTTCCACGTCTGCGACTGGCTCACCCCCACCACCGACCTGCTGAATGACCGCGGCATGATGGGCGACGGCGTCATCGACATTCCACGCATCCGCGGCTGGATGGAAGACGCCGGCTTTGCCGGCTACAGCGAAGTGGAAATCTTTTCGACGAACAACTGGTGGCAGCGCGACTGCGCCGAAGTGCTCGACACCTGCATGGCACGCCATCGCAGCGCGGTGTAGGGCCTTTTTCAACAGACAACCACGGAGACATGCCGGGTCAGTCCTGACGCCAAATCACAGAACAGGTTTTGCTATATTAGCAATTACTTATTTAATTACAGGAGACCTGTTCGTGAAAAGATTTTTCCCAGCGCTGTGCATCGGTCTGTCGTTCATCGCCTCCAGTGCCTGGGCCGACAACAAGGCCGCTGCCGTCGATGAAATGGCCGGCTATCTGGAGTTTGTGGATTACGGCGGTGCAACGATCTTTCCCGAGCAGATTCCCAAGAGCGAATACGCCAAGATGCTGATCATCGACACGCGTGACGCGGGGCAGTTTGCCAAGGACCACATCCCGGGCGCAATCAACATCGAATGGCGGCAGGTGCTGGCCAAGAGCAGCCAGATCCCGAAAGACAAGACCGTGCTGCTGTACTGCAATGGCGGAACGCTGTCCTCGCAAGCGGGTTTCGCACTGCGCGTCGCAGGCTGGGACAACGTCAAGATCCTGGATGGCGGCTTCACCGCATGGAAAGCCAAGGGCGGCATGAATGCCAATGCCAAGGCGGGCGGTGCCCAACCCAAGCATTGACCGCCGGCCATGAAAGCCGCATGCGTGGATGACCGGCTGACAGCTTTCAAACACCCCCACAAAGCCCGGTTCGCCGGGTTTTCCTTTTTCAAAGGTTCGTGCCCAAGGTGGCCGTGGTGCCTCAGATCATGGCAAACTGATTGCCATATGACATCCATGCTGAAGCTGTTCGCTCTGCTGATCTTCGTCCTCTCCGGTCCCAGCCATGCTGCCGAGCCTGGGGACTGGACGGTCGACGTCGTCGCCAAGCGCTATTTCAGCAGTCATACCTCCTACGAATTCGGGAACCCGGAGCCGCCGTACCAAGCACCGTTGAGCCGGCTTGAATTTCCCATGAACGGCTGGTTCGGTGGGCTGGCTGCCAGCCGCAAGTTCGACAGGTTCACGGTCAGCGGCGAACTCCTTCGCAACATGTCTCAACGCTCGGATGAACAGTTCAAGGATTCGGACTGGACAGGCGAAACCCACCCCGCCAACGTGAAGGACGTTTATTCGGAATCCAGCATGCGGTTCGAGCCGAGTTACATGGCGCGCCTGGACGCCGACATGCGGGTAAACGACTGGATACCCCTGCCCAAAGGACTCGATGTGCGACCGGTCGTGGGCGTGCGCTGGCAGGATCTGAATCTACTCACGCGCGATGGCATGCAGGTCTATCCGGCGGATCCGGGCCGGGCCGCGGACCCCTTGCGGGGGGACGGCATCCGATTCAGCCAGAAGTATTGGCAATACTTTCTGGGCGCACGCATGGACTATGACTTGAGCCGGCACTTCAACGTGCCCGGCCTGATATTGACCGGTCAAATGGATGGCGCCATCGTCTTGGGGAAGAACCGGGACCACCATCTGTTCCGTCCTGGCATCCGCATGACCTATGAAGACACACGCGGCAACGCCTGGCACGCGCTGGTCGGACTGTCTGCCCCGCTGAACAAGCACCTGACGGCGGGCATGACGTTTGAGTACTTGCGCATCGAGACCACGGGCGATCATCTCTGGACAGACAGTGTCGAACAAGCCGAACAGGTCTGGGCCAACGGGGTGAAGGTCTGGTCCGAGCAGATGAATCTGATGTTCACCCTGAGATACGCTTTCTAGAGCAACATCATCCAGGCAAGCCTGCCTGACATGGCGTGCGGGACAGCGCTTCCTCGCACGCCAGGGCACTCCGCTTGACCCTACGCTGGATGTCGCGAACGCAGCATGCGCTAAACTGTCTTCGGGTGCTGCATGTGGATGCAGCAGGTTCATGCGAAGGTCGGGCCGCCTCGCGGCTTCCGCACGACCTATGACTTCGCCCACCCTCATTCAAATCATCGGTGCCACGCTCTTCGGCCTGGCTGTCCTGCACACCTTCTCGACCAAATTCTTCGAGCATCTGGCCCACACCCAGACTCGCCATGCGGGCATCTGGCACCTGCTGGGTGAAGTCGAGGTCGTCTTCGGCTTCTGGGCGATGGTTCTGGTGCTCTTCATGTTCGGCATCAGCGGAAAGCAGGAGGCCACCGCCTACCTGGATTCCCGCAACTTCACCGAGCCCTTGTTCGTTTTTGCCATCATGGTGATAGCGGGCACCCGACCCATCTTGCAATTCGCCGGTGCCGCCGTCCGTTTTGTTGCCCGCTACGTGCCTTTGCCTCGCGGCATGGCGCTTTATTTCCTGGTGCTCTCGTTTGTCCCCATCCTGGGCTCCTTCATCACAGAGCCTGCAGCGATGACCTTGGCCGCCCTGATGTTGCGCGACACCTTGTTTGCACGCGAGGTCTCTGCCAAACTGAAATACGTCACCGTGGGGGTGCTGTTCGTCAACGTCTCGATCGGGGGCACCCTGACCCCTTTCGCCGCACCGCCCGTTCTGATGGTGGCGGCCAAGTGGAACTGGGATATCTGGTTCATGATTGCCACCTTCGGCTGGAAGGCGGCGATCGCCGTCCTCATCAACGCCGGCTGCGCCATGCTGCTGTTCCGGCGTGAGCTTGGGCACATGGCGGCCAAGCCGAAGGAGCCGACGGAACCCGTTCCGCTCTCGGTCGTGCTGGTTCATCTTTTCTTTCTGGCCACGGTCGTGGTTTTCGCCCACCACCCGGCCGTGTTCATGGGCTTGTTCCTCTTTTTCATGGGATTCGCAACCGCTTACCAACGGCACCAGAACCCGCTCATCCTGCGGGAGGCCTTGCTGGTGGCCTTCTTCTTGGCGGGTTTAGTTGTTCTGGGCGGGGTCCAGCAATGGTGGCTGGAGCCCGTTCTGATGAGCATGGATGCCAACGCCGTTTTCTTCGGCGCCACCGCCTTGACCGCCATCACAGACAACGCCGCCTTGACCTACCTGGGCTCCTTGGTGGAAGGTTTGAGCCTGGATTTCAAGACGGCACTGGTAGCAGGTGCGGTGACCGGGGGCGGCTTGACGCTGATTGCCAATGCGCCCAACCCCGCTGGGGCGGCGATCTTGAAAGAGAAGTTCTCCGACAACACCATCCATCCGCTGGGCCTGTTGATTGCCGCCTTGCCCCCGACCATCGTGGCCGTGTTGGCCTTCAGGCTGCTGTGACGCTGCTGCCGGGCGCTTCAGTGCCCGTGCAGGAACTGAATGGCCGCATTCAGGAGATACAAGCCCAGCAAGGTCAAACTGGCCCAACTGCCGAGACGCAATACCCTGGAGACGGGACGGAAGGTCAATGCCACGATGACGGCTCCGCTCATCGTGGCCGCCGTCAGTGCGGAGACCGTGTGCAGCGTGGAGACCTTTTCGTACAACGCGCCGGGCTGGTAAGCCACATCGTCCAGCGCCAGGATCAGCACATCAAAAAGGTTGCTCCCCAGGAGATTGCCGATCGCCAAGTCAACCGCACCAATTCGCAGGGCGCCAATCGTTGTCGCCAACTCGGGCACCGAGGTGGCGACTGCAACGAACAGCGTGCCCACGAAAGAGTTTGACCACCCCATCAAACGCGCCAGCTCCACCCCCAGAAACGGCAACCAGATGCCGCTGCCGACAATCACCACCGAAGCTGAGGCATAACCCATCAGGGCTGATTTCAGGCTCAAGGTCGTTGCGGGCTGCCTTGATGCCTCATGGTGCCGCTCTTCGACCAGGTAGATCACCCGCATGGCTGTGGCATAAAGCCCGATCAACATCACACTGCCCAGACTGACATGGCCGATCCTGGGCATCATGCCTTGTGCACTCAGAACCAGAATGAGCGCCGTGGCAGACAGCAGAATCACACCAAAACTTGCCGGTAGGACATGGCCCCGGCCGGCAACGGCAAAAACAGGTTCTTTGCGGTAAAACGCATCGACGAAGGCCAGAATCGTGAGATTGAACACGCAGCTCCCCAGCGCATCGCCGACCGCGATATCAGGCGCTTGAGCGACTGTGACCGCACTCAGCCCTGTCACCAACTCGGGCAGCGAGGTAACGGTGGCCACAAGAATCAAGCCAATCCAGCTGCGCGACAACCCCGTCAGCTCGGCAATCGCATCCCCGTACCGAATGAGGCGCATGCCAGCAAAGCCGATCAGACCCATGCAGACGGCAAACTGAAGCCAAACCAAGAGGTGATGCGTCATGGTGAAGTGAAAGCATAGCCCATGCCCAGACTGCGGCTGACAAGCACGTCGTGACAAACAACACAGGCTTTGCTATGGTGCCCCCACCAATACCACCCCAGGGAGCCTGTCATGTCCATCGACACCGGTAAGACCTCATCCGCGACACCCCCCACCATCGTGCTGGTCCACGGTGCATGGCATGGCGGCTGGTGTTGGGAACGACTCACCCCGCTGCTGGAACAAGCCGGCTACCGGGTCCTCACCCCGACGCTGGCCGGGCTGGGGGCGCGCCAAGCCGAGCTCTCGACCCAGATCAACATGGACACGCATGTGAATGAAATCGCCGCGCTGGTGCAGGCGCAACCGGTGCCGGTGGTGCTGCTGGGCCACAGCTATGCCGGTTACGTGATCAGCGGCGTGGCCGATCGGCTGGCGGACAGTGGCAAGCTGCGCTCCCTGATTTACCTCGATGCCTTCGTGCCGCAGGACGGCGAGCGGCTGGCCGACACGCGCACCCCCGAAGACCTGGCCAAGATGGAGGCCAGTTTTGCCGCCGGCAACCCGGCCTACGCCAAGATCCCGGCCAAGTTCTTCGGCATCACCAACGATGCCGACATCGCCTGGGTCGACGCGCAGCTGACCGACCACCCCGCCGGCACCTACCTGCAGCGCATCGCCCTGAAAAACAAACTGCCGGCCTCACTCAAGTGCGGCTACATCGCCTGCACCAGCCCGAAGCTGGCCACGATCGACGCCTCCAAAGAACGTGTCCGTGCCGATGCCAGCTGGCGGTATGTCGAACTGGCCACCGGACACGATTGCATGGTCACCGAGCCGGCGGCCCTGAGCCAACTCATTCTGAGCTTGGCCTGAACGAAACAAACCCAGCTCTGGAAGTCAAGGCCTCGCACCTGAGCACGCCCGGCGTTGCCCGCGACGCCGTATCAGAAAAGCCGTGGCCGAGTGAGACCGGCCAAACACCCTCAGGCCGCCACCGCCACGGTGCGTCGCGCGCGCCGCACCCGGAAGGCCGTCACCACCAGCGTCAGCTGCACCAGCGCCAGGCCGACGAACAGCAGGCGATGAGCCTGCTGGTCCATCAGCACACCGAAGATCAGCGGCGAGACGGCCTGCCCGATATCGAGTCCCGAATACACCACGCCATAGACGCGCCCGCTGGCGTTCTCCGGCGTGGAACGCTTGATCAGCAGGTCACGCGAGGGACCGGCAAAACCGGCGGCCAAGCCCATCACGCCGAACAGCACGGGCACCGCCACGGCCGGCAGGCTGCCCAGGCCCAGCAACAACGACACGCCGGCCGCCACCGCAAAGCCACTGCCGATCACGCGCTCGCAACGCGCCGGATCGGTGGCCAGAAAACCGCCCCCCAACATGCCGCCCGCACTGGCCACCATGTAGGCCGTCAGACAGACCGCTACCAGTGACAGGGGCACGGCATGCAGCTGGCGCGCCGCTTCCGGTGCAAAGGCCTGCACCACGCTCAAGGCCATGGCAAAAATGAAGAAAAAGGCAAAGCACATCCAGACGGCGGGAATGCGCAAAAAAGCCAGACGGCCTTCGCCCGTCGTGTCGGCGGCGGTTGTTGCCTCCGGCCTGGCATCAGGGGCCTGCGGCAGGAGCAGCCGCCGGCGCTGCAACCAGAGCAGCACCAGCACACTCAGCACCAGCACGCCCGCGGCGGCCAGCGCGGCGCGCCAGGAAAACAGCAGCGCCAGCGGCACCAGCAAGGCCGGTGCCAGCGCCCAGCCCAGGTAGCCGCTGATGCCGTGCACGCTGTAGGCATGGCCCAGACGCGGCGCGCTGACCCGGCGGTTGATCAGCGTGTAGTCCACCGGGTGGAACACGCCGTTGCCGGCCCCGGCCACCACGGCGAACAGCATCAGCACCACGTAGCTGCTGCTCAACGCAAAGCCGAAAGCGGCCAGCGCCAGCAGGCCCAGGCCGGCGTACAACACCGGACGCGGACCGAAGCGATCGACCCAGAAACCCGAGAGCGTCTGCACCGTGCATGAGACAACAAAAAAGATCGTCATCAGGAAGCCGAGTTCTGCGTAGCTGGCGTTGAACGCGTCCTTCAACCACGGGAACAGCGGTGGCAGCAGGAGCTGGCTGAAATGGCTGACCAGATGCGCCAGGCCGATGAGCCCGATCAGGCTGGCATCCTGCCGCAGGCTCACGCCCGCCGCGGGGGAAAAGGTCTGGAGGGTGTCAGCCTTGCTCATGCTGCCATCGTAGCCCAAAGCCCCCCGGAATTCGCACCGGCCTTGACACGGCATACTGGCGGCAGGAAAGAACGCGCACAAGGAGCTGTATGGCATCGAAACTGATTCAATGGGCCGCCGGCCTCGTCAGCCTGCTGGGGTTTGCCGCGACGGCACAGGCGGTGGACGTGCGTTTCCAGCCGGTCGCCCCCGGCATCTACGCCTACATCGGCGACATGGGTGCGCGCACCTATGACAACGAGGGGCTCAACGCCAACATCGGCCTGGTGGTCACGGCTGCAGGCGCCGTGCTGATCGACAGTGGCGCCACCTTCGCGTCGGCCCGGCAGATTGCCGAGGCCGCACGCAAGGTGACGGACCAACCCATCAGGTGGGTGATCAACACCGGCGGGCAGGACCACCGCTGGCTCGGCAACGGCTACTTCAAGGCGCAAGGGGCCGAGATCATCGCCCACGCCAGCGCCCGGGCCGACATGAACAACCGCGGCAACGACCACCTGCAGGGACTGCAGACCACGCTGAAGGAAAAAGCCGCCGGCACAGTACCCACCCTGCCGACCCGCTTCATCACCGAACCGGATGCCGTGCTCACCTTGGGCGGCATCACGCTGGAACTCAAGCACCGCAACGGTGCCCATACGCCGGGTGACCTGATGGTCTGGTTGCCGCAGCACCAGGTGCTGTTCACGGGCGACGTGGTGTACGTCGATCGCCTGCTCGGCGTGATACCGGTGAGCAACACCAGAAACTGGCTGGAAACGTTCGCGGTCATCGAGCAACTCAAGCCCCCCACCATCGTGCCCGGCCACGGCAAGGTGACGGACCTGGCCACCGCCCGCGCCGACACCCGCGACTACCTGCTGGCACTGCGCGCCCACATGAAAAAAGCCGTGGACGATGGCGTGGACGTGAGCGCCGCCGTGAAAAGTTTCAACGCAGCACCGTTCATGCGCCTGCTCAATGCGGCCGAACTGATGCCGGGCAACGCCAGCCGCACCTACCTGGAACTCGAACGCGAATAGCCCCCCTGTCACCGTATGAGCCACAACCACGAACACCACCACCCGGCGCCGACCAGCTTCAGCCGAGCCTTCGCCATCGGCATTGCGCTCAACACGGTTTTCGTCGCGGTGGAGGCCTACTACGGCTGGCAGATCAATTCGCTGGCGCTGCTGGCCGATGCCGGCCACAACCTGAGCGACGTTGCCGGCCTGCTGCTGGCCTGGGGCGCCGCCCTGGCCGCCCGGCTGCAGCCCGATGCGCGCCACACCTACGGCTGGCGGCGCGCCTCCATCCTGGCCGCCTTTGCCAACGCCGTGCTGCTGCTGGTAGCCATGGGTTCGCTGGCGTGGGAGGCACTGGGCCGTCTGAATTCACCCGAGGCGACCCAGGGCTGGACCCTCATCACGGTGGCGACCATCGGCATCGTCATCAATAGCGTCACGGCCCTGCTCTTTCTGCGCGGGCGCGAACACGATCTCAATGTGCGCGGTGCCTTCCTGCACATGGCGGCCGACGCGCTGGTGTCGCTCGGGGTGGTGATTGGCGGCGTGCTCTACCTGTGGCAGGGCTGGGCCTGGCTCGACCCGGTCATCAGCCTGGGCATTGCCGCCGTCATCGTGGCCGGCAGCTGGGGCCTGCTGCGCCAGTCACTGCATCTGCTGTTCGACGGTGTGCCCGAAGGCATCAACCTGCCGGCTGTGCACACCTGGCTGGCCGCGCGTCCTGGCGTGGCGCGGGTGGACGACCTGCATGTCTGGGCCATGAGCACCACGCAAGTGGCGCTGACGGCGCACCTGGTCATGCCAGCAGGCCATCCGGGCGACGACTTCCTGCATGAGGCCAGCGAGGCGCTGCATGAACATTTCGGCATCGACCACGCCACACTGCAGATCACGCGTGCGCCGCTGATGGCGGCATGCCATGTTTTTCACGAAGAACGTGGCAGCTAGCCTCTGCCGGACAATCCCTCTTCGCTATCGATTGAATAGCAAATTAAGTGCTGGCTGTGGGGTAGAGAGTTGCTAGCAACCCAACAGAACTGATGTGGCATGCTGTGTGACAGGTTTGCCGGCATGACTTGGAGCAAGGTGCTCAGCGTCCGCTGTAGCGCGACTTCGTGGCGTTAAGTAATACGACCACACTCCAATTAAGGAGGTGTAGGCAAAGGCTTGGCGGGAGGCTTGCCGACCTTATCGGCCAAGGCTTTGTCACGCCGCGCCCTGCTCTCCTGCGCCTGACGCTGTTTCTCTTCGTATTCCTGCTTATCCGCTGACCGACTTTCCGCGGTCGGTCGGTCGCTGTTTTTGTCGCGCTCAGCCCGTGGTGTGGAGGAAAGTCGGTCTTGCTCAGCTTGTTGCTTGTCGATCTTCTTTTGTTCCGCCCGCTCCAGCCGTTCTTTATGGTCCTGAATGGCTGCTTCGCGCCGATCAGCCGCTTCTTGCTGGTTCTGAAGTGAAGACTTCTCTTCCAGCCGCTGAATCTCTTCAGCGCCTTTTTGCCGACGTTGCACGTCATTGACAGCGATTTCCTGGCGTCGCAGATCCTCCATCGTCAATCGGCGCCTGGCATGAACCTTCCGCAGACAATCATTGACCGCAAAGCGCTGGTAACAAGCTGCTTCCTCGTTGGCATAGCGAGCCTCCTGATACCCACGTTCGGCCTGAATGCGGTCCAACTCAGACTGCAAGGGGTCAGGGGCAGACGTTGTCAACTCGGACGATGGCTGCGCATGCAACGCACAGGTCGCGAGCCCGATGAGCAGGAAGACAAGCCAGTTTTTCATGTGAGTCGAGTATCGACCACGCGTCGCTCCAAGGAAAGAAACTCTTGCGATTGCATTTCGTTGAGTCGCGATACCGTGCGTGGAAATTCGTGAACCAAGGGTCCGTCGGTGTACAACGCTTCCGGCGACACCGCCGCCGACATGATCAGTTTAACGCGCCGGTCATACAGCACATCCACCAGCCAGGTAAAGCGCCGTGCCTCGGAAGCCATGCGCACCGGCATGTGCGGCACGTCACTCAGGAACACGGCATGGAACTGGGTCGCGATTTCCAGGTAATCATTTTGCGATCGTGGACCACCGCACAGCGTCTTGAAATCGAACCAGACCACACCACCCGCCTTGCGCCGAGCCCGGATTTCTCGTGCCTCGATGTGCAGCACCGGGTCTTCATCCTGCGTTTCTGCCAGCCGATTGAAGGCATCGGTCATGGCCGCATCGGCCTCAGCACCCAGCGGCGTGTGGTACAGCTTGACATGCTCCAGGGTACGGCGGCGGTAATCGGTGCCGTTGTCCACATTCACCACTTCCAGCTGCTGATTGAGCAAGGCAATGGCCGGCAGGATGCGCTCCCGGTGCAAGCCGTTAGGGTAAAGCTCATCCGGACGGAAATTGGACGTTGCCACCAGGCCGACGCCGTTGTCAAACAGTGCCGCCAGCAGGCGATGCAGAATCATGGCATCGGTGATATCGGCCACGTGAAACTCATCGAAGCAGATGAGCTTGTACTTCTTGGCAATGCGCTCTGCCAACGCATTGAGCGGATTGACCGTACCTTGCAGTTCGGCCAGCTCGCGATGCACCTCACGCATGAACTCGTGAAAATGCAAGCGTGTCTTGCGCTTGAGCGGTACGGCATTGAAGAAGCAATCCATCAGAAAGCTCTTGCCGCGCCCCACCCCGCCGTGCATGTAGACCCCTTTGGGGATGTCAGGGCGGTTGATGAGCTTCTTCAATGCGTTGGAACGCTTTTCCTTGTAACCAGCCCATTCTGTTGCACAACGCTCCAGTGCAGCAACCGCGTGCAACTGCGCGGGGTCACTGGTGTAACCCCGCGTTTTCAGCTCAGCCTGATAAGCCTTGAGTACGGATGTCAAGCCAGTGGACCTGCGCTCAGAAGTTCAGCGTACGCTTGTCCACGGCCAGCGCGGCTTCCTTGGTCGCCTCACTCAACGACGGGTGGGCATGGCAGATGCGCGCAATATCTTCGGCGCTGGCCTTGAATTCCATGGCCACCACGGCCTCGGAGATCAGCTCGCTGGCCATGGGGCCGACAATGTGCACCCCCAGAATTTCATCGGTCTTGGCATCGGCCAGGAACTTCACCATGCCGGTGGTATCCCCCAGCGCGCGCGCGCGGCCGTTGGCCAGGAAGGGGAAGGTGCCCGCCTTGTAGGCCACACCATCCGCCTTGAGCTGCTGCTCGGTACGACCGACCCATGCAATCTCGGGGCTGGTGTAGATGACCCAGGGAATGGTGTTGAAATTCACGTGCCCATGTTGGCCGGCAATGCGCTCAGCGACTGCCACGCCCTCTTCCTCGGCCTTGTGCGCCAGCATGGGGCCACGCACCACGTCGCCCACCGCCCAGACGCCCGGCAGGCTGGTCCGGCAATCACCGTCCACCACGATGGCGCCGCGTTCGTCGAGCTGCAACCCCACCGCTTCAGCATTCAAGCCGGTGGTGTTGGGCACACGGCCAATCGACACGATCAGCTTGTCGACATCCAGCGTCTGCGCCTCGCCCTTGGCGTTGGTGTAGGCGATGCTCACGCCTTTCTTGCCTGACTTGATCTCGCCGACCTTCACGCCCAGCTCGATCTTCAAACCCTGCTTGTCGAAAGCCTTCTTGGCTTCCTTGGCAATCTGCTCGTCAACGGCACCAAGGAAGGTCGGCAGGCCTTCGAGAATGGTCACCTCGGCACCCAGACGGCGCCAGACCGAGCCCATTTCCAGGCCGATTACGCCGGAGCCGATCAGGCCCAGCTTCTTCGGCGTGGCACCGATGCGCAGCGCGCCATCGTTGGACAGGATGTTCTGCTCGTCGAATGGCGTGCCGGGCAGCGCGCGGGCGTTGGAGCCCGTGGCCACGATGACCTGCTTGGCCACCAGCGTTTCTTCGGCGGCGCCGCTGACCTTGATTTCGTAGCCGCCATCCACGGCCTTAGCGAAGGAACCACGGCCATGGAAGAACGACACCTTGTTCTTCTTGAACAGGTACAGAATGCCGTCGTTGTTCTGCTTCACCACGGCGTCCTTGCGCGCCACCATGCGCGCCACGTCCATGGACACCCCCTTCACATCGATGCCGTGCTCGGCAAAGTGCTTGTTGGCGTGCTCGAAGTGCTCAGACGACTGCAACAGCGCCTTGGACGGGATGCAGCCGACGTTGGTGCAGGTACCGCCCGGTGCCGGGCCGCCCTTCTCGTTCTTCCACTCGTCGATACAGGCCACGTTCATGCCCAGCTGGGCCGCGCGGATGGCAGCGATGTAGCCACCGGGGCCACCGCCGATGACGACCACGTCGAATTGTTTGCTCATGTTGTTTCTCGCTTAGTCAGAGAAAGTCAGGCTGCGAGCGACGGTCTGCTTCGCGGGACACCGCGGAACCGGCTCTGCCGGGCCGCTGGTGTCGCCCCCTGCAAGGGGGGTGGCGTAGCGACACGCAGTGCGCGCAGCCTGGGGGTGTTAAATATCAAACAGCAGGCGCGAAGGATCTTCCAGCGCTTCCTTCATCGCCACCAGACCCAGCACGGCTTCGCGGCCGTCGATGATGCGGTGGTCGTAGCTCATGGCCAGGTAGTTGATCGGGCGGATCACGATCTGGCCGTTCTCCACCACCGCACGGTCCTTGGTGGCGTGCACGCCCAGGATGGCCGACTGCGGCGGGTTGATGATGGGCGTGGACAACATGGAGCCGAACACACCGCCGTTGGAGATGGAGAAGGTACCGCCGGTCATCTCTTCGATGCCCAGCTTGCCGTCACGCGCCTTGGCGCCGTACTCGGCAATCTTCTTTTCGATGTCGGCAAAGCTCATCTGGTCGGCATTGCGCAGGATCGGCACCACCAGACCACGGGGCGAACCGACCGCGATACCGATGTCGAAATAGCCGTGGTAAACGATGTCGTTGCCATCGACCGAAGCGTTGAGCACCGGGTACTTCTTGAGCGCGTGCACGGCAGCTTTGACGAAGAAGCTCATGAAGCCGATCTTGACACCGTGCTCTTTCTCGAACTTGTCCTGGAAGCGCTTGCGCATTTCCATCACCGGCGCCATGTTCACCTCGTTGAAGGTGGTCAGGATGGCGTTGGTGGACTGCGACTGCAGCAGACGCTCGGCCACACGGGCACGCAGGCGGCTCATTGGCACGCGCTGCTCGGGGCGTTGGCCCAAATCAACGGAAGGTGCCGCCACCTGAGGCAGGGCCTTGGTCGGCACACCGGTGGGAATGGCAGCAGGCGCCGGCTTGGCGCCACCAGCCACGGCGGCCAGCACATCACCCTTGGTGACACGGCCATCCTTGCCCGTACCGGACACGGAACCAGCCGCGAGCTGGTTGTCGGCCATCAGCTTGGCAGCCGCCGGCATGGCCACGCCGGCCTTGGAGGCAGAGGCCTGGGCCGCAGCAGCGACAGGCGCGGCAGCAGCAGGTGCCGCTGCGGTCGCGGCTGCCGGTGCAGCGGCACCCGCCTTGGCTTCGGTGTCGATGCGAGCGATCAGCTGCTCGGCCACCACCGTACCGCCATCACCCACCAGGATTTCAGCCAGCACGCCGGCAGCAGGCGCCGGCACTTCCAGCACCACCTTGTCGGTTTCGATCTCGATCAGGATCTCGTCGGCGGCGACGGCCTCACCGGCTTTTTTCTTCCACTGCAACATCGTGGCTTCCGCCACGGACTCGGACAGTTGCGGCACTTTGACTTCTACGATAGCCATTTGAATTCTTTCCGTATCTTTTTAGGTTCACGGGACAGGCCGTCAGGCCCGTCCCAAACTGATGAAGAAACTAGCGACCTTATTTGCTCAGAACAAAACCCTTGAGCTTGCCAAAGGCGCCGTCAACCAGCGCCTTCTGCTGCTCCTGGTGCAGGTGCGAGTAGCCGACTGCCGGCGAAGCCGAGGCGGCACGGCCGGAGTAACCCAGCTTCTGGCCTTCGCTCATGTTCTCGTGAATGTTGTGCTGGATGAAGAACCAGGCACCCTGGTTCTGCGGCTCGTCCTGGCACCACACGATGTCGCTGGCATTCGGGTACTTCTTGAGCTCAGCGGCAAAGGCCTTGTGCGGGAAGGGATAGAGCTGCTCGACGCGGATGATGGCCACGTCGTCGGCACTCTTCTCCTCGCGCTTCTTGACCAGGTCGTAATAGACCTTACCGGAACAGGCGATGACACGCTTGACCTTGTCGGCCTTGATGTCCTTCTGCTCAGGAATGACGGTCTGGAACGAGCCCTTGGTGAACTCGGACAGCGGCGAGGTCGCATCCTTGTTGCGCAGCAGGGACTTGGGCGTCATGATGATCAGCGGCTTGCGCAGGTTGCGAACCATCTGACGGCGCAGCACATGGAAGATCTGGCTGGCCGTGGTCGGTTGCACCACTTGCATGTTGGTGTCCGCCGCCAGCTGCATGAAACGCTCCAGGCGTGCCGAGCTGTGCTCCGGGCCCTGGCCTTCATAGCCGTGCGGCAGCATCAGCGTGATGCCGTTGACGCGACCCCATTTCACTTCACCGGAGGCGATGAACTGGTCGATCACCACCTGAGCGCCGTTGGCGAAGTCGCCGAACTGTGCTTCCCAGATCACCAAGGTGTTGGGATCGTTGGAGGCGTAGCCGTATTCGAAGCCCAGCACCGCCTCTTCCGACAGGATGGAGTCGATCACGACGAACGGCGCCTGGTTCTCGGCCACGTTCTGCAAAGGCACGTAGGTACCGGTGTCCCACTTCTCGCGGTTCTGGTCGTGAATCACGGCGTGGCGGTGCGTAAACGTACCGCGGCCGCAGTCCTCGCCCGACAGACGCACCGGGTAGCCGCTGGCCACCAGCGAGGCAAAGGCCATGTGCTCGCCCATGCCCCAGTCCACCGGAATGTCACCCCGGCCCATGGCCGCACGGTCGTCGTACACCTTCTTCACCAGTTGGTGCGGCGTGACGCCGGCCGGAATGGTGGTCAGCTTCTCGGAGAGTCGTTTCCACTCGGTCAACGGAATGGCCGTGTCACCGACATCGGTCCACTTCTTGTCGAGGAACGGCGACCAGTCGACCGCGTACTTGCTCTTGAAGTTGGTCAACACCGGGTCCACCGTGTGCTTGCCCGCGTCCATGGCGGCACGGTAGGCCTTGACCATGTCGTCACCCAGCGACTCGCCCAGGCCCTGGGCTGCCAGCTTGTCGGCGTAGAGCTTGCGCGTGCCGGGGTGAGCCGCAATTTTCTTGTACATCAGCGGCTGCGTCAGCGCCGGCGTGTCCTGCTCGTTGTGGCCGAGCTTGCGGAAGCAGGTGATGTCCACCACCACGTCCTGGCGGAACTCCATGCGGAACTCCAGCGCCAGTTGCGTGGCCAGCACCACAGCTTCAGGATCGTCACCGTTGACGTGCAGCACCGGTGCTTCGACCATCTTGACGATGTCGGTGCAATACACGGTCGAACGCATGTCGCGCGGGTCGGAGGTGGTGAAACCGATCTGGTTGTTCACCACGAGATGCACCGTGCCGCCGGTACCATAGCCGCGCGTCTGCGAGAAATTGAGCATCTCCTGATTGACGCCCTGGCCGGCCACCGCCGCATCGCCGTGGATCAGCACCGGCAGCACTTCCTGCTCTCCCGTCGCGCCGCGCCGTACCTGGCGGGCATACACCGATCCGGCGACCACCGGATTGACGATTTCGAGATGGGAAGGATTAAAAGCCAGCGTCAGATGCACCGGGCCGTGCGGCGTGGCGATGTCGGATGAATAGCCCATGTGGTATTTCACGTCGCCGGCCGCCAGCGTCGCCGCCTTTTTGCCCTCGAATTCGGCGAACAGCATGGACGGCTGCTTGCCCAGCGTATTCACCAGCACATTGAGGCGGCCGCGATGCGCCATGCCGATGACGATCTCCTTGACGCCCAGGCTGCTGCCGGTGCGAATCAACTGGTCCATCGCCAGAATCATCGATTCGCCGCCTTCGAGCGAGAAGCGCTTCTGACCGACATAGCGGGTATGCAGATAGCGTTCCAGCGTCTCGGCGGCGGTGATGGCACCGAGGAAATGCCGCTTGTCGGCGTTGCTGTAGCGCGTTGCGGTGCGCGCCGGTTCGAAGCGCGACTGAATCCAGCGTTTTTGCGCCACATCCGCGATATACATGTACTCGGCGCCGATATGGCCGCAATAGCGCTGGCGCAGCGCTTCGAGAATCTCGCGCAGGCTCGACGCGGCGGCGCCCATGTCGAATGATCCGGTGTGGAACGGCGTCGACAGATCGGCTTCAGTGAAGCCGTAATAAGCCGGATCAAGTTCGGCGATTTCCGGCCGCTCATGGCGTTTCAGCGGGTCGAGCTGCGCCCAGCGATTGCCAAGAAAGCGGTAGGCGGTGATGAGCTGCAACACCTTGGTCTGCTTCTCGGCGGCCTGCGGCGGCGCGCTGCGCGGCGCGGCGTGCAAGGTGCCAGCCAGTGCGCGCTGCGCGAAGCCATTGATGACGGGCGTATGCGCGACGTCCGGGCCTTGGTAAGCCCCGACGCCAGGCAGGTTGGCGAGCTTGTCGAAATAGTCGCGCCACGGCGGTTCGACGGCGGCGGGATTCGCCAGATAGGCCTCGTACAACTCTTCGACATAGGGTGCGTTTGCACCGTAGAGATATGAATTGGACAACAATTGATTCATCATGCCATCACCTCTCAAGAAACACGCCGGGCCACCCCAAGGGTTTCTTGGCCCCTTGAGGGGCAGACGCAGCAAGGCTGCGGCTTCGGGGTGGGCTCATTTAATGGGTAGGCGTAAAAAAAGGGGGCGCGAGGCGTCCCCTTTTTTACCGCTTAGCGCTGGTTCATTGCCGGCACATTGCGTTGGGCAGCGCCGGTGTAAAGCTGACGCGGGCGGCCGATCTTCTGTTCCGGGTCGCTGATCATCTCGTTCCACTGGGCGATCCAGCCGATGGTACGCGCCATGGCGAAAATGCCGGTGAACATCTGCGTCGGAATGCCGAGCGCGCGCTGGACGATGCCCGAGTAGAAATCGACGTTCGGGTAGAGTTTCTTCTCGATGAAGTAGTCGTCTTCGAGGGCGATTTTCTCCAGTTGAATTGCCAGCTTGAACAGCGGATCGTCGTGCAGGCCGAGTTCGTTGAGGACTTCATGGCAGGTTTCGCGCATCAGCTTGGCGCGCGGGTCGAAGTTCTTGTAGACGCGGTGGCCGAAACCCATCAGCTTGAAGGAATCGTTCTTGTCCTTGGCGCGCTTGATGTATTCGCCGACGCGCGACACGTCACCGATCTCCTCCAGCATCTTCAGGCAGGCTTCGTTGGCCCCGCCGTGCGCCGGGCCCCACAGGCAAGCGATACCGGCGGCGATGCAGGCGAAAGGATTGGCGCCGGAGGAACCCGCCAGTCGCACGGTCGAGGTCGAGGCATTCTGTTCGTGGTCGGCATGCAGGATCAGGATGCGGTCGAGCGCCCGCGAGAGCACCGGGTTCGGCTTGAACTCCTCGCAGGGATTGGCGAACATCATGTAGAGGAAATTCGTCGCGTAGTCGTATTCGTTCTTCGGATACATGAACGGCAGGCCGTTGTTGTAGCGGTAGGCCATCGCCGTGATGGTCGGCATCTTGGCGATCAGGCGCAGCGCGGCGGTCTGGCGGTGCTCCGGGTTGCTGATGTCGAGCGAGTCGTGATAGAAGGCCGAAAGACCGCCGGCCACGCCGACCATCACCGCCATCGGGTGCGCGTCACGGCGAAAACCGCTGTAAAACTTGGTCAGTTGATCATGCACCATGGTGTGGCGGCGCACCTTGCCGACCCATTCGTCATACTCGGCCTGTTGCGGCAACTCGCCGTTTTTCAACAGATAGCAGACTTCCATGAAGTCGCACTGGGCGGCCAGTTGCTCGATGGGGTAACCGCGATACAACAGTTCGCCATTGTCGCCGTCGATGTAGGTAATCGAAGATTTGCACGCCGCCGTGGACATGAAACCAGGATCGTAGGTGAAGGCGCCGGTCTGGGCATACAGCTTGGTGATGTCGACAACATCCGGGCCGATGCTGCCGGAATAAACCGGAAATTCGGTGGTCTTGCCGTTGATGTCGAAAGTGGCGTTGCGTTGTGTCATGACAGGCTCCTGAATGATGCGAAAATTCAATTCGCCGGCTGCCGCAGCAGCACGACCATTGCTTGAGTCTCTCGGTCGGCGGCGTCTTGCCGACCGCTTAACAATTCCCACAAATCGTGGTCTTCCATTGCCAGCAGGCTTTCGAGGACGGCCGCCTGCGTGTCGCCCAGCGGCTCCGGCTGTTGTTGCCAGAAACGCCGCAAGACCAGATCAAGTTCCAGCAACGCCCGCCGACTTTGCCAGCGCAGCCGTTCGCTCTGCACACGTTGCTGTTCGTTCATCGCTAGATAATACGGCGCACCATCATGTCCTTGATCTTGCCGATGGCCTTGGTGGGATTGAGTCCCTTCGGGCAGACCTCGACACAATTCATGATGTTGTGACAGCGGAACAGACGGTACGGGTCTTCCAGGTTGTCGAGTCGCTCGTTGGTGGCC
>JAUXVI010000023.1 GCA_030680575.1 Hylemonella sp.
TGACGCGGCGGATGCTGCTCACCACCTCACTCATGGTGGTGCCGGCCTGGTCGACCAGGGCGGTACCCTGCTCGACCCGCTGCACGCTGTCGGTGATCAGGGTCTTGATTTCCTTGGCGGCTTCGGCAGAACGGCCGGCCAAGGAACGTACTTCACTGGCCACCACGGCAAAACCACGGCCTTGTTCGCCCGCACGGGCAGCTTCCACTGCCGCATTCAGCGCCAGGATGTTGGTCTGGAAGGCGATGCCGTCGATCACGCTGATGATGTCGTTGATCTTGCGGCTCGAATCATTGATGCCCTTCATGGTGTCGACCACCTGGGCCACCACCTCGCCGCCCTGCACCGCCACGGTGGAGGCACTTTGGGCCAGTTGATTGGCTTGTTTGGCGTTGTCGGCGTTCTGGCGCACGGTGGAGCCAAGCTCCTCCATCGAGGCGGCGGTTTCTTCCAGTGCACTGGCCTGACTCTCTGTGCGGGCACTGAGGTTGAGGTCACCCTGGGCGATCTCGGCACTGGCCGTGGCCACGCTTTCAGCGCCGCCGCGCACGCGCGCAACCACCTGGGCCAGCCCGGACTGCATGTCATGCAAGGACGACAACAGCTGGCCGATCTCATCGCGGCCCGGAATCGTGATATGGGAACTGAGGTCGCCCTGGGCCACTTTGCCGGCGACATCTGCCGCATGCCTGACGCCGCGGGCAATGAACTGGCTCAGGGTGCGGGCAATGACCAGGCCCAAAATGATGGTGACCAGCAACGCCCCGAGATTGCCGTACATCACCTGGTTTTGCAGTGCTGCGTTCTGATCACGGGCCAGGGCCGCGCCCTGCTGCGCCATCTGCGAAAGAGACTTGAGTTGCGCCATGGTGGCCTCGAAGGTCTGCAGTGCCGGCCCCTTGAGAATGTCCAGCGCTTCCTCGTCGCGACGCTGGCCGGCCAGTTGCACGATTTCGGTTTTCTGAGCCAGGTACTTCTTCCACTCCATGGCGAATGCGTCGTACAGCTTCTTTTCCTCATGGCTGCGGATGAGCGGTGCATAGGCCTGCATTTCCTTGGCAACAGCGCCTTGCAGCGCCTCCATTTCCTTGACCAAGGCCTTGCGTTCGTCCTCGCCGAAGGTCAACACATACTGGAACTGGACCGCGCGCAGGCGGCTGGCCTGGGTGCTGAGGGTGCCGGTGTGCAGAGTACCCGGCAGCCACTGGTCAGCGATCTGGCTGGAGTTGTCATTGAGCTCGCCGACGCCGTAGACGGCATAAAAAGTCTGGGCTGCGGCCAAGCACAGCACGAGAATGAAGCCGCCCATCAGCTTGGTGCCGATCCTGATGTCCGTCAATTTCATGGTGTCTCCCCCTGTTGGTATAGATCGGATGAGTCCACTCTAGCGGAATGCCCGCCGAACCGAACCCCGGAAAAGCCCGACAATTCAGGCCATGAAAACCCTACGACTCAGAGAAGGCAAGGAGCGCTCACTCCTGCGCCGTCACCCATGGATCTTCGAATCGGCCATTGCCAAGGGTGGTGCCGATGCCGGCGAAACGGTGCGGGTGGAGTCGGCCAAGGGGGAGTTTCTGGCCTGGGCTGCCTTCAGTCCGAGTTCAAAGATCCGGGCACGGGCCTGGAGCTTTGATGAAAACCAGCGCATCGACGCTACTTTTTTGAGAGTGCTTGTCGCAGATTCCATCAGGGCCAGAGCCCGATTTGACGTGCAAAGTGACGGCGTTCGCCTGGTGCATGGCGAGGCCGACGGACTGCCCGGCCTGATCGTCGACCGCTATGGCGACACGCTGGTGGCGCAGTTTCTCTCCAGCGGCGTGGAGCGCTGGAAGACGGTGCTGGTCGACGCCTTGCTGGCGGAAACCGGCCTGAGCCTACTTTATGAACGCTCAGACGCCAGCTCGCGCGGCCTGGAGGGGTTGCCCGAGGCCGCAGGCTGGCTGCACGGACAGGGCGCGACCGAACGGGTGCTGCGCGAACACGACTGGCAGCTTGGGCTGGACATCGCCACGGGCCACAAGACCGGTTTCTACCTGGACCAGCGCGACAGCCGCAAGCGCTTTGCGGACTATGCCCGGCGGCTGCAGTTCCAGCGCGTGCTCAACTGCTACTGCTACACCGGCGGCTTCACGGTCGCCGCACTGGCCGGCGGTGCGGCGCACGTCACGTCGATCGACTCGTCGGGCCCGGCCCTGGAGCGCGCCCGTGCCAACGTGGCGCTCAACGGCTTTGAAGCCGCCCGGGCCGATTTCATGGATGCCGATGTGAACGCTTCCTTGCGCCAGTTCGCGCAGGACGGGCAAACGTTCGATGCCATCGTGCTCGACCCGCCGAAGTTCGCCCCCACTGTGGCGCATGCCGAGCG
This sequence comes from Hylemonella sp., assembly GCA_030680575.1. Lineage (GTDB taxonomy): Bacteria > Pseudomonadota > Gammaproteobacteria > Burkholderiales > Burkholderiaceae_C > Hylemonella. Next base: position 2,366 of record JAUXVI010000023.1, read on the forward strand.
TGCAGCGCGTGCCTACAAGGACATCAACCGGCGGGCCTTCAAGCTGCTGGAGCCCGGTGGTGTGCTGTTTACCTACTCCTGCTCGGGCGGCATCAGTGCCGACCTGTTCCATAAGATCGTGGCCTCGGCCGGCACGGATGCCGGGGTGGACGGCTACATCCACGAACGCATGGGCGGCGCGCCGGACCACCCGATGACCATCAATTTCCCGGAAGGCGAGTACCTCAAGGGATTGGTGGTGATGCGCAAAGGCTGATGGGGGTGATTTTGAGCTGGAGCCCTTGCCAGTCATGCGCAAGGTGCTATTGACTTTGTAGCGTCCGGGGCTCGGCCCCGGCAACCTTGCGGGCCCCGGGTCTTGACAGGGCCGGTAAACTCCTCATCTATCGACCTTGATCGGGTCGCCTGCGTGCAAGTTGGCGGCCACTTCCTCTTTTTCTACCTGAGATCCAACCCATGGCCCTGATTCCCGCCACCATCCTGACCGGCTTCCTCGGCTCCGGCAAGACCACCCTGCTCAAGCGTGTGCTGCAGGAGGCACACGGGCAGAAGATCGCCGTGATCGAAAACGAGTTCGGCGAGGAAAACATCGACAACGACATCCTGGTGTCTGACACGAACGAGCAGATCATCCAGATGAGCAACGGCTGCATCTGCTGCACCATCCGCGAAGACCTGCGCACCACGCTGCAACTGCTGGCGGCCAAGAAGCGCAAGGGCCTGCTCGACTTCGAGCGTGTGGTGATCGAGACCACCGGCTTGGCCGACCCGGGCCCGGTGACCCAGACCTTCTTCATGGACGACGAGATCGCCGAGAGCTTTCTGCTCGATTCCGTCATCACCCTGGTGGACGCCAAGCACGCGGCCCAGCAGTTGAACGACCGGCAGGAAGCGCGCCGCCAGGTCGGCTTTGCCGACCAGATCTTCATCAGCAAGGCGGACCTGGTGTCGGCCGAGGAGCTGGAGGCCTTGCAGCACCGCCTGAAGCACATGAACCCGCGTGCGCCGCAGAAGGTGGTGCATTTCGGCGACGTGGCACTGAACGAGGTGTTCGATCTGCGTGGCTTCAACCTGAATGCCAAACTGGAGATCGACCCCGACTTCCTGAAGGAAGAAGAGTATGACCACGACCACAGCCAGTGCGGTCATGATCACAGCCATGACCACGACCACGCGCATGGCGAACACTGCAATCACCCGTCGCACCAGCATGCGCATGGCCACCACCATCACCATGATGACGATGTGAAGAGCTTCGTTTTCCGCTCCGACCGGGCGCTGGATCCTGCCAAGCTGGAAGACTTTCTCGGCGCCATCATCAACATCTACGGCCCGCGTATGCTGCGCTACAAGGGCGTGCTCAATATGAAGGGCACCGACCGCAAGGTGATCTTCCAGGGCGTGCACCAGCTCATGGGCAGCGACCTGGGGCCGCAGTGGGCCGAGGGCGAGCCACGCACCAGCAAGATGGTGTTCATCGGCATCGACCTGCCGCGCGACATCTTCCTGCAGGGCTTGGAGCAAAGCCTGGTCTGATGCGACGCCGCCACGGCCGACAGCCTGGGCTGATGGCGGCGCTTCCGGATTGTCTCTGTTTCGCAACTATTCAAGTGGATGGTGCGAAAACCTGTACACTCGCGCGCCAGTAAAAAACTCCCAATTCGGACTTTTGCGGGTTCGCATTGAGGGTATAACAGCAGGCACTTAGGTGCATGCGCAGGCCAGACCTGCGAGGAGACAATAAAAGTGAAAGCCAAACCAGGAAAGGTGACCGTGTCTTCCAAAGCCAAACCCGTGGCGGCAAAAACCAAACCGGCCAGCAAGGCCACCGCCAAGCCGGCCGCCAAGGCCAAGCCTGTGGTCAAAGCCAAGCCCGTCGCCAAGTCCGCGGCCGGCAAGTCTGCCGTGAAGACAGCCAAACCTGGTGCCAAGAAGCCTGTGGCCAAGCCGGTCGCCAAAGCCAAGCCGGCGGTCAAGGTCGTCGCCAAGAAGGCCGCGGCCAAACCGGCGGTGAAAGCCAAAGCGCCCGCCAAGCCTGTCATCAAGCCGGCGGCCAAAGCGGCCAAATCCGTTCCCAAGGCTGTCAAGCCGGCGGCCAAACCCAACGCCAAAGCGGCCAAGCCGGCGGCTGTACCCGCGAAAACGGTCAAGCCCGTTGCCAAGGCCCCCGCCAAGGTGGCGGCGCCGGCTGCCAAGCCGGTGCCGGCCGTTGCGGTCAAGCCCAGTGCGCCAGCGGTCGCCCCTCCACCGGCGCCGGTGGTCAAGCGGGTTTCGTCCCGTCTGGCCCAGCTGACCGTTCCTTCCATGGCTCAGTCGGTGGCATCCACCGCTGCCAAAGCCAGTTATACCCAGACCATGACACCCACTCTGATTGCTCCCCCCTTGCCCTCGGCTGTTAAAAAAGACCCCAAGTTGGCTAACAACTGGAAAACCAAGTCGGCCGAGGAGCTGACCGATGCCGAGCTGTTGGCCATGCCCGACAGCGAATACATGAACGACAAGCAGATGGCGGCCTTTCGCCTGCGCCTGTCGATTCTCAAGCAGGACATCCTGAACAGTGCCGGCGAAACCACCGAGCACTTGCGCGAAGACACCGTCGTCGTGCCCGATCCGGCCGACCGTGCCACCATTGAAGAAGAGCATGCGCTGGAGTTGCGCACACGTGATCGCGAACGCAAGCTGCTGAAGAAGATCGAGCAGTCGATTTCGCGCATCGACAGTGGCGACTACGGCTATTGCGATGAAACCGGCGAGCCCATCGGGGTCGGGCGTCTGCTGGCGCGTCCCACCGCCACGCTGTCGCTTGAAGCACAGCAGCGCCGAGAGCTCAAGCAGAAGATGTTCGGGGATTGAGTCCCGATCAGTCGATGATCCGGTTCAGCCCAGATTAGAGAGACATGGCCAAAGGCGATTCCTCCCCTGGTTTGCTGTCCAAGGTTGCGAAGTTCGTGCGCAATCCCACGCGGGATTGGTCCGAACTTGACCAGAAGGATGAGCCTGAAGCCGACAGCGGCTTCAACAAGGAGGTGCTGCGGCAGATGATCGAGCGCAAGCGGCAGAACGATTTCGTGCGCAAGCGTGAGTTCGACTACCTGCGCAAACTGCGTCGTCGCGAATCACTGGCCGGGTCGGGGCAGACGGGGCGCCCTTCGTTTTTCCAGAGCAGTTTGCCGACCAATCCGGACGAGCGGGCCATGACGCTGCGCAAGATCGACGAGATCGAAGCCCAGATGTCGCGTCAGTGGTGGCAGGGCAAGCAGGATGAGGGTGCTGCCCGTGCGGCAGGTTTTCCCATGTCACCCGACCCGATGCTGGGGCCTGATGCCGGCCCGACCCAGCCGATGGCCCCGCAGGATGAGGGCGGCGACAGCAAATTCGCCTCGACCCAGTCCTCGGCCTTGCGGACCGGCTCCAACTGGTTCGAGGTGCCGGAGGAATATGCGCTCACGCGCATGGACCCGGCTGAGGCCGGTTATGAGCCCTTGCAGCCTTCCCTGAGTCAACCTTTTGCCACCACCCGCGGTGTCAATTTGGTGGGGCCGGGTTTTGCCAGTTCCCGGCAGTCGACGTCTGATGTGATGGACAACCTGAGCGACGCCGATCTGGAGGAGGCGGCCATCCGCTATGCCAATGGTGATGTGGCCGGCGCCGAAGCCACCTTGCTGGCTGCTTTGCAGGGCGAGAGTCCGCGCCCTGAGCTGGCGGAGGCCTGGATGGCAGCCTTGTTTGATTTGTACCGGGCGACCGGTCAGCAAGCCCGCTTTGACAGCGTGGCGCTTGACATGGCCAACCGTTTTGGGCGTTCATCACCGGCCTGGTTTTCCATTCCCGAGCTGCTGGGGCGCCCATCTGAGGCGCAGGCCACCCAGCCCAGTCCTTTGCGGGCCGTGCATGAGCGGGTCTGGGCCAGTCCTTCCGAGTTGAGGCCAGCGAGCTTGGTCCGACTGCAGGAGGCAACACAAAGCGGCCCCGGCCCCTTGGTGCTGGATTGGCAGGCGTTGACCACCATTGCCCCCGAAGCCGTGGAGGGCTTGGCCGAGGTGTTTGCCCATTGGTGCCGCACGCCGGTGCAACTGGTGTTTCGGGGTCATGACAATCTGGAGCGTGTTCTCAAGACGCTCACGCCGTCAGGTGAGCGCAGTGCCAACCCTGCGGGCTGGCAGTTGCGCATGGATGCTTTGCGTATCCTGCGCCTGCAGGACGAATTTGAATTGGCCGCTCTGGACTATTGCGTGACGTTCGAGGTCTCGCCGCCTTCCTGGCAGGACGTACTCTGTGGCTGCGAATTCGAGGGGCTTGCCGCGCGTGGCGCTGGTGCAGCGGTGCAACTGCCCGAAGAGGCGTCCGGCCCCGGCCATGAGAGCGCTCAAGCCGGTGGCTTGGAGTTGGCGGGTGAGGTCGTGGGTGACGCTTCCGATGTGCTGGCTGGTTTTGAGGCCGGCATGGACGATGCCAAACGTCTGGTGATTTCCTGCGCACGGCTCATCCGGGTTGATTTCTCTGCAGCCGGCAGCATATTGAACTGGGTGGCAGCCCAGGAGGTGCAGGGCCGGCGAGTCCATTTCCATGATGTCAATCGCATCGTGGCCGCCTTCTTCCGGGTGATCGGCATCAACGAGCATGCCCGGATTGTGCCTCGCAGCACCTGAGCGCTCACACCATCCTGATCAGGATGGGCGTCTCGCCCTCGTCATCTTTGAGTTTTTTGGACAACAGCATGGAACAATTTCACGGTACCACCATCGTCAGCGTGCGACGCAAGACGGCGGCTGGATTCGATGTCGCCATCGGTGGCGATGGCCAGGTGACCCTGGGCAATATCGTGGTCAAGGGGACGGCACGCAAGGTGCGCAAGCTCTACCACGGCAAGGTGCTGGCCGGTTTTGCCGGCGCGACGGCCGATGCCTTCACGCTGTTTGAGCGCTTCGAAGCCAAACTGGAAAAGCACCAGGGCCATCTGCAGCGTGCGGCCATCGAGTTGACCAAGGACTGGCGCACCGACCGCGTGTTGCGTCGCCTGGAGGCCATGCTGGCGGTGGCGGACCACGAGTGCTCCCTCATCATCACCGGCAATGGTGATGTGCTGGAGCCGGAGAACGGTGTGGTTGCCATCGGTTCGGGGGGCGCCTATGCGCAGGCTGCGGCCATCGCCTTGCTCGGCAATACCGAGCTGTCGGCGCAGGACATCGTCAAGCAGTCGCTGTCGATTGCCGGCGAGCTGTGCATCTATACCAACATGAACCACACCATCGAAACCTTGAGTTGAGTTTTGATGAGGAAATGGCTTTGGGGCTTTTAAAACAAGCATCAATAGCTATTAAAAATATAGCAAAACGGATTGCATCATGTCTTCCATGACCCCGCAGGAAATCGTCTCCGAACTTGACCGCCACATCGTCGGCCAGGCCCAGGCCAAGCGTGCCGTGGCCATCGCTTTGCGCAACCGCTGGCGTCGCCAGCAGGTCGATGCCGGCCTGCGTGTCGAGATCACGCCCAAGAATATTCTGATGATCGGCCCCACCGGTGTCGGCAAGACCGAGATCGCGCGCCGTTTGGCCAAGCTGGCCGACGCGCCCTTCATCAAGGTCGAAGCCACCAAGTTCACCGAGGTGGGTTATGTCGGCAAGGATGTCGACTCCATCATTCGTGATCTGGTTGAAGTGGCGGTGAAGCAGACACGCGACGCCGAGATGCGCCAGGTGAAAGAACGCGCCCAGGATGCGGCGGAAGAGCGCATCCTCGACATCCTGATCCCTCCGCCGCGCAATGAGTTCGGCGCTTCGGAGCCGCCTGCAGAGAGCGCGGCGCGCCAGACCTTCCGCAAGAAGCTGCGCGAAGGCCAGCTTGACGAACGCGAGATCGAGCTCGATGTGGCCGAGCCGCGGCCACAGCTGGAAATCATGGGGCCGGCCGGCATGGAGGACATGACTGAGCAACTGCGCGGCCTGTTTGGCCAGATGGGTAGCCCGAAGCGCAAGACACGCAAACTCAAGATTGTTGAGGCATTCAAGCTGCTGGTGGACGAAGAGGCGGCCAAGCTGGTCAACGAGGACGAGATCAGGGCCCAGGCACTGCACAGCGCCGAGCAGAACGGCATTGTCTTCATCGATGAGATCGACAAGGTGACCTCGCGTAGCGAAGGCAGCGGCGCCGAGGTGTCGCGTCAGGGTGTGCAGCGCGACCTGCTGCCTCTGGTGGAGGGCACCTCGGTCTCCACCAAATACGGCATGATCAAGACCGATCACATCCTGTTCATTGCCTCGGGTGCATTCCACCTGAGCAAGCCGAGCGACCTGATCCCTGAGTTGCAGGGACGCTTTCCGATTCGCGTCGAACTGCAGTCTCTGTCCGTGCAGGACTTCGAAGCGATCCTGACGCAGACCCATGCGTCGCTGGTCAAGCAGTACCAGGCGCTGCTTGCGACGGAAGACGTGACGCTGGCGTTTGCGCCCGATGGCATCACACGACTGGCACGCATCGCTTTCGAGGTCAACGAGCGTACCGAAAACATCGGGGCGCGCCGCTTGGCCACGGTCATGGAGCGTCTGCTGGATGATGTCAGCTTCGATGCCACCGCCCTGCGCGGGCAGGCGGTGGCCATCGATGCGGCCTATGTCGATGCCAGGCTGGACGACCTCAGTCGTAACGAGGACCTCTCCCGTTACATTTTGTGAGTGATTTCCTGAAGGTGGGCCATCCTTCAAGCATCACATTCATATCACTTGCTAAGTGCTTAATTTAGAACGGTTTTTGCCCTCGGCTTTTCTTTGAAAACCGTTCTAAGTCATTGATTTCATTGAAAATTTTCTTGTAATCCCTCTTGCGGCGAACTATTTTGCTGCTACAGTGCAAAAAAGTGGAATTAAGTGGTGAAAAGTGCCTTTGCGCTTTTCGTCTCTCGCTTTTCTGTTCAAAAGGGGTTGGTTGCCGTGTTTCAAGGTGCTTCGTCACTCAGTCTGGATGCCAAGGGCCGCCTGTCGGTGCCCACGCGGCACCGTGACGTGCTGAGCGCGACGGCTGCCGGACAGCTGACCATCACCAAGCATCCGCATGGCTGCCTCATGGTCTTCCCGCGTCCGGAATGGGAGAAGTTCCGCGAGCGCATTGCGGCCCTGCCGATGGCGGCCCAGTGGTGGAAGCGGATCTTCCTTGGCAACGCCATGGACGTGGAGATGGACGCCACCGGTCGTGTGCTGGTCTCTCCTGAATTGCGCGCCGCAGCGGGCATTGCCAAAGATGCCATCTTGCTGGGCATGGGCAACCATTTTGAACTCTGGGACAAGGCCACCTACGACGCGCAGGAGGCTCAGGCCATGCAGGGCGAGATGCCCGATGTCTTCAAGGACTTTTCCTTCTGAAGGTTGACGGTGGAAAACTCCGCATGGACACACACCACCGTCTTGTTGAACGAAGCCGTCGAAGCCTTATTCAACAAGCCGGCCGCGCAGGCGGACGGGCCGGACCCGGCCGATGGCACCTATGTCGACGCCACCTTCGGCCGCGGCGGGCACTCGCGCCTCATCCTGTCCAGGCTGTCGCCCCAAGGGCGGCTGATCGCCTTCGACAAGGACCCGATGGCCATTGCCGAAGCGCAGCGCATCACCGACCCGCGTTTTGCCATTCGCCACCAGGGTTTTCGTCATCTGGACGAATTGCCGCCGGCCAGCGCGACGGGCGTCCTCATGGATCTGGGGGTGAGCTCGCCGCAGATCGACAACCCCGAGCGGGGGTTCAGTTTTCGATTCGAAGGGCCGCTGGACATGCGCATGGACACCACGCGCGGTCAGAGTGTGGCGCAGTGGCTGGCGACGGCCGAAACCAAGCAGATCGCGGAGGTGATACGTGACTACGGTGAAGAACGGTTTGCTGGCCAAATTGCAAAGGCGATTGTTGCTCGCCGACAAGAGCGGGGCCCAATTTCAACCACCACTGAACTGGCCCAGCTCGTGGCTGACACGGTCAAAACCCGCGAGCCGGGCCAGAACCCTGCAACGCGCACATTTCAGGCTCTTCGGATTTTCATCAACGCCGAGCTTGAAGAGTTGCAAGCGGCGTTAGAGGCGAGCCTGGATGTCCTGCAACCCGGGGGAAGGCTGGTGGTGATCAGTTTCCATTCGCTGGAAGATCGCATTGTCAAGCAGTTCATCGCGCAGCATTCGCGTGAGGTGTTCGATCGTCGGGCACCCTTTGCGGCGCCCAAGCCGATGAAGCTCCTCGCGCTGGACCGGATCAAGCCGAGCGGCGCTGAAGTGGCGGGTAACCCGCGCGCGCGCAGCGCCATCATGCGCGTGGCCATGAGGACGGCCGTATGACGCGGCTGAACATCGTCCTGCTATTGGCTGTGCTGGCCAGTGCCTTGTACCTGGTGAATGTGCAGTACGAGTCGCGCCGCCTGTACACGGAAATCGACCGCGCCAAGCTGGATGCGCGCCGGATCGAGACCGAGCGCGAGCAGTTGCAGATCGACAAGCGGGGCCAGGCCACGCCGCTGCGGGTGGACAAGCTGGCACGTGAGCAACTGCACATGCGTGTCACAACGCCGGCCATCACGCACTACGTGACCTATACGGCTGGGTCGGGGACGGCGACGGAGCAGGCAGAGACCGCCAGCAAACAACCGCAAGCCAAGGGGCGCGTGCAATGAGCCGCAGCATCCTCTATACCTCCAGCCCGCTCCTGGCCAGCCGCACGCCGGTGTGGCGCAGCAAGTTCATCGTGGCAGCACTGGCTTTGGGCTTTGGCGGGCTGGCGGCGCGCGCCGCCTATGTGCAGGTCGTGGGCAACGATTTCTTTCAGCGCCAGGGTGAGGTGCGCTTTGCGCGCACGCTGGAACTGCCGGCCCATCGTGGCCGCATCATGGATCGCAATGGCCTGCTGCTTGCCTCCAATGTCGTGGCGCCCAGCATCTGGGCGATCCCTGAGGACGTGGAGAGTGATGACGCCGAGGTCAAAGCCAAGTTGCGCCAGTTGGCGCAGCTGCTGGGGGTGCCGCTTACCGAGCTGAACAAGAAGCTGGACGACGAAGACAAGACCTTCGTCTGGCTCAAACGTCAGGTGGACGAGCCGGTGGCGCAGCAAATTGCGGCCCTCAACATCAAGGGCATCTACCAGCGCAAGGAATACAAGCGCAAATACCCGGAAGGCGAGGCGGCGGCGCATGTGGTCGGCTTTGCCAACGTGGAGAACCATGGCCAGGAGGGCGTGGAACTGGCATTCGACAAGTCGCTTGCCGGACGCCCTGGCTCGCGTCGTGTCATCAAGGATCGGCTTGGCCGGGTGGTGGAGGACGTGGGTGAGCAGGTGCCGCCGGTCGACGGCCGCGACATCCAGTTGTCGATTGACAGCAAGGTGCAGTTCTTCGCCTACCAGAAGCTCAAGGCTGCCGTGCTGGAGAACAAGGCCAAGGCCGGCAGCGTGGTGGTGCTCGACTCCGTGACCGGCGAGGTGTTGGCGCTGGCCAACTACCCGAGTTATGTGCCGGACAAGCGGCAGAACCTCACCGGCGCCCAGTTGCGCAACATCGCATTGACCGACGTGTTCGAGCCGGGCTCGACGATGAAACCGTTTACCATCGGCCTAGCGTTGGAAACCGGACGCGTCAAACCGAGTACCCAGATCCAGACCGCTCCCGGCAAGATCCAGATCACCGGCTCGACCATCTCCGACTCCCATCCGCATGGGGTGCTGACGGTGGAGGAGGTGATCCAGAAATCGAGCAACGTCGGCACGGTCAAGCTGGCCATGCAGATGCAGCCGCGCGAGATGTGGGAAATCTTTTCGGCTGCGGGTTTCGGTCAGAAGCCGCAGCTCAGTTTCCCGGGTGTGGTTTCGGGCCGGCTGCGGCCCTACAAATCGTGGCGGCCGATCGAACAGGCCACCATGTCTTACGGTTATGGCCTGTCGGCCTCGCTGTTCCAGATGGCGCGTTCTTACACCGTGTTTGCGCATGATGGCCAGATCATTCCGGCCACCATGCTCAAGAGCAATGAGCCGGTGGTGGGTGTCCAAGTGCTGTCGTCACAGACGGCAGCTCAGGTCCGCAAAATGCTGCAGATGGCCGCAGGCCCAGGAGGCACTGGGCAGAAGGCGCAGACCATCGGTTATTCGGTAGGCGGCAAGTCGGGTACCGCGCACAAGCAGATCGGGCGCAGTTATGCCAGCAACAAGTACCGGGCCTGGTTCACCGGCATGGCGCCGATCGACAAGCCGCGCATCATCGTGGCAGTGATGATCGACGAGCCGAGTGCCGGCCAGTACTACGGCGGCGCCGTGGCGGCACCGGTGTTCAGCGAAGTGGTGCAGCAGACCCTTCGCATGATGGGCGTGCAGCCCGACATGGCGGTCAAACCGCAGATCGTGGCGCAGGCAGTGGAGGAGAGCTTCTGATGATCGAGCTCCAGACACCTGCCCAGGCGGCCCAGTGGCTGCGCACTCATGTGCGGGGCACGCTCCAGACGGACAGTCGCAAGGTGCGTGCCGCTGATGGTTTCATCGCCTGGCCGGGTGCTGCCGTTGATGGTCGTCAGTACGTGGCTGGCGCCTTGGCGCAAGGGGCGGCCGCCTGTCTGGTAGAGCAAGCTGGCGTGGGTGCTTACTCGTTCGAGGGCGAGCGTGTGGCGGTCTATGCCGGCCTCAAGGCCGCCAGTGGTCCGATTGCTGCGGCCTACTATGAGCAGCCTTCGCAGCAACTGGATGTGCTCGCGGTGACGGGTACCAATGGCAAGACGTCCATCACATGGTGGCTGGCGCAGGCATTGTCGGCATTGCAGCCGGCCCAGCCCTGCGGTCTGGTCGGTACGCTGGGCATCGGCCACGCGCCACGCGCCGGAATGGCGGATGAGGTGGTCAGCACCGGTCTGACGACACCTGACCCGGTGCTGCTGCAGCAGACTTTTCGGCGTTTTGTCGATGAAGGGCTCAGCGCCTGCGCTATCGAGGCCTCGTCCATTGGCATTGCAGAGCGACGCCTGGACGGCACGCAGATCCGCACCGCTGTATTCACCAACTTTACGCAGGACCATCTCGACTACCACGGCAGCATGGATGCCTACTGGCAGGCCAAGGCGGCGCTGTTCGACTGGCCGGGCCTGCGCGCCGCCGTGGTCAACATTGATGACGAAAAAGGCGCCGAGCTGGCTGGGCAATTGGCGCAACGGCCGCTCAATCTGTGGACCGTCTCGTGCCGGGAGCCGGCGCGATTGAGTGCGCGCGACGTTCGTTTCGACGGCCTGGGCCTGCGTTTCACCGTCTGCGAAGGCGACGTATGCCTTGATCTGTTCACGCAGGTGATTGGCCACTACAACGTGAGCAACTTGCTGGGGGTGATTGCCGCCATGCGTACGCTGGGTGTGCCGTTGACGGCGGCCGTGGCGGCTTGCCGCGCGCTGCACCCGGTGCCCGGCCGCATGGCGTGCCAGGGTGGGGGCGATCAGCCCTTGGTCGTGGTGGACTACGCCCACACCCCCGATGCGCTGGCACAGGTGCTGCTGGCGTTGCGGCCGCTGGCCGAGCAGCGTGGTGGTCAGCTCTGGTGTGTCTTTGGTTGCGGTGGTGACCGTGATCCGCTCAAGCGCCCCCTCATGGGTGCTGTGGCCGCTCAGCACGCCGACCAGGTGGTGCTGACGAGTGACAACCCGCGGCGTGAAAAGCCCGAAGCCATCATCAGTCAGATCCTGCTGGGGCTCGAAGGGCACAGCGCCGTGAGCGTGCAAAGTGACCGCGCACAAGCCATTGCCGAGACTTTGCGGCAGGCGGCCGCACGCGATGTGGTGCTGGTGGCCGGCAAGGGACATGAGGAGTACCAGGAAACGGCCGGTCAGCGTCTGCCGTTTTCCGACCGGACCGAAGTGCAGCGCGCCTTGCAGGCACGTGCTGCGGTGATCGAGGGGGTGAACCCATGAACGGCATGATGACCCTGCAACAGGCGGCGCAGTGGATCGACGGCGCGCAACGGGTGGGCGACGGCACGGTGGTGCTGCAGCGCGTGCATACCGACACCCGCACCTTGCAGCCGGGTGATCTGTTCGTGGCACTCAAGGGTGAGCGTTTCGATGCCAATGGGTTCCTTGCCGAAGCACGGGCCAAGGGCGCTGTGGCAGCGATCTGTGATGACGAAATGGCTTTGCGCACGGCCGGGTTGCCCGGCCTGGTCGTGAAAGACAGCAAGCTGGCGCTGGGGCAACTGGCCGCCGGCTGGCGTGCCCAGTTCAAGTTGCCGCTGATCGCCGTGACCGGCAGCAACGGCAAGACCACAGTGACGCAGATGCTGGCGTCCATCCTGCGCGCTTATCGACCGCAGACCATGCTGGCCACCGAAGGCAATCTCAACAATGAAATCGGTGTGCCGTTGACCGTGTTGCGTCTGCATGCCGGTCATGACGTGGCGGTGGTCGAGCTGGGCATGAACCATCCGGGCGAAATCGCGGTGCTGGCCGCCATCGCGCAGCCGACGGTGGCCCTGGTGAACAACGCACAGCGTGAGCACCAGGAGTTCATGGCCACCATTGAAGCGGTGGCGCGTGAAAACGGGGCCGTGATCGAGGCCCTCGGCACCAGCGGCACCGCCGTCTTTCCGCTCGATGATGCCTACAGCGCGCTGTGGCGCGACCTGTCAGGAGCGCGGCCGCAGTTGACTTTTGCCATCACGCCCGATGCACGGGCGGCGGACGTCACCTGCGCTGCGCCGCCATGGACGGGCCGCGCCTGGCAGGTCGAGGCGCACACGCCGGCGGGATCGCTGGCTTACGCCTTGCATGTGGCGGGCTTGCACAACGTCAAGAATTCCCTGGCGGCGGTTGCCTGTGCACTGGCCGCTGGCGCACCGCTGGCTGACATTGCACGCGGCTTGGAGACGTTTGAGCCGGTCAAAGGCCGCTCCCGCGCGCTGGCGCTTGAATGGGCTGGCCGCCAACTCACCGTGGTGGACGACAGCTACAACGCCAACCCGGACTCCGTGCGCGCCGCCATTGATGTGCTGGCCGGTTTGCCTGGCCCGCGCCTGCTGGTGCTGGGCGACATGGGCGAGGTCGGCAACGAGGGGCCGCGCTTCCATGCCGAGGTGGGTGCCTATGCGCGCGAACAGGGCATCGAGATGCTCTTCGCCCTGGGCGAGCAGGCTGCGGTGTCGGTACAGCATTTCTCGCAGCCGTCAGCCCGGGGCTGTCATTTCACGGACATCGAGACGCTGAACACGGCCGTGCTCAGCACCTTGCCAGGCCTGAGCAGTGTGCTGGTCAAAGGCTCGCGTTTCATGCGCATGGAGCGCGTGGTGCAGGCCATCACAGCGAGCGCGCAACAAAACAAGGAAGAAACCCATGCTGCTTAGCCTGGCCCAGTGGCTGCAAACCCTGTCCCCCGAATTCGGGTTTTTCCGGGTTTTTCAGTACCTGACATTCCGCGCCGTCATGGCCGCGCTGACCGCACTGCTGATTGGGCTGCTGGCCGGCCCCTACGTGATTCGCCGTCTGACGGAACTCAAGATCGGCCAGCCGGTCCGTGGTTACGGCATGGAGACGCACTTGGCCAAGAGCGGCACCCCGACCATGGGCGGCGTGCTGATCCTGCTGTCGATCGCCGTCTCCACGCTGCTGTGGTTCGACCTCTCCAACCGCTTCGTCTGGATCGTGCTGCTGGTCACCCTCGGCTTTGGTGCCATCGGCTGGGTCGATGACTGGCGTAAGGTGGTCAACAAGGACCCGGAGGGCATGCGTTCACGCGAGAAGTATTTCTGGCAGTCGCTGATCGGCCTGGTGGCTGCGCTCTATCTGGTGTTCAGCATTTCCGAAAGCAGCAACCTGCGGGTGCTGGAGCTCTTCATCACCTGGGTGCGCTCCGGTTTCGACGTCAACCTGCCGCCCAAGGCCGGCCTGTTGTTGCCCTTCATCAAGGAAGTGAGCTACCCGCTGGGGGTGTTCGGCTTTGTCATCATGACCTACCTCGTCATCGTTGGCGCCAGCAATGCCGTGAACCTGACCGATGGCCTGGACGGCTTGGCCATCATGCCGGTGGTCATGGTCGGCTCGGCGCTGGGGGTGTTTGCCTACGTCACCGGCAGTGCGGTGTATTCGAAATACCTGTTCTTCCCGCACATCCCGGGCTCAGGCGAGTTGATGATTTTTTGTGCTGCCATGGCCGGTGCCGGCCTGGCCTTCCTCTGGTTCAACGCCCATCCGGCGCAGGTGTTCATGGGCGACGTCGGGGCACTGGCGCTGGGTGGTGCCTTGGGCACGATCGCTGTCATCGTGCGGCAGGAGATCGTGTTGGCGATCATGGGCGGCATCTTTGTGGTGGAAGCCCTGTCGGTGATGTTGCAAGTCACGTACTTCAAGTACACGAAGAGGAAATACGGTGAGGGCCGGCGCATCCTGAAGATGGCGCCCTTGCACCATCATTTTGAAAAGAGCGGCTGGAAGGAGACCCAGGTGGTGGTGCGCTTCTGGATCATCACCATGCTGCTGTGCCTGATCGGCCTGTCGACCCTGAAACTACGATGAATCCGAACGAGCCGCTCAACCCCGGTGATGTGCCTGCACAGCCTCAGGAGGAGGTGACGCCGGTGCACGTGCCAGAGCTGGAGACTGATGTGCCTGAGGCTGAGGCTGAGGCTGAGGCTGAGGCTGAGGCTGAATTGTCTGCGTCAGCATTGCCTACGGAGCCTGTGCCGCAACCTTGCGCGACAGAAGCGATCCCGACACCCGTTGATACGGCCGCCAGCACGAAAGCGGCACGACCGCTGCCAGAAACTCTCACCGCCGCACGCGATGCAGCTGCTTTTGTGGCGCAACTGTTCGCCGAGGTGAGTGCGCCCGAGCCCGCAGCTCCGACCACGCCGGTGGCGGATGTGCAACAGCCCTCGGAAGAAAGCACGCTGAGCGAGGACGAAGAAACGCCGGCGATCACCGAACCCGCTGGCGAGGTGGTGGCGTTGCCGCTGCAGGACCAGCCGGTGCTCATTCTCGGGCTGGGGGCGTCGGGGCTGGCCATGGCCCGCTGGTGTGTGCGCCTGGGCGCGCGCGTCACGGTGGCGGACACCCGTGAGGCACCGCCGCAACTGGCGACCTTGCGCAGTGAGCTGCCTGAGGTGGCCTTCCGCAGCGGCGCTTTCGAGGCCGGGTTGATCGAAGGCCGTGACTTCCGTGCCGTCTTCAAGAGCCCGGGACTGTCGCCCGCTGTGGTGGCACCGGTCTGGCAGGCGGCGCAGGCCATCGGCCTGTGGGTGGGCGGTGAGCTTGACCTGTTCGCACGTGCCCTGCGCGATCTGCAGGCCGAGCGCGACTATGCCCCCAAGGTGCTGGCGATCACAGGCACCAACGGCAAGACGACCACGACCTCGCTCACCGGTCAGCTGGTGGCCCATGCGGGCAAGAGCGTGGCGGTGGCGGGCAATATCGGCCCCAACTTGCTGGACGTGCTGGCCCAGCAGATCGATGCGGGCACGCTGCCCGAGGTCTGGGTGCTGGAGC
Source organism: Hylemonella sp. (assembly GCA_030680575.1). GTDB lineage: Bacteria > Pseudomonadota > Gammaproteobacteria > Burkholderiales > Burkholderiaceae_C > Hylemonella. Next base: position 17,827 of record JAUXVI010000023.1, read on the forward strand.
TGTCGAGCTTCCAGCTCGATGGCGTGCAGGGTTTCGAACCCACGGCGGCCGTGGTGCTGAACCTGACGCAGGATCACCTGGACTGGCACGGCAGCATGGAGGCCTATGGTGTCGCCAAGGCGCGCATCTTTGGCGAACGTGGTCTGCTGGTGCTCAACCGCGATGACCCCGCGGTGATGGCCATGCTGCCCGAGCCGGTGCGTGTCAAGCTGCAGAAGCCACAGTGGCGTGACTACGTGAGCTTTGGCGCGGACATGCCCCAGCGCCCGGGTGACTTCGGCATCGAGATCGTCAACGGCATGGCCTGGCTGGTACGTGCCATGGAAGCCGATGAAACGCAGAAGCGCAAGCGTGGCGAAGAGGTGGAGCTGTTCATCCAGCGTCTGATGCCGGCCGATGCCTTGCGCATCCGCGGGCGCCATAACGCCACCAATGCCCTGGCTGCTCTGGCCATGGCCCAGGCGGCGGGTTGCAGTCTGGCCAGCATGCTCTACGGCTTGCGCGAATACCGCGGTGAGCCGCACCGCGTGGAACCGGTCACGATCGTGAACGAGGTTGAATATTTTGACGACAGCAAGGGCACCAATGTCGGTGCCACCGTGGCCGCCCTGACCGGGCTGGGTGCGGAACGAAAAATCGTCGCCATTCTGGGCGGCGACGGCAAGGGGCAGGATTTTGCGCCGCTGGCCGCTCCGGTGGCGCGTTATGCGCGCGCGGTGGTGCTGATCGGACGCGATGGACCGGTGATTCATGCCGCACTTGAGCATAGCGGCGTGCCCCTGGTGAATGCCGAATCCATGGTGCAAGCGGTGCAGTTGGCCAGTCAACTGGCGCACGCAGGCGATGCGGTGCTGATGTCGCCGGCCTGCGCCAGCTTCGACATGTTTGACAACTACGAGCACCGCGCCCGCGTTTTCGTCGAAGCGGTGCGGGCCTTGGCCCAGGACGCTGGGGTGGCTGAGGGAGGGATGGCATGACCTCTCTGGCACAGCGCTTCACCGGTTGGCTCTGCGGCATGGCACGCCCGGGCACCGATGCGCTGCCGGTTCGTCTGGGTGGCATGCGTGGCGGCGCGGGCAGTGCGCCGGTCCGCATGGCTGGTTTCGACCAGGCGCTGGTCTGGGTCTGCGTGGCCTTGCTGGTCTGGGGCCTGGTGATGGTGTATTCGGCCTCGATCGCCATGCCGGACAACCCGAAATTTGCGCGTTACGCCCACACGCATTTTCTGACCCGGCACATGCTGTCGCTGGTAGTCGCTTTTCTGGCTGCCTTGATCGCCTTCCAGGTGCCGGTGGAGACTTGGGAAAAAGTGGCGCCCTGGCTGTTCGTCATCTCGCTGGTGCTGCTGATTGCGGTGCTGATCCCGGGCATTGGCAAGGGCGTCAACGGTGCCCGGCGCTGGATTGCGCTGGGTGTCATGAACTTCCAACCCTCAGAACTGGCCAAATTCGCGGTGTTGCTTTACGCGGCGGACTACATGGTGCGCAAGATGGACGTGAAGGAGCGTTTCTTCCGCGCCGTGCTGCCGATGGGTGTGGCGGTGGCGGTGGTCGGCCTGTTGCTGCTGGCCGAGCCCGACATGGGCGCCTTCATGGTGATTGCGGTCATTGCCATGGGCATCCTCTTCCTGGGTGGCGTCAATGCCCGCATGTTCTTCCTGATTGCTGCCGTGCTGGTGGTGGCCTTCAGCATGATGATCGCCTTCAGCGAATGGCGGCGCGAGCGCATCTTTGCCTATCTCAACCCGTGGGATGAAAAGCACACGCTGGGCAAGGGCTACCAGTTGTCGCACTCGCTGATTGCCATTGGCCGTGGCGAGATCTTCGGTGTCGGCCTGGGGGGCAGTGTGGAAAAACTGCACTGGCTGCCGGAGGCGCACACCGACTTCCTGCTGGCCGTCATTGGCGAGGAGTTCGGTCTGATTGGTGTGCTTGCCGTGATCGGCCTGTTCCTCTGGATGACGCGCCGCATCATGCACATCGGCCGCCAGGCCATCGCGCTGGACCGTGTCTTCGCCGGGCTGGTGGCACAGGGGGTGGGTGTCTGGATCGGCTTTCAGGCCTTCATCAACATGGGGGTGAACCTCGGTGCCTTGCCGACCAAGGGCCTGACGCTGCCGCTGATGAGCTACGGCGGCTCGGCCATCCTGATGAACTTGGTGGCCATCGCCGTGGTGCTGCGGATTGATTATGAAAACAGACAACTCATGCACGGAGGTCGTGTATGAGTTGTCTGTTTCACCAAAACCGGCACGGCGCGCAGCGCAGCATGGCGCGGTGTGCGCCATGGCTCATGCACGGAGGCCGTGTATGAGCAAGTGCGCCCTGATCATGGCGGGTGGTACCGGCGGACATATCTTCCCGGGCTTGGCGGTGGCTGAAGCCTTGCGAGCCCAGGGCTGGCGTGTTCACTGGTTGGGCAATGCCAGCGGCATGGAGGCGACGCTGGTGCCGCCGCGCGGCTTTCCGTTCGAGACGATTGACTTCTCCGGTGTGCGTGGCAAAGGCTTGACCACGCTGGCGTTGCTGCCGCTGCGATTGCTCAAGGCCTTCTGGCAGAGCATTCAGGTGCTGCGCCGCGTGAAGCCCGATGTGGTGGTGGGGCTGGGTGGCTACATCACCTTTCCGGCCGGCATGATGAGCGTGCTGCTGGGCAAACCGCTGGTGCTGCATGAGCAGAATTCGGTGGCGGGCATGGCCAACAAGGTGCTGGCTGGCGTGGCAGATCGCGTCTTCACCGCCTTCCCTGGTGCCATCAAGGGTGCGCAGTGGGTGGGTAACCCCTTGCGCGCGGCCTTCCTCCAGCAGCCCGACCCGGCCACGCGCCTGGTTGGCCGCACCGGTCCGCTGCGTCTGCTGGTGGTGGGTGGCAGCTTGGGGGCCAAGGCGCTCAACGACATCGTGCCGAAAGCGCTCGCACTGATTCCGGCCGAGCAGCGGCCCCAAGTGACTCACCAGAGCGGCGCCAAGCAGATCGATGCACTGCGCGCCAATTACGCCGCCGCCGGCGTGCAGGCCGAACTGACGCCCTTCATCGACGACACGGCCCGGGCCTTTGCCGAGGCCGACCTCATCGTCTGCCGCGCCGGGGCCAGCACCGTGACCGAGATTGCCGCCATCGGCGCCGCCGCACTGTTTGTGCCTTTCCCTGCGGCCGTGGATGACCACCAGACCGCCAACGCACGGTTCCTGGTTGACCAGGGCGCGGGCCAGCTGCTGCCGCAACACGACATGACACCTGAAAGATTGGCCGAATTGCTACAAAAAACAGAGCGCCTCGCGTTGATTTCACAAGGCGTAGAGGCCAAAAAGCTTGCCAAAACCGACGCTGTCGCCCAGGTTGTGGCGGCGTGTGAGGAGTTGAGCCGATGAAGCACGCCATCAAACACATCCATTTCATCGGGATCGGCGGCTCCGGCATGTCCGGCATTGCTGAGGTGCTGTGCAATCTCGGCTACCAGATCTCCGGCTCCGATCTGGCCGACAGCGCCACGCTCAAGCGTCTGGCCTCGCTCGGCATCAAGACCTTTGTCGGCCATGGGCCGGCCAACATCGCCGGTGCCGACGCGGTGGTGACGTCCACCGCCGTGCAGGGCGACAACCCCGAGGTGCTGGCGGCGCGCGAGAAGCGCATCCCGATCGTGCCGCGCGCCGTCATGCTGGCCGAGCTGATGCGCCTAAAGCAGGGCATTGCCATTGCCGGCACGCATGGCAAGACCACCACCACCAGCCTAGTGGCCAGCGTGCTGGCCGAGGCCGGGCTGGACCCGACCTTCGTCATTGGCGGGCGCCTCAACAGCGCCGGCGCCAACGCACGGCTGGGGCAGGGCGACTACATCGTGGTTGAGGCCGACGAGTCGGACGCCTCCTTCCTCAACCTGATGCCGGTGATGGCGGTGGTGACCAACATCGACGCCGATCACATGGAGACCTATGGCCACGACTTTGGCCGGCTGAAAAAGGCCTTCATCGATTTCCTGCACCGCATGCCCTTCTACGGCACCGCGATTCTGTGCACCGATGACGCAGCGATCCGTGAGATCGTGCCCGAGGTGTCCTGCCCGATCACCAGCTACGGTTTCGACGAAGGCGCCCAGGTGCGCGCCCTGAACGTGCGCGCGGTCGATGGCCAGATGCATTTCACCGTGCAGCGCCGCAACGGCGTGGTGCTGCCAGATCTGGAGGTGGTACTCAACCTGCCAGGGCGTCACAACGTGCTCAACGCCCTGTCGGCGATTGCAGTGGCGGCCGAGCTGGATGTCCCGGACGCGGCATTGCTCAAGGCGCTGGCCGAGTTCAAGGGGGTGGGCCGGCGTTTCCAGCGCTACGGCGAGGTGAATGCCAAGAACGGCGGCAGTTTTACGGTGATCGATGACTACGGCCACCATCCGGTGGAGATGGCCGCCACGCTGGCGGCGGCGCGCGGTGCTTTCCCCGGGCGGCGTCTGGTGCTGGCTTTCCAGCCGCATCGCTTCACGCGTACGCGCGACTGCTTCGAGGACTTCGTCAAGGTCATCGGCGAGGCTGACGCGGTGTTGCTGGCCGAGGTCTATGCCGCCGGCGAGACGCCCATTGTGGCGGCCGACGGCCGGGCCCTGGCGCGCGCCTTGCGTGTGACCGGCAAGGTGGAGCCGGTGTTCGTGGATGACATCGCCGCCATGCCGCAGGCCATAGCGGACAACGCGCGCGACGGCGATGTGGTGATGTGCATGGGGGCTGGCTCGATCGGTGCGGTGCCAGCCAAGGTGGTGGAGTTGCAGGGCCAGGTGGCCCAGGCGGGGAAAAAGTGAGCGAGGACCAAGTGAATCTGGGAAAAGTGGCGGTGCTGATGGGCGGGGCGTCTGCCGAGCGCGACATTTCAATCATGTCGGGCAGCGGTGTGCTCAAGGCTTTGCAGTCACGCGGGGTGGATGCCCATGCCTTCGATCCGGCGGAGCGGGAACTGGGTGAACTCAAGCGCGACGGTTTTGCGCGCTGCTTCATCGCGCTGCATGGCCGCTTCGGCGAAGACGGCACGGTGCAGGGCGCGCTTGAACTGCTGGGCATTCCCTACACCGGCTCGGGTGTCATGGCCTCCAGCATCGCCATCGACAAGGTCATGACCAAGCGCATCTGGCGTTCGGAAGGGTTGCCCACGCCGGCATGGGCCCGGGTCGCAAGTGCCGAGGCAGCGCGTGCGGCGTTTGCCGAGCTCGGCGCCCCCATGATCGTCAAGCCGGCGCGCGAGGGCTCCTCCATCGGCCTGACCAAGGTGATGTCGGTCGACGAATGTGACGCCGCCTACGCGCGTGCAGCGCAGGAAGATGAGCAGGTGCTGTGTGAGCAGTTCGTCAGCGGCGACGAGGTCACGGTGCCGGTGCTCGGCACAGGTGCCCAGGCGCGTGCCTTGCCGGTGATCCGCATCGTGGCGCCCGGTGGCAACTACGACTACCAGAACAAGTACTTCACCGACGACACGCAGTACCTAGTGCCTTGCGGCCTGCCGGCCGGTGAGGAGGAGGCCATCCAGCAACTGGTGCTGAAGGCATTCACCGTGTTGGGTTGCCGCGGCTGGGCCCGTGCTGACGTGATGATCGACGCCCGCACGCGCCAGCCCTATCTGCTGGAGATCAACACAGCGCCCGGCATGACAGGCCACTCGCTGGTGCCGATGTCGGCACGTGCCGCCGGCATCAGCTATGAAGACTTGTGCGTGCGGCTGCTGCAGGCGGCCACACTCGACCATCCGCAGGAGCGTGCATGACCCACAACCTGCCCGCCCCCCTGGACGTCAAGCTCATGAACCTGACCAGCAACCTGCTGCTGGTCGCGTTCGTGCTGCTGGCGCTGGGGGCTGCGGCAGGGTGGGCGATGGCGCATCCGCTGTTTGCCATCCGGGGCGTCACGGTGACCGGGGATGTGAACCACAACAATGCGTTGACCTTGCGTGCCAACGTGGCACCGCAGTTGCGCGGCACTTTCCTCACCATCGATCTGGTGGCGGCGCGGCACGCGTTCGAGGCCATGCCCTGGGTGCGCCAAGCGGTGGTGCGGCGCGAATTTCCGAACCGGCTCAAGGTCATCCTGCAAGAGCACCAAGCCGTGGGTTACTGGGGCACGGAGAGCGATTCGACGCTGGTCAACAGCTTTGGCGAAGTATTCGAGGCCAACGTGGATGAGGTTGAACAGGACGAATTGCCGCGCCTGGACGGCCCGCAAGGCCAGTCAGCTCAGGCGCTGGCCATGTACCGCGCCTTGCAGCCCTTGTTTGAAAAGGTGGATCTCTCGATCGAGGAGCTGGATCTCACCGGGCGTGGCAGCTGGCGCGCCAAGCTCGATACCGGGGCGCAGATCGAACTGGGTCGTGGCACGGAAGAAGAAGTGGTGGCGCGGACGCAGCGCTTCCTGGGGACCATGACGCAGGTGACCTCGCGTTATGGCCGCACGGTCACGTCGCTGGAGTCGGCGGATCTGAGGCATCAGGAAGGGTATGCCATCCGGCTGCGCGGTGTCAGCACCGTGCTGCCGGAGGCACAGAAGGCTCAGAAAAATCAGTGAACTGACAGACCGAGAAAACGTAGAGAGAAACAAAGACACACAGGACCGCATATGGCAAAAGAGTACAAAGACCTGGTTGTCGGGCTCGACATCGGCACCGCCAAGGTGATGGCGGTGGTGGCCGAGGTGATGCCCAATGGCGAGCTCAAGCTGGCCGGCTTGGGCATTGCGCCGAGCAACGGCCTCAAGCGTGGCGTGGTGGTCAACATCGACGCCACGGTGCAGAGCATCCAGCAGGCGCTGAAAGAGGCCGAGCTGATGGCCGACTGCAAGATCACGCGTGTCTACACCGGCATCACCGGTAGCCACATCCGCGGCATCAACTCCAGCGGCATGGTGGCGGTGAAAGACCGCGAAGTGACGGCGGCCGACGTGGCGCGTGTGGTGGAAACCGCCAAGGCGATCAACATCTCGACCGACCAGCGCCTGCTGCTGGTGGAGCCGCAGGAGTTCATCATCGACGGCCAGGATGTGCGCGAGCCGATCGGCATGAGTGGCATCCGGCTGGAAGCCAAGGTGCACATCGTCACCGGCGCCCAGAGCGCGGCGGAAAACATCATCAAGTGCGTGCGTCGCTGCGGCCTGGAAGTGGAGCAGCTGATGCTCAACCCGCTGGCCTCCAGCCTGTCGGTGCTGACCGAGGACGAGAAGGAGCTGGGCGTGGCCTGCGTCGACATCGGCGCCGGCACGACCGATGTGGCGATCTTCACCTACGGCGCCATCCGCCACACGGCGGTGATCCCGATTGCCGGCGATCTCATCACCAGCGACATTGCCATGGCGCTGCGCACGCCGACCAAGGACGCCGAGGACATCAAGGTGGAAAGCGGCTTTGCCAAGCAGCTGCTGGCCGATCCCGAGACCCAGGTGGAGGTGCCGGGCCTGGGTGACCGCGGCCCGCGCATGCTCGGCCGCCAGGCGCTGGCCGGCGTGATCGAGCCGCGCATTGAAGAGATCTTTTCGCTGGTGCACCAGGTGCTGCGCGAGTCCGGCTGCGAGGAGGTCTTGTCCTCCGGCATCGTGCTGACCGGCGGCAGCTCCATCATGCCGGGCATGGTCGAGTTGGGCGAAGACATCTTCCTCAAGCCGGTGCGCCGCGGCGTGCCGAAATACGCCAGCGCCCTGGCTGACATGGTGGCCCAGCCGCGTGCGGCCACTGTCATGGGGCTGCTCGAAGAGGCCCGTCTGGCGCGCATGCGCGGCTTCAAGGTGGCGCAGAAAAATGGGTCCATGAAAACGGCAGTGGGCCGCGTCAAGGACTGGTTCATCGGGAACTTCTGACCATGCAACACAAGATCTGGTTGGCACGCGGAAGTCCTCACCCCCGATGGCGGTGCGTCGGCCCGCCCTCATGACCCGCATACACGGCTATCGAACAGAAATCAAAGGCAACTGCATCAAGGAGAATCAAAAATGAGTATCGAAATGATTGAAGAAGAAGGCTTCAACCAGGGCACCCAGATCAAGGTGATCGGTGTCGGCGGTGGTGGCGGCAATGCGGTGGAACACATGATCGCCAGCGAAGTGCAGGGCGTGGAATTCATCTGCGCCAACACCGACGCACAGGCCCTGATGCGCAGCAGTGCGCACAAGGTGATCCAGCTTGGCAACAGCGGCCTGGGGGCTGGCAGCAAGCCCGAGAAGGGGCGTGATGCCGCCGAAGTGGCCGAGGATGACATCCGCACCGCCGTCGCGGGCGCCCACATGCTCTTCATCACCGCCGGCATGGGCGGCGGCACCGGTACCGGTGCGGCGCCCGTGATCGCGCGTGTCGCCAAGGAAATGGGCATTCTCACCGTCGGCGTGGTCACCAAGCCCTTCGACTGGGAAGGTGGTCGTCGCATGACCAATGCCGACAGCGGTCTGGCCGAGCTGGAAGCCAATGTGGACTCGCTCATCGTTGTGCTCAACGAGAAACTGCTCGAAGTGCTGGGCGATGACGTGACGCAGGACGAGGCCTTTGCCCATGCCAACGACGTGTTGAAGAACGCCGTGGGCGGCATTGCCGAAATCATCAATGTGCCGGGCCATGTGAACGTCGACTTCGAAGATGTGCGCACCGTCATGGGCGAGCCCGGCAAGGCCATGATGGGTACGGCGGTGGCCAGCGGTCCGGACCGCGCGCGTATCGCTGCCGAGCAGGCCGTGGCCTGCCCGCTGCTCGAGGGCATCGACCTTTCCGGCGCGCGTGGCGTGCTGGTGCTGATCACCGCGGCCAAGGGCAGCCTCAAGCTGTCCGAGTCCAAGCTGGCGATGAACACCATTCGTGCCTACGCTTCGCCGGATGCCCATGTGATCTACGGTACCGCCTATGACGACGAACTCGGTGATGACATCCGTGTCACTGTGGTGGCCACCGGCCTGTCGCGCCAGGGCATGCGCCGTACCGCGCCGCCGCTGCAGGTGTTGCGCACCGGTACCGACAACGTGCCGTTCCAGGTGCCTACGCTCAGCACGCCGATGGGTGGCGCCACGACCGGTGGCACGGCTGGCGGCATGATCACACCCGGCATGGCCCCGGCCACTGCTGGCGCACCGCAGCCGGACTACCAGACCATGGCCACCCCCAGCGTCTGGCGTACCAATCGCACTCAGGCTGCGGCCAAGGTCGATGCGCTGTCCTCCGGCGGCATGGACGATTTCGAGATCCCGGCGTTTCTTCGCAAACAAGCCGACTGATCTTGTGGTCTGAGCCTGGCCCTCTTGCCCCTATGGGTGGCAAGGGGGCCAGCCTGTTTTCGGCAGGAAAATGCCGCCAACCGTAAAATCAAACCGTGCTTCAGCAAAGAACCCTCAAATCCCTCACCCGCGCCGTGGGCGTAGGACTGCACAGCGGCCAGCGGGTCGAGATCACGTTGCGCCCGGCTCAGCCCGACACCGGCATCGTGTTCCGGCGCGTCGATCTGGCGCAGCCGGTCGACATTCCGGTTTCGGCGATGGCAGTGAGCGACACGCGTCTGGCCTCCACGCTGTCCAGCGGTGGGGCCAAGGTGCACACGGTGGAGCACCTGATGTCAGCCTGCGCTGGCCTGGGCGTGGACAACCTGTATGTGGACATCACGGCCGAAGAGGTGCCTATCCTCGACGGCTCGGCGGCCTCCTTTGTCTTTCTGTTGCAAAGCGCCGGTATCGAATTGCAGAACGCGCCTCGCCGCTTCATCCGCGTTATCAAACCGGTGGAAGTGCGCGAAGGCCAGGGTGCCGCTGAAAAGTGGGCGCGGCTCGACCCCTACCACGGCTACAAGCTCAGTTTCGAGATCGATTTCAGCCACCCGGCGGTGGACTCCACCGGGCAGCGTGTCGAGTTCGACATGAGCACCAACTCCTATTCGCGCGACATCGCCCGTGCGCGCACGTTCGGCTTCACCAAGGATGTGGAGATGATGCGTGCCAACGGCCTGGCGCTGGGCGGGGGGCTCGACAACGCCATCGTGATGGACGACTACAAGGTGCTCAATGCCGGTGGCTTGCGTTACGACGACGAGTTCGTCAAGCACAAGATCCTCGACGCCATGGGCGACCTCTACATTCTGGGCAAGCCGCTGCTGGCAGCCTACAGTGCCTTCCGCTCTGGCCATGCGATGAACAACAAGTTGCTGCGCGAATTGCTGCTGCGAACCGATGCCTGGGAAACCGTGACCTTCCCCGACGAAAAGCTGGCTCCCAAGGGCTTTGCCCAGTTGGCGCGCGCCTGGTGACATGGCCCCCACGCTTCGCCGTTGCACGGGTCGCTGCCCCCCAAGGGGGCTAACTCGCCTTGGGGCGGCCCGGCGGCGAGTTGTCCGCGCGAGGTAGACCTATGCTGCTGTTTCGCTGGCTCATTCTGTTGCTGCTGATCGGTGCGGCGGTGTCCTTCGCCTTTTACGTCGGCACCGGCCAACCGCGTTACAAGCGCTGGGGTCTGCTCACACTCAAGTGGACATTGATCGCTGCCGGCGGTTTCTTTGCCGTGCTGATCCTGGAGCGGATCGCATAAAGACGTTGCCTTGCGCTTGTTTCATTGGTCTTTAGCGCGGCAACGTCACTGTCACCACCAGACCGCCCTGCGCGGCGTTGCTCAGATGCAGTTGGCCCTGAAGACGTTGCACGATGCTGTTGGCAATCGAAAGGCCCAGGCCGACTCCGCCGCCATGGCGATCGCGCGATCCCTCCATGCGATAGAACGGCATCAGCACCTTGTCCCGTTCGTCGTCAGGAATACCTGGGCCGTGATCCCGAATTTCAATGCAGACATGGTCTGTTGAATCCTTGTAACGGATCTCGGCACTGCCGCCATAACGCACGGCGTTGTCGACGAGGTTGTTGATGCAGCGGCGCAGTGCCGAAGCCTGGGTACGCAAGGTCGCGCAGGGCAAGGGGGGATCGGCATCGAAGATGCGCACGGGATGTCCGCTGGCCAATTGGTCGTCGGCCACGCTGTTCAGCAGCGAAACCAGGTCCAGCGATACAAAGGGTTCCGGATCTGCCACGCCGCGAAGATGGTTCAGCGTGGACGAGATCATGGCATTCATCTCCCGGATGTCACGCCAGAAGCCCCGTTGCTGCTCTTCACTGGACAGGCTCTCGACGCGCAGCGCCAGGCGGGTCAAGGGCGCCCGAAGGTCATGGGATACTGCCGCCAGGAAAAAATCGGCCTCACCCGGCATGCGCGCAACGCTTGTAGCCGGCGGCGAGACCTCGCTGATTTTCCGGCGTGCCGATTCATTCACCCCGGCCCCCAGCAGGCGCGGACGCGGGGGGGCAAGCTCACAGGCTTTTCTGCTGCGTTGCTTCAGGCTGAACAGCAGCCAGTGGGCACAGAACCCGGCCACCGGAACCAGAACCAGAAGCCGAGCGCCCAGGTCGAGCCAGGCACCGGGATGGGAAAAAGAAGCGAACATGACGAGAGTTTCGAGGAAGGCAGGTGAGGGAAGCAGCGAATCCACCACGGCGCCTGCCCCGGCTGGTGGGGGGGCGCCGGTCCCCGATCCCGTCTCGAACAACTCCGGCCACAACTGGAACATCACGGCCAGGGCCAGGATGTGACCCGTCAGGATGGCCGTGAACAAGAGCAGCGTCAGTTGGCCAAACAGGGTGCTTGGCGTCAGCCTTCGCAGCCAGGTGCTTAGCTGCGCCACACCATGCGCCCCTGAACCGACTGGGCATTGAGCATGTAACCAACGCCGCGCACGGTTTTTATCATGTTGAAGCCACCCGGCGTGCGGATCAGCTTCTGGCGTAGCCGTGAGACCAGCAAATCAATGCTGCGTTCACCTGAATCCAGGGCATGGCTGTTTTCTTGTTCCATGAGCTGATCACGTTTGAGCGCACGGCGCGGCGTTTGCAGGAGAAGACAGAGCAGACGAAATTCGGCATTGGAGAGCGCCACAACCGCTCCATCAGGCGCATGCAGGCAGTGGTTCTCCCGATGCAATTCCCAGCCGTCAAAACTGATCATGTCGCTGCGCGCATGGTCTGTCGGGTGCCTTGGTGTTGTTGTGGTGCGGCGCAAGACGGACTGTATGCGCGCCACCAGTTCGCGCGGTTCGAAAGGTTTTCCCATGTAGTCATCGGCACCCGTTTCCAGGCCGACAACACGGTCATAAGGATTGGAGCGCGCGGTCAGCATGATGATCGGCAGGCGTGACCGCTTGCGCATTTCACGCGCCAGCGCAAGACCATCGGTGCCCGGCAGCATCACATCCAGAATGATGAGATCAATCGCATGCTGGGATAACTGATGCTGCATGCTGTCCGCATCGCCAGCGGCATAGGCTTCATAACCATACGAGACCAAATACTGAGGCAGCATCGTGGTGATCTCTTCATCGTCGTCGACGATCAAAATTTGTTTTCGTGCGGTCATGACATACGGATTAAACAAGAACCAGTCGAGTGACGACTCCGACTTAAACGTTGAATTGCGCGATTTTCTTCGTTCATTTCAACGCTTATGGACTCATTCCTGCCAAGCTGGATACATAGGTGATAAATAGCGTTTACATAAGGGAAAAAGTCTTGAAATTTTCTTGTGTCGATGCGCTGAGACGACTTGCAGCGCTTGGAGGACATGCGGGGTTTCCAGGTATCGTTGGCAGCAGTTCGAATCAGTTGGCCGCGGCGCGCACTTGCGGCGGGCGGCCCAGCAGCTTGGTCTTCAGGGCCGGATCAGCTGGCTTGTCGCCCAGCCAGATGTTCAGCAGAGCGTTGTAAAAGGCGATGTCTCGCATCGGCTCAACCAGGGGCTTCTTGTTGAGTTCGATCACCGTGCCGGTACCGGGAACCCAGTCCATGGTCAGGGTGTCGCCCTTGCGCAGGCCTTTGGGCTGGCTGGCGATGGCCTTGCCTAGCAGCATCACATGGCCGATCGACTTGGTCTGCATGCTGCCCGTTTCGGTGGAAACGAAGTTGATGATGGCCTCATTGAAATCCTCGCCGCTCACGTCGCGCAGCATCGTGATGACGAGGCGGCGTGGCCCGTCCGTGGCCAGCACGTCCTGAATGGTCGCCTTGTGATCCGGCAGGTAAAGACCCATGGCGTAGATCTTGAAGATCAAGCGGAAGCTGATGCCGGCGCCATTGAGTTTGAGATTCTTGCCGGCCACCAGGACCGATTCGTCCAGCGCGATGCCCTCCATGTTGACGGAGGCCATGACCGGGGTGCAGGCGATCACGCAGGCGGCGGCCAGGCTTGTTCGAAATCGTGAAGTCATGTCTTGCTCCTTGCGCGGCTCCGCGATGACGCAGGCATCCGCATGAAAAAGTTGTGGGGAAGAGATGTGTCGCAGCCCGGTTCCCGCTTACCAGACGGCGAGGTTGTTGGTCAGCACGCGTTGCAGCCAGTTGCGTGTGGTGCTGTCCGCCACGTCACCCTGGCTGACCACCTCAAGGCGCGCGTTGACCACGTCGCTTGAGATGATGACGTTGCCTTCCTTGATGTCCTTGGGGTCCACAACGCCCGAGAACCGCATAGTGCTGACGCTGCCGCTGAGGGCGATGCTGCGTTCGCCGGCGATGATGAGGTTGCCGTTGGACAGCACATTGATCACCGAAGCGGCCAACTGACCTGTGAAACTGCTGTCGTTTCTGGTGGTTCCATCACCCTTGAAGTTGGTGTTGCCCGAACCCGAGATGTTCTGATTCATCAGCCCACTCAGCAGGTTGGCGGGATCGGCGTTGCCGGGTCCTTTGGAGCTGAATGAGCTCTCGCGGTTCATGTCGTTCTTGACCGTATTGCTTGCGCGAAGACTTTCGGAGATATCCACCTTCAGCGTGTCGCCAATGTGGCGCGGCTTTTGCCGGCCCGAGTAGAGTGATGCCATGCCCGGCTGAAACAAGGAGCCTGTATTCACACGCTCGATGGCGGCCGGACGGGAGATGGGCGGCGCGGTCAATGGCCCTTGGACGATCGTGCCCGGTGTGCTTGCACAACCTGTCGTCAGGCTGGCGGACAATGTGACGCAAACCAGTGCGCCGCATGCACGCCATCCCCCAGGCATCCGATCCGGACGTATTGGAAGTTGCCTCATATTTTTTCCTTCTGAGAGCTTGGTGTGGAAGTCGGCTTGTTCTCGATGCCGGTGATCAGGGCGGACACCACGGGCGCCAGCTTGTCTTGGGTGCTGGCCCATTTGCTTGCGCCGAGCATGGGGTCCAGTTCATAGTGACTGCTTGACAGCACCTGTCCCTGGGCTGTTTGCAGGGTCAGTGCGGCTTTGCTCACATACGACCGGTAGCGGTCGCTCAGCGGGTACTGACCCCAGTCAATGGAGGCGCTGTACCTTAGCCAGACATTGCATTTTTCTGCAGCAACAACGCCTTCGTATACCCGGCTTTCGATCTGCTGCTGGCGCAGTGCCCTCTGCAGTGCGGGCACGATGTCCGCGACTTGCGCTTGAGGGTTGAACTCAATGCACAACGCCTTGAGCGGTTCATGGGCGTGGTGCACGGTGTTGTTGGGCTCGCCGGGGTTGGCCGCCATGGCCATGCTGGCAAGACTGCCGGTCGCCTTGGCCAGTTCCCAAAGCGGCGCCGGACTGACGATCGAGCAGCCAGACAGGGACAGTCCGGCCAGGGTCAGGGCAAGGATCAGAGGCCGACACGTATGCCTGTGCGCGGTCGGCGGCCGGTATTGTGGACGGCGGCGGAACATGTCAGATGAGCCCGTTTATGACAGCGTCCCGGCAGTGACGCCCAGGGACACGAGGCCGGCCACATTGCTCGCTGCGGTGCCGATGCCGTCGATGACAGAAGAGGCGGCATCGCTCACGGCTGTGGCGGCATCCGAAAGTCCGTCCTCAATGCTGTCGATGACCTCTTCGGCGGCATTGCTCACGGTCTGGCCGACATCGCCAAGGGTGTCCAGGCCGTCGCTGGCCATGGCGGCCACGTCCGTGTACAGCTGGGTGAAGCCGTTTGTGACGCTGTCGAGTGCCGATTCGACGGCGTCACCGGTATCGCTCAGTGCCGTGCCGACGGCGTCATAGCCTGCATCGGCCATGTCGCCCAGCTTTTCCAGGCTTTCGGCACTGAACGAGCAGATGGCGCTGACCGAGTCAGCTGCGGCATTGGCAACGCCAATCGCGGAAGCGACGACCGGGCCATAGAGACCGGCGTTGATCGTGTAGTCGTCCTGGCAGGCCTTCGCTGAGGCCAAAGGTTGCACATAGGAAGAAATCGAATTGATGCTGCTCACAATAATCTCCCGAAAGGTTGGTTGAGGGGGTGAGTGAATGGTAGGTTTGCCATCCAATGTCGTTCTCTCCATTAACCGGAAGAAAATTCGCCACTCCTAGAGTCTTTGATAAACACGGTTTTCACGGGAGAAACCAAGCCTCCATATTGAAATGAATGTTTACCGGAGAGATGTCGACATGAGAGGTTTGATGTTTCCCGACACGAAGTTGATACAGAGCCGTGCCCGGACGATGGGTGCCCTCGTGCCATTGCGCACTGCAAGCGCTGAGGCTTGCTGTCGAGCTAGAGAATGCGGTTTACCCAGAGGCGAAAGAGGTCTCAGGTCCGAGGGGCGGCGGTTGTGATGACAGGGGTTGGCCGCTGGGCTGGTGCGAGGCCATGAAGTTATGTAAAAGATGAGCTGGCACCGTGGGCGCGTTGCTGTGCGTGCATGAAAGCCAGCACAATCAGCGCCATGAGCTCCGCAAAACCATTGAGCCGCTTCATGCTTGCCACCGGGCAGATCGTGAAGACTGACCTGGCATTGTTCCGTCGCTTTTCGCGTTTGTGGCTGGCCGTGCTGGCCATTGCACTGGTGCCTGCCGCCTATGCCCTGATCTACCTCTCCAGTGTCTGGGATCCGAATGCCAAGACCAGCGACCTGCCCGTGGGCATCGTCAACCTGGACGAGGGATTCGACTACCGTGGCCGCGTCATGAATGTCGGCGCGGAATTGACAAACGAGTTGATCCGGTCGGCCACCTTCGGTTTCCGCAAATTGGACGATGCCGATGCGGCGCGCCAGGCCGTCAAGCTGGGCAGTCTGGCGTTTGCCGTCATCATCCCGCGCGACTTCAGTGCCAGCGCGGTGCCGGGTGAGTACGCTGGCGCCGGCACCGTGACGGTGGTGCTGTCCGAGGGCAACAACTACGCCGCGGCTGGTTTTGCGCGTCGTTTTGCGGTTGACCTGGGTCATCAGGTCAATGAGGCCTTGAACGAGAAGCGCTGGGAGCAGGTGCTGCTGTCGGCGGACGGTTCTGGCAAGAGCCTGGACATGCTGAAGGCGGGCATGGCCGAGTTGCGTACCGGCGCCCTGACTTACAACGAGGGGCTGACCCGCTACAGCGGCACGGCGGCGCAGCTGGCGAGTGGTTTCAAGCAGGTCGGTGCCGGTATCCGCACCATGGCGTCCCGGTTGCCGCCCGAGGCTGAGCTCAAAGCCTTCAAGGCCGGCACCCAGCATCTGAACCAACGCCAGCGCGAACTGGGCAACGGGCTGGAGCAGTTACAGGCAGGGGCGTTCAAGCTGACGGAAGGTGCCGTCAAGATGCAACAGGAAACCGCAGGCATTCCCTTCGTCGGCGACAAGATTTCTGCCAACGCAGGGGAACTGGCCGCGGGCGGCCAGCAGTTGAACGACGGGCTGATGACCGCGCTGGATGCGAATGCGCGCCTGACGCGCGGCGCGGCCAAGGTGGAGGAGGGGGCGGACAAGCTGGTCGATGGTGCCACGGCCGTGGGCGAGGGACTGCGCACCCTGGCTGAGAAACTGCCGGAAGAGGCCCGGCTGGATGCTTTCGCCAAGGGTAGTGGCGAGTTGCTGCGTGGCGCCACCAAGCTGCGCACCGGGATCGAGTTGGTGGCATCGGCGCTGCCGTCGTCGGTCAGCAAGCTCGACGGAAGTGCGCGCGGCCTGGCCGATTCCGTCAAGCCGGCGCTGGCGGTGTTGGCGCCTGTGGCCAACAACGGCAGTGCCTTCGCCCCCAACATGATTGCCATGGCCTTGTGGCTGGGTGCCGTGATGGCGGTGTACCTGTTCAACGTGCGTGTGCTGGCGGTTGAGCATGCGGGTGCATCCCCCCTGGCCAAGACGCTGGGCAAGTTTGCGGCACCCGCCCTGGTGGTGCTGGTGCAGACGGGACTGACCCTGCTGATGCTGGTGTTCGGCCTGGGCATTGCCGTGCCGGACTATGTCAGTCTCACCTTGGTCATGCTGGCGGCCGGACAAGCCTTCCTGGCCATCGTCTACCTGCTGCTGCGTGCCCTGGGTGAGGCGGGCAAGCTGCTGGTCATTCTGCTGCTCACGTTGCAGTTGGCGGCGGGCGGCGGCGTGATGCCGATTGAACTCACCGCCGATTTCTTCCAGGCCGTGCATGCCTGGCTGCCTTTCACCTGGGTCGTCAAGGCACTGCGCGCCAGTTTGTTCGGGGCTTTTGACAATGGCTGGTTGTCCGCCTGGCTGGAGCTGATGCTGATCGGTGCGCTGGCGCTGCTGCTGGCCAGTCTGGTGCGGCGCTGGCAGACCGTGCCGGCGGCGGATTACAAACCCGGCATCGAGATCTGAGGCTGCTGGCGCTCAGCGGCTGCGTCCGGCGCGGTACATGCCGCTGGTCGAACGCGTCAGCGCTGTGGCCTTGGCGATCTGGGCTTGGGCCTGTCCGACGTGGGCGTGCGTGATGGCCAGGCCCAGTGCGTCGGCTGCGTCCGGCCCCGGCAGGCCGGGCAGCTTGAGCAGGCGTTTCACCATCTCCTGGACCTGGGCTTTTTGTGCACGGCCGTGACCGACCACGGCCTGCTTCATCTGCAACGCGGTGTATTCGGCCACCGGCAGGTCGCGTGTGACCAGCGCGCTGACGCAGGCGCCACGTGCCTGGCCCAGCAGCAGGGTGGACTGCGGGTTGACGTTGACGAAGACGATCTCCACCGACGCCGCCTCGGGTTGGTAGCGCGCGATCACCTCGTGGATCCCTTCGAACAGCACCTTCAGGCGCGCCGGCAATTCGCCCTGCGCCAGATGCAGGGTGCTGATGGTGCCGCTGGCCACATAGCTCAACTGGTGGCCGGCGACGTCGATGATGCCGAAGCCGGTGGTGCGCAAGCCGGGGTCGATGCCGAGGATTCTCATGGCAGTTCAGCGTTCCACAGGCGGCCCGCGATCACCGCCGAACGTTCGGCCAGGTAGCTGGAGTTGGGCAGCTTCTCGAAGTACTTGGGCCGCGGCAGCATCACGGCCAGCCGTGCCGCCTCCAGCGGCGTGAGCCGGGATGCCGGTTTGCGGAAGTAGTACTGCGCGGCGGCTTCGGCGCCAAACACGCCTTCGCCCCATTCCACATGGTTGAGGTAGATCTCCAGGATGCGCTGCTTGCTCAGCAGGCGCTCCAGCAGAAAGGTCAACACGAATTCCTGGCCCTTGCGCACGAAGGTGCGCTCGCCCGAGAGAAACAGGTTCTTGGCCAGCTGCTGCGTGATGGTGGAGCCGCCGACGATCTTGGGCGGCTTGACCACCCGGGCGCCGTTGGCGGCTTTTTTCGCGGCCTGCGCTTCGGCCTTGGCGTTCTTCTGCCAGGCTTTTTCCAGCGCGTCCCAATCGACGCCGTCGTGGTAAGTGAAGCCGTCGTCCTCCGAGGCGATCACCGCGCGCTTGAGGTGGTCGGAGATGTCGGCATAGTCCACCCACTGCTGGCGCCAGCGCAGCTGGTCTTTCTCGTTCAGGAGGCGCCAGGCCTCGGAGCGCTCGAAGGCGGTGGACTGCGGGTTGACGACCACCATCAAGGCAATGCGTGCCACAAAAAACAGCTGCAGCGCCAGCAGCGCGGCAGCCAGCAGGAGCGTCCAGCGCAACAGGCCTTTCATGGGCTGGCCACCGGCGCGCTGATGCGGGTTTCCAGGGTCTGGTCGCGTGTGAAACGGAAGCGCGACACCACCACGATCTGCTCGGCCTGGCGGCGCATGGCCTGGCTGAACGCGCCGAAGGGGCCGGCGCTCTTGGCGATGGCCTGGGCACGACGGTCGAGCGTGCGGTTGCCCGAACTCTCCACCACCTCGGTGGCGAGCACGCGGCCGTCATGGTTGACGGTGACCACCATGGTCAGCTCGCCGTAGAGCTTCTTGCCGCCGGCCTCGGGAAAGTTTTCCGTGCCGCGGTCCTCGATGCTGCGACGCAGCTGGTCGTAGTAAATCGCATAGACCTCTTCCCGTGTGGCCGGGCTGATGTAGCGCTTCTTGGGGCGGGCGTTTTCCTGGTTGATGCGGCGTTCGATCTCGGCCAACAGCTTGATCAGCTGGCGGCGCTTTTCCTCGCGTGCAGCCAGCTCGGAGGCCTCCATGGGCTGGGTCGGGTCGGTCTTGGGCAGGGCCGCGATCTGCTGCTTGATCTGCGCCAGCAGCAGGGTTTGCTGCTGCTGCATGGTCTGCAGCTTGCGCTGCGTTTCCGCTTCGATGGCGTCGCCGCTGTCGCTGATCAGTGCCGATGGCAGCGGGCTGGTGGCGCGGCCGCGTTCCGCCTCGCCGCCGCCGGCCATGGTGGCCTGGGCGATGGCGCGGGCTTTGTCGGGTTTCTCGTTTGTGCGGGCGTTGACCAGCACCACTTCCAGCGGCGTGTCTTCA
This sequence comes from Hylemonella sp., assembly GCA_030680575.1. Taxonomy (GTDB): domain Bacteria; phylum Pseudomonadota; class Gammaproteobacteria; order Burkholderiales; family Burkholderiaceae_C; genus Hylemonella. The sequence goes on from JAUXVI010000023.1 coordinate 37,404, forward strand.
AACACGCGGTTGAAGGCCTCGGGGTCGACGATGCGCACCGTCAGCAAGACGGCATGAACGGCCACCGAGATGCCGAGGGCCAGCTGCAGGGGACTGAGGGTGCGCAGGTTCACGGGGCAGGATTATCGCCCGCGGGGGCTTCAGCTTCGTTGACGTCCACGGCGATCTCGATCGGGCCGGCGGCCAGGTGCTCGGCCTCCTCTTCCTCGGCTTCCTCCTCGGCCACGGCATCGGGCGCGGTGTCGAGCCGTTCGATCACCGTGCCTTTGACATCCAGCGCCACTTCGTCGATCTCGCCCAGCTTCACGCGCACCTTGGCGCCACGCGGCAGGTCCTGCGCGCCGAGCACCGGCAGCACCAGCGGCAGCTCGTCAGCGCGTGCCATGTTGTCCTTGAACACGGTGGCCACCAGCTCGGTGATGCTGTTCTGCTGCACGTATTTCAGCGTCCAGAAGCGCTCGATGGCGCCCTGGAAGCCGTTGTAGGCGCTGTAGGCGGCGTCGAAGCCGGAGACGATGGAAAACAGGTCGGCATCCTTCGGCTTGAAGGGTGCGGCCAACGCTGCTGTCTTGCCGTGGCGCGCGCAGGCGATGATCTGCCATTGGTTCACCAGGTCGGTGTAGCGGCGCAGCGGTGAGGTGCTCCATGCGTAAGCCTTGACGCCGATGCCGGCGTGCGGCAGCGCCTTGGTGCCCATGCGCACCTTGACGCCCGGCGCCAAGCTGGCCTGGCTGCGGTAGATGCCAGGCACGCCGTGCTCGGCCAGCCATTGGCCCCAGGTGCTGTTGGCCAGGATCATGGCCTCGGCCACCATCAGGTCCAGCGGGGCGCCGCGCTGGCGCGTGCCGATCTGCACCTGCTCGTGGCCGGTGGGCTCGTTGCCATCGTTGCCGACCAGTTTGAAGGTGTAGTCCGGCCGGTTGAAGGTCTCGGGTTTGCCGCGCACCACCTCGCGCTGGGCCTTCAGGTGCTGGGCCAGGCGGTATAAAAATGATAGCTGTCCGCGCAGATGCGACAAGGGCTGCGTGCTGTTTTGATGCTCAAACTCGGGGTTTTGCAGCCACTCGGCCGTGACCACCGTGTCGAGCTGGTCGTGGCGCAGGTTGTGTGCGATCGGCACGCGCTCCAGTCGCGTCTCGTGGCCGCGGATCTCCAGCGTGGCCTCGTCCAGCGCCACGTAGAGCGAAACTGCCGGGCAGTCGCGTCCTTCCTGCAGGGTGTAGCGCTGCACCACTTCGTCCGGCAGCATGGTGAGCTTGTAGCCCGGCATGTAGACGGTGGACAGGCGTGCGCGGCCCACGTTGTCGACCGCGCTGTCGCGTTGCACGGCCAGGCCCGGCGCCGCAATGTGGATGCCGACCGTCACTGTGCCTTCGCCCAGGCCCTGCACCGACAAGGCGTCGTCGATCTCGGTGGTGGCTGAATCGTCGATCGAAAAAGCCTGCACGGCGGCCAGCGGGAGTTCGTCGCGGATCTCGGGTGCATCGAGCGCGGGAAAGCCGTAACCCTTGGGGAAGTTGTCGAACAGGAAACGCCGCCAGTGGAACTGGTAGGGCGAGTCAATGGCGCCGGCCTTTTGCAGCAGGTCCAGTGGTGCGGTGTGGGTGGCGCGCGAGGCCTCGACCACCGCCTTGTACTCGGGCGCGTTCTTGTCCGGCTTGAACAGAATTTTGTAGAGTTGTTCGCGGATCGGCTGCGGGCACTCGCCGCGGCCCAGGGCGGCGGCCCAGTCCTCGATCTGCAGTTGCAGCACACGTTTTTTCTCGATCGCCGCCAGTGCCTGCTGGATGATTTCGGCCGGCGCCTTCTTGAAGCGTCCCTTGCCGGCGCGTCGGAAGTAATGCGGTGCCTCCTGCAGGCGCAGCAGCGCCGCGACCTGCTGCGGCAGGGTGGGCGGGTCCTGGAAGTAGACGCTGGCGAGGTCGGCGAAGCCGAAGTCCTCTTCCGGCGCGAACTCCCAGGCCAGTTCCAGCTCGATACCCTGGCTCAGCGTCTGTGCCGCGCCCAGCAGTTCGGAGGGGCTGGGTTTGTCGAACTTGAGCAGCACGTTGGCGGCTTTCACCTTGACGCGCTTGCCGGACTCCAACTCGACCTGGATGGAGGCCTCGGCCTCGGACAGAATTCTGCCGGCGAGGAATTTTCCGGCTTCGTCAAACAATGCAAACATGGGGCCGATTGTCCCAGTAAATCGGGGCTTTCCGTCGGGCCAGGGCTTCCCGGTTGGTGCTTGATGCCGGTTTTGCAGAGGGTTGCAGGTGTTCTCAGGCGGCGAAGTCCAGAAAAGCCAGGATGTCGTCCAGATGCTCTGCAAACTCACTGATGGCATGGTCGCTGCCTTCGAGCAGCCGGATTTGCGCGCCGGGGTAGCGGCCCGTCATCTCACGCCAGTCCAATACTTCGTCGCCCTTGGCGATCAGGGCAAAGTAACGCTCGGGGTGGGTGATGGCCGGGCAGCTGAGGGCGTGCAACTCGTCCACGAACTCGGGATGGAAGAAAAAGCGCTCTTGCGGGTCATGCCAGCTGGTTTGCTCGCCGATATACTTGGCCAGATCACGCGCCGGGTCAACGGCCGGGTTGAGCAGGGCGGCGCGACAGCCGGTTTGCTCAGCCACCCAGGTGGCGTAGAAGCCGCCGAGTGATGAGCCCACGACTGCCATGCGCTTGTGCGGCCAGCCGGCGATACCCTGCGTGACCATGGCCATGGCCTCGCGCGGCGAAGGCGGCAGTTGCGGACACCACAGCGTCACCTGGGGGTACTGCGCCTCGATGCGCTGGCGCACCAGCTGCGCCTTGGTGGAGCGGGGCGAAGAGCGGAAGCCGTGCAGGTAAAGCAGATGGGTGGCGGGCATGTGCTGGATAATCGCACACCATGGCGGTTGTATTTGAAAGACCTTCTCTGCTCAAACGGGCGATGCCCTGGTTCAGTGGCTTCGATGGCCCGCTGGCGTTTGCCGTTTTTCTGCTGGCCTGTGCGGGCATGCTGACCATGTTCTCCTCGGGGTACGACCATGGCACGCGTTTCCTGGATCATGGCCGCAACATGCTGCTGGCCGGCTTCATCATGTTTGTGGTGGCCCAGATCCCGCCGCAGCGGCTGATGACGCTGGCGGTGCCACTGTATGTGTTGGGGGTGACCTTGCTGATTGCCGTGGCGGTGTTCGGTATCACCAAAAAAGGTGCAAGGCGCTGGATCAATGTCGGCATCGTCATCCAGCCCAGCGAAATCCTCAAGATCGCCATGCCGCTGATGCTGGCATGGTGGTTTCAGAAACGCGAAGGTCAGTTGCGCCCGCTCGACTTCCTGGTGGCCGGCCTGCTGCTGGCCGTCCCGGTGGGGCTGATCATGAAGCAGCCGGACCTGGGAACGTCCCTGCTGGTGCTGGCGGCTGGACTGTCGGTGATCTTCTTTGCTGGCTTGAGCTGGAAGCTGATCATTCCGCCGGTGTTGCTGGGCTTGCTCGGACTGCTGTTGCTGGTGATCTTTGAGCCCCAGCTGTGCGCGCAGGGGGTGCGCTGGCCGGTGTTGCACGATTACCAGCAACAGCGCATCTGTACCCTGCTCGACCCGACCCGTGACCCGCTGGGCAAGGGCTTCCACATCATCCAGGGCATGATCGCCATCGGCTCGGGCGGCTTGTTGGGCAAAGGGTTCATGCAGGGCACGCAGACCCACCTGGAATTCATTCCCGAGCGCACGACCGACTTCATCTTTGCCGCTTTCTCCGAGGAGTTCGGCCTGCTTGGCAACCTGTTGCTGATTGGCGCCTTCATCTTCCTGGTCCTGCGCGGTCTGGCGATCGCGCTGGAGGCGCCCACCCTGTTTGCCCGTCTGCTGGCCGGCAGCGTGACCATGATTTTCTTCACCTATGCCTTCGTCAACATGGGCATGGTCAGCGGTATCCTGCCGGTGGTGGGGGTGCCATTGCCCTTCATCAGCTACGGTGGCACGGCCATGGTGACGCTGGGCATGGGTTTGGGCATCCTGATGTCGATCGCCCGCTCCAAGCGTCTGGTGCAAGCCTGAGGTGGTGGCTCCCGGGTAGCCCTACGGCAGGGCAAGGGGATCGCGCCGGCCTAAAATGAGGCCATGATTTCCCGCGAACCCACCCTGGAGCGCCTGGCCATTGCCAGGGATCTGTTGCTGACGCCCTTCGGGCTCGATGAGTCTCACCTCACGCGCGCGCTGGCCGAGATCCGCGCCCACCGGGTCGACGACGCCGATCTGTATTTCCAGTACACGCGCAGTGAGGGCTGGAGCCTGGAGGAGGGCATCGTCAAAACGGGTTCCTTCAGTATCGACCAGGGCGTTGGCGTGCGCGCCGTCAGCGGTGAGAAGACGGCTTTTGCCTATTCCGACGATATTTCCGAGGCCTCGTTGCTCGATGCCGCGCATACGGTGCGCACCATCTCCAGCGCGGCCAAGTCGATGCGCGTGAAGGCCGGAACGCCCAAGATCGCTTCGGCACGCTCGCTCTATCCGGGCATGGACCCGATTGCCACGCTTGACAGCACGGCCAAGGTCAAGTTGCTCGAGACGGTGGAGCAATTGGCGCGTGCCCGTGACCCGCGCGTGGTGCAGGTCATGGCGGGTCTGGCCGGCGAGTACGACGTGGTGATGGTGGCGCGTGCCGACGGCACGCTGGCGGCCGATGTGCGGCCGCTGGTGCGGCTGAGCGTGACGGTGATTGCCGAGCAGTCCGGCCGGCGCGAGATGGGTTCCTCCGGCGGCGGTGGCCGTTTCGGACTAGCGTATTTCGACACGGCACGGATTCACCAGTATGTCGACGAGGCGGTGGACGCTGCGCTGACCAACCTGGAGTCGCGCCCGGCGCCAGCCGGCGAGATGACCGTGGTACTCGGGCCCGGCTGGCCTGGCGTGCTGCTGCACGAGGCCATCGGCCACGGACTGGAGGGCGATTTCAACCGCAAGGGCTCAAGCGCATTTTCCGGCCGCATCGGCCAGCGCGTCGCGGCCAAGGGTGTGACGGTGCTGGATGACGGCACCCTGGCCGACCGGCGCGGCTCGCTTAACGTCGACGACGAGGGTAACGCCAGCCAGCGCAATGTGCTGATCGAAGACGGTATCTTGAAGGGCTACATGCAGGACGCGATGAACGCGCGCCTGATGAAGGTGCGGCCCACCGGCAATGGCCGGCGCGAGAGCTACGCCCACATCCCGATGCCACGCATGACCAACACCTACATGCTGGGCGGCGACAAGACGCCGGAGGAAATCGTGGCCAGCATCAAGAAGGGGCTGTATGCCACCAACTTCGGTGGCGGCCAGGTCGACATCACCTCCGGCAAGTTCGTCTTCTCGGCCAGCGAGGCGTACTGGGTGGAAAACGGCAAGATTCTGTATCCGGTCAAGGGCGCCACCATTGTCGGCAACGGCCCGGACGCCCTGACGCGTGTCACCATGATCGGCAACGACATGCAGCTTGACAGTGGGGTTGGCACCTGTGGCAAGGAGGGGCAGAGTGTGCCTGTGGGCGTGGGACAGCCCACCTTGCGTATCGATGGCCTGACGGTTGGCGGGACCGCCTGACGCAGCTTGCGCCCGGGGTGCTGATTTTTCTGTGCTATATTGAATCCATGGTTTCGACCCGTTCCTACTTTTTTGGCTACTTTTGGTTCTCAAGCGCCGTCGGCGGAAGAGAGTTCTGAACGTACCCACAAGAAACGTACCGAATTCCACTAAACCGCCGGCCAGTCCGGCGGTTTTTTTTTGACCGAATCACACATTCAATCCGAATACAAGGAGCGACACGATGACTGCCAAAGCACAACCCTCCAGCACCGATGCCTGGTATACGCACCCTGGTGACAAGACCAGCCGTACCGACGACCAACGTATCAAGGACATCACCGTGTTGCCCCCGCCCGAGCATCTGATCCGCTTCTTCCCGATCCAGGGAACACCCGTGGAGAGCCTGATCTCCCACACACGCCACAGCATCCACAACATCATGCACGGCAAGGACGACCGTCTGCTGGTCGTCATCGGCCCGTGTTCCATCCATGACCCGGCCGCCGCGCTCGAGTACGCCCGACGTCTGAAGGCGCAACGCGAGAAGTACAAGGACACGCTGGAGATCGTGATGCGCGTCTATTTCGAGAAGCCGCGTACCACAGTCGGCTGGAAGGGTCTGATCAACGACCCCTACCTGGACGAGAGCTACCGCATTGACGAGGGCCTGCGCATTGCGCGCCAGTTGCTGATCGAGATCAACCGCCTGGGCCTGCCGGCCGGCAGCGAGTTCCTCGACGTGATCTCTCCGCAGTACATCGGTGACCTGATTTCCTGGGGCGCCATCGGCGCGCGCACCACCGAAAGCCAGGTGCATCGCGAACTGGCCTCGGGCTTGTCGGCGCCCATCGGCTTCAAGAACGGTACCGACGGCAACATCCGGATTGCCACCGACGCCATCCAAGCGGCGGCGCGCGGCCACCACTTCCTGTCGGTGCACAAGAACGGCAAGGTCGCCATTGTGCAGACCAATGGCAACAAGGACTGCCACGTCATCCTGCGCGGCGGCAAGGCGCCGAACTACGACGCCGCCAGCGTCACGGCGGCGTGCAAGGAGCTGGAGGCCTCGAAGCTGCCGGCCAGCTTGATGGTGGACTGCAGCCATGCCAACAGCAGCAAGCAGCACGAGAAGCAGCTTGATGTGGCACGCGACATCGCGGGTCAGCTGGCCGACGGCTCGCGCCACGTCTTCGGCGTCATGGTGGAAAGTCACCTGCATGCCGGCGCGCAGAAGTTCACACCGGGCAAGGACGATGCCGGCAACCTGGAGTACGGCAAGAGCATCACCGATGCCTGCCTGGGATGGGACGACTCGCTGGAAGTGCTGGAAGTCCTGTCCGGCGCGGTCAAGGCGCGCCGGGAGCGTTAAGGCGTACCGGCCTTGTCGATCATGGCCCTAGCCCAGCTCTGGGCTTCGGCCATGGTGGCGAAGGTCTGGAACGGGCGGCCGGCATCGGCGAAAATCTTCGCGAAGTGGGGGGCCATGAACTGGCCCCCCTCGACCTCTGGGCCTATGACATAGGCCGTAGCCACCGGGGTGAACTGCGGCGGCGCTTGACGGATCAGTTCAGCGTAGCGCTGCAGGCCGTCCGGCGTGGCCAAGGCGCTTTTGCGCACGGTGCAGATGCTGACCCAGGGGCCGCTCGGTTGAAGCGCCTGCAGGAAATTCGACTGCGCCACCGCCAAGCAATCTGCCAGTTCCTTGTTGAAAGGCCCGGTGGACTCGTAATGCAGCAGATTGCCGTCCATCCACATGTCTACCTGCCCGTGCGGGGCGAACGGCGTGACCTTCACCTGGGTGGTGCTGCTTTTCGGTGATGTGTCGGAAGTCATGGTCTGTCCTCTACGACAAACAAAGAATCAAACGGGTGCCATTTTCATCTTATCGGCATGCGCGGACCATTATGGAGGCAAGTTCGGGATTCCCCTCCCCGGCATATTCTCACCGTGGCGCGGGCCAGAATATGCCTAGTGCTTTTGCAATGCTTGCAGTAGCTTGAGGTGAACACCGCCAAAGCCGCCATTGCTCATGCACAGGATGTGATCGCCCGCTTGCGCAGAAACGATGACCTGGCGGACCAGCTCATCAATCGTGTCGGCCACCTGCGCGCGTTCTCCCATGGGCGCCAGGGCTTCGCGTGCATCCCAGCCCAGGCCGCCGGCATGGCAAAAAGCCAGGTTGGCATCTTCAAGGCTCCAGGGCAGCTGCGCCTTCATGGTGCCCAATTTCATGGTGTTGGAGCGCGGTTCGAACACCGCCAGGATGCGGCTGTCCGGCCCGACCTTGCGGCGCAGGCCGTCGAGCGTGGTGCGAATCGCGGTCGGGTGGTGGGCGAAGTCATCGTAGACCGTGATGCCATGGACGCTACCGCGTACCTCCATGCGGCGCTTGACGTTCTGGAACTCGCCCAGGGCGCGTGCGGCCACTGTAGGTGCCACACCCACATGCTCGGCTGCGGCGATGGCGGCCAGCGCATTGAGCTGGTTGTGTACGCCGGTGAGCGCCCACTCCACCTTGGCGACCGGCTGACCCTGGCGCAGTACTTCAAAATCGTGCGGCTCGCCACGCGCGGTGAAATCGCTCACCGCCGCGCCAAAGCTTCGCACCTCGCTCCAGCAGCCGGCGTGCAGCACGCGCACCAGGCTTTCCTCCAAGCCATTGACCACGACGCGGCCTGAGCCGGGCACGGTGCGCACCAGATGGTGGAACTGGCGTTCGATGGCGGCCAGGTCGTCGAAGATGTCAGCGTGGTCGAATTCCAGGTTATTGAGCACGGCGGTGCGTGGCCGGTAGTGCACAAACTTGCTGCGCTTGTCGAAAAAGGCGGTGTCGTATTCGTCCGCCTCAATGACGAAGAGCGGGCGCTGGTCGGCCGGCGTCTTGGCGTTGGGGCGAACTGGCGCGCCAAGACGGGCCGACAGGCCGAAATTCATCGGTACGCCGCCGACCAGGAAACCCGGTTGCAGGCCGGCGGTCTCCAGAATCCAGGTCAACATCGAGGTGGTGGTGGTCTTGCCGTGGGTGCCAGCCACCGCCAGGACATGGCGGCCTTGCAGCACATGCTCGGACAGCCACTGTGGGCCGCTGGTGTAGGGTAGGCCGGCTTCCATGATGGCCTCCATCAGCGGGAATTTCGGGCTGCCGTCGGCTTGACGGGATCGGCTGACCACGTTGCCAATCACGAACATGTCGGGTTTCAGGGCCAGTTGCTCGGCGCCGAAGCCCTCGATCAGCTCGATGCCCAGGGCGCGCAGTTGGTCGCTCATCGGCGGGTAGACGCCGGCATCGCAGCCGGTGACCTTGTGACCCGCTTCGCGGGCCAGGGCGGCCAGTCCTCCCATGAAGGTGCCGCAGATACCGAGAATATGAATGTGCATCGCCCGATTCTAGGGGGTGGCTGTCGGTGTCCTTGCGGCCTTCCAGGGATCCAGCGCAGGTGCACAATACCCTTGGCATGAGCAAACTGGAAATTGCCGCCGCAGCGGCGCAGATGGTGGTGGACGAGGGGCTGGAGTACGGGCCGGCCAAGCGCCGCGCTGTGCGTCAGCTCGGCCTGCCGCCGCGAACGCCACTGCCTGGCAATGACGAGGTGGAGGATGCGGTGCGGGACTATATCGCCGTGTTCTGTGCCGATACCCAGCCGACTGAATTGCTGGCACTGCGCCGACTGGCGCTGCTGTGGATGGAGCGGCTGGCCGTGTTCCGGCCACATCTGAGTGGGGCGGTTTGGCACGGCACGGCGACCCGCTTGTCGGATATTTACCTGCAGTTGTTCTGTGATGATGAAAAATCAGCGGAAATTGCCTTGATCGACATGGGGGTGCCCTATGAGCCGCGTACGGTGACCGGCTTTCACCAGGAACCGGTCGAAGCGTTGAGTCTTCACGCCCGCTGCCCGGAACTTGACGAGACGGTGGGCGTCCATTTGATGGTCCACGACCTGGATGACCTGCGTGGTGCCTTGCTGCGAGACATGAAAGGCCGGTCTCCGCGTGGTGATTTGGCTGCTGTTCGTCGATTGTTGACGGATTTTGAGTTCACTTGAGGAGACTTTGTGAGGCAGGAAGATGATCTGGGGCCTTCGCGGCGGCGCTGGCTGTATGCCGCCGTTGCTGCGGTCGCCGGCTTGGGAGGGGCTGGCCTAGCTTGGTGGAAATTTTCGCCCAAGCCTATGGATGAAGGGGCTATGGCTGCTTTGTGGCAGCTGTCCCTCGATACGCCGACGGGTGAGGCGTTGGCACTGCAGAGTCTGCGCGGGCGCCCTTTGTTGATTAACTTCTGGGCGACTTGGTGTCCGCCTTGTATTGAGGAACTTCCTTTATTGGATGCCTTTTACAAGGAAAATGCTGTCAAAGGTTGGCAAGTTCTTGGTTTGGCAGTGGACAAGGTGGGTCCGGTGCGTGATTTCCTGGGTAAGCAACCCTTGAGTTTTCCAGTTGCAATGGCCGGCATGGAGGGTGTTTCCTTGAGTAAATCTCTAGGTAATCTCAGCGGCGGCCTGCCTTTTTCTATCGTTTTGGGCGCCGATGGGAAGGTTCGAAATCGTAAAATCGGCAAAGTTTCGCAGGCCGATTTGGCGCTCTGGCGTGAGTTAAAGTAGAGGCTGTGGCGCACCCTTTATGATGCCGGGCGGCAAGTATCCGCCCTTTTGCTTTTTTGGAATTCCCAAAATTTGGGTGGAAATCGCTTCAGTTCGAAGTAAATTGAAGCAATCTTTAGAAAGATGTTGGTGATCCCATGGATTTGCGAAAACTCAAGACCTTGATTGACCTGGTGTCCGACTCCAATGTGTCGGAACTCGAAATCACCGAAGCCGAAGGCAAGGTGCGTATCGTCAAAGGCGGCGGTGCCATGGTTCAGGGCTATCAAATGCCAGCAGCCCCGATGGCGGCGCCCGTGGCGGCCGCACCGGTTGCCGCGGCGCCCGTGGCTCCCGCGCCTGTTGCTGCGCCGGTAGTCGCTGGTCATACCGTCAAGTCACCCATGGTCGGCACGTTCTACCGCTCCGCCTCGCCGGGTGCCAAGGCCTTTGTGGAGCTGGGCTCTGTTGTCAAGGAAGGCGAGACCCTGTGCATCATCGAGGCGATGAAGATCCTCAATGAGATCGAGGCCGACAAGGCTGGCACCGTGACCCAGATCCTGGGCGAGAACGGTCAGGCCGTGGAATACGGCCAGCCCCTGTTCGTCATCGAATAAGGCGCATCGTCTCATGTTCAAAAAGATTCTCGTTGCCAACCGCGGCGAAATCGCCCTGCGGATCCAGCGCGCCTGTAGCGAGTTGGGCATCAAGGCGGTGATGGTTTATTCCGAGGCCGATCGCGAAGCCAAGTACGTCAAGCTGGCCGAAGAGGCGGTATGTATCGGTCCGGCGCCTTCCGCGCAGAGCTATCTCAACATGCCCGCCATCATCTCGGCGGCGGAGGTGACCGACGCCGAAGCCATTCACCCCGGTTACGGCTTTCTGAGTGAAAACGCCAATTTTGCCGAGCGTGTCGAACAAAGTGGTTTTCAGTTCATTGGCCCGACGCCCGAGTCCATCCGCATCATGGGTGACAAGGTGTCGGCCAAGCAGGCCATGATCAAGGCGGGCGTGCCCTGTGTGCCAGGCTCGGAAGGTGAATTGCCGGATGATCCGGTGCAGATCCGTCGCATTGCCAAGGCCATTGGTTACCCTGTGATCATCAAGGCGGCCGGCGGTGGCGGTGGCCGCGGTATGCGCGTGGTGCATACCGAGGCGGCATTGATCAACGCGGTGCAGATGACCAAGGCCGAGGCTGGTGCAGCATTCAACAATCCTGCGGTCTACATGGAGAAATTCCTGCAGAACCCGCGGCATATTGAAATCCAGATCCTGGCTGACAAGCATCGCAATGCGGTGTATCTCGGCGAGCGCGACTGCTCCATGCAGCGGCGGCACCAGAAGATCATCGAGGAAGCGCCGGCGCCGGGCATCCCGCGCAAACTGATCGACAAGGTCGGTGAGCGTTGCGTGGCGGCCTGCAAGAAGATCGGCTACCGTGGCGCTGGCACGTTCGAGTTTCTGTATGAAGATGGCGAGTTCTACTTCATTGAGATGAACACGCGCGTCCAGGTGGAGCATCCGGTGACCGAGATGATCACCGGTGTGGACATCGTGAAGACGCAGATCATGGTGGCAGCCGGTGAGCGATTGCCGTTCACGCAGCGGGACATTCAGATCCGCGGCCATGCGATCGAATGCCGCATCAATGCCGAAGATCCCTACAAATTCACGCCATCCCCGGGCCGCATCACCATGTGGCACGCGCCCGGTGGGCCTGGGGTGCGGGTCGACTCGCACGTTTACACCAATTACTTCGTGCCGCCGAACTACGACTCGATGGTCGGCAAGATCATTGTCCATGGCGATACGCGACAGCAGGCCATGGCACGCATGAGTACCGCCCTGGGTGAGACGCTGGTCGAAGGTATCAGCACCAACATTCCGCTGCACCGTGAACTGATGGCGGATGCCAAGTTCATGGCCGGCGGAACCAACATCCACTACCTTGAAGAGTGGATGGCGCGCCACACGCGCTAAGCACCAACTATGCATGAACTGAGTCTGTTGTGTCCGCAGGAGCGGGTCGAGGTCTTGAGTGAGGCGCTTGATGCGCTCGACGCCCTGAGCGTCAGCGTCGAAGATGCGGATGCCCAGACCGAGGCCGAGCAGGCCTTGTTCGGTGAGCCTGGTATGCCGCCGCCGCAGGATGGCTGGCAGCGCTCGCGCGTGCTGGCCCTGTACCCGACCGAAGCAGCTGCTGGCGAGGCGGCAACTTTGTTGCAGGCGCAGGATTTTTTCGACGGCTGCCGTCTGCTGGGGATCGCTGAAGTGCCCGAGCAGGATTGGGTGCGTCTGACGCAGTCGCAGTTTTCTCCGGTCGAGATCACGCCAGACTTCTGGATCGTGCCGACCTGGCATGAACCACCGGCACAAGCCAAGACCATCATCCGGCTCGATCCGGGTCTGGCCTTCGGCACGGGCACGCACCCAACGACCCGCATGTGCCTGCGCTGGATCGCGCACCACGCAGCCGATCAGGGCGGGCTGGGCCGTGTGCTGGATTACGGCTGCGGTTCCGGCATTCTGGCCATTGGTGCGGCCAAGCATGGTGCGACCGAGATTGATGCGGTTGACATTGACGAGGCCGCCGTCACATCCACCGTGCTCAATGCTCAAGCCAACGAAGTCATGCTGAATGCCGGTTTGCCGGATGCGGTCAGCGGCCAGTATCGGACCGTGCTGGCCAATATTCTGGCGACGCCCTTGAAGGTGCTGGCGCCCTTGCTGTGTGCCCGGGTGGCGGCTGGCGGTTCGCTGGTGTTGGCCGGCATCCTGGAGCGGCAGGCGGAAGAACTGAAGCTGGCCTATGCGCCCTATTGCCAACTGACGGTGAGCGACTCAGAAGACGGCTGGATTTTGATGACGGCCAGCTTCTGATCGGTTCGGGGCAGCGCTCTACAATCCCGAGGTCATGAGCCTGATCACCCGATGCCCAGCTTGCCGGACGATGTTCAAGGTCGTGCCCGACCAGTTGCGTATTTCCGAGGGCTGGGTGCGTTGCGGCCAATGTGACGAGATCTTTGATGCCTCGGTGAACATGCAGGATCCGCTGGCGGTCGAGACGCTGCAATCGGAATCCGTTGATATCGAGCTGGAGATGACAGCGGCGCCAGCCGAGGGTGCATCGGCTCCCGATGTCGCGCCAGATCGGTCGCCACCCATCGAGGCAGAGCCCTTTGCGGTTGAGCAGGAGCAGGAGCAGGAGCAGGGCGCAGCGCCTGCGTCGGAGTTGGTTTCGCACAGTGATGGACCTGAAACCGCGGTGCTGACGGACGTCTGGGATTCGATGCCGTTGCCCGAGCCGGCAGAGTCAACTGAACCGGCGGCCCCGTCCTTCATGCGCAAGGCGCGTAGCCGCACTAAAACTCGGGTACGTCCTCGACGGCGTATGGCCTGGCTGGTCTCTGCGATAGTCTTGTGCCTGACGCTGTTCGTTCAACTGCTCGCCCATGAGCGCGACAGGATTGCGGCTGCTGCCCCCGGCTTCAAGCCGGTGGTCGAGGCGGTGTGTGTGCTGATGCAATGCAGCGTGGCACCATGGCGCCAGATTGAATCGGTGCTGATCGACAGTTCGTCTTTCAGTAAGCTGCGGGCGGATGTCTACCGACTGAGCTTGACGTTCAAGAATACGGCTGAAAAAGATGTGGCGCTGCCGGCGCTGGAGTTGTCGGTGACAGACACCCAGGACCAAGTGCTCTTCCGGCGCGTCTTTCTGGCCGGCGACTTGGGCCTGCCTTCACCCGTGCTTGCCGCCGGCTCCGAATTCCCGGTTTCCCTGGCATTGAACATCACGACCAATGGCAATGCAGAGCGCATTACCGGTTATCGTGTTCTTGCTTTTTATCCCTGAAACTTTTCAACATCACCATGGCATCTCTTATCTGCGGCTCCCTGGCTTTTGACACCATCATGAACTTCGAAGGCCGGTTTGCTGAGCAAATCCTGCCGGATCAGTTGCACATTCTCAATGTGTCCTTTCTGGTGCCGACGCTGCGCCGCGACTTCGGTGGTTGCGCCGGCAACATCGCCTATGCGCTCAAGGCCTTGGGTGGCGTACCGCTGCCGATGGCAACCGTGGGCAACGATGGCTCCGGCTATCTGCAGCGTTTGCGTGAACTGGGAGTTGCCACGCAGTTCGTGCGCGAGGTTGGCGATACCTACACCGCGCAAGCCTTGATCATGACCGACAAGGACAACAACCAGATCACCGCTTTCCATCCGGGAGCCATGATGCAGGCCCATGTGACCCGCGTCGAACGCCATCCTGATGTCAAGCTGGGCATCATTTCGCCTGATGGTCGCGACGCCATGCTTCAGCATGCTGAACAGTTCAAGGCTGCAGATATTCCGTTTGTTTTCGATCCGGGCCAGGGTTTGCCCATGTTCGACGGCAAGGAGCTGGCGCGTTTTGTTGAACAGGCCAGTTGGGTGACGGTGAATGACTACGAAGGCAAGATGCTGTGCGATCGCACGGGCTGGAGCCCGGCCGAGATTTCACGCCAGGTTCGCGGCTTGGTCATCACGCTCGGTCATGAGGGAAGCGAAGTCTGGGTCGACGGCCAGAAGACACTGGTGCCACCGGTCAAGGCCGCGGAGGTGATTGACCCCACCGGCTGCGGCGACGCCTACCGTGGCGGTCTTCTCTATGGCCTGGAACAGGGCTGGTCGTTGGTACGTTGTGCCGAGCTCGGCAATCGCATGGGCTCCCACAAGATCGCGCACCGTGGACCGCAGAACTACACGGTTGATGCCAAGGTCTTTGGCCTGTAAGAGCCGACGCGCTTAGCCGGCTTCGGGCGGTGTCAGGCGCTCCCAGTCGGCGGCCGCGACATAGCGGGCGGCCACGCGAAGCTGCTTGCGACGGGCGGTGTCACCACGAACCAGCTCGATGGCTGCGCGTGGTATGCCCAGAGCCTTCGCCAGCCAGGCCTGTAAGGCGAGGTTGGCTTTGCCATCTACCGGTGGCGCCTTCAGCCGAACGCGCAAGGCGTTGTCATGCAGGCCTTGAATCTGGGTCTGTGGCGCATTGGGCATGACATGAATATCCACGATGACCGAGCCATCCTTTTCGGTTCGCAGGAAAGGCAGCTTGGAAACAGGCATGGTGGCGTTGATGTGACGAAGAAAAAGCCCGATGCCTTGCGGTCATCGGGCTTGAGGCTAAGCCGCTGAATCAGGGCTTGCTGGCCGTCGGAAACGGCCAAGCGGCCTGCGGGTTCAGGGTTGTCTGAGCCGCAGGGGCAGCCGGGGCGGGCGCTGCTTTGGCAGCAGGCTTTTTCGCGGCTTTCTTCGCAGCCGGCTTCTTGGCAGCTTTCTTGGCAGCAGGTTTTTTCGCAGCCGGCTTCTTGGCGGCAGCTTTCTTGGCAGCGGCCTTCTTGGCAGGCGCCTTCTTGGCTACGGCTTTTTTGGCCGGAGCTTTCTTGGCGACAACCTTCTTGGCTACGGCCTTTTTAGCCGGAGCTTTCTTGGCGACGACCTTCTTGGCAGGCGCCTTCTTGGCTACAGCTTTTTTGGCCGGAGCTTTCTTGGCGACAACCTTCTTGGCAGGCGCTTTCTTGGCTACGGCTTTTTTGGCCGGAGCTTTTTTCGCTGCTACCTTCTTGGCGGGAGCCTTCTTAGCTGCGACTTTCTTTGCCGGAGCTTTCTTCGGTGCGGCCTTCTTTGCGGCCGGTTTTTTTGCAGTTGCCATCATTTTCTCCTTGATCAAGTTACAAAGAGCACTTCACGCCAGTTGGAGGGCATGAAGCGATTCATGGCGCTGGGATCAATCCCAACGCCATGAACTCGGGTGCACATGCCAAGGCCGCTCTCTTTGGAGCGGTCGGTGACATGTGTAATTCTGGAAGCCATAGGTTGTTTGCTCAGTCCCAGGAGAGGGCGCCACCCGATTGATACTCGATCACGCGGGTTTCGAAAAAATTGCGCTCTTTCTTGAGGTCAATCATTTCGCTCATCCAGGGGAAAGGATTTTCCTCATTAGGGAACAGCGGCTCCAGGCCAATCTGCGTGGCACGCCGGTTGGCGATGTAGCGCAGGTAACCCTTGAACATGGAGGCATTCATGCCGAGCACGCCACGCGGCATGGTGTCTTCGGCATAACGGTATTCGAGCTCGACCGCCTTCTCGAACAGGCCGCGAATCTCGGTCTTGAAGTCAGCTGTCCAGAGGTGCGGGTTTTCGAGTTTGAGCTGGTTGATCAGGTCAATGCCGAAATTGCAGTGCATCGATTCGTCGCGCAGGATGTACTGGTACTGCTCGGCGGCGCCGGTCATTTTGTTCTGGCGACCCAGCGCCAGAATCTGCGTGAAGCCGACATAGAAGAACAGACCTTCCATCAGGCAGGCAAAGACGATCAGGGACTTGAGCAGCGTCTGGTCGGTTTCCTGGGTTCCGGTCTTGAAGTTGGGATCCATGATCGCGTTGATGAACGGGATCAGGAACTCGTCCTTGTCGCGGATCGACTGGACTTCGTTGTAAGCATTGAAGATTTCGCTCTCATCCAGACCGAGCGACTCGACGATGTACTGGTAGGCGTGGGTGTGAATGGCTTCTTCAAAAGCCTGACGCAGCAGGAACTGGCGGCACTCGGGCGCCGTGATGTGGCGGTAGGTGCCCAGCACGATGTTGTTGGCAGCCAGCGAGTCGGCTGTGACAAAGAAACCGAGATTGCGTTTGACGATGCGGCGCTCGTCTTCGGTCAGGCCGTTCGGGTCTTTCCACAAGGCGATGTCGCGCGTCATGTTCACTTCCTGCGGCATCCAGTGGTTGGCGCAGGTGGCCAGGTATTTTTCCCAGGCCCATTTGTATTTGAACGGCACCAACTGGTTGACGTCGGTCTGGCCGTTGATGATGCGCTTGTCAGAGGCCTTGATGCGGTGCGCAACTGCAGGCACAGCCATCGTGGCGGATGCGAAGGGGGTAGTGCTCACAGCTGGCGCCGTGCGCAGTTCAGAAGATTGCAGGGGAAGCTCGGTCGTACGGCTGCTGGATGAGCCATGTGCAAAAGGCATTTGCGATGTGGGCTTGACTTCTTCGTCCCAGTTCAACATATGAGATTCCAATCAGCGGATTATGAGAGCAGCGAGATGAAATGAAAAGTATTCATTCACATCGCTGCTCAATTGTGTTGCTCAATAGCATCGCATGGCATGCGAAGCTGGCATCGATTTACTGGCAGGCCTCGCAGCCGGGGTCATCGATTGCGCAGAACTTGATGTCGGTTGCGGCCGTTGCCATCTGTGCTTGCGCCGCCGCGGCCGCAGCTTCGAGCGCGCTCATGCCGGCACCGCCTTGTGCTGCGCCACCAGAAGAGACTGCGTTGAGTCGGCCGGCTGCCACCGTAGATTTCTCGGCTTGCGTGGCCGAGGTGGTGCGCAGGTAGTAAGTGGTTTTCAGGCCACGCAGCCAAGCCAGTTTGTAGGTTTCGTCCAGCTTCTTGCCGGAAGCGCCTGCCATGTAAATGTTGAGCGACTGCGCCTGGTCGATCCATTTCTGGCGGCGTGCGGCTGCTTCGACCAGCCAGCTGGTTTCCACTTCGAACGCTGTGGCGTACAGGGACTTGATCTCTTGCGGCACGCGGTCGATGGGGGCCAACGAACCGTCGAAGTGCTTCAGGTCCATGACCATGACGTCGTCCCACAGGCCCAGTCGCTTGAGGTCGCGCACCAGATAACTGTTGATGACGGTGAACTCGCCCGACAGATTGGACTTCACGGACAGGTTGCCGAAGCAGGGTTCGATCGATGCATCCACGCCAATGATGTTGGAAATCGTCGCGGTCGGAGCGATGGCCACACAGTTGGAGTTGCGCATGCCATCCTTGGCGATCTTCTTGCGCAGGCTGTCCCAGTCCAGGGAGGCCGAGCGATCCACTTCCACATAGCCGCCGCGGGCGGAGGCCAGCATGTCCAGCGTGTCCAGAGGCAAGATGCCCTTGTCCCACAGCGAACCCTGGTAGCTGGAATAGCGGCCGCGCTCGGCTGCCAGATCGGTGGAGGCCAGGTAAGCGTAGTAGCAGACGGCTTCCATCGACTTGTCAGCGAATTCCACCGCCGCGTCGCTGGCATAAGGAATACGCAATTCGTACAGGCTGTCCTGGAACGCCATGATGCCCAGGCCGACCGGGCGGTGGCGCAGGTTGGAGTCGCGAGCCTTCTTGACGGCGTAGTAGTTGATGTCGATCACGTTGTCCAGCATGCGCATGGCCGTCGAGATCGTTTTCTTGAGCTTGTCGTGGTCGATCTGGCCATCCTTCAGGTGCTGGCGCAGGTTGACGGAACCCAGGTTGCAGACGGCGGTTTCAGTGTCGCTGGTGTTGAGCGTGATCTCGGTGCACAGATTGGACGAGTGCACGACACCGGCGTGCTGCTGGGGCGAACGCACATTGCAGGCATCCTTGAAGGTGATCCAGGGATGACCGGTTTCGAACAGCATGGTCAGCATCTTGCGCCACAGGTCGCTCGCCTGCAGGGTGCGCGTCGGCTTGATCTCGCCGCGGGCGGCTTTCTCCTCATAGGCAACATAGGCCTTCTCGAAGTCGGCGCCGAACTTGTCGTGCAGGTCGGGTACGTTGGACGGGGAGAACAGCGTCCACTGGCCTTTTTCCATCACGCGACGCATGAACAGGTCCGGAATCCAGTTGGCCGTGTTCATGTCGTGGGTGCGGCGGCGGTCATCGCCGGTGTTCTTGCGCAGCTCCAGGAACTCTTCGATGTCGAGGTGCCAGGTTTCCAGGTAGGTGCAGACGGCGCCCTTACGCTTGCCACCCTGGTTCACGGCGACGGCCGTGTCGTTGACGACCTTGAGGAAAGGCACGACACCCTGCGACTCACCGTTGGTGCCCTTGATGTGCGAGCCCAGGGCGCGCACGCGTGTCCAGTCGTTGCCCAGGCCGCCGGCGAACTTCGACAGCAGGGCGTTTTCCTTGATGGATTCGTAAATGCCGTCCAGGTCGTCCGGCACCGTGGTCAGGTAGCAGCTGGAGAGTTGCGAGCGCAGCGTGCCGCTGTTGAACAGCGTGGGCGTGCTGGACATGAAGTCAAAGCTGGAGAGCACTTCGTAGAACTCGATGGCGCGTGCTTCGCGATCCACTTCATTCAGCGACAGGCCCATGGCCACGCGCATGAAAAAGGCTTGCGGCAACTCGATGCGGGTCTTGCGCACGTGCAGGAAGTAGCGGTCATACAGCGTCTGCAGGCCAAGGTAGTCGAACTGCAGGTCGCGTTCGGCCTTGAGTGCGGCACCCAGGCGTTTGAGGTCGAACTGCAGCAGCTTCTCGTCGAGCAGATCGTTTTCCACCCCCTTCTTGATGAAGCCGGGGAAGTAGTCGGTATAGGCTTCGGCCATTTCGGACGGCGGCACGTCGCGCCCCAGCACCTCCTTGGCGATGGTGTGGAACAGCAGACGCGCGGTCGCGTAGGTGTAGTCGGGATCTTTCTCGATCAGCGTGCGCGCAGCCAGGATGGCGGCCTTGTAGACCTCGTCAATGGGGACGCCGTCGTAGAGGTTGCGCATGGTCTCGGCCATGATGGGCTCGGCCTTGATGTCGGCGCCGAGGCCGGAGCAGGCCGACTCGATCAGGTGCTGCAGGCGACCCAAGTCCAGGGCAATGCGTTGATCGCCATCGACAACGTGCAGTTCAGGTGTCTTCGGCGTCTCCGTGGTGGCTTGGCGCGCCCGTTCTTGGGTGCGGCGTTCACGGTACAGCACATAGGCGCGGGCGATCTCGTGGTGGCCACTGCGCATCAGGCCGAGTTCGACCTGGTCCTGCACGTCTTCAATGTGGAAGGTGCCGCCGCCGGGACGCGAGCGCATCAAGGCGCGCACCACGGCCTGGGTCAGCTCATCAACCACTTCACGCACGCTGGCAGACGCTGCGCCCTGGGTGCCGTGCACCGCGAGGAAGGCCTTCATCATGGCCACGGCAATCTTGTTGGGCTCGAATGGCACCACGGCGCCATTGCGCCGGATGATCTGGTAATGATTGAGCGGTTGGGCTGCCGCATTTTCCTGAGTCTGCATGTTCAGGACACCTGTATGGAGGGGGGTGGATGTGTTCAGGGCAGGTTGCATCTGTTCCTCGTCTTCGCAAATTTATTGGTTATTTCAGTCTTGTTTGCCGGCTTTTCATGCACCGTCGGCAGCGACCGTGGTGCAAACAGGAAACACTATATATGGGGTCTTGTGTGAATACAAGCCACTACAGGTAGTGTATCGCGTCGTAATGGCGCGACTGTGTCAGTGGCGTGAAAGACGGCTGGCACCAAGTCGGTGAAATGGGGTGGCCACGATGTCGCGAGTGGGCTGAAGGCCGAGCCAAATTGGGCTTTGTCGTGAGACAGCCAGAAAACACGTGCGATGCAGCGGATTTTTCCTTGCCTGCCCGCATGGTGCCTGCGCATCGTGTGATGCACGATCGGTGTGCGTGATCGTCGAGTGCCTCACGCAGGTGCGCAAAAATATTTTTAACAGCGCGACATCTATGCAACGTCTTGGGGAAAACACTGAGTCGGCCAGCCCAGACTTTGCCGCAAATGGGCCCACGCGAAGCCGGCACCCGGGTCGGCTTTCCGGCCGGGGGCAATATGTTCATGACCGGCGATATGGCTGATGGGGTAGCGCTGCGGAATGGCGGCACACAAGCCGGCCAGGGTCTCGTACTGCGGGGGATCGAATGGCTCCCCCTCAAGGCCTTCCAGTTCTATGCCAATGGAGTCATCGTTGCAGTTGTCGCGGCCGCGGTAGTGTGAGGTGCCGGCATGCCAGGCGCGTTCATCGCAGCTGACGAATTGCCAGAGTTCGCCATTGCGGCGGATGTAGAAATGGGCGGAGACTTCCAGGCCATGGATCGTGCGGAAGTAAGGGTGGGCGTCCCAGTCCAGGGTGTTGGTGAAGAGACGTTGCACCTCGTCGCCGCCATACCGGCCAGGCGGCAGGCTGATGGAGTGGATGACGATCAAGTCCACCAGCGCCTGCGGCGGACGGGGGCCGAAATTGGGGGAGGCCAAATGGCGGGCGAAGCGGTACCAGCCGCCGTTCCACAGGGCTTCGGCGCCTGGGGTGTCAGGAGGCGTCTGGGGCAGCATCATGGTCTTGCGGCATGTCGATGTTCAGCCGGGCAATCCGATAACGGATCTGGCGCAGGCTCAAACCGAGCCGTGCGGCGGCGGCGGTGCGGTTGAAGCTGGTTTCCTGCAAGGCTTTGATCAGGATGTCCCGCTCCTGCAGGTCCAGATGGCGCTGCAGATCGTCTGGCAGCGTGTTGGGCGACTCGGCAACCGTGGTTGGCGTCAACGTTGCCGTGGTGTCGAGGGGCTGCGACACGGTTTGCGTTGCTGATTCGATTTGCAACTCATGGCCATCGCTCAAGGCCATGGCGCGATGCAGCAGGTTCTCCAGTTCTCGCACATTGCCTTTGAACGGGTGCTGTGCCAATTGCGCCAGTGCTGCTTGCGAGAGCGTCGGGACGGGCAGCCCGGATTCGGTGGCAATCCGCTTGAGCAGCGCATCGCACAAGGCGGGCAGGTCCTCCCGCCGTTCCCGCAGCGGCGGGATGTCGATCTCGATCACGTTGAGCCGGTAATAAAGATCCTGGCGAAAGCGGCCGGCTTGCACTTCATCCGCCAGGTGTTTGTGGGTGGCACTGACAATGCGCACGTCGACCGGCTCTTCCTGGGTTGCGCCGACCGGACGCACGCAGCGTTCCTGGATGGCGCGCAGCAACTTGGCTTGCATGGCCAGCGGCAGGTCGCCGATCTCATCCAGAAACAGCGTGCCGCCGCTGGCGGCCTGGAAGAAACCCTCGCGGTCTTGCGTGGCGCCGGTGTAGGCGCCTTTTCTGACGCCGAAGAACTCGGCTTCCAGCAGGGTTTCCGGAATGGCGCTGCAGTTGACCGCCATGAAGGGGCCGCCTGCGCGGTGGCTATTGGCATGCAGCGCGTTGGCCACCAGTTCCTTGCCGGTGCCGGATTCGCCGCAGACCAATACCGGCGCCATGCTGTGCGCCACCTTGGTTATGCGCTCCTTGACCGAGCGCATGGCGGCCGATGGTCCGACCAGGCGCTGCAAGCTGATGTCTGCCTGGGGCGTGGCGGTGCCGGTCTCGGTCGTGCGGCGGGTGGTCGCGGTATCTGCTTGCTGTGCACGTGCATCCTGGACGGCGGAGGCAATGACGGCGCGGAATTGCCGCAGATTGACGGGTTTGGTCAGGTAGTCGAAAGCGCCGGCTTTGAGCGACTCGACGGCGTTCTCCGCCGAACCGTAGGCCGTGATGACCACGCAGCGCTCGTTACGCTGCTGTGCACGCAGGCGCTGAATCAGCTCGATACCCAGGCCGTCGGGCAGGCGCATGTCGGTGATCAGCACGTCGAAGCGTCGCTCGCTCAGCTGCTGCCAGCCACTTTCCAGACTTTCGGCCACATCAACCTGATAACCCTCGCGCAGCAGGGTGAGTTCGTAGAGTGTGCGCAGATCGGGCTCATCATCGACCACCAGGATGTGAGCAGACGCGGTGGAGGTGTTCAGTGCCATGGGGTGTCGGTGGAGTTGACGGCGCGGGTGGTCTTGTTGGCTTCACGTGCGCGACGCAAGGAGATGAAAAATTCATTGCCCTCCATGCGGGTGCCACGTGCCACGCGCTGGACGCGCTGGTAGGCGATGGCCGCGCCGTGCCGCTCACACAATTCTCGGCAGATGTACAGACCCAGGCCGCTGGAGCGGCTCTCCGACGAGAAGAAGGGTTCGAACAGATGGCGCTCGACCGATGGCTCCAGGGGAGGGGCCTCGCTCCAGACGGACAGGGTGACTTGTCCCCGGGCGGCCACCTCCGTGGCGACCTGGATGGACTCGGCCTGTCCACTGGCATAACGTTGGGCATTGTCGAGCAGGTTGACCAGCACGCGTCGCAGATGATCTTGCGCGAAATCGACCTGCAGGGGGGCCGTGGCCAGATGCCAATACAGGACATGCTGGCCTTGCACCTGCTGCGCCCAGTCCTGGCAGATGCGGGCGACGCTTTCGTCGAGCCGCAGTGTCTCTGGCGTCTGGACGTAACCCGCGCCACGTTTTTGCACGCGCAAGATGTCTAGGATGTCTTCCACAATCTTTTCTAGCCGTTGGGCATTTTGCTGCACCAGCCCGGTCAACTGCTTGAGCCTGGGGTCGCTGAGATCTTCGTCCAGCAGCGCATTGGCCTGGGCAATGGCGGCCAGCGGATTGCGGATTTCATGTGCAACGGCCGCGGACATGCGCCCCATGCTGGCCAGTTTTTCGGTGCGCATGCGGGCTTCCATCTCCCGCTGGTCCTGCAGGAACACGACGCACAGGTTTTTGGCGCCGCTGCCGCGTGTGGCTGTCAGGCGCGTGCGGACCCGGATGTGCCGCGGTCCTTGCCCGGCATGCTGGATGTTGATGTCGGCCTGCTGGATGCCGCGGTAAGCAAAGCTTTGCTGCGTCAGATCGACCAAGGGCTGCCAGGCCGTTTCGCTGCTCAGCGTGAAGGGGGGCGGCTGCAGCGGCTGGTTGTCCGATTGCAGCAGCTGGCGTGCAGCCGGATTGGCCGCGTGCACGGTACCGCGTGCATCGACCACCAGAATGCCGTCGTTCAAGGATTCGATCACCAGGTCGTTGACCTGCTGCTGGATCCGTGCGGCAGACTGGCTGCGGCGCGCCCGCCGCTCCTCGCTGGCCAGCCGGGTGGAGAGCTGGTGCGACAGGAAGGCGATCACGAAACTGCCAGCGCCTGTCAGGGCTGCCTGAATCAGGTGCGGTGTGACGTCGCCATGGGTTTGCAGCGACAGCCGGACGGCATACAGCAGCAGCATCAGCGTGACGCCAGCCGCCGTGCCCATGGCCAGCAGAAGTGAACCGAGCACCGAGGCCAGCAGCACCGGCAGGGCAAACAGCGGCGTGTAGTTGATGCTGCTGCCGTGCAGGAACTGCAGGGAGGCAAACACCAGTACATCGACACCAATGACGGCGCCCCATTGCAGGTCGAATGTCCGGCCCAGGCGGCGTGGGCGCGAGCCGATGCGAACCGCCAGTGCACTGAGAAAATAGCCGACACAAACGCCCAGCAGCCAGAGGGTGCTGACCTGTCCCAGCCCATACAGGGTGATCTGCAGCAGCAGCAGCACCAGTCCCAGTGTCACGCGGGCGGTCATGAAGCCGCGCCACAGTCGCTCAAGCTCCGGAAGCGTGTCGTCGGCAGGTTCCAGGTCCGTGTTCAGCAGCGACGGACCAAACCAGGAGTGCACCTCGTCGGCTGCCTGCATTCACGGCTCCGCGCGTTGCCGGTGTTCAACGCAGCAGTACAGACCGTTGCGTCCGGCAACGGCGTCGGCCTGCGGGAAATGCACGCCGCATTGGGTGCAA
This sequence comes from Hylemonella sp., assembly GCA_030680575.1. Classification (GTDB taxonomy): domain Bacteria; phylum Pseudomonadota; class Gammaproteobacteria; order Burkholderiales; family Burkholderiaceae_C; genus Hylemonella. The sequence continues at coordinate 61,887 of JAUXVI010000023.1, forward strand.
CTCACCATGTCTTGCGGCGGCGGAGGGGATGGTGGTTTTTGCTTTGAGGCTGCATCAGCCAGCCGGCCTGAGCGCCATACCCAGACGGCGGCGGCGACAACCACGAGCAACAGCAGAAACTTCATGTGCTGCGACCGAGGATGATCTCGATGACGAAGCGCGAACCCACGTAGGCCAGCAGCAGCAGCCCCGAACCCATATAGAGAATGCGCGCGGCACGCCGGCCACGCCAGCCGAAGCGCGCGCGGCCGATCAGTAGAACTGCGAAGGTCAGCCAGGACAGCACGGAAAAGACGGTCTTGTGGTCCCACTTCCAGTGGGCGCCGGCCGTACCGTAAAGCGATTCGCCGAACAGCAGACCGACCAGCAGGGTGGCCGACAACAGCACGAAGCCGGCGCCGACAAAACGGAAGGTCAGGCGCTCGATCGTCAGCAGCGGCAGGCCGCTGTGCGGGTCGGCCGCCAGGCGGATGCGTTCTTCGGTGCGGTTCATCAGCCAGGCGTGGGCCGCAGCGGCGGCGAACAGACCATAAGAGGCAATGCCCAGAGCCCAGTGCAAGGGCAGCCAGGGTGAAGCCGCCGCGTGCAAGGGCTGGCCTGGGAACAGCAGCGCCAGCACCACCGTGGCGGCACCCAGGGCCGAAAAGGCCCAGCGCGTTTCCAGTTGCGGGTAGACATGGCTTTCCACGGCATAAACGGCCGCGACCAGCCAGGCCGTGACGGACAGCGCCGGGGCAAAACCGAAGGATGGGTTCTTGCCCAGCAGGCTGTAGGCCAGCACCGAGCCATGCAGCAGCCAGGCCAGGATCATGGCGCGGCGCATGGCCTGCGGTCCGAGGCGACGTACGGCGGTGGCCGGCGCAATATAGGCGATGGCGGTGGCTACGGTCAGCGCCACAGGGAGCCAGGAAGCACTCGCTAGAATGGAGGGTAGCGATATCATCTTTCGATGATACCGCCCCCTAAGAACCGTGCTTGCGAGTTTCCCCGCACACGGCTCACGCACGACCACTGGCTACACAGCGTCAACAGGTCGCGTGACCTTCGACTGTTTTGCCAGATTAAAGTCCCCCGTGTTGGGGACCGGCTTGATAACCTTCAAACCTAGGGCGTGGACCCGCCGGTGACAAACCGGATGCAGAAGCACCCGGTTGGAGAGAGCGTCACTCCCTCCTAGCTGTCGGTAGACGATATGGTGGTCGTCCATATCTTCGTCAGCCAAGTCAATTTCGCACTGACAGAGAGCGCACCTGCCTCCTTGGTCGAACCATAGAGAGGCCCTTTGGATGTCCCAGATGGTGGAACCCATCCGTTGCACCCGCAGTTTTTCACCATAGGCGAGCCAGTCGGGGTGGTAAGGGTTGTAGTCCCCCTTGACCTTGATGTGTCTGACAATTTTCATGTCAGACAGGCGGTACAGTGGATACGGTACCGTTGCCTCACCCCCGGCTGCGTCCTCTTGCAGTACCGCGAACTGCTTGCGTGTACCACACTGTTTCCAGTATTGGTTGTACACCCAGCCCGCGGACTTTCTTGGGTGACTCCGCAGTCCCCAGCGCATCAACCGCCAATGAATCAGGGCGTCGATTTTGCTGAAGGTCTGCTTGGCCACCACCCCTTGGTGGTACTGAGCCCAGCCTTTTAAGACTGGATTCAGGCGCTGTATCAACACTTTGACAGGGAACCTGGACACTGACGTGGCGATGATTTCCTTAACCTTGCCATAGAACGCTTTCACGTTCTTCTGACTGGGCTTGATGAGCAGTTTTCCCGAGTACTTACGGAAGTTCCACCCAAGAAAATCGAACCCCTGTTCGATGTGCACGATGCGAGTCTTTTCCTCAGACAGCGTTAGTCCCCGCTCCCGCAGGAATTCCACTATCCATGGTTTGACGATGGTGTCCAGAAGCTCTTTTGAAGCCCCGGTCACCACAAAGTCATCGGCGTATCTCACTAGGTTCACCTTACACGCCGTCAAGGCTTTGGTGGTTTTCAGCTTATCCCGGAGGAATCGCATCAAACCAGTTTCCAGCCCGTTGAGCGTGATGTTCGCCAGCGTCGGCGAAATGATGCCCCCCTGCGGGGTGCCATCATCCGTGCGCAGGAGCTGACCCTTGTCGACTACCCCTGATTTCAACCACTCGCGGAGCATCCTCTTGTCCATGTGGACATGGTTCAGCAGCCATGTATGGTTGATGTTGTCGAAGAACCCTTTGATGTCCGCGTCTAGGATCCAATGGGCCGAGGCCCGTTGGGATAAGGCGACGAACAGCTGGCTCCTTGCATCATGCGTTGATCGTCCTTTCCGAAAGCCGTAGCTATTCGGGTCGGAAGTGCATTCCACGCAGGGTTCCAGTGCAAGTAAATAGAGAGCTTGCATTGCGCGGTCCTTCAAGGTTGGGATGCCCAGTGGCCTCTCCTTTCCTCCGGCTTTCGGAATCCAGACCCGCCGCAGCGGGCTAGCTCTGTATTTCCTACGTGCCAAACAACTTATCGCATTCCACTTCTTCTCCGGCGAGTCCCATAGGACGCGATCGACGCCACTCGTTCGCTTCCCTTGGTTCTCCGTTACTTTCTTGACGGCAAGCGCCCTTGCCTGCCAAGACCGGGTGAGGTTCCGTGTGAGTCTTGCGACCCTTCGGAAGTCCTTTTCCCGTTCTGCCTGCGCTATGCGCATCTGCAACCCACCGACAAATTTCATGACCCGCTTCCAATCGATGGAATGCCAGTCACAAGCCTTGTCCAGAGGCGCAGCACTATCGCTAGTGTTTTCCATACCATCCTCCGGTTAGGACAACCCGGATGACAGCCGTGACCCGAAGGGATCATGGCCCTCCGGGTCGATAAAGGTCGCAACTGCTTTTACGCTGTCGCACCTTGGGTAAGTGGGCCGGCTTTCACCGCAGGGCAAATGCCCCTATCCGATTCGTTACAAACCGGCGTTCGCTTTCTACCCATTCCTCTGCCCCCTCCACCATGGCCATTGCTTACGCGCCGGTTGCCCGCACCTTGCGGCGCGGGCGATGAGTGGGGTTTACCTCGTTTCTTCCTGTGCCCCGTTCGGCGGCAGCCGAACAGAAGGGGTTAGGGACCTCCTATCCACCGGGTGTCACGCGGGGAACGATGTGCAATACATGACATACACATCCCGACACCGTACCTTTTGGTCCCAGCTATCCCATTGCTGGGAAAACAAGCGTTAGCTGGCTACTGTTAACGGCGGTTCAGACGGAGATTCACGATAAGTTTCCCATACCCTATACCCCAGCAATCCATCTGTGTCTTGCTCACAGATTTGGGGCGGACTCGCGTCCACCTTGTGTGCTTGCGCACGGGTTGTTTAACCATAGCTCCGCACGCCGGATTACTCCAGACGCACTAATGGTTGGGGTCACTACGTTCCAGTAGTGGTTTCAGTAGGAAACAAGACACAAGAAGCGGTTACGCTTCTTACCAGTGACTAGTCACAAAGTAATTTGTAACAAGACGTAACAAGGCCTTCCCTTGTGGGGAATGTGTCTCTATTTGGCAACGAATTGGCTCCCGGAGGAGTGCAATTCTCCATACCTGGACCCGATGGGTACAGGCTGTGGCAGCCAAATCAGAGCCATTTGGCTGCTACGAATTTACCCCGTTGTGAGGGGTAGAATAGGGCCTCCTGAGAGGGAACCTATCCACTGGTATAGACGGTCACAAGGACCGAATGAAGCGACATCGAGTCGCACCATGGGTACAGTTTAGCGTTTTGCACCGTGTCACTTCGCCGTTGACACCCAACTTTGGTTCCGTCCGCCGGAATATCCCCTATGGCCTCCGCCCTTACCGACAAACTCAGCCGCCTCGTCAAGGAAATCCGGGGCCAGGCGCGTATCACTGAATCCAATGTGACGGACATGCTGCGCGAGGTGCGCATGGCCCTGCTGGAGGCCGATGTGGCGCTGCCGGTGGTGCGCGATTTCGTCGCCCGTGTGAAGGAAAAAGCACTCGGCCAGGAGGTGATGGGTTCGCTCACGCCGGGGCAGGCGCTGGTGGGCATCGTCAACCGTGAGCTGGCTGCCACCATGGGTGAGGGCGTGGCCGATCTCAATCTGTCGGTGCAGCCGCCGGCGGTGATCCTGATGGCCGGCCTGCAGGGCGCCGGCAAGACCACCACCACCGCCAAACTGGCCAAGCACCTGATCGAGAAACGCAAAAAGAAGGTGCTGACGGTCTCGGGCGACGTCTACCGCCCGGCCGCCATCGAGCAGCTCAAGACCGTGACGGCGCAGGCCGGGGCCGAGTGGTTCCCGAGCACGCCGGACCAGAAGCCGGTGGACATTGCCCATGCGGCTCTGGACTACGCCCGCAAGCATTACTTTGACGTGCTGCTGGTCGATACCGCCGGCCGGTTGGCGATCGACGAGGCGCTGATGCGCGAGATCCGCGAGTTGCATGCCGCCATCAACCCGGTCGAAACCCTGTTCGTGGTTGATGCCATGCAGGGCCAGGACGCGATCAACACTGCCAAAGCCTTCAAGGACGCGCTGCCGCTGACCGGCATCATCCTGACCAAGACCGATGGTGATTCACGTGGCGGTGCGGCCCTGTCGGTGCGTGCCGTTACCGGTGTGCCGATCAAGTTCGCCGGTACCAGCGAGAAGATCGATGGCCTGGAGGTGTTTGACGCCGAGCGCCATGCTGGCCGTGTGCTGGGCATGGGCGACATTGTGGCCTTGGTCGAGCAGGTCGCGGCCGGCGTGGACATGGCGGCGGCGCAAAAGCTGGCGGCCAAGGTCAAGAGCGGCGAGGGCTTCGACCTCAATGACTTCCTGGCCCAACTGCAGCAGATGAAGCAGATGGGCGGCCTGTCCAGCCTGATGGACAAGCTGCCAACACAAATGGCGGCCAAGGCCGGTCAGATGGACATGGAGCGCGTCGAGAAGGATGTGCGCCGCAAGGAAGGCATCATCAACAGCATGACGAAGCTGGAGCGGCGCAAACCCGATCTCATCAAGGCCACGCGCAAGCGTCGTATTGCTGCCGGTGCCGGCGTGCAGGTTCAGGACGTCAACCGTCTGCTCAAGGAATTCGAGCAGATGCAGGAGATGATGAAGAAGATGAAGGGCGGCGGTCTCATGAAGATGATGAAGCGCATGGGCGGCATGAAGGGCATGCCCAAGATGCCCTTCTAGAAGGCATGAATAAATCTACTGCGCGGGCCGATCTTGCGCCTGCGATGCTCGCCGTACGCTAGTACGGCTGCGCTTCTCGCCGCAACCTCGACCCGCTCGCTACGATTTCTTCAAGCCTTCGAGGCGTTTTTGCCGTGACGACCAACGCCTATCGGGTGGCAACTTCACCGCGCAGGCTGTAGTGCAGCGCTTCGGTGACGGTCACGTCGACCAGCTGGCCGATCAGGTCTTTCGGTGCCTTGAAATTCACCACCCGGTTGCATTCGGTGCGGCCCATCAACTCGTCCGCATCGCGCTTGGACGTGCCTTCGACCAGGATGCGTTGCACCGTGCCGACACGGCTGGCGCTGATCTGCTTGATGTTGGCTTCGATGGCGGCCTGCAGTTGCTGCAGACGTTTGAGTTTCACCTCGTGCGGCGTGTCGTCGTGCAGATTGGCGGCCGGTGTGCCGGGACGCGGGCTGAAGATGAAGCTGAAGGAGTTGTCGAAGCCCACGTCGTCGATCAGCTTCATCATCTTGGTGAAGTCGTCCTCGGTCTCGCCCGGGAAGCCGACGATGAAGTCGCTGCTCAGGGCCATGTCGGGGCGGATGGCGCGCAGCTTGCGCACGGTGCTCTTGTATTCCATGGCGGTGTAGCCGCGCTTCATGGCCATCAGGATGCGGTCGCTGCCGTGCTGCACCGGCAGGTGCAGGTGGCTCACCAGCTTGGGCACCTTGTCGTAGGCGGCAATCAGCGCCGGCGTGAATTCATTCGGGTGGCTGGTGGTGTAGCGGATGCGCTCGATGCCGGGAATGTCGGCCACGTACTCGATCAGGGTGGCGAAGTCGGCCTGTTCCGCGGTGCCGCCCATTGTCGAGCGGTAGGCGTTCACGTTCTGGCCCAGCAGGTTGATCTCCTTCACGCCCTGTTCGGCCAGGCCGGCAATTTCCACCAGCACATCCTCGAACGGGCGCGACACTTCCTCGCCGCGCGTGTAAGGCACCACGCAGTAGCTGCAGTACTTGGAGCAGCCTTCCATGATGCTGACAAAGGCAGTGGCGCCGTCCACCTTGGCGGGAGGCAGGTGGTCGAACTTCTCGATCTCGGGGAAGCTGATGTCCACCTGCGGGCGCCTCTGCGCATCGCGCGCGGCCAGCAGCTCGGGCAGGCGGTGCAGCGGCTGCGGGCCGAACACCACGTCCACATACGGCGCGCGCTTGATGATCGCTGCGCCCTCCTGGCTGGCCACACACCCGCCCACGCCGATCAGCACCCCCTTTTCCTGCAGGTGTCTCACACGGCCGAGATCGGAGAACACCTTCTCCTGGGCCTTCGCACGCACCGAGCAGGTGATGAAGAGGATGAGATCGGCTTCCTCCACATCCTGCGTCTGCTCGTAGCCCTGAGCGGCGCCCAGCACGTCGGCCATCTTGTCCGAGTCGTACTCGTTCATCTGGCAGCCGAACGTCTTGATGAAGACCTTCTTGCTCATGGCGCGCCCCGTCCTAGCGGCGCGAGCCGAAGATCAGCGCCAGCAGTTCGGCGAAGCGCTGCGCGCCCTGCTTGGAAC
>JAUXVI010000031.1 GCA_030680575.1 Hylemonella sp.
AACCACCACCGACTGCTTGAACCGATTGGATATATTCCCCCTGCCGAAGCTGAAGAAAACTACTATCGGCAATTAGCCAGTCAGGCGGCCATCCCGGCCTGACTTAACCCAACGGGCCTCCACGAAACCCGGGGCGATTCACTGCTGAACTTGGAGCAGTCGTTTCTACTTGGACTTGCGGAGCTTGAGCTGGCGCAGCATCCGTTTCTTCATTTTTGACCAGGGTACTAATTACGGTGGCGGTTCCTTGCTGCACTTGCTCCTCTGATGATTCGAAGGAACTACTGGCAAGTTGACCCATGGCGGCGAGCCACGGAACGCGTGGGGCTGGTTTTTTATAGCCGTGGCCAGACCAAGGTTGGAATGCACCAAGGCTTGAACGAGCTTCAATGCCATCCGAGCCCTTGGCATAGGCCTCAGCCAGTTTTCTCAACTCAGGGCGATCGAAAACTTCCTGCCATGCTTGGACGCCATCACTTTCCTCCAGCAACTCTTGATCCGAGGATGAGCTGGCACCTGCATCTGCAGAGTGGACATAAACATGGGAGTAGCCACGAAGGGAGATTTCTACGTCACCTTCTCGCAGCTTGGCTCGAGCGCGCTCCATGAGGCCGGTCTTGCCGGGGGGGATTTCCGCATCAATCAGCATGTCAGCCAGTCGAGCTAGCCAGACATCCCTGTCAAGACGGCCTGGATCGCCAAAAAGCGCTTCTCTGAACATCCCTAGGGTGGACAGAAGTTGATCCTTCGAGTCTCGGCGTGCCTTCGCCAGCCCTTCGTGGCCAACATATTTGGATTCAACAATGGAGATCACTACCCTGACACCCTCTTCGTGCTCTTCAACATTTAGGGCAAGAATGTCCGCAATGCGGCTTTCGGGCTGGGACAGCCAGCTGGCATAGTCGTCAAGGAGGAAATAGGCAGTCAGAACCTGGTCGCCATTCGCAGCGGCCCTGAACTCTTCTGCCAGCAGGTAACGGCTGAGCACCAAGCCGATCATCTCGCCTGCAGAAACCCCTCGTTTGGCGGCGCGAAGGACAATGTCTCCAGAGACAGAAAGAGCATCACGCTTGGCTTTGTCAACGGCGGCTTGGAGTGCATCAGAATCAAGCTGAAGATTCAGCTCCTCCAAACGGCGTCGAACCAGTACGCTGAGCAGGCGCAGCTCGGAGGTCGAGCTGACAATCATGTTGCGACCGTTGGTTGTGCCCCGACGGTACCGGACAACGGTGATGTCGTTGTGCTGAAGCTGGCGCTTGTCTAAGAGTTCGTCGTAGGTTGCTACCCACTCTGCAAGGTCGTGTGCATCCTTGATCATGCGCGCGAGTTCAGGGCTTTGCAGTGAGATCCTGCGCGCAGGAAGGAACCGTTGGTCTGGTGGGGCATCTTTTTGGCGGCAGACTGCTGCAACCGCAGAAACGTAAGACCAACCAGAAGAGGTTTGCCATGGACAAGCGAGGAAGGTGGTCGATTTCAGTTCATCTTCCCCGGAGACGCTCCTATATGACCAGCGAGAAGGTGCATGCTCAAGGTTGGGGCGATCGTTGCTCCATGGAACTGGAAGCCACTCGGTCAGAGATGAGCGAGAAACCACGTCATGGAGAAATGCAACGTCAAAGGTCTTGAACCCTTGGGTACTTTCTGTCGGGGTGGCCGAAATCGGGGTGACGGATATCCGAAGTTTTGAGATGAAATTGTTGCTGGTTTCACTGACCACAGGCAGATCGGGATCGTCACCAGCCTTATTGACCAGTTCTCCGTATACGCTGCGCAGCTTGGCTGCTTCGGTGTGACGTACAGAAACACTGCATTGAAGCTTGCCATCCTCCTGAATTGATGAGAGTTCGCGCACAGTGGCGAGTGGAAGCTCTGCTGCATCGGCGTTGTAGAGCACCACACTGAGGTTGGTGGCCTCATGGGGTTGCAGGCCAACATATCGTTCCAGCAATTCCCTTGCTTGCTTGGCAGCAGCGGCCGGGTCCACGTCAGTCATGGCGTTTTCTGAACTCCGGATCGGAGACTCGAGCAGGCTGTAACCATTGACAGTGCTGCTTTCCGAGACGAGCACTGGGGCGCCGGAACGGGTCAGAACAGCGATTTCCGGGTAGAAGGGGTGAGCAATTTCATCCGAAAGCTCACGCATGAAGATCTCTCGATCACCGTAGAGGATGTTACCGCTCGACAACAAGTGGGTTGCAAAACCCGCGATGCGTCGAGATTTAACCGCCAGAGCCTTCATCCTTTCGGGATGCCACGGAGGAACGATCAAGACGGGGTTGTCACCGGTGACGCGTACGGTTCCGATTGAAAGAATTTCAGAGACCAGGCGTGAGCGACATACGTCGCCACGTGCATGCTCCATCAATGTGGACAACAAGGCGCCAAACGACTCAGCTTGGCGCATGACGGCCTCACCATGCAGGCCGCTGGACAAAAAATCGTCCATGGCCTTGATGTAGTCTGACTCAAAGGTGTCCCATGCACTGCGAATAACTTCCCGCTGTGGAGTTGTCAGACGGTTCTCTTCAGACAGCTCCTTGATGCGTGCTTTGATGTCCTGGCGAAGGCTTCGCAATTTGTTCGCAGCAGGAACCAAGGAACCTGCATCGGTGGAGTAGGTCGCCTCCAGGGTTCCCGTATCTGCGAGGGATACGTTTTGAACGCCCCCTTTTTTGCTGACGAGTCTGCGAGGAACCTCGGTGCAACCCACGGCACCCTTCTCAAGCAGGCGACGCATGTCAGCAACCAAGGAGAGTCCGATTGAAGTGGGCTTGTAACTCCATAGAAGCTGCGTTTTGGCCAAAGTAGTCTCATGACCTTTTTTGACCTCAATTAGGGCGACATCGAACTTGATCTGCAGTGCCGCTCTAGACAGAGAGGAATTGGGACGTACCTTGTTTTTCTTGTCATCCCGAAGCTCTTTTTCCTTGGCAAAGAAGGCCTCGTATTCAAAAAGTGGATCCGGTAGATTGGCATTACCGAGACGCTCAACTTTCCACTCGGCTTTGGAGCCCATGAGTTCCTTTAACCCACGATACATTGCGGAGAAATAGCTTCCAGCGTCGTAATTGAAACGCTCACGCCATTCCTTGCGGCCTTTGGTGACAGTAAACCGCAGAATGCGCTCACCATTGGAGTCCCTCAACCCTGCATGCAGGCTATTGACCACGCGAGCAAAGCCATCAAAGAAGTCGTTGCATTCGATGGGCTTCCCGTAGAGGGCCTTTTCCCAACGAGCGCATAACTTCGAGTCTTGCTCAAGAAAACGTCGATGCTTGACGAAGAACTCCTCATCTTCCTCATTGAAGTCTGAGCGACGTTCACGGGATTTCAGATCTTCAAGGAGTTTTCTGCCCTCAAGATCCAGGGAATTCTCTTGCTCACACTCATGGTCGAAGAATCGGATCGTGGAGTCTGAAAGGCCTAGTTGCTTTTCTTTTGGCTTGTCAAAGGCAAGGTATACCCCGTCACTTTCCCATTCAAACTCGGCCAGAGTTGACGCCGCATCCATATCACCAGCAGGGGCTGCAGCAAAGGCCTCCAGTGCTTGGCGAGCGCCATCGTCCATTTCATTGGCATTCGCCTGGATGCGTTCGAGCAGCTCTTCTTGGTCCAGAGGTTGGCCGTTCTGACGAAGCTTTTTGAGCAAAGGTGCTCGTTGGGCAAAGAGCTTGGCAAACCCTTTCTGCCAGGGCATCCGAGATGCAGCATAGGTCCGGGCATTGGAGAAATAGCTTGTATCACGGGGCAGGCCCGCGCAAGGCAGAGCAAAGCCAACTGCGTCACGGATCGCCAGCCCCCGTGTTGAGATGCCATTCACAATTTCTGCGCAGAATTCTCCGAGCTGAATGAGCGACAGATCTGCGGACGAGGTCAGTAATCCACCAATGGCTGCATGAAATACCGCTCGGTCGTCAGACACGGGCGATAGCCCGCCGGAGTGAATGGCGGCTTCAACCCATGGTTCTGCTTCATCTCGCATTTCCTTGGCGCCAATTGCCATCACGTGGCCGAGTGTGTCGGCCAGGTTGTGCTCGTTGCCATTGGCAGTCAGGATCGAGGCTTTAGTCGTGACAGCGTTATTGCGAACGTAGCCAGCGTTGTGAGGAATCAGTGTGTCCTCAGGCAAGTCCTGACCCTCAACAAGGGCCTCTGGGATCATTAAATCGACACGGGCCTCAAGGTCTGGGTTGGCAAGAATTGCCCGTACAACGGCCGCAATCTGGCTGGATGAAAGCTTGTCTAGCCTGAAAAGCGCCGCAGAATCGCCGGGTTGGCCAGGGTTGGAAATGCGCTTGGCGAGGATGTCAGCACCGACGCGCCCAATGATGCGATCGGTCAGCATGCAGCTTCTCCCTTGAACGCGAACGGGTTTTCTACAAATGAGCAAGAGTCTGAGAGCATCCGAACAAGGCCCAAACCGACAAGGCGGGCTTCAAGATTTGCGCGGTTTTCGCTCAGTTCTTCTTGGTCGACGAGCTTACTGTCTACCAGGCGAACTGCTTCGGCATCGCCAATCACCAATCCGTAACGGCGTTTGGCTTCCGTGAGGAATTCGTCAAATTGCATTCGATCTTTGACGATGGTCACCACAAGTGACTTCAAGAGCCGGTCATTCGGTGCGTACCGGGTGCGTCGAGACAGCCTACGGGAACTCAGGCCGATAGCCCGTGACCAGGAAGCGTGGATCTTGCCAACGTGCTGTTCATGGCGAGCCAAAGCAAGCTCGACCAGATTTCCGACGAGGACCTCGGGACTTTTGCCAGAGTAGTCTTCCTCGTCTCCACCATCCGTCGGAGGCCACTGAAAGCGCTCACGCATCAGCTTGACTCTCTCAGCATCAGGGAATTCACCTTTGGCCGCGTTATCCCATTCGCCGTCCAGCCTGATTGACTCAACGTATGACCGAACCGCTTTAGCGGGGAGACCCTGATTGAACTGATAGCTGTCGCCAGAGAGGGCGCGTACCTTGGTCCTCTCTTTAGACACAATCTCGCAGATGATTTCAACGGGATCATCGTCGCCAGAGATTTTTTTTGATCGCTCTAGGAAGTACAGGAGCATGTTCAGGCCCGTAATGGCAATCAAATGCTCCAGGGCGTCGTAAATCGGCATGTCTGTTTCCAGAACTGCCAGCCAGTCCTCACAAATTTGGTCGAAGCGATGATTCGAGACCTCGGGAAGATATCCAGAGGGGCGAGGGTCGTCAGCGATCTGAGGTTGTCCCTGCAGCGCGTAAGCCAAACGGTTCATAGGCGCCTTTCGATCAAAGAGGCGCTTGGACAAGATATCGCCTAGCTCCGCACCTCTCTTCGCGCGTGTGAGCATGAGATAGAGCAGCTCACCAGTACGGGCAAAAAATCGCCGGTCGTTGCTCATCTTCCCGCGCGGATCGATCTGTAAATCCTCATAGAGAGCATCGGGGCCGAAGGGGAAGACGAACTTCGAACTCCAGCGTTTGTTGCTGCGCGACTCAAAGGAGGATGAGCGCAACAACTCGATGGCCTTGGCAAAGTCATCAAAACTGGAAAATGACTCGCGAAGGTACGACATGTCATCGTCGCCATTGCCAGTTTTACCTTGATCAAATTTCTCGAACCACCGCCGCCATTTTTCTTCATCAGAGTTCGCGCTTTCGGCGATTGACTCGACGTATGGATTGTTGAACAGTAATCCACGTAGTCGGATCTGTCTCTGGGGCTGAAATTTCACGCCTCCACCCGCACCCTCATGAGGACGTAAGGGTCTGTCGAGGTTGGAGCCAAGTACGCCTAGAAACTCCAGTACCGTCAAATGTGGAAGCTGTTCGTCATACAGGCGATGGCCCCAAATGTTCTCATCGACGCAGAAATCTACGCTTCGAATCTCGGGGCGTTTGATGATTTCGCTCATTCCGGTGTCCTCACAGTAACGGGGCGAGCAAAGCCACGGCCTCCTGGTTCGATATCGATAAAGCTCAATGTCAGTGCAGACTCTTCGCCCGAGGCTTCGTCATCGTCATCTGCAGACCGCGAATTTCGGACGATTTCCGCTTTGCGCAGCAGCTTTGCCTTGAATGCGAGCAGATCCTCTAGGCATTCATTCGAAAAGCTGGCGGGCAAAGCCCCATCGGCTACACGCGAAAGGAATTCGTGCCGAATGGGCGTCAGGTCAAAGGAGACGGAATTGCCTGGTCCTGGTGACAAAGAAATGTCGAGCTGAGGGCGACCGGTTTCATCATCGAGCTTGATGGCCATCCCTGTGCCGCCTTGCCTGCGAGAGTTGGTTTCGTGGTCGCAGAGTACGCTCACCCGGCTTTGAGTGAATCCACCAGAGCTTGCGATGAATATGCGATCGACGTTTTCAAGAAGTAGGCCGGTCAAGACGCGGTTGAGACCTCGAGAAATTCGACCTCGAATGGGCTCACTCACAGGGCGTTTGGTTTTAAGCGACTCGATGATCTCGAGGTAGTCTCCCGCAAAGCGGAATGCAGTCAATGACCAACGAGGGTAGTTTTGCTCGCTCTCTGGCAAGGTGAAATACAGACGCCGCCGCTGCACTTCCAACATTTCCAGGAATTCTGCTGAACCACCTTCTAGGCGTGCTCCTTCATGTCCTTCGAGGTACGCGTTTTGGGTCGCTCGGAATTCGGCCGTAGCCCCGTAGACCTGGTCATGATTGACCAAGCGCTCAAAATCAGCTTCGAGTCGAGAATCGTCCTTGCCGTAAACCAACAGGCCATCTACGGCATTCGTTGTTTCCTCTCCCACGCCAAAACTGGCCATAGCCTTAAAGACAGGACGATCGGATGCTCGACGCTTCGGCAAATTGGCTCCAAAGGCATTGGCATAAACACTTGCGTTCCCGACGAGACCCTCGGACTGAATCTTGGCCACATCGGCACAGGTCATGAGATTTTCTTTGGCGACTTTGGCGTCGGAGTGACCGAGAACGATGTTCGAGCACAGAGCCAACAAATCACGCACAGGCAGATGCAGACCGTTTAACCGCGCAATCTCCATCAAGTCACCAAGTCGGCGAGCCAGTTGGCCACCATCGGTTTCACCAAGTAGCCGACGGCGATTTTCATCAATCGGACAGACTCTGCCATCTGCCTTGAGAGAGCAGGTCTTGCAGTTACTCCATTCTGAATGGCCAGCGACTGCTTTGATTACCTCTTCAAGTGTGTCCCTATTCGTCGTCCGGCTCAGGTCAAAGACAGCAAGTCTGTCTGGGGGACCAGTTTCTCACCTCCGAGGCCGGAACGGCTTAAACAGTTGGCCCAAACGGGGCAGTTCAAAGCCCCGGTTAGCTGTGAAATCCATGTGGGGGAAGAGGACTGGCAAAGCATTCCTGCGAATGTTCAGGCGTTTGGCCATATGACGGGCATTCCTGTCACTGTGGTGCCCAAAGGAGGGCATGATCTGGGCAAAGCGTATGTTGGGCCGTTGCTCGATAGATGGTTGATTCTTAACTGAAGGTGAGATATCGCCTGATATATGGTAGGTTTCATCTTACGCAGGACGGCCCCCAGGTTTGGCGAAAACGTCTGGTCACGAAGCAACTCGGCCGCTTCTGGACAGATGCCATCCAACAGATTCAGCTTCTTCTGGATGTGGCTGACGTCCACATCCAATTCACTGGCGATCCTCTCAGGTGGAATGCCGCTTTCAACGGCTCGCCTGATCATGGCGTGCTCTTGGATGCTGGAGAGGCGGCTGATCCGATTGTTGTACGTGTAACTCTCGTCGTCCGTGGCCACCAGGCATGGAGCATCTTCAAAGCCCAACTGCTTGAGTGCCACCAGGCGAGTGTGACCATCAAGCAGGACGTATTGACCAGACCGATTGGGTTTGCCTACTGACAAGGGCTCAATCAAGCCAACACCCTGGATGGATGTCACGATCTGTTTGAACTTGCGGGATGTCAACAATCCTTCAGGTGATTTTCGCGACGGCAGAATGACCGATAGCGGCAGGCGCAATGGGTCCGGAATGAATCCCAGAAGTGGTTTTGTCATGCGCCACTCCCACGAGTCCAGACCCGATCAGCCAGGTACTGAGGAAGAGTGTCCAGGCCTTCGGCGCGCAACAATGTGGTGAAGTTTTCATCGGCAAGAAGCTGGCGCAGGGCGCCGACGATGAACAGCAGATTGCGTTGAGCCGTTTCTGCCTTCCTGACCAGGAGCTTTTGGCGCTCGACCTCACGCTGATAGTTTCGAACCAGGCTGGATGTGGTGACGTCTGTATTGGCCCTTCTGGATAAAGTCCCACCACTGATGGATTTTCCATGGGTACGGCGCCGTTCGATCACACGGCGTGCCTGGATTAGCTGGTTGCCACGCAATTTCCCTGATTCGTATGCTTCCTGCATTGCGGCCTGGATAGCTTTGTCATCGTTGCCAGCGCCCGCAATAGTGATCGCTGCATTGAGAGGTATGCGACCACTGCCGACGGCCATCAGAAGTCGCTGTTCTCCGTTTTGCAGCAGCTGCGAGATCCCTTTGACGTAATCCAGGCTCAGCCCTGTTTTTTCGGCAATGGACTTTTTGTCGTAGCCCTGATCCTGGAGTTGTTCAATGCCAATAAGGAGTTCCAGCGGGCTGAATTTGCGGCGGGCGATGTTCTCCGTCAAGCTCATGATGAAGGCGGACTCGTTGTCAACGTTCATCACCATGGCCGGTATTTCCTTGTGTCCGAGGGCCTTGAACGCCTTAAAACGCCCTTCGCCGCAGATAAGCAAGAAGTGCTCTCCGTCTCGACTGGGCCGAGGAGTCACAACGATTGGCTTTTTGAGACCAATGCTCTGAATGTTCTCGACAATCTGTTCGAACATCCGGTTGTTTCGCTCACGGGGATTGAGCACCTCAATCTGTTCCAGGGGAATCATCCGCAGCTCAGATGGACGATGCGCTTTAGCACTGCTCATGCAGACCTCCGAATACGAAAGCGACGGGCCATGCCGTACAAGTAATCCAGGCTGTCAAAACGGAAACTTTCGAACTCGACTCCGTTACGGTCGGCCAGTTGGATTCGCGGGAGACCAAAATCCAAACGAGGTAGCAGGTAGTAATCGAGGGCAGCCTGATTGCTCTCGTCAAGGCGCACAGCAACCGTGATGTCCGGTGCCAGGCTGGTGTCAAAGCGTACTTTCCAACGCCGCCGACCGTTGTCTAGCAGCTGGCAACGGGCCAGAACCAGAGAAACGGTGAATTCTTGGTTGATGGTGAGCAGATCGGTTCCAGGATCCCGCAGGACTGCGCCACCAATTTCGGAGATCCTTTTTTCGGTCTCACCAACAATCTCGGGGTGCAGTCGGCGCAGGAATTGATTCGCTTCCAGGTACTGGTAATCCCGATCCGGGGTGAAGCCCACTGTTTGATATGCCCGTATCAGGCTGCCGAAGCGGTGTGCGTAGGCTGCCGCTGACGGCATCCCTTCGGCTTCGTCGATGATCAGGCCTGACAAATAACCATGGCGTTGGTACAGGCTGCGCAGTTTCTCGACCAGCTCATCATCGCTGTACCGGTGTGCGCGTGCGCGCAAGATCCCTTGTGCGGTGTAAAAGAGCTCAGGTGCAACGATGCCTTCAAACGCACCTTCTTTTTTGATCCACATCTCAGGTGTGTTGACCACCCGATGCTTCTTGAGCTTGAAGGAGCGTCGGTTGTAGACGTTGCTGCCGATGTATTTTTCGTTGGACAGGACTTGCCGAACGGTGGCCCGTGTCCAGTCTCTGCCAAGATCCGTTTGTACGCCCTGAGTGTTCAGTCGCTCGGCAATTTCTGATTCGGTGCAGTTATCGTCGATGAACCAGCGATAGATCTGATTGACGATCATGACTTCATCGTCTGGTCCCGGCTGCAAGATCACTCGGTCAGTTTGCAGGCTTTTGTGCTCACCACGGGAAAGCTCGCTCTTGATGGAGCCGGACTGATCAATTAGCACACGGCGCAAGCCATAGCCAGCGGGACCACCTTGCCGAAATCCAAGTTCAATCAGACGGCATTGACCCGCGAACACCTTGGCCGATAGCTCTCGGCTGTATTCGCCAGCCATTGCCCGTTTGACGCCTTTGACGATCGTGGAGACGGGGGATCCATCGTTTTCAAATTGCTCGGCCACGTACTGGACGTGGATGTTCTTGCGTTTGAGGATGTATTCGTAATACGCCCCTTCGTCCGCATCTTGAAATCGTCCCCAACGGCTAACGTCGTAGACCAGGACCAAGTTGAAGTTTGCGGTGCCGCTTTCAGCATCCTTGATTAGCTGCTGCAAGGACAGACGGCCGCCGATGTTCAGTCCACTCTTGCCCGCATCTGTATACGTGCGAACAATTTCAATGCCATGATGAGCAGCGTAATCACGGATTCTGTCGGACTGATTTTCGGTCGAGTATTGTTGATGCTCGGTGGACATCCGAACGTACTCGGCAGCCTTGATGTTGCGTGGCTGATCCGCTGCGCCGTTGATCGATTCTTCTGACTGCATATAACCCGATCGCTCATTGTTGGTCTGTGCGCTCGGGCCTGTCATTCATTTCAAGGGGTGATGCTGCGCCCGTGAATTGGGGCCTTCATGCACGCCCCCGAATTGGTTGCCATACAGGTGGATCGAGATCGCATTTGGGAGCAACGGTAATGCTGAAAATTTGAACTGTCGATCAGGTGGAATCTTTGCACTCATTCACTTTGCACGGGCAACTCTGGCACACAGGGGTGATTTCGGCGATCCACGCGTCGCTCTTAGCGGAGTCGGTGTTGGGCATGAACCGTATGCGATAGAGACCGGAGATGGGGGGCTCAGGTCGGAATTCTGGTGATGCAGCCTTGGGCTTTGGATTGACCCTGCTCCTGTAATTGCGCCAGTAATCGGGATTTCGATCCAGCCAGTTGCGCTGGGAATCGGACTTGTTTACGCGGTAGTCCTTGTCCGTTAGCATCTTCGTTTGCCGCCATTTTTTGCGTCTTTCTTTCTGGCAGGCGGGAGCTGAACAGAAGGTTTGGTTCTTGACGCGCGGGTCAGGAAGGAAGGGTTGGCCGCAGCAGGCGCAGTACTTTTCGGTCATTCGGGGTCTCCATACGAAAGTCGTATGGGACCTTTTGCCGGGACCTGCTCAATCCGCACGGTGTTTCGGCGGCCTGCAAACGAACCCCAGTTTTGCCACCATCCTAAAAGTTGCTGCTGCGCTGGGAATCAAGCGCCATGTGCAGCCGCTGCATGCGGGCTAAGAACGATAGTTGTGGACTTGGGTTCAATTCCCAAGACCGGATTTGGAGTTGATTCGGTGCAGTGCGGCGATGTAAGATTTGCCCATCGGTTGGGTCTAAGTCTCTACCTCGCATTCACGCCCTAGTACTCTCTAGCACGCTTGAATGCGAATAGAAAGTTCCTGAGTGGTGAACCATCCTCCACCATTTCTCCAAACCCGGCCGGTAACGGCCGGGTTTTCCCTTTTCAGCCTTGTCTTTCACGTCTTGTATAGTGCCTTCAACAAGACATAAAGAGCGCTGATTTTGGATGTCCCCATGACCTATAGCCACCAGTGGTCCCTGGTTGCGTTCTCGGTCTTCATTGCCATCTTTGCTGCCTACACCACCCTGCGTGTGGCTTTTCGGCTGGCATGGGCCAGCCAGGCGACGCGGCCTTACTGGATCGCGGGTGGCGCAGGTTCCCTGGGTATCGGCATTTGGGCGATGCACTTTGTGGGCATGCTGGCACTGCATCTGCCTGTACCGGTGGCCTACGATCCGCTGATGACGGCCTTGTCGCTGTTGCCGGCTCTTCTTGCTTCTGCCATTGCACTGTCGATGCTGGGGCGTGCACAGGCCAGTGTCGTGAGCCGCTTCGTGGCTTCAGTGTTGATGGGCCTGGGCATCGTGGCCATGCACTACAGCGGCATGGCTGCCATGAAAATGGCGCCCCCCATCACCTACGACCCTACCCTGTTGGTCCTGTCACTGCTGGTTGCCGTCGGGGCCAGCTGGGTGGCTTTGTATCTGTTTGCTCGCGAGCGCAGGGAGGCAAGTCCGTCTCTGGGTCGAAGGCTTGCCAGCGCCGTGCTCATGGGGCTGGCGATTGCCGGCATGCATTACACCGGCATGGCCGCTGCCGAGTTCGCGCCCGATGCAATCTGTACCGTGGCGGCCACCGGCTGGGGAGGCGACACCATTGGCGTGTTCGTCGGTCTGGTGGCGGTGCTGGTGCTGGCCGCTTCGCTGGCGCTGACTTTCTACGACGAAGTGGTTGGCGAGAACAATTTTTACAAGGCGTTGTTGGCGGCCCAGTCGAATGCTGGTGAGGGCGTGCTCTTGATTGAGAGCGGCCGTGTGATTTATGCCAACCAGGCGATGGAGCGTCTGAGCGGCTATACGGCCGCCGAGCTCTGCGCTTTGCCAGTCTGGACGGCGTTGCTGGCGGATGCCGGGGCCGCATGGATGCACTCTGGCGCGGTGTCCGACCTGTCGCCGGGGTTGGTGTCAGATCGTCACGAGGTGGTGCTGCGCGTGCGCGGTGGCCAGCGCCGGACTTGCGAAGCGGTGATGAGCAGCTTCCGGCATGGCGATGTCAGCCGGCAGTTGCTGGTGTGCATCGACATTTCCGAGCGCAAGGCGGCGCAAGAGGCGCTGCAGGCGCACGATGCGCAAGCACGCGAACTGGCTCTGGTGGCGGCACGGACTGACAATGCTGTGATCATCACCGACGCTCAAGGATTGATTCTTTGGGTGAACGAAGGTTTTGAGCGGATTAGCGGATTCAGCCTGGACGAGGCCCGGGGCAAGAATCCCGGCCGCTTGCTGCAGGGGCCGGAAACAGATCCGGTCGTGCGGCGCATGATGCGCGAACACCTGGCGTGCGGCGAAGGGTTCGAAACAGAAATCGTCAATTACGACAAGGCAGGGCGCAAGTATTGGGTCGCCCTCGATGTCAAGCCGGTGCACGACGAAGCGGGTAGCCTGATCAAGTTCATCGCCATCGAGCGCGACATCACGGAGCGCAAGCAGGCCGATGCTGCGCTGCGACTGAGCGAGGCCAGGCTGAAGGAGGCACAACAGCTGGCCCGCGTCGGCAGCTGGGAACTCGACCTGGCACGCAATGAATACAGCATGTCCGACGAATCGCTGCGCATCCATGAGCTGGATCCGTCCTGTCCGTCGGTGTCGCGCGAGACGGTGGTCGCGCTCATGCATCCCGACGACCTGCAGTCCCACCGGCAGAGCCGTGCATTGGCTTTGGCCAGCCTGGGAAGCTACGCCTTGCAGATCCGGCTGCGATTCGCCGATGGTCGCATCAAGTATGTGCAACTGCGTGCGGCGGTACAGGCCGATGCGCAGGGTAATCCGTTGCGGGTGATCGGCACCATACAGGACATCACCGAGCAGAAGCTGGCCGAGCAGGCCCTGCGTGAGCGCGAGGCACAGGCAAGGGAGTTGGCGCTTGTGGCTGCCGGGACCGACAACGGCGTCATCATCATGGGTTCGGATACCCGGATCACCTGGGTCAACGACGGTTTCACACGCATGAGCGGCTACACGCTGGCCGAAGTGCGCGGCAGGAGTCCGAGTGAAGTGCTCAACGGACCCGACACAGACGTAGGCACCTACGCGTTCATCCGGGAACGCGTTTCCAGGGGCGAGCGCTTTGAGGCCGAGATCGTCCACTATCACAAGAGCGGCCGCAGGTACTGGGCCATCATCGACGTGCAGGCGGTGTACGACGAGCGCGGGCAACTGGCCAAGTACATCTCGATCGAACGCGACATCACGCAGAACAAGCTGGCCGAAGAGGCGTTGCGCAGGAGCGAGGCGCTGTTGCAGGAGGCCCAGCACCTGGCGCACATTGGCAGCTGGGAGCTGGATCTGGTGACCAACGAATACAGCCTGTCGAAGGAGGCGCTGCGCATTCATGAACTGGATGTGCCCGATGGACGCGTGTCGCGCGAGGTCATGGCAGCAACCCATCCGCCGGAAGACGGCGCCGAACTGCGCCGCGCCCGCCTAAACGCCATGCGTCCGGGCGGCACCTACTCGGCGCGGGTGCGGTTGGTACTCGCCGATGGCCGCACGAAGCATGTGCAGGTGCGCGGAGTTGTGCACTGTGACGAGCAGGACCGGCCGGTGCGTGTGCTGGGCACGGTGCAGGACTTGACGGAACAGGCCTTGGCAGAACTGGCTTTGCGCGAGAGTGAGGCTCGGCTGAAAGAGGCGCAGCGGCTGGCCAAGATCGGCCACTGGGAGTTCAACTTTGCCCAGGACGACTACCTGATGTCGGAGGAAGCGCTGCGCATCCATGAGTTTGAGAGCGTCGACGGGCGGGTGCCGCGTGCACGGGTGGTGGACATGATCCATCCCGAGGACCGGATTGTCTTGCGCGAAAGGCGCACGGCAGCGCTGGCCGATTGCTCCAATTTCGAGGTGGTGGTGCGGCTGATGTTCCCCCACGGCCGCATGAAGTTCGCGCAATTGCGCGGCACCGTGCAGGGCGATGCCCAGGGGCGGCCGGTGCGCGTCAGCGGTACGCTGCAGGACATCACCGAGCAGAAGCAGGCCGAGTTGGCATTGCGTGAACTCAACGCGACGCTGGAGCAGCGCGTGCTGGACCGCACGCAAGAGCTCAGCCAGCAGCGCGCCTTCATCGAGACCATTCTGAATACGGCCGAGACCTTGATTTTTGTGATCGATACCCGTGGCCATTTCGTGCGTTTCAACGAGGCGTGCGAGCGACTGACGGGCTACGGGTTCGAAGAGTTGCGTGATCAGCCGATCTGGGAATCCGTGATTCCGCCAGAGCGCAGGGCCGCGGTGCGCGCCAAGCACGAGAACCAGACGTCGCCGGCGGCCTTGCCGCGTAATCTGGAAGTGGAATGGCTGACCCGTGACGGCCAGCGGCGCTTGATTTCCTGGAGCAACGCCATGCTGACCGACGAGGCCGGACGACTCCAGTACATGATCGGAACCGGCATCGACATCACCGAACGCAAGCGCGCCGAGCGGGCACTGATCGAAGCCAACGAGAACCTGAGCCGGACCATTGACACGCTGCGCGAAGCCCAGTCGCAACTGGTGCAGTCGGAAAAGATGGCATCACTCGGCGCTCTGGTGGCCGGTATTTCACACGAAATCAACACGCCCATCGGCATTGGCGTCACCTCGGCAACCACCTTGCAGGAGGAGTTCAAGATTTTGAGCCGTGCGTTTGCTGATGGCACGCTCAAGCGGTCGACCTTGGAGCGTTTCATCTCGCACGGCCTCAATGGGTGCGACATCCTGGTCAACAACCTGCTGCGTGCGGCCGAGCTGATTCGCAGCTTCAAGCAGGTGGCGGTGGACCAGTCCAGCAACGAGTGGCGCCACCTCAATCTGCACGACTACATCGACGAGATCGTTCTCAGTCTCAAACCGAGGCTCAAGGGCAGCGGGGTCCAGGTCGTCAACGACAGCCAGCGCCAGCTGGTCATCCGTACCCATCCCGGGGCGATCTACCAGATCCTGAGCAATTTGCTGCTCAACGCCCTGATCCATGCCTACGAGGCGGAGCAGCCCGGCCTGATCCGCATCACGGCCGAGCAGGCGGGTGACGAGATCCTGCTGGAGTTCTCCGATGACGGCAAAGGCATTGCGGCCGACATCGAAGGCCGGATTTTCGACCCGTTCTTCACTACGCGACGCGGTGCCGGTGGCAGCGGTTTGGGGCTGCACATCGTCTACAACCTGGTGGCCGGCACGCTGGGCGGTGTGATTCATCTGGTCAAGAAGGACGAGGGGCCGGGGACGACATTCCGTATCCGGTTTCCGTTGCAGCCGGACAAGGAGGTCGCATGAAAGACGAGGAATTTCCAGAAGGCGAAATGGTCTTTGCGCAGGAGTCGGAGGAGGCGCCCCTAGGGCAGCCGGCCCGACCGGGCTGGAAGATCATGATCATCGACGACGATAACGGCGTGCATGAGGTGACCCGGCTGGCCTTGAGCGGTTTTGAGTTCGACGGCCGCGGGCTGGAATTTCTCAGCGCCTACTCGGCGGCCGAGGGCGAGCTGCTGTTGCGGGCCCACCCCGACACGGCGGTGGCGCTGGTGGATGTGGTGATGGAGCGCGAGCATGCCGGGCTGGATCTGGTGCGTACCATCCGCGAGGTGCACCACAACCGCCTGATCCGTCTGATCCTGCGCACCGGCCAGCCCGGCCAGGCGCCCGAACGTGCGGTGATTCGCCAGTACGACATCAACGACTACAAGGAAAAGTCGGAGCTGTCAGCGCAAAAGCTCTACAGCACCATTCTCACCAGCCTACGCTCCTGGCGCGATCTGATGGCGCTGAATGCCAACCGCGCCGGCCTGCGGCGCGTCATCCATGCCACCGGCGAGATCTTCCGCACGCGCGACCTGAGCCGCTTTGTGCAAGGCGTGCTGGAGCAACTGGTGGCCTTGCTGTATCTGGAGCGCGATGCCCTGTTCATCAAGTGCGACAGCCTGGCCTTGCGCCACGACGGTGGTCAGGTGGTGGTGGCTGCGGCCACCGGCCGTTTTGTCGAGCTGATCGGCACCCCGGCTGGCGCCAGCTTGCCGGCGCAGATGCTGGAAGATGTGGCCACCGTGCTGCGCACGCGCCAGCCGCTGCTGCGCGAGGGCGAGTACTGGGGCTACTTCCAGGCCGACGGTGGCAAGGAAAACGTCATCTACCTCAAGAGTCTGCACCCGCTGTCGCGTGACGACTCGCACTTGATTCAGTTGTTCTTGCAGAACGTCTCGATCGCTTATGAAAACACGTTGCTGCACGAGGAGATCGAGGGCACGCAGCGCGACATCGTCTACATGCTGGGCGAGGCGATTGAAACCCGGTCGCGGGAAACTGGTCAGCACGTACGGCGGGTGGCCGAGTACTGCCACCTGATCGCCCGCGGCATGGGGCTGTCTGACCGCGAGGCCGACATCCTGAAAGTCGCCGCCCCCTTGCACGACTTCGGCAAGATCGGCATCCCCGATGCCGTGCTGCACAAGCCGAGCAAGCTCGACGAAGACGAGTGGGCGGTGATGCGCCAGCATGCCGAGATCGGCCAGGACCTGCTGAGCCAGTCCAAGCGCGAAATCCTGCAGGCAGCCGCGGTGCTGGCCGGCCAGCACCACGAGAAATGGGATGGCAGCGGCTATCCGCTCGGGCTGCAGGGCGAGCAGATCCACATCTACGGCCGCATCGGTGCCGTGGCCGATGTGTTCGATGCCCTGGCCAGCCTGCGCAGCTACAAGGCGCCGTGGCCGCTGGAGGCCATTCTGGATTACCTGCGCCAGCAGCGCGGGCGGCATTTCGACCCCGCCATCGTCGACTGGGTGCTGGACAACGTCGACATCATGGGAACGGTCGCCCAGGCGTTTCCGGACACCCGGGCGTGAGCGCCTGCGCCTGGCGACAGGTTTGCGATACTTGACGCCATGCAATTGCAAGACATCCTTTACTCCCAGGGCTTCGGCACGCGACGTGTGTGTGCCGGCCTGATCCAGCAGGGCCATGTGCAGGTTTACGAGGGAAATTCCGCTTTAACCCCCGTCGAATGTACGCAAGCTGCTATGGAATTCGAAGCGGATGGCCTGCGTTTTCGGGTGCAGGGCGAGGACTGGGCCTACCATGAGAAGGCCTACCTGATGCTGCACAAGCCGGCCGGCACCGAGTGCTCGCAAAAGCCGTCTACCTGGCCCAGCATCTACACCCTGCTGCCGTCGCCGCTGCGCCTGCGGCCGAACAAGGCCAGCGTGCAGGGGGTGCAGGCGATCGGCCGGCTCGACCAGGACACCACTGGCCTGCTGCTGCTGAGCGACGACGGCAAGTTCATCCACCGCATGAGTTCGCCGCGCCACCACGTGCCCAAGGTGTACGAGGTGACGCTCAAGCACGCGCTCGACGACAAGCAGGTGCAGCGTCTGCTGGCCGGTGTGGTGCTGGACGACGACCCGAAACCGGTGCGCGCCGCTGCCTGCGAGGCGGTGGACAGCCACCACCTGCGCCTGACCCTGACCGAGGGCAAGTACCACCAGGTCAAGCGCATGCTGGCCGCGGTGGGCAACCGGGTGGAAGGGTTGCACCGTTCGCAGATCGGCGGCCTCACGTTGCCGGCCGATCTGGCGCCTGGGCAGTGGCGCTGGCTGGACGAGGCCGCGCTGGCGCTGATCGCCGGCTGACGCGCCGAACCTGGCCCGCCATGAGGTGGCGTGACAACAGTTTTGATTGAGGCGGGTCAAACAAGGGTCGCGGATGGTGAGGGGCTGGCCACCCCGGTCAGTTCCGGGGCCGACCGGCCGCTACACTTGCAGATTGTCTGAATCCCTCATCTGTTGTGCGCATCTCAATTCCATTTTTTCGTGTGCTGCTGGCCTTCCTGGTGGCAAGCGCTTTTACCTCTGGGGTTTGGGCGCAGTTGCGGCCGATCTTCGTGCTCAACTCGCTGGATGCCGATGTCAGCGTCATCGACCCGGCCAGCTGGAAAGTGGTCAAGCGCATAAGCACCGGCAAGGAGCCACACCACCTGTACCTGACGCCGGACGAGAAGTCACTCATCATTGCCAATGCCTTGAGCGATTCGCTGACCTTTGTTGATCCGCAGACGGCCGAGGTGCAGCGCACCGTGCGCGGCATCATCGACCCCTACCAGCTGCGCTTCTCGCCCGACATGAAATGGTTCGTCACCGCCGGCAACCGGCTCAACCATGTCGACATCTACCGCTGGGACGGCCGTGACCTGACGCTGGCCAAGCGTATCGCCACCGGCAAGACACCCAGCCACGTCTGGATCGACAGCAAGAGCAGCACCGCCTACGCGACCATGCAGGACAGCGATGAGCTGGTGGCGATTGACTTGCCCAGCCAGACGCTCAAGTGGCGCCGCAAGACCGGTCCCTTGCCGGCCGATGTCTTCGGCACACCGGATGACCGCTACCTGCTGATCGGTCTGACCGGGGGGCGGGGGTGGAGGTCTACGATGTCTCCGGCCCGACGGCCCGTCTGGCGCATTACATCCCCACCGGCAAGGGGGCGCACGCCTTCCGTGCCGTTGGCGACCGGCGCCATGTCTTCGTCAGCAACCGCGTGGCCGACACCATCAGCAAGATCGACTTCCAGACCATGACCGTGGTGGACCAGTACCCGGCGCCCAGCGGCCCGGACTGCATGGACCTGACGGCCGACGGCCGCTACATCTTCGTCGCCTCGCGCTGGGCCAAGAAGCTCAGCGTGATCGACACCACCACGCGCGAAGTGGTGCGGCAGGTCCGGGTCGGCAAATCGCCGCATGGTGTCTGGACGCTGGATCATGCGCCGCGCCAGTAAGCTTCTGTCGGGCCTGCTGATTGCTATATTTTTTATAGCTGTTGGCGCATATCCGACAAAGGCTGAGGCCCAAAAAGACTGCAAAAAACCGGTTTACCTGACCTTCGACACCGGTCACATGGGCGTGGCCGAACTCATTGCCGAGGTGCTGCAGCGGCAGCAGGTGCGGGTGACCTTCTTTGCCGCGCAGGAGCGCACCCGTGTTGGTGATGGCAGTCTGGGCGAGCACTGGGCACCCTGGTGGCGTGCCCGCGCTGCCGAAGGACACGAATTCGCCTCGCACACGCTGGACCACGTTTACTGGCGGGCTGACGTAAGCAGCGAGGGCGGGCCGACGCGCTTTCGCGTGCGCCCCTCGGCCGGCGCCAACGAGGGTCGCGAGATGGTCTGGGATGCGCGGCAGTACTGCGCGCAAATCCAGGCCGCGTCCGACCGGCTGGCGCATCTCACCGGCAAGCCGGCGCTGCCCTTGTTCCGTGCCCCCGGCGGCAAGACCTCGCCGGCCCTGCTGGCAGCGGCCAAGGGCTGTGGTTACGCCCATGTGGGCTGGGCCGCGGCCGGCTTCCTCGGCGACGAATTGCCGAGCGAGACCCACAGCAACGCGGCGCTGCTGAAGAAGGCTCTGCGCGACATCCGGCCGGGCGACATCCTGATGGCGCACCTGGGCATCTGGTCGCGCAAGGACCCCTGGGCCCCGGCTGTGCTGGAGCCGCTCATCATGGGCCTGAAGGATCGTGGTTTCTGTTTCCGCACCTTGAGCGAGCACCCGGCTTATCGGGGCTGGGTAAACGGCCGGCGTCCACGCGAGAATTGAGCCATGGAAGTTCTGGCCAACGCATTTGCCGACCTGCAGCAGTGGTTGTTCGAGGCGCTGGTGCAGCCGCTGGCCTTCTCGCTGGGCTTGGGCAACCGGCTGGAAGATGCCTATGACGCCACCGGCTGGCTGCTGGTTGGTCTGTTGCAGCTGGCCGTGCTGCTGGCGGTGATCGGGCCCTTGCAGCGCTGGCGCCCGGTCGAGGCCGTGGCCGACCGTGCCACCGTGCGCGTCGATGTGCTCTACACCCTGATCCACCGCCTCGGCCTGTTCCGCCTGGTGCTGTTCTTCACACTGACGCCGCTGCTGGACGACCTGTTCGGCGAACTGCGCATGGCCGGGCTGGTCACCTTTCATCTGGACGATCTCTGGCCCGGTGTCACCGACCTGCCATGGGTCAGCCTGCTGCTGTACCTGGTGGTGTTTGACTTCGTCGACTACTGGATCCACCGCGGCCAGCACCAGTTCGAATGGTGGTGGCGCCTGCACGCCCTGCATCATGCGCAGCGCCAGATGACGATGTGGAGCGACAACCGCAACCACCTGCTCGACGACCTGTTGCGCGACGTCATCGTGGTCGGCGTCGCCCACCTGATCGGCGTGGCGCCGGGGCAGTTCGTCGCCATTGTTGCCTTCACCCAGCTCAGTGAAAGCTTGCAGCATGCCAACCTGCGCCTGTCCTTCGGTCGCTGGGGCGAGCGGCTGTGGATCAGCCCACGCTTTCACCGGCTGCATCACAGCATTGGCATCGGGCACGAGTCGCCGGGCAAAGTGCTCGGTGGGCATAACTTTGGTGTGCTGCTGCCCTGGTGGGACATGCTCTTTGGCACTGCCAATTTCGAGCAGCGCTTCGACCCGACCGGCGTGCGGGATCAGGTGGAACAGGGCCGGGATTACGGGCGTGGCTTCTGGGCCCAGCAGTGGCTGGGGCTCAAGCGCCTGGCTGGACGCGCCTGACATTTCCCTGTCATGCCAACCCGGGTATGCTTCGCGCATGAACCTGTTTCTGGACTCTTTCTGGCGCGCCTTGATGTATTCGCTGCGGCCGCGCGTGATCGCACTGTCCTTCCTGCCGCTGGTGCTGATGGTTGGCTTGTCCGGTGGCCTGGTCTACTTTTTCTGGGAGCCGGCGGTGCAGGCCGTGCAGGCCTGGCTCGGTGAGCTGGCGCTGCTGGAAAGTCTGATGCACTGGCTGGAGAGTGTCGGGGCCGGCAACCTGCGCAGCGTGGTGGCGCCGCTGGTGCTGTTGATGCTCACGCTGCCGCTCATCATCATCCTGTCGTTGCTGGCGGTGGCCACGTTGATGACGCCGTCGCTGGTGGCGCTGGTGGCAGAGCGGCGTTTTCCCCGCCTGGAACGTCGCCACGGGGGCTCCTTCTGGCGCGGTCTGCTGTTTGCCTTGGGCACCTCCTTGCTGGCGGCGCTGGCGCTGCTGGTGTCCGTGCCCTTGTGGTTGATTCCGCCGCTGGTGATGGTGCTGCCGCCGCTGGTCTGGGGCTGGCTGACCTACCGCGTCATGGCCTATGACACGCTGGCCGAGCACGCCAGCCGCGAGGAGTGGGCCGAGCTGCTGCGCCGTCATCGCCTGTGGATGCTGGGCATCGGCATCCTGACCGGCTACCTGGGGGCGGCACCCGGTCTGATCTGGGCGGTGGGGGCCATGGCCATCGTGTTCGCACCCTTGCTGGTGCCGCTGGCGATCTGGATCTACACCTTTGTTTTTGCCTTTTCCTCGCTGTGGTTCGCCCATTTCTGCCTGGCTGCGCTGGATGCCCTTCGCTCTGAAGTCGCCGTGGCGTCGGCCGTCCCCGTTCCTTTTCCGGCCAACCCGACACCGGCCGCCAGCGATTCCCCGACCTTGCCTCACGACACCCATGCCGACGACCAGCCCCGTGCCTGAATTCAGCCTCATCATCATTGGTGACGAAATCCTCTCCGGCAAACGGGCCGACAAACATTTGCCCAAGGTGATCGAACTGCTGCACGCGCGTGGCTTGCAGCTGGTGCATGCCGACTATGTAGGTGACTCGCCGGAACGCATCACCGCCACACTAGCGCGTGCCTTTGCCTCGGGCGAGATCGTGTTCTCCTGCGGCGGCATCGGTGCCACCCCCGACGACCACACCCGCCAATGTGCAGCGCGCGCGCTGGGCGTCGAGCTGGCCTTGCACCCGCAAGCCGAACGCCTGATCCGTGAACGTATGCAGGACGTGGCGCAGGAGCAGGGCGTGCCTTACGAGCCGGACCGGGCCGACAACATCCACCGGCTCAACATGGGCGTGTTCCCGCAGGGGGCTGACATCATTCCGAACCCCTACAACAAGATCCCGGGCTTCAGCTGCGCCGGTGCGGCCGGCGGTACCGTGCATTTCGTGCCGGGTTTCCCCGTCATGGCCTGGCCGATGATCGAGTGGGTGCTCGACACCCATTACCCGCACCTGTTCCGCCAAGCTGCCTGGATTGAGCAGTCGGTCATCGTCTACGGATCGATCGAAGCCACGCTGACACCGCTGATGGAAGACATCGAGCGTCGGTTTGACGGCATCAAGGTGTTCAGCCTGCCCAGCGTGGATCACCCGCAGCACGGCCGACATATCGAACTCGGTGTCAAAGGTGCGCCTGAACGGGTGGCGCTGGCTTATCCGGATTTACTGACGGGCCTGCACCAGCAGGGCGTCAAATTAGGCCCTGAATTGGTGCGCAAATAGATTGGCACCATATTGGTGCTTTTGTTATGCACCTAAGTGGTGCCTTCTTGGTGTTAAAACAAAATCTTGTTGCTGATTGCCGTGTGGAGGGGGCACAAACTGGAGGCAAAATACGAGCTTCGGTGCTGCCGTGCAGAAACCAGATTGGCACAGAAACTGCATTCATGCCCATGAAATTTTCAACCAACCATTCAACCAGGAGTATCTGATGGCCAAGACCGTCGCAGACGTGATGAAGATGGTGAAGGAAAACGAAGTCAAGTTTGTTGACTTCCGCTTCACCGACACCCGTGGCAAACAGCAGCACACCACGGTGCCCGTCTCTCACTTTGATGAAGACAAGTTCACGTCGGGCCATGCGTTCGACGGTTCCTCGATCGCCGGCTGGAAGGGCATCGAGGCCTCCGACATGTTGCTCATGCCGGACCCGAACTCGGCCAACATCGACCCCTTCTTTGAAGAAACCACCATCATCCTGACCTGTGATGTGGTCGAGCCCAGCGATGGCAAGTCCTATGACCGTGATCCGCGTTCCATCGCCAAGCGTGCCGAGGCCTACCTGAAGGCTTCCGGTATTGGCGACGCCGCCTATTTCGGCCCGGAGCCGGAGTTCTTCATTTTCGACGGCGTGCGCTGGAGCACCGACCCCAACAACACCTTCTACGAGATCGAAGAGTACGAAGCCCCCTGGAACACCGGCTCCAAGCTCGAAGGCGGCAACCGCGGCCACCGTCCCACCGTCAAGGGTGGCTATTTCCCGGTGCCCCCGGTCGACAGCACGCAAGACATGCGCGCCGAAATGTCCCTGATTCTCGAATCCCTGGGCATCCCGGTCGAAGTGTTCCACCACGAAGTGGCGGGTGCCGGCCAGAACGAAATCGGCACCAAGTTCAGCACCCTGGTCGAGCGCGCTGACTGGACCATGCTGCAGAAGTACGTGATCCACAACGTCGCCAACGCCTATGGCAAGACGGCCACCTTCATGCCCAAGCCCTACCACGGCGACAACGGCAGCGGCATGCACGTGCACCAGTCGGTCTGGAAAGACGGCAAGAACCTGTTTGCCGGTGACGGCTACGCCGGCCTGAGCGATTTCGCCCTGTACTACATCGGCGGCATCATCAAGCACGCCCGTGCCCTGAACGCCATCACCAACCCCGGTACCAACAGCTACAAGCGTCTGGTGCCGCACTTCGAAGCCCCGGTGAAGCTGGCTTACTCGGCCAAGAACCGTTCGGCTTCGATCCGTATCCCGTTCGTGGCCAACCCGAAGGGCCGTCGCGTGGAAGCCCGCTTCCCCGATCCGCTGATGAACCCCTACCTGGGCTTTGCTGCCTTGCTGATGGCCGGTCTGGACGGTGTGGAAAACAAGATCCATCCGGGCGAGGCTGCCTCCAAGGATCTGTACCACCTGCCCCCGGAAGAGGACAAGCTGGTGCCGACCGTGTGCCACAGCCTGGACCAGGCGCTGGAGCACCTGGACAAGGACCGCGCCTTCCTGACCAAGGGTGGCGTGTTCACCGACAGCATGCTTGATGCCTACATCGAGCTGAAGATGACCGAAGTGACCCGCATGCGCATGTCGGTGCACCCAGCCGAATACGACATGTACTACTCCCTGTAATCGGGGTGTCGGACACTGTGGGTATCCACAGTGTGTCGCCAAAAAAGGACGGCTGCGGCCGTCCTTTTTGTTTTCAGAGTGTTAACAGCGTTGGACTTTCCCGGGCTTTGAGGGATACTGATAGACCGCCCCTGCATCTTCCGATGCGTGGAGAGAAAGCATGAAATACGCATTGATAATCCCGTTGGTTGCTACACTTTTCGTAGCAAATGGTTACGCTCAAGGACGCATCTACCGTTGCGGCAATGAGTACACCAACACGATTCCCGAGTCGCAAAAAGGCCGCTGCAAGCTGCTCGACGGTGGCAACGTCACGGTGGTGCAGAACCAGCGCCCGGCGCCGCTGCGTGTGGCGTCCGCTGCCCAGGCCGGCTCACGCATTGACACCCCTGAGCAGCGTTCGCGCGACTCCGATGCACGTCTGATCCTGGAGTCCGAGTTGCGCAAGGCCGAACTCCGACGCGAAGAACTGCTCAAGGACTACAACAACGGCGAGCCGGAAAAACTCGGGCCCGAGACACGCAACCACCAGAAGTACCTGGACCGCGTGGCCGAACTCAAGGCCAATATCGAGCGCAACGACAGCGATATCGCCGGCATTCGACGCGAATTGGGTCGCGTGAGCCCGCCAACTGCGTCAAAATAGACGGCTTGAAAAAGCCCGTCTCATCCTCTTCCCGTTTCCAGACTTTCGATCTGCTCGCCACCCTGGTGGCGGTGGTGCACAGCGACGGCGCGGTACTGTTTGCCAACGCCGCGCTGGAAGATGCCTTGGGAACCTCGCGCCGACTGATTGTCGGCACCGACTTCGGCGCCAGCTTTACCGAGCCGCAGGTGTTGAACAATGCCCTGTCCGGCGTCAAAAGCAACGACTTTGCCGCGTTGCGCTACGACGCCTGGCTCAAGCGTCCCAACCGCGACCTGCTGCCTGTGCACGTGATCGTGACGCAGACCGACCACCTTGACGAAATCGTGGTCGAACTGTTGCCACTGGAGCAGCAGGCGCGCCAGGAGCGCGAAGAGCGCCTGCTGGACCAAGCGCAGGCCAACAAGGAACTGATCCGCAACCTGGCGCACGAAATCAAGAACCCGCTGGGTGGCATCCGTGGCGCGGCGCAGTTGCTGGAGATGGAGATCGACTCGCAGCTGACCGAGTACACGCGCGTCATCATCCATGAGGCGGACCGGTTGCAGACCCTGGTGGACCGGCTGCTGGCGCCACACCGCCGCCCGCATGTGGTGGGTGATGTCAATATTCATGAAGTGTGTGAACGCGTGCGCTCGCTCATCCTGGCCGAGTTCCCCCGTGGCTTGCGGGTGGCGCGCGATTACGACACGTCGATTCCCGAATTCCGTGGTGACCGCGAGCAATTGATCCAGGCGGTGCTCAACATTGCCCACAACGCCTGCCATGCACTGGCTGAGCGCATGGCCGCCGGTGATGCGCAACTGACATTCCGCACCCGGATTGCGCGGCAGATCACTTTTGGCAAGCAGCGCTACAAACTGGCACTGGAATTGCATGTGATTGATAACGGGCCTGGCGTGCCAGACTCGATCAGGGACCGCATCTTCTATCCACTGGTATCAGGACGGGAGGGCGGCTCCGGCCTGGGGCTGACGTTGGCGCAGACGTTTGTACAGCAGCACCATGGCCTGATCGAGTGTGACAGCGAGCCGGGCCGGACCGATTTCAAGATTTTGATTCCGCTGCCCTGAATGGTTCACGGCAGCATGACCTGAGGTAAGCCACGACATGAAGCCGATTTGGATCGTAGATGATGACCAGTCCATCCGCTTCGTGCTGGAGAAGGCGCTGTTGCGCGAGCAACTGCCCACGCGCAGTTTCACCAACCCGCGCGACGTGCTGGCTGCGCTCGATGACGAGGATGGTCCGCAGGTTCTGGTGAGCGACATTCGCATGCCCGGTGGCTCCGGGCTGGAACTGCTGGAGAAGGTCAAGGCGCGTTATCCCGGCCTGCCGGTCATCATCATGACGGCGTTCTCCGATCTCGACAGCGCGGTCTCGGCCTTCCAGGGCGGTGCCTTCGAGTACCTGCCCAAACCGTTTGACCTGCCCAAGGCGGTGGAGTTGATCCATCGCGCGGTGGATGAGAGCCAGCGCGAGGAAGTCGCGCAGGAGAGCATCAGCGACGCCCCGGAGATGCTGGGCCAGGCGCCGGCCATGCAGGATGTGTTCCGCGCCATCGGTCGCCTCTCCCAGAGCAACGTTACCGTGATGATCACCGGCGAGTCCGGTTCCGGGAAGGAGCTGGTGGCGCGCGCACTGCACAAGCATTCGCCGCGCGCCAATGGCCCGTTTGTCGCCATCAATACCGCGGCGATTCCGAAGGACCTGCTGGAGAGCGAGCTGTTCGGCCACGAGCGCGGCGCCTTCACCGGTGCCCAGACCATGCGCCGCGGCCGTTTCGAGCAGGCCGAGGGTGGCACGCTGTTCCTCGATGAAATCGGCGACATGCCGTTCGACCTGCAGACCCGGCTGCTGCGCGTGCTCTCGGACGGCCATTTCTACCGGGTCGGCGGCCATAGCGCGGTCAAGGCCAATGTGCGCGTGATCGCCGCCACGCACCAGGACCTGGAGCAACGCGTCAAGGAAGGCGTGTTCCGCGAAGACCTGTTCCACCGCCTCAACGTCATCCGCCTGCGCCTGCCGGCCTTGCGCGAGCGGCGTGAGGATGTGGCAATGCTGGCCCGCCATTTTCTGCAGCAAAGCGCGCGTCAGCTCGGCGTGGAGCCCAAACGGATCTCGGATGCTGCACTGGAGCGCCTGAGCCACTTCGGCTTCCCCGGCAATGTGCGCCAACTGGAAAACATCTGCCATTGGCTGACCGTCATGGCGCCGGCGCAAGTGATTGAACCCAAGGACTTGCCGCCGGAGGTGACGCTGGACGGGAAAGCGCCGGCGGCAGCGGATATGGCTGCGGCACACGCCGTGGCCGGTACGCCGTCTGTGCTGCCAGACGCGATCGCGCCTGTCACGGGTAGTGAGGTCTCGCCGGTGCATGCGCCTCAGGCCTCGGCAGATGGCTGGGAAGGTGGGCTGGAGGCGGAAGCGCTGGCGCTGTTGAGCAGCGGACGCGAAGACGTGTGGGACGAACTGACACGCCGCTTTGAGCGCAAGCTCATCCTCACGGCCTTGACCAATACCAAGGGGCGCCGCATTGAAGCCGCGCACAAGCTCGGCATCGGCCGCAACACCATCACACGCAAGATCCAGGAATTGGGGCTCGACTAGGCACGCCGCTTGGCGGCCATCATGGGGCCCATTCATAATGCCATGAAGGATGCATGGCATGGATGGAGACAATTCAATGGGCACATTGGGCATTGCACTGGCCTTGTTGGCCGCAGGGCTGATGCTGGGGCTTTTCCTGGGCCGGCGCCGTGGTGCGCCCACTGTGGCGCCGGAGGTGCCGATGGACGCCCTGTTCAGCGACGAAGCTGAAGATGCCTTGCGCAAACGAGACGCCATTTTTGCCAAGGTGTTCAACCTGGTGCCCGACACCTTGACCATCACGCGCATTGCGGATGGCCGCTATATCGAAGTCAATCACAACTGGGGGTCCTTGTCCGGCTTTACGCGGGAGGAGGCCCTTGGCCATACCTCCGCCGAGCTGGGGATCTGGGCGATCCCTGAACAACGGACGCAACTGATTGGCATCCTGCGGCGCGAAGGTGAAGTGCGTGACTTCGAGGTGACCTTCCAGCACAAGCAGGGGCATCAGCTCTGTACCAAGGTATCCGCCAGCACCTTCGAGTCCGACGGGGAAAAGTACATGATGCTGGCTGCGAAAGACATCACGGCTCAGCGCGCGGCAGAACAGGAAATCCGCGACATCAACCAGCAACTGGAAGAACGGGTGCGACAGCGTACCCTCAAGCTGGAGCAAGCCAATGCCGAACTGGCCGACACCCTGGACGCCCTGCGCCGCGCCAAGGACGAACTGGTGCGTTCGGAAAAGATGGCCGCGCTGGGTTCGCTGGTGGCGGGCGTTGCCCATGAACTCAACACGCCGATTGGCAACAGCCTGACCGTGGCCACCACGCTGGAGCATCGCTTGCAGGAATTCGACGGGCAGATCAAGGCGGGTCTGCGCCGTTCCGATCTGGATCGCTGCATGGCGGATGCCCAGTTTGCCACCGAGGTACTGGTGCGCAACCTGATGCGTGCCGGCGACCTGGTGCGCAGCTTCAAGCAGGTGGCGGTGGACCGTGCCAGTTCCCAGCGCCGGCAATTCAATCTGCAGGACATTGTTTCGGAAATTGTCATCACCCTCAGTCCGGTGATCAGCCGTTCCGGCTGCGAGGTGCAGATGGACATCGCCAGTGGGCTGGAGCTGGACAGTTATCCCGGCCCGCTCGGGCAGGTTCTGGACAACCTGATCAACAACGCCATGGCGCATGCGTTTGTGGATGGCAAGCGGGGCCGCATCGAGGTGCACGCCCATGACATCCATACCGATGAGGTGCAGATCGAGGTGCGCGACAACGGCGTGGGTATTCCCGCCGACAACCTGAAGCGGGTGTTTGATCCCTTCTTCACTACCCGGCTCGGCCAGGGTGGCTCCGGCCTGGGCTTGCACATCGTGCACAACATCGTCACCGAGGTGCTTGGCGGCCACGTCAACGTGAGCAGCCAGCCTGGCGCCGGCACCGTCTTCACCCTGCGGTTGCCGCTGCGGGCGCCGGCGTCCGTGGCGTCGACCTGACGGTCGCGTACCGTCCTCAAGCGGACTGGAGTTCGACGACCACAGGCGCGTGGTCGCTCGGCCGTTCGTTCTTGCGCGGTGCCTTGTCGATGGCGCAGGCCGTCACCAGCGGTTTCAGGGCCTGGCTGACCAGGATGTGGTCGATGCGCAGGCCGCGGTTGCGGCGGAAGGCGAAGTCGCGGTAGTCCCACCATGAATAACTTTTCTCCGGCTGCTCGAACAGCCGGAACGCGTCATGCAGGCCCAGCGCGATCAAGGCGCGCAGCTGGTAGCGCTCCTCTTCGGTGCAGTGGATGGTGTCTTTGAGGCCCACTGGGTCCCAGACATCGGCGTCGTCAAAGGTGATGTTGTAGTCGCCCATCAGCACCAGCTTCGGGTGTATGGCCAGCTCCTGGCGCAGCCAGTCGCGCAGGCCCTTGAGCCAGGCCATCTTGTAGTCGAACTTGTCCGAGCCCGGCTCCTGCCCGTTGGGAAAATAGGCTCCCACCACCCGCAGGTCACCGACGTCGGCACTGATGACGCGCGCCATGTCATCCGCAAAACCCGGGATGTTGCGCACCACGTTGATGGCCGGCACACGCGTCAACAGGGCCACGCCGTTGTAGGTCTTCTGGCCGAAGCACTGTGCGTGGTAGCCGGCCTGCGTGAAAGCGTCGAAGGGGAACTTGTCGTCGGTGAGCTTGAGTTCCTGCAGCGCCAGCACATCAACCGGTGTACTGGAAGCGTTTTGAGCGGCCAGCCAGTCCAGCACCTGCGGCAGGCGAACGTTCAGCGAGTTGATGTTCCAGGTGGCGAGCTTCATGGGTTGGGTATGTTTTCAGGCCTTAGCCCTTGTCAGGTATGCGTGGACAGCTATCAAATATGTAGCACTGCCAAGGCGCCGACAATGATGCCGATCCCGCCAGTGCCGAACATGGCGTACTCCAGCCACTTCTTGCGCGTCAGCAGGGCAATGGCGGCCAGCGCGATGCAAACCTGCAGCACGGTGGTGGCCTGGGCCCAGCGGTGGTGCTGGTGCATCTGCTCATCGCTCTTCTTGTCCCAATCGGTGGCGTCGGCTTCGAGCTTCTCGGCCACGGCCTTGATCTCGTTCTTTTCTTTCTCGTAGCGGTCGATCTTGGCCTGGTACTTTTCCTTCTCGCCGTCGCGAGGTGTCAGGTCGCGCGAGACCTCGGCCAGCGACTGCTTGGTGCTCTTGGACTGGAAGTAGTTCCACTGGTTGGAGGCTTCCGTCTTCTTAATGGCAGCGTTGTTCTTGTACAGGCCGGCATTGGCCTGGGTGGCGCCGCCCATGTAGGCGAAGATGGCGCCCACGGTGGCGATGATGGCGGTGAACATCGCAATCTGGTTGGTCATGCCGTTGCCATGATCACCGTGGCCTCCCTGCTGGGCGTGCTCCAGTTCGTGGTCGTGCGGGCCGTGAACGTGAAAACCGTGTCCGGACATATCAATTTCCTTCTGTGTGCTGGTAAGTGACAAAACTGAAGTTCAAACCGTTGGTGGCTGTGTGACGCTCGCGCGCCACTTCCCGCCACTCGGGGCCGAATTGTGGCGCAAATGCGTCCCCCTCGAAGTCGGCCTCGATCTCGGTGATGACGGCGGTGCTGGCCAGCGGCAGCGACTGGGCGTAGATGTCGGCACCGCCGATGATCCAGGCGTCCGGAGCATCACCGCACAGGGCCAGCGCTTCCGGCAGCGAGTGCGCCACGCTGGCACCAACGTCCTGCCAGTCATTCTGGCGCGTCACCACCACGTTGATGCGGCCGGGCAGAGGCCGGAAGCGGGCGGGCAGCGATTCCCAGGTCTTGCGCCCCATGATCACCGGGCAGCCCAGCGTGGTGCGCTTGAAGTGGGCCAGGTCCTCTGGCAGGTGCCAGGGCATGGTGCCGTCCTTGCCGATCACGCCATTGGCAGCGCGCGCAAAAATGATGTGCAGTTTCATGCGGTTTTTCCTTGGAGACGTGGCGCGCGTGGTGGCAGCAAGACGGCCGCAATCGCTGCCATGACGAACGCAATGGCGACAAAATCCTGCCAGTGCGGCCATTCACCAACAATGAGCGTGGCGCTCAGCGTGCCTACCAGGGGAATGGCCATCACGCTCATGGCGCTGGTGGCCGGCGGCAGGTGGCGTGCCAGTCCGGCCCACAGGGTCTGGGCAAAGCCGTAGTTGATGAAAGCGCCGTAGGCCAGGCTGGCCCACATGGCCACGCTGAACTGCCAGCTCGGCCACGGTTCGCTGGCCAGCGCAATCAGCCACAGGCAGGCACTGGTGAGGATCATCATCCAGATCGTCAGCGTCTCCACCGGCAGCGTGAGGTGGGCGCGGCGCACCATCAGCGTGCCGATGGCCCAGCAGACGGCGGCGATCTCCATCCAGACGATGCCCAGCGGCCGGCCGGTCAACGCCGTGAATTCGCCCGCGGTCAGCAGTGCGATGGCGATGGCCACCGCCACGGCCGCCAACGCCACGCGGCGCGTGAGCTTCTCGCCCAGGAACAGCACACCGATCAGCACGGTCCAGATCGGCATGGTGAAGCCCAGGATGGCCGCGCGGCCCGAGGCCAGCTCCTTCACCCCCAGGATGGACACGGTGTGCCAGCCCAGCATGTTGGGCAGGCCGATCGCCACCACCGACTTCCATTCGGCGCCCTGCGGCAGCATGCGCAGGCCACGCGCGCGGTACCAGCTGTAGAGGAAGAGCGCGCCACAGCTCATGGTCAGGGCGCGGAAATACATCGGCGAGAGCTCGCGCAGCGAGAACTTCATCATCGGCCAGTTGATGCCCCACATCAGCGTGAGAGCCACCAGGGCCAGCAGTTGCCGACGACTGATCACACGGCCACCGGCGCCTTGATGGCCGGGTGGCACTGGTAGTCCAGCACCTCGAAATCCTCGTACTGGTAGTCGAAGATCGAAGCCGGCCGGCGCTTGATGTTCAAGGTGGGGTAGGCAAAGGGTGCGCGGCTCAGCTGCAGTTCCACCTGCTCATGGTGGTTGCTGTAGATGTGGCAGTCGCCGCCGGTCCAGATGAAATCGCCCACGGCCAGGTCGCACTGCTGCGCCACCATGTGGGTGAGCAGGGCGTAGCTGGCGATGTTGAAGGGCACGCCGAGGAAGATGTCGGCGCTGCGCTGGTAGAGCTGGCACGAGAGCTTGCCGTCGGCGACGTAGAACTGGAAGAAGGCGTGGCAGGGCATCAGCGCCATCTTGTTCAGCTCGGCCACGTTCCAGGCGCTGACGATGATGCGGCGCGAGTCCGGGTTGCTCTGGATGGTCTTGATGACGTCGGCGATCTGGTCGATGTGGCCGCCGTCCGGCGTCGGCCAACTGCGCCACTGCACACCGTAGACCGGACCCAGGTCGCCATCAGGTTTGGCCCATTCATCCCAGATCGTGACGCCGCGCTCTTTCAGCCAGTTGTTGTTGCTCGATCCGGTGAGGAACCACAGCAGCTCAAGGATGATGGACTTGAGGTGCACCTTCTTGGTGGTCACCAGCGGAAAGCCTTCGTTGAGGTCGAAGCGCATCTGGTGGCCGAACACGCTGCGCGTGCCGGTGCCGGTGCGGTCGGTCTTGGTCACGCCCGTGGTGTACACGTGGCGCATGAAGTCTTCGTACTGGGAGCGGATAGGACGGGAGGTCATAGAAAAGCATTTTCCTACAAGTCGGGCCGACCCGGCACGGCCCCGGTGCCGACTGTCATGGCGCTGCCTTATAGTGGTATCAAACGAAAAAAGCAGTTATGCGAACTGCAACATATCAGGTGAGGAATTCATGTCATCGATTCTTACGTCCACCTCGTCAGAGGATGAACGCCGGCAGGTTGAGCGAAAATCTTTGAGGGTGCGCGTGCGCGTGGCGCTGGCCGGCAAGCCGGACATGGAAGTCCGCGCCGTCGATGTCAGTACCGGCGGCATGAGCCTCGTCGTCGACCTGAACCTGGCGCCTGCCACCTCTTGCCATCTGTCTTTCACGCTCCCGCTGCCGGACGGCGGCATGCACAAGGTCCAGATCGCTGCTGTCATTGCCCACTGCACCTACAGTGGCCAGCGCAGTGGTTTCGTCATCGGCTTGCAGTTCAAGGGCGTTTCAGAGGATCTGAAGGCGGCGCTGCTGCGTTACGTGAAAAGCTGAATGGCCGGGCCGCGGTTCAGGCTTTGAGGACCCGGTTCGGGTTCATCAGGTTCTGCGGGTCCAGCGCCTGCTTGATGGCGCGCATCATGCCCAGCGCCACCGGTGACTTGTGGTGTGCCAGCTTGTCAGCCTTCAGGCTGCCGATGCCGTGCTCGGCTGAGATCGAGCCGTTGTAGCGGTCCACCACCTCGTACACCAGTTCGTTCATCGGTGCCTCTTCCTCATTGAGGAAACGCGCCTGATCATCATTTTCCGGCGCCTGCACGTTGTAGTGCAGGTTGCCGTCGCCCAGGTGGCCGTAGGTCACCAGGCGCGCACCGGGGAAGCGCGCCAGCAGCAGGGCATTGGTCTCGTTCACGAACTCGGGGATGCGCGAGACGTTGATCGAGATGTCGTGCTTGATGTTCAGGCCTTCCTCGGCCTGCGCCAGTGGAATGCTCTCGCGGATGTGCCACAGCGCATGGGCCTGCGCCATGCTCTCGGCCACCACGGCGTCGGTCACGTGGCCGGCTTCCATGGCTGCTTCCAGCAGACGCTCGAAGCATTCGCGCGCATGGGCTTCCGATTCGTTGTCCGAGTTCTCCAGCACCACGCACCAGGGTGATTCCTGCCAGAACGGCACACGCTGCTGCGGGAAGTGCTTGGCCACCAGGCTGAGCGCAAACTGGCCCATGACCTCGAAGCCAGTCAGACCGGCGCTCAGGTGCTGGTGCGCCAGGCCCAGCAGCTTCACGGCATCCTCCAGCGAAGGCACGGCGGCAAAGGCGGTCAGTTGTGCCTTCGGGCTGGGGTACAGCTTCATGGTGGCGCCGGTGATCACGCCCAGCGTGCCTTCGGAGCCGATGAAGAGGTGGCGCAGGTCGTAGCCGGTGTTGTCCTTGCGCAGGCCGGTCAGGCCGTTCCAGACCTCGCCCTGCGCGGTCACTACTTCCAGCCCCAGGCAGAGCTCGCGTGTGTTGCCGTAGCGCACCACCTGGGTGCCGCCGGCATTGGTGCCGAGGTTGCCGCCAATGGTGCAGCTGCCTTCCGAGGCCAAGCTCAGCGGGAACAGGAAACCGGCCTTCTCGCATTCCTCCTGCAGGCTTTGCAGCACGCAGCCCGCGTCCACGGTGATGGTCAGGTTGCCGGCATCGAGCGCGCGCACCTTGTTCATGCGCGTCAGGCTCAACACCACCTGCTTGCCGCTGGCGTCGGGGGTGGAGCCCACCACCATGCCGGTGTTGCCGCCCTGCGGCACCATGCTCACGCCGGCAGCGGCGCAGGCCTTCACCACGGCAGCCACTTCGGAGGTGGTGCCGGGGCGTACCACGGCCAGGGCATGGCCGCGCTCGCGGCGGCGCCAGTCCAGTTCCCAGGCGGTCAGGTCGCCTTCGGTCAATACATTCGCGGCGCCAACGATCTGGCGCAGTTGGTCAAGCAGTGGGGTGGAAGCGGTCATGGTGTCGCGGTATCAGGTTGGGGGGTGATGTCCTTGGCGGCCTTCAGGCGCAGGCGCACATGCAGGGTGCAGCCGGCAAACAGGGTGAGGCACAGCAGCACTTCCAGTGCGGCCAGCCAGGCGCCGGGTGCGGGCTCGCTGGTGGCGCGCACCACGCCTTCGATGAAGTAGAGCCAGACCACCAGGCTGACCCAGCGGTAGGTGTACATGCGGTTCTTCAGCAGGCCGACCAGCGGAATGCACAAGGGCAGCACCTTCAGTGCCAGCCAGGAGCCACCAGGGCGCAGCGGCGCCAGCCACAATTCCCAGGCCAGGCCCAGCACGATCAGGCCGAGCAGGCTGCCGACGGCCAGCAGGCGACTCAGGCGGACGCGGGGGGGCACAGGGTTGTCGATTGCATTCATGGAGGTGGCATCATAGCGGGATGAGCGAGCCCTCCCGACTACAAGTCTTTCTCCAAAATCTGTCGCACTTTCCCTGGCGCAACACCGCGCTGACCCTGCGCGAGCGCTTTCGCGAAGACCGCCTGGGCCTGACCGCCAGCAGCCTGACCTTCACCACCATCATTGCCCTGGTGCCGTTGTTTACCGTGGCACTGGCGGTGTTCACCGCCTTCCCCATGTTCGGCAAGCTGCAGGAGGTGCTGCAGAAGTGGTTGGTGGAAAGCCTGGTCCCTGACAACATTGCACGCCAGGTGCTGGGTTATCTGACGCAGTTTGCCGGCAAGGCCAGCCGCCTGGGGACGGTCGGTCTGGCCGTGTTGTTTGCCACTGCGCTGAGCCTGGTGTTCACCATCGACCGCACGCTCAACGGCATCTGGCGCGTGCGCCAGTCGCGCCCGCTGGGGCAGCGCCTGCTGATCTACTGGACGGCCATCACACTCGGCCCCTTGTTGCTGGCCTCCAGCCTGGCCATCACCTCCTACCTGATCTCGGCGTCGCGCGGCTTGGTCGGGGGGATGCCGGGTGGCGTGCGTTTCCTGCTCGATCTGCTGGAGTTCTTCATGGTGGCTGGCGGTATGGCGGCCACTTACTACTACGTGCCCAACACCCAGGTGAAGTGGGGCCATGCCTGGGCCGGCGGCATCTTCGCTGCGGCCGGCATCGAGGTGGCCAAGAAGCTGCTGGCCCTCTACGTCAAGGCGGTGCCCACCTATTCGGCAGTCTATGGTGCCTTTGCCACCGTGCCCATTCTGCTGGTCTGGATCTACGTGGTCTGGGTCATCGTGCTGCTGGGCGCGGTCATCACGGCCTACCTGCCCAGCCTGCTGATGGGCGTGTCGCGGCGCGGTGGCACGCCAGGCTGGGAATTCACGCT
Source organism: Hylemonella sp. (assembly GCA_030680575.1). Lineage (GTDB taxonomy): Bacteria > Pseudomonadota > Gammaproteobacteria > Burkholderiales > Burkholderiaceae_C > Hylemonella. The sequence goes on from JAUXVI010000031.1 coordinate 36,054, forward strand.
GGCGCTCGACACCCTGTCGCAGCTGCTGGCCAGCAGCCAGGCCGGGCGCCATGGTCTGTCGGCCGAGGCCCTGGCCGAAGCCTTGCGCGTCGACCCGGTGCAACTTCAGTCGGTGCTTGGCACCCTGGTGGCGCTGGACTGGGTGGGCCGGCTGGAAGATGGTGATGGCCGCTATGTGCTGCTGGTCGACCCGGAGATCACGTCCGTGGGTCCGCTGGTCGACCGCTTGTTGTTGACGCCGTCGCCGCGCACCGCGTTCATGACCATTAATGGCATGAAGTCCTCGTCCATGCTGCGCGAGGCGCTATAGAAAATATAGCGTTTTCGTGATACGGGCGATGGCCCGGCGCCCCGCTCAGAGCTTGATCTTGCCGGTCCAGATGTCCTTGTACATCACCCAATCGCCCATGAAGCTGTAGAGCGGGCGTTTGAAGCTGGCCGGCTTGTTCTTCTCGAAGCCGAAGTGACCCAGCCAGGCAAAGCCGTAGCCGCACAGCAGACCATACAGAAAGTACTGCGGTTTGCCGGTGACGACCAGCATGACCAGGCAGGCGAGGGCAAGCGAGCTGCCGACAAAGTGCAGGCGGCGGCAGGTGCGGTTGCTGTGTTCGCCCAGGTAAAAAGGGTAGAACTCGGCAAAGCTGCTGAAAGCCTTGGGGTCGGTGGCCGCGGTGGTGGTGTTCATGGCTTGTCTCCTCATTTGTTATGGCCGCAGTGTAGGCGCAGGTGCTGCCGGCATGCAAATGGCGGCGCATGCGCACCTGCCCACTGGCCAAGCCGTCGGGTGAAAAGCAGACTCGGGGCGAGCGCGGCCACCGCGGTGATGTGACTGATATGCTTTGCCAAGCCAACTGCCGCCTGTCCCATGATGGACCTGCCGGTCTTCCTGCGTGATGCGCCGCAGGTTCAGGATGTCGATACCAGGGAGTCAAACGGATGTTCTTAGGTCACTTCGCTCTCGGCTTTGGCGCCAAAGTGGTCGCACCGCGCGTGTCACTCGGCGCGCTGTTCCTGGCCGCCCAGTTCATCGACCTGCTGTGGCCGATCTTTCTCCTGCTCGGCATCGAACGCGTGCGCATTGAGCCGGGTGCCACGGTGGTGACGCCGCTGGTGTTTGAGCACTACCCGTACTCCCACAGCCTGCTGGCCGTACTGGGTTGGGCCGTGTTGGTGGGGGTGCTGTACCTGCTGCTCAAGCGCGACCGGGGCGGTGCCGTGGTGATGGGCGCGCTGGTGCTGAGCCACTGGCTGCTGGACCTCATGGTGCATCGGCCGGATCTTCCGTTGTCGCCTTGGGGTGATGCTGTGTCTGGCCTGCATCTCTGGTCATCCCTGCCGCTGACGCTGGCGCTGGAAATTCCGATGTTTGCCCTTGGCGTGTGGGTCTACGTGCGCAACACCGTCGCCCTTGACGGCGTGGGGCGCTGGGGGCTGCTGGGCCTGGTGCTTTTTCTGTTCGCCGTCTACACCGGCAACCTGTTTGGCCCACCGCCACCGAGCACGCAGGCCATTGCCTGGCTCGGGCAGCTGCAATGGCTGTTGGTGCTGTGGGGCTACTGGGTGGACCGGCACCGGCGCCCTTTGGTGCCGGCCTGAGCTTCAGCGGGTCAGGAAATCGCGGATCGCGAACAGCGTCTCGTCCGGCGTTTCACTCATCTGGTGGTGACCCACCGGCAGGCTCACTACCTGCACTGATTTGCCTGCTTCGCGCGCCTTGGTTATCAGCCCTTGGGCGGCCTTGGGCATGGTCATCTGGTCTTGTGCCCCCAGCAGGAACAGCACCGGGCAGGTGATGGCCTGCACCGCGTTCTCACCATTGGCATAACTGTCGCAGGCCTTGAAGCCGCGGTGGAACACATTGACCAGGCGGTTGCTGGCCAGCACGCGCCGACCCAGCGCCATGCCGGCGCCATAGACCCAGGTGCCGGGGCCGAGCACCGAGGGCGGCGCCGCCAGCGTGCTGCGTGAAAAGACGTTAATCATGGTCAGCGCCTTCATCGGCTCGTTCAATGAGGCGTCGAGCAGGGCCGGCGAGACCTTCATCGGGAAGGCCGTGCCGACCAGCACCAGGTGGCTGATGCGGTCCTTGAGCTTGGAGGCGGTCTCCAGCGCAATCAGCGAACCCCAGCTGTGGCCCACCAGTGCGGCACGTGGCACGTTGGCGGCGTCGAGCAGGGCAGCGATGAAGTCGGCGGCCTGCTCCACCGTCTCCGGCGCCTCGCCGGCGCTGCGGCAGTGGCCCGGCAGGTCCACCGCCAGCACGTTCCAGCCGTGGTTGGCCAGGTAACGGCTTTGCAGAATCCAGACGCTGTGGTCGTTGAGGACGCCGTGGATGAAAACGACGGTGGGCTTGGTCGCATCAAATGCCTTGCCGCCGGTGTAGCAATAGGTCTTGGCGCCGTTGACAGTGAGTTCCATCACGCACCTGCCTTTTCTGCCGCTTTTAATGCGCGCTTCAGGTCGTCGATCAGATCGTCTGGGTCTTCCAGCCCGATCGACAGGCGGATCGTGCCCTGCGAGATGCCGGCACCCGCCAGCGCCTCGTCGCTCATGCGGAAGTGGGTGGTGCTGGCCGGGTGGATCACCAGGCTGCGGCAGTCGCCCACGTTGGCCAGGTGGCTGAAGACCTTGAGCGTCTCGATGAAAGCCTTGCCCTGCTCGCGGTTGCCCTTGATGTCGAAACTGAACACCGAACCGGCGCCGCGCGGCAACAGTTTTTGTGCCAATGCATGGCTGGGGTGGCTTTCCAGCAGCGGATGGCCGACGCGCGAGACAAACGGCTGGCTGGCCAGGAACGCGACCACGCGCTCGGTGTTGCTCATGTGGCGCGCCATGCGCAGCGGCAAGGTTTCGATGCCCTGCAGGATCAGCCAGGCGGTGTGCGGGCTCATGCAGGCACCGAAGTCACGCAGGCCCTCGCGTCGTGCGCGCAGCAGGAAGGCGCCGATGGTCGATTCCTCGGTGAATACCATGTTGTGGAAGCCGTCGTAAGCCTGGCTCAGTTCGGCAAACTTACCCGAGGCGTCCCAGTCGAAGCTGCCGCCGTCCACCACCACACCGCCGATCACGGTGCCGTGGCCGCTCAGGAACTTGGTGGCCGAGTGGTAGACCAGGTCGGCGCCGTGCTCGAAGGGTTTGATCAGCCAGGGCGAGGTGAGGGTAGAGTCCACCAGCAGCGGCACGCCGGCTTCGCGGGCAATCGCGCTCACCGTCGGGATGTCCAGCACATCCAGCCCCGGGTTGCCCACGGTTTCGCCGAAGAAGAGTTTGGTGTTGGGCCGCACCGCGGCGCGCCAGCCGTCGATGTCGCCGGGCTTGACGAAGGTGGTCTCGATGCCGAAGCGGCGCAGCGTGTAGTGCAGCAGGTTCTGCGAGCCGCCATACAGCGCCGTGCTGGCCACGATGTGCGAGCCGGCGCCCATCAGCGTGGCCACGCTCAGGTGCAATGCCGCCTGGCCGCTGGCCACGGCAATCGCGCCAATGCCGCCTTCCAGTGCGGCCATGCGCTGCTCGAACACCGCGTTGGTCGGGTTGCTGATGCGGCTGTAGACGTGGCCCGCGCGCTCCAGGTTGAACAACGCGGCCGCGTGGTCGCTCGACTCGAAGACGAAGGACGTGGTGAGGTGGATCGGCACGGCGCGTGCGCCGGTGGTGGGGTCGGGCGCGGCGCCCGCGTGCAGCGCGAGCGTGTCGAAGCCTGGGTCTGAATAACCGGACATGGGGGTCTCCTCGGGGTGCCGTGCTGTCGCGTCAGGGGCTGGCGCGCAGTGGTTTTGAGCGGTATTGTGGGGGTATATTGCGCAGACGCCAGCCTTGCTGGAGACACCACCAGAAACAGGAGACCAGCCATGAAAGTCAGCGACATCCTTCGCGTCAAGGGCGGCACGCTCTACACCACCCACCCGCAAGAGACCCTGCACCGCGCAGTGGAGACCATGTCGCAGTTCGACATCGGTTCGCTGGCGGTGATGGAGCATGGCGAGCTGGTGGGCATGCTCACCTTCCGCGAGATCATCCACACCCTGGCGCGCAACGGGGGCTCACTCGGCGAGAAGACCGTGCGCACCGTGATGGACGACCACCCCATGAGTTGCACCCCCGAGACCGAACTCGAGCAGGTGCGTCCCATGATGCTGGAGCGGCATACCCGCTACATGCCGGTGATGGACAACAAGATGCTCATGGGCGTGATCAGCTTCTACGACGTGGCCAAGGCCGTGGTCGACAGCCAGAATTTCGAGAACCAGATGCTCAAGGCCTACATCCGCGACTGGCCGGCCGAAGAAGAGGCGCAGCCCGCGGTACCGGCGCGCTGATCCCGACAGACACCATGAAAAACGCCCCGCACGTCGGGGCGTTTTTCATGGGGCCAAAGGTTCACCCCATCGTGGCGTGGATCATGTCCCTGACTCTCGGATAAATCTGCTGGTTCCATCGCCGCCCGCTGAACACCCCGTAGTGGCCCACACCGGTCTGCACGTGGTGGGTCTTGAGGTAGGGGCGCACATTGCTGCAGAGGTCTTGCGCCGCCACGGTCTGGCCCACGGCGCAGATGTCGTCGCGCTCGCCTTCAACGGTCATGAGCGCGGTGCGGCGGATGGCCGCCGGGTTGACCTTGCGGCCGTTCCAGGTGAGCTCACCGCGCGGCAGGTCGTAGGTCTGGAACACCTTGGCCACGGTTTCCAGGTAGAACTCGGCCGGCAGGTCATTGACCGCGAGGTATTCCTCGTAAAAGTCCTGGATCACCTGGGCTTCTTCGGTTCGGCCGTGTTCCAGGTGGTCGTAGATGTTGCGGAACGACTGTTTGTGACGCTCGGGGTTCATGGCCATGAAGGCCGAGAGCTGGATGAAGCCGGGGTAGACGCGGCGCATGAACCCGGTGTGTGGCAGCGGCACATGGTTGATCAGGTTTTTCTCGAACCATTCGATCGGCTTGCTGGTGGCCAGCCGGTTCACCTCCGTCGGGTTCACGCGGCAGTCCACCGGGCCGGCCATGAGCGTGAGGCTGCGTGGCTGGGCCGGGTTGTCGTCTTCGGCCATCACCGCGGTGGCGGCGAGCGCGGCCACGCAGGGCTGGCACACCGCCACCATGTGGCAGCCCGGACCCACGGCCTCGGTGAAACGAACGAGATAGGTGATGTAGTCGTCGAGCGAAAAGCCGCCGTGCAGCAACGACACGTCACGGGCGTTGTGCCAGTCGGTGATGTACACGTCGTGGTCCTGCAGCAGCGTGCGCGCGGTCTCGCGCAGCAGGGTGGCGAAGTGGCCCGAGAGCGGCGCCACCAGCAGCACCGGCGGCTGTGGCTCAACGCCTTCCTTGCGAAAGTGCAGCAGCGTGCCAAAGGGCAGGGTGAGCACGGCTTCTTCGGTCACGGGCACGGCCTGGCCGCCCACCATCACCTCGCCGATGTTGTAGGGCGGGCGCGAATGGGTGAGACGCAACCGTGAAATGACGTCACAGGCGGACGCCACCTTGCGCACCACGCTGCGTTCCGTGTCTTGAAGCCACAGCGAGGCGCTGAGGTGCTGGGCCATGAGTCGCAACGGCGAAAGCAGGTCGGACTGGGTCTGGTAGGCCTGGTACAGCATGGGTGGAATCCTGAAACAACGTGAACTCATGCAGGCAAGTAACGCGCCAGCTGCAACCGCACCGCCCCGGTGCGCGGTGAGGCACTTTCGTGGCACAGCCCTTGCTCAGAGAAGGGTCAACGAGGAGCATGTCATGGCCACAACGGTACTCACGATCAGCAGCAAGAACTACGGAGCCTGGGCCCTGCGCGGCTGGTTGATGGCCCGCCTGGCCAAGCTGGATTTCACCGAAAAGATCATCTCTCCCGACGATCCGGCCATGAAGGCCGAAATGCTGTTGCTCTCGGCCTCGATGCGGGTGCCGGCGCTGGAGCACGACGGCATCCATGTGTGGGACACGCTGGCGATTGGCGAATACCTCAATGAGATCAAACCCAAGGCCGGTCTGTTGCCGGCCGACCGGGCGGCTCGCGCGCATTGCCGCGCCATCTGCGGCGAGATGCATTCGGGCTTCAGTTCCATGCGTTCATCGTTGCCGATGAACATCAAGGCGCACTTTCCGAACTTCAAACTCTGGTCGCGCGCACAGACGGACATCGACCGTATCGAGGCGATCTGGACTGAGTGTCTGGAAACCTACGGCGGGCCCTACCTCTTTGGTGCCAAGCCCTGCATGGCGGACGCGATGTTCGCGCCGGTGGTCACGCGTTTCATCACCTACGGG
>JAUXVI010000053.1 GCA_030680575.1 Hylemonella sp.
CCTACGAGTCCTCCGCCCAACGCCAAGCCGCCTTGCAGCCCTTCATTGACGGCTACAACTGGCTTCGGCCACACTCGGCACTGAACCACCAGCCGCCCATGAGCCGCATCCCGGCCATGTACAACCTACTGAAACTCGACACCTAGGTCAATTCCAAGCCGCAAGGGTAGGCGGTTGTCACCTTGCGCTAATTCCTTTGCTTGGTTTAGTAAGGAACTCTTTCCGATTCCGCGATCACCCGTAATGATCGTGCTGGTTGGCTTTCCATGCTTCAACTGGTACAGGGAGTCGACAACCAATTCGACCTGCGTCTTCCGACCCGAGAACCGAGTCGGATCAGACACCGGTATATCGGGCGTGAATGGATCTACGTATCGGCTCTTCATGGCTTGATCCTGCATAAAAAATGAAACAGGGGGCGGTTAATTTGCGATAACTGAACTGTGTTTATGCAACAGATAGAAATCTGCCGTCAAACTGCACAGGACATTCAGATCATTCTAAGAGGGTGTGAAGAATAGTCCTATCCCCCAAAGGGGGTACGGGACGACAGCTTTAGGCATTAATCCTAGTTGTCCACTCTTGGCCGCTAGCCGACGGATCACGCCAAAAAAACGCCGGGCTTGCCCGGCGTTTTTTCTTATTCAACTGAAACAAAGACTCAGCCCACCAACGCTTCATCCAGCATCTCCACCCAGTGCTTCACCGGCGTGCCGGTGCCGCTTTGCAGGTGGGTGATGCAGCCGATGTTGGCAGAGACGATCACCTCGGGTTTCATCTCGGCCAGGTTGGTCAGCTTGCGGTCGCGCAGCTGGTAAGCGAGCTTGGGGTTCAGCACCGAGTAGGTGCCGGCCGAGCCGCAGCACAGGTGCGGCTCGACGCGGCAGGTGTTGATCTTGAAACCGAGTTCGCCCATGAACTGCTCCACGCCACCGCGCAGCTGCTGGCCGTGCTGCAGGGTGCAGGGCGGGTGGAAGGTCATCTGGCCGGCCTTGGCCGAGACCTTGCCGCGCAGCTTGTCCACCAGCTGGGGCAGCAGCTCGCTCAGGTCCTTGGTCAACTCACTGATGCGCTTCGCTTTCGCGGCATAGGCCGGGTCATCGTGCAGGAGGTGGCCGTAGTCTTTGACCGTGACGCCGCAGCCGGAGGCGTTCATGACGATGGCTTCCACGCCGCTCTCGATGTGCGGCCACCAGGCGTCGATGTTGGTCCGCATCTCGGCTTTGCCACCATCCTGGTCGTTCAGGTGGAACTTCACCGCACCGCAGCAGCCGGCCTTGGCCGCCACCACGGTCTGGATGCCGGCGGCGTCGAGCACGCGGGCGGTGGCGCTGTTGATATTGGGCATCATGGCCGGCTGCACACAGCCGGCCAGCATGAGCACCTTGCGTGCGTGGGTGCGTGTGGGCCAGGTGCCAGCGTCTTGCGGGGCCGGCACCTTGTTGCGCAGCGACTCAGGCATGAGGCCGCGCACCAGTTGGCCCATCTTCATGGCGGGTCCGAACAGCGGCGAGGTCAGGCCCTCCTTGAGGGCCCAGCGCACAAACCGCTCACCGCTTGGGCGCGGCACTTTGGCGTCAACGATTTTGCGGCCGATGTCGACCAGGTGGCCGTAGTCCACACCCGAGGGGCAGGTACTTTCGCAGTTGCGGCATGTGAGGCAGCGGTCCAGGTGCTGCTGCGTCTTGCGCGTGGGCGTTTCACCTTCGAGCACCTGTTTCATCAGGTAGATGCGACCGCGCGGGCCATCGAGCTCGTCGCCCAGCAACTGGTAGGTGGGACAGGTAGCGGTGCAGAAGCCGCAGTGCACGCACTTGCGCAGGATGGCTTCAGCGGCCAGGCCGTCGGGCGTGTTCTTGAATTCGGGCGCGAGATTGGTTTGCATGGAGGGTTCGCCAGTCCGGCTCAGAAATCGGGGTACAGGCGGCCGCGGTTGAAGATGCCGGCCGGGTCGAACTGCTTTTTCAGTTCGCGGTGGATGCGGTCCAGCGGCGCGACCAGCGGCGTGAAGACGCCGGCGCTTTTATCCACCGCGCGGAACAGCGTGGCATGGCCGGCCAGGTTGGCCAGCACGGCACCCAGGTCCGGGCGCTGTGCCAACGGCAGCTTGAGCCAGCGCTGCGCGCCGCCCCATTCGATCAACGTCGGGCCCAGGTCCAACGGTGGTGTGGTGTCGGGCACGCTCAGGCGTACCAGCGACTCGCCTTCAGCCAGTTGGAAGAAGGGGGCGGTCTGCTCGCGCAGGGCGTTCCACAGTTGTGCAGCCTGCGCGTCCATCACCGCGCCGCCCATGGTTTTGTGGGCGGCAGCGACGGCCGCCTGGGCACCACGCAGGCGCACCATGAGCGCACCCTCGTGCCAGCAGGACGCGTTGATCGGCAGCGGTTGCCCGCCCCAGCGGTTGAGCTGGGCCAGGGCCTGTGCCTCATCCAGTTCAAACACGAGAGTGCTCTCGGCCACGGCCTTGGGCAGCACCTTGAGTGAGACTTCGACCAGCAGGCCCAGCGTGCCGAGCGAGCCGGCCATCAGGCGCGACACGTCGTAGCCGGCCACGTTTTTCATGACCTGGCCGCCGAAGGTCAGCAGCTCGGCGCGGCCGTTGAGCATCTGCACACCCAGCACGTAGTCGCGCACGGCGCCGACGCTGGCCCGCGCCGGGCCATTGAGGCCGGCTGCCACCATGCCGCCGACGGTGGCCACCGCGCCCCCGTTGGCGAAATGTGGCGGCTCGAACGGCAGGACCTGGCCTTTTTCAGCCAGAACCGCTTCGAGCTCGGCCAGCGGTGTGCCAGCACGCACCGTCACCACCAGCTCGCTCGGCTCGTAGCTGACGATGCCGGCCAGCGGCCGGGTGTCGAGCAGGTCGCCCTGCAGCGTCTGGCCGTAGAAGTCTTTGCTGCCGCCGCCGCGGATGCGCAAAGGGGCGCCGTCAGCAGCGGCGGCGCGCACGCGTTCGGTGATGTGTTGCAGAGCTGAATCCATAGCCTTGGATGGTAACGCCGGGCCGGCCGTCTGATTCAAGCCGGGCGCATTAAACAGCTTCGACCCGGATCGTCATAGTCGCGCTCATTGATGCGCCCGGCAGCAGCACGGTCAGCCCCAGCGCCTCGGCCGTCATGCCCGCCTGCCCCAGCAGGTTGACGGCGTTGTTGACGTGGCTGACCGGTTCGATGGCCACCGTGTCGCGCGTCGGCTGGGTGAACACCACCAGCCGGTTCAGGCTCGATACGAGGTGGATGCGCAGCGCGGCATCGCTCAGGAAGGCTTGGCCGTCCCAACCTTCGAAACAATGGTCCACATCCAGCGCGGTGCATGCCTGGTCCAGCCCCGTGGACGGCAGGCGGTGCGTCGGCAGTTTGTCCGCGCCCATCTCCCAGCGCCCACTGGCGGCAAAACGCAGGTGGCTGCCGGGTCGCTTGACGAAATAAGGGTGCCAGCCCAGCCCCACCGGCGCGGCCTGTGCTGACTGGTTGGTGATGCTCAAGGTCAGCTCGAGTGCATCATCGTTCAGGCGAAAGGCCTGCGAGGTGTCGAAGGCAAAGGGCCAAGAGGCGTCGGGCTTGTGCTCGTAGGACAGCAGGGCGAACTGCGCATCGGCCTCCAGCACCTCCCAGGGCCGCTGCCAACCGACACCGTGGATGGCATGCGGTTCCGCCGCGTTGTTCTGCACCAGCGGGTGGCTGGTGCCGGCCCACTTGAGTTGCGCCTGGCCAACCCGGTTGGAAAACGGCACCAGCGGGTAGCTGCCGGCCTGGCGCACGGTGGTCAGCGCTTGCGCTGCGGTGGAGCGCAGCACCGGCAGGTCGCCATGCCACAGGCCGGCCACGCAGCCTCCCAGGTCTGGGCGGATATCACAACGCAGCGGCCCGCTGCGCAGATGGAGAGAAGTCGTCATGGTGGCTGCTCCAGTTTCGTGCATTGTGCACCGGCCACCGACAAAAAAGCCCGCATGAGCCGAAGCGCATGCGGGCTGAAGAACCAGAGGAGACTGTCTATTGCTGAGTGACGGCAGCCGACCGAACCGACTGCCGCCCTTGCACTTAGCGGGTGTAAGCACTCTCGCCGTGGGATGTGATATCCAGCCCTTGGCGCTCGTCTTCTTCACTGACGCGCAAACCGATGGTGAGATCCACCAGCTTGTAGGCGATGAAGGACACCACCCCCGACCAGACCAGCGTGAAGATCACGCTCTTGACCTGGATCCACACTTGGCTACCCATTGCGAAGGTGTCCGGAGTCAGGCCGCCGGTGCCGCCCAGGTTCTGTGCCGCAAACACGCCAGTCAAGATGGCACCGATGATGCCGCCGACACCGTGCACGCCGAACACGTCAAACGCGTCGTCGGCACCCAGCAACTTCTTCAGACCGGTCACACCCCACAGGCAGGCCAAGCCGGCGATGAAGCCGATGACGATGGACCCCATCGGGCCAACGAAGCCGGCAGCGGGCGTGACAGCGACCAGACCGGCGACAGCACCGGAGGCAGCGCCCAACATGGAGGCCTTGCCCTTGCTCAGCGATTCACCGGTGATCCAGGACAGTGTGGCTGCTGCCGTTGCCAGCACGGTATTGACGAAGGCCAAGCCGGCCTGGGCGTTGGCAGCACCGGCAGAGCCGGCGTTGAAGCCGAACCAACCCACCCACAGCAGGGAAGCCCCCACCATTGTCAGTGTCAGGCTGTGCGGCGCCATCGACTCACGGCCGTAACCGATGCGCTTGCCCACCAGGTAGGCGCCCACCAGACCAGCCACAGCGGCGTTGATGTGCACCACGGTACCACCAGCGAAGTCGAGCGCACCGTCTGCGCCCAACAGACCACCACCCCACACAATATGGGCCATCGGCACGTAGCTGAAGGTAAACCACAGCGCGGAGAACAGCAGCACAGCGCCGAACTTGATGCGCTCAGCGAAAGAGCCGACGATCAGCGCCACGGTAATGGCGGCAAACGTGCCTTGGAAAGCAACAAAGACGTACTCAGGGATGGTGATCAGGGGCCCGAAGGTTTCCTGCGTTACGCCCTTGAGAAAGATCTTCTCGAGCGAGCCGAAGAATTTGCCTTCGCCAGCGAACGCCAGACTGTAGCCGTAGATGGACCACAGAATGGAGATCAGCGAGAAGACCACAAAGACCTGCATCAGTACCGACAGCATGTTCTTGCTGCGGCCCAGGCCACCGTAGAACAGGGCCAGACCCGGGATGATCATCAAGATAACCAGCATGGTGGAAGTCATCATCCAGGCAGTGTCACCAGAGTCGACCTTGGGTGTCGGCGCTTCGGGCGCAGCCGAAGCTGCTGCCTCGGCGGCGGCCGGCGCCGGGGTAGCGGCGGGTGCAGCTGCAGCTTCCGCGGGTTTGGCTTCGGCCATCGCCTCGGCGGCGGGCTTGGCTTCAGTTGGAGCGGTCTGAGCCCAGGTGGCCGTTCCACCGGCCATCAGGCTAAGCCCCAGTGCGAAGGAGACAAATAGTTTTTTCATGTCAGTGTTCTCTCGGTTGTGTGAGCCTCAAAGCGCCTCTTTACCGGTTTCACCGGTGCGGATACGCACGACTTGCTCGAGGTTGTACACAAAGATCTTGCCGTCGCCGATCTTGCCGGTGCGGGCTGAGCCTTCGATCGCTTCGATGACCTGATCGACCAGCTCGTCGGACACGGCCGCTTCGATCTTGACCTTGGGCAGAAAGTCGACGACATATTCCGCGCCGCGGTACAGCTCGGTGTGCCCCTTCTGGCGGCCAAAGCCCTTCACCTCGGTCACGGTGATGCCCTGCACCCCAATGGTCGAGAGGCCTTCGCGCACCTCATCGAGCTTGAAAGGTTTGATGATGGCTGTAACGAGTTTCATGGGTTCTCCTCTGGTGGTGAGTTGAATCAGAAGGTGTATTTCAGGCCCAGCACCACAGTGTCCTGACCGTAAAAGCGCGAGTTGTTGCCAAACGAGCTGGTGTAGAAACTGCGCTTGGCATCGGTCCCGATGGCAGCCAGAGAAATCACCACACCGTTACCCATGTCCTTGGCCAGGGTCAGCGCATAGTCACTGTAGTTGGCAGTGTTGGCCGTGTTGGAGGTCGAGTTGGTCGGCAGGGTTTGCCAGCCCACGTGCGGGGTCAGTGTGAAGCCACTGCCCAGATCGAAGTTGGCGCTCAGATCCCAGTAGCGGCTGCCATTGGTGTCCTTGTTGCCCAGGAAGTCGCCCATGCTGTGGGAGTACTTCAGGCTGACCATCTTGTAGCTGACGCCCACGTAGGCTTCGGTGGTATCGGCCTTGCTGTAGTTGACCGAACCACCAGGGGTACCGGTTCCGCCCGAGGTGTTGTTAGGGTACTGGTAAGTGATCAGGCCAACGTCATAGCCCAGGCCGAAGGCCTCAGCCTTGTAACCGCCATAAAGGTCAACTTCCCAGTCACCCTTGTCGGCGCCATTGAACTCCTTGATCCACTTGATGTTGCTGGCAACAAAAGCACCGGCGTAGAAACCGCTCTTGTGGGCAAAGTCGACGCCGCCCTGCATCGACGGACCGCCGGCCGTTTGCTCCAGGCCGCGGAAACGGTAGTCGCTGACAGCACCGATGTTGTAGGTCAGCGTGTAGTCCGGCTCCGGTGCCTTGCCTTGCGAAAAGGCAGCGGTGCTGGCGATCAGGCTCAAGGCAGCCAATGCAGTTTTGGATTTGAGGTTCATTGCTTGCTCCATAGATGAGTTAAAGGGACAAACCTGTCTAGCACGGAGCGTGCCAGCTCTGCCTTGCAACCAATCGTCACATATTTGTCCCCTGGCATCGTATGGATACGCTAAGATAACTGGACAAATAAACAGTACCGCACCATTTATGTGCATTATGGTGCAGATCAGCGTTGGCATCGCACGATTGTGTGGAGGGAGTCCTCATGAGCCTGTCTTTGGTGCAAAGCCGCGCCCTGCTCGGCCTGGAAGCGGCCAGTGTCACCGTTGAGGTGCATCTGGCCAATGGTCTGCCCAGCTTCACGCTGGTCGGTCTGGCCGAGACGGAGGTGAAGGAAGCACGTGAGCGCGTGCGTTCGGCCATCCAGAACTCCGGGCTGGAATTCCCCCATAACAAGCGCATCACGGTCAATCTCGCCCCGGCCGATCTCCCCAAGGATTCGGGGCGCTTCGATCTGCCCATCGCCTTGGGCATTCTGGCAGCCAGCGGACAGATCGATACAGCCCGGCTGGCCGAGCATGAATTCGCCGGCGAACTGTCGCTGTCCGGCGAACTGCGTCCCGTGCGCGGTGCGCTGGCCATGGCGCTCGCCTTGCACCAGGGCGGGGTCAGCACGCGACTGGTATTGCCACCCGGCAGTGCCGAAGAAGCGGCACTGGTGCCTGAAGCCCAGGTCTACCGGGCACATCACCTGCTCGATGTGGTGCAGCAATTCCTGCCGCAAGGTGCACGCAACGACACGACTGACGCCGGTGAAGGCTGGTCACGCGCCGCAGCCGCACCACCGTGCACCAGCACGGACCTGCTTGATCTTGCTGACGTCAAGGGGCAGGCGGGTGCCAAACGTGCGCTCGAAATTGCTGCCGCCGGCGGTCACAGCCTGCTGCTCAGCGGCCCGCCCGGCTCCGGCAAGTCGATGCTGGCGCAGCGTTTTGCCGGTCTGCTGCCACCCATGTCCACCTCGGAAGCCCTGCACAGTGCGGCCATTGCCAGCCTGGGTGGTCAGTTTTCGCTGGCGCGCTGGGGCCAGCGCCCGACCCGCAGCCCGCACCACTCAGCCAGTGCGGTGGCCCTGGTCGGCGGCGGGTCGCCGCCGCGCCCGGGTGAAATCTCCATGGCGCACCATGGGGTGCTGTTTCTGGACGAGCTGGCCGAGTTCCCGCGCGCCGCGCTGGAAGCCTTGCGCGAGCCACTGGAGACCCACCACATCACCATCGCCCGCGCGGCGCGGCGTGCCGAATTTCCCGCTCATTTCCAGCTGGTTGCCGCCATGAACCCCTGCCCTTGCGGTTATCTCGGCTCCGCACAACGTGCCTGCCGCTGCACGCCAGACCAGGTGGCCCGCTACCAGGGGCGTCTGAGTGGCCCGCTCCTTGACCGCATTGACCTGCATGTGACGGTTGCGGCCCTGCCTGCGGGTGAATTGCTGCAAGCACCGGCGGGCGAATCGACCCAACTCGTGCGCGCACGCTGTCTGGCCGCGCACGAGCGGGCTTTGGCGCGCCAAGGCAAACCCAACCAGGCCTTGGCGGGTGCCGAGATCGATACACACACCCTGTTGGACGCCGCCGCGCTCAAATTCCTGAACACGGCCGCTGTGCGTCTAGGCTGGTCGGCACGCGGAACACACCGCACCCTCAAAGTCGCACGCACCATTGCCGACCTGGCCGGTGCGTCATGCACCGGTTTGGAGCATGTGGCCGAGGCCTTGCAATACCGGCCCGCACTCCAGCCTCACGGCTGAGGATGCAAGCCGCGGCTTCAGGCTGCACAGGCCGGCGCTTCCCGCTTCATCAAAGCGGCAAACAGACTGTGGGGGTCGACCGCCTGGATCAGTACCTGCCCGCCATTGGCTTTGATGAAGTGCTTGACGAGGGCACGGTCGTCCAGGCTGCCAAACGGCGTGGGCATGATCTGCGCCTCGCTGAACTCCGGCACGCCATGCAGCTCGTCCACCAGCAGGCCCAGGGTCTGCTCACCGATGCGTACGATGATCACCTGGCTGCTCTTGTCGATGAAGGAGGGCGTGCCGCGGATCAGGTAGCCGAAATCGAACACCCAGACTGGCGCGCTGTCCCGCCCTTCATGCTGCAGGCCCAGCAGACCGACGCAGGCGCGACGTTCCCCGGTCGACACCGTCGTGATCTTGCTCGCCGGCAGCGCTTCCTGCGCATGTTCAGCCGGCAAGGCAAACAGCGCTCCGTCCATCAGAAAGGTCGCGTATTCGCGTCCGCTCTGCCCCATCAGGTCGGTCTTGAAAATCGCCTGGGTTTTGGCACCCGCACCTGAGCGATCCCGCACTTCGCCCAGGAACTTGAACACAATGGCCAGCACGTCTTCGTCATAGCCATCCGACACCTTGAATTCGCGGTAACCGCAGGACACCGTGCAGCCCATGATGGCGTATTGGCCGTCGTGCACCACAATCCGTGAGGCACTCTCGCCATTGGGCAGCTGGCTCCAGCCTGCGTCGAGCGCCAGCACGCTGCCGACCGGTCGGGTCGGGTCGGTGCTGGAAATGACACGACCTGAACGATCGACAAACAGGGCCTGCATGTCTGCCTGATCACCCAGGCCACCCTTGAGCATGGCGGCGAACTCCGGCGCCGCATCGAACACGATGCCGATGCCACCGACCACCCTGGATTCGTTCTGCGGATCACGGATCGCTGCGTGGTAGATGTAGGTCGGCTGGCCGGCGTACAGTGCCGAGGACTCGAACGGCGTGACGTGGTAATCCTGCTCGCTGTGCAAAGCCTGCACGCGTGCCAGCGTTGCCGCATCCACATGCTGACCGATCACGTTGTTGCCGAGTGGCCCCGGCTGGGTGCTGGCCACGATGCAGCCATCCACGTCGTACACAAAGATGCGCGTGTAGACCGTATACAGCCGGTTGATGTAGTCCAGGATGTCGCCGATCTGCTTGCGCGCCGCCTCGTTCATCTGGGGCGCAGCCAGTGCCACACGCAACTCCGGCGTCAGCGCCCACCAGCGACAGTCGTCCGAACGCTCGTACAAATTGCGGTCGAGCAGGTCAACCAGCAGATGCGAAACGAACTCCGAATCGCGCAGGCTGGAGGCCAGCACCGTCTCGTACAGATCGCCGATCGACTTGGAGAACAGCTCATTGCTGCGGGCACCGGTCTCACTGATCTGATCCAGAATGGTCTTGAGCTTCATCAGCTCGCCACGCCGGCCGGCCGTCATCACCTGGCCGTTCCAGACCACACGCCGGATCGTGTCAGCCGCCGTCATGATCTCGTACAGCGGCGCCGAGATGGACTGGGCATGCGACAGCAGACCTTCGCGCACGGCCGGCGCCAGCGTGGCCAGCGTGTTGCTGGTCGCGCCGGTGAAGGCCACATCAACCGGAATCATGACCTGGCCTTGCCAGCCTACCGGCCCCATGTAACCCTGATAGCCCTCGGCGCGGAAGGTGCGAACCAGGTACTCGCGCCCGGCAAACATCAGCAGTTGCGGCGACGCGCTCTGGTTGACCGGCACCAGCGCGCCGACCGGGATCCACAGCGGGTCGGCACTTTCGATGACCCGGTTGTCGCCGTCGAGCAGCAGCATGTTGGCGCGGCCGTCGGGGTCGCCGTGCGAACGAAAAATGCCCGCCATCTCCTGCTCGAAGTTGAAACACAGGCACAGCACGCCAACCACCGCACCAGTCTGCGGGTGCAACATGCGCTTGGAATAGATCAATGCCTGGCGCTTGGCCGGACGCAGATCGCTGGCACGAAAGGTCTCCACGAAACCGTCGCTGTCCAGGGTCTGCGCCAACAGCGGGTCGCTACTGCCTTCCAGCGGCGTCGCCTCGTCGATCTGCACCAGCACGTTGCCGGCGGCATCGAGCAGGATGATCTCGTCGTACACGGTGTACTTGTTGCGATAGGCACGCAGGCGCTGGCGGATCGCCGACGCATCGTCGCTCAAACCGGCGACGAAGGCGCACAACTCGTTGTCCGTGGCCAGGAAGCCGACGTCAGCCGTGCGCTCATAGAGGTTGCGCACCACGATGTCGATCACATACTGTGCTTTGGTGCCGATCTCGGCCAGCACCGTGGCCACCTTTTCACCTACCAGGCTGGTCACCAGCTCTTCTTCCAGCCGGTTGAAGCCGTCACGCGTGGCGGCCATGGTCGGCAAAATGGCGCGCGCCTCCTCCGGGCAGTTCATCTTGGCGGATGATTCAATCATGCGCCACATCAGGTTGAGCTCCTGCAGTGCCTGTTCGCAACGGATGACGTCGCGCATATAGGGCAGAAAAGTATCGGTTTGCAGTCTGGCAGAGGTTTCCGTTTTACGCATGTATCCCTAGCATTCTTTGGTATTGACTCACCTTCAAACCAAAGCAATTTCCGGGCCCGCGCCGACCGTCACGCCTAGTGCATGAGCGCATCGCGCCGCTTCAGCGCGTTGGCAAAAAAAGCGCCGACCAGCACCAGCACGGTGCCGCCGGCACCGATGACCGCCGCCGAACCGATACGGGTCACCAGGGCCGCAGCCAGCAACACGCCCACCGATTGGCCCAGGAACAGCGCGGAAGCGAACAGCGAGACGGCCGTGCCACGCGCGGCCGGTGCCATCTGCGTGGCATTGGCCTGCATGGTGTTGTGGAACATGAAGAAGCCGAAGCCGCCCAGCAGGCTGGCCGGGATGGTCGGCCCCCAGTGTGGGGAGATGGCAATCACCAAGGCCGCAACACCCAGCAATCCGACGCCCAGCCGCACCAGGCCGCGTTCACCGAAACGACGGATCAGGAAGCGAGCCACCGCCATGTAGAACATGCCTCCCAGACCAAACAGCGCCACGATGGCGCCCGACACCGACAGCGACAGGCCCAGGACGTGGTGCAGATGCGAGGCCCAGATCGCCATGACGCCAAAACCGGCCGCCCCTTCGACAAAGGCCACCCCCAGCACCACACGCGACCAGCGGCCGGTGACGATGATGAGAGCCTGCGCCACAAAACCCGGGCGCACCAGGGGCTGAGTGTTCTGCGCCGCCGAAGGTGTCGGCCGCTGTCGCCGCAGGTCGGCCAACAGCAACAGCCCCACGGCGCCGAACAGCAAAGTCATGAAGCCGAAAGCCCAGCGCCAGCCCAGGCTGTCCGTGAACACACCCCCCAGCAACTGACCACCGGCTATGCCCAGCGTGGTACCCAGCCCCACGCGTGCCAGCGTCTCCTGCCGCTGCTCATAGGCCACCGCATCGCCGATCCAGGCCAGCGACAGCGGAATGACAGCGGCGGCCCCGAGCGCCACCAGCATGCGCGCCAGCACCAGCCCCTCCAGACTGGCGGCAAAGACCGCCACGATGCTGCCCACGCTGCAGCCCAGCGTGGCCAGGGTCACGACACGGTACTTGCCTAGGCGGTCGCCCAGTGGGCCGTAAAACAATTGCGCCAGGCCATAGACCACGGCGAACATCGACACCACCTGCGCCGCCTGCGCCAGGCTGGCGGAGAACTCACGCGACAACTCAGGCAACATCGCATCACACAGGCGCTGTGCCGACATACTGGAGAAAGTGGCAAACGACAGGAGCAGGACAGAGCGCCGCGTGGCTGCGGAGATGGAAGCATCAGCAGAAGTCATGTGCGATGGAAAAGTCAATCAGGTCAAGGTCAGCGCACCACCAGCCGCTGCCTGATGCACACAGCTGGCCATTCTAGGCAGACCCCGCCTGGCACGCTGCGCACCCGAATCTTGCCCTGGCGGAACACCGGGGCTTGCCACCCACCTGTTAGCTATCAATTTCATAGCTTAATGCGCAGCAAACACGTGGCCTGCACGGCAAAACATCGATTGAATTTGTCATAATCCACACATGCACCCCACCGCCCGCAACGCCCCACACCTGATCGGCTGGCTGTCGCTGGCGCAACTCATCGGCTGGGGCAGCGTGTTCTACACCTTCGCCCTGCTGCTCGAACCGGTGGAGCGCGAACTGGGCCTGAGCCGTGCCCAGTCTTCGCTGGGTTTCAGCCTGGCGCTGCTGGTCGAAGGGCTGCTGGCCTACCCGGTGGGTCGCCTGATCGACCGCGGCCATGAGCGCGCGGTGATGACCGGCGGCTCGCTGCTGGTGGCCCTGTGCCTGGCACTGCACAGCGGCATCGACAGCATGGCGGGCTTTTACGCCGTCTGGCTCGGGCTCGGCGCCGGGCTGGCGGCCACGCTCTACCCACCGGTCTTCGCCGTGGTCATCCGGCGCTACCCGCATGACTTTCGCCGCGCCATCATCACCATCACCTTTCTGGGCGGCCTGGCCAGCACGGTGTTCATCCCGCTGACCGCCTGGCTGATCCAGGCGCTGGGCTGGCGCCATGCCCTGCTGGTGCTGGCCGCCCTGCAGCTGCTGGTGTGCGCGCCGCTACACGCCCTCGTGCTGCGCCATGCGCCCGCCGGTCAGGCCCATGCCACAAGCCAGGCGACGGCGTCCGCCCCGCTCAAGCGGCACTTGCTGAGTGCGCCCTTTCTGCTGGTCGGCCTCTTCATCGTGCTGCTCATGGCCGTGACCGCCGCGCTGCCGGCCCACATGGTGAGCCTGCTGCGCGAGAACGGACTGGCGGAGTCCTGGGTCATCGCCATTCCGGCGGCCATCGGCGTGCTGCAGGTACTGGGGCGGGTGCTGCTGTACTTCTTTGAGCAGCATATGGACCTGCATCTGGCCAATCGGCTCATCCCCGTGCTGATTTCTCTGGGCTTGTTGGCACTGCTGGTCGCCCCCTGGTTCGGCCGCGCACAGGTGGCGGTGGTGCTGTTGTTCGTGCTGTTGTATGGCATGGGCAACGGCATGCTCACCATCGTCAAGGGCACCGCGGTCGCTGAGTACGTGGACCGTACCCAGGTGGCCTCGCTCAACGGCGCGCTCGGCGTGCCGATGGCCCTGGGCCGGGCAGCAGCGCCGTGGCTGCTCGGACTGCTGTGGAGCCCGTCCGGCGGTTATGCCTCGGGCTTGTGGCTGATGCTGGGCCTGAGCCTGGTCGGCGTGGCGGCCCTGGCAGGCGCTCAGCGGCTGGCACGACCAAGGCACTGAACCGGCACTGAAGGCGGCCTACGCTGCCGCCCACAAGCTCGACGTGGTTCAGTTGAGCGGCTGCAGGGTATTGCCTTCGACCCGCACGCGTGCACCGACGCTGGCCGGCGTGGCCTGCTCGATGCTGTGGAAACTGCCGTCATCCATGCGCAACTCCACGCGGTAGGCCGTCACTTTTTTCATCTTTTTCTCGACCGCATTACCAGCCAGGCCACCGCCCACCGCACCGGCAATGGTGGCCAACGTCTTGCCGTCGCCACCACCAAACTGGTTGCCGACCAGGGCACCGAGCACGCCACCGGCCACGGCACCAGCGCCACTGCCCGTGCCCTCGCGTTCCACCGGCGTCACGGCGGTCACCGTGGCGCAGTTCAGGCAGACCTCCTTGGCAGGCAGCACAGTGGTGGATTTGCCCGTCGCCGTGTCGGCCGATGCTGTTGCGGACGATCCGCTGCTACCGGCAGGCTTGGCAGACCGGCTGGCCACCGCCTTGCCTGCGCCGGTTTTTTTCTCAGGTGCAACGGCCTTCGGTTCTAGCGCCGGCACGGGTTGGGAAGCGCTCAGCGCCGGCACCACCACCGGCACGGGAACCGGGCTCACTGCGGCGGTGTGCAGCGCCTCCTGGCGCGTTTGCACGTAATACAGTGCCGAGCCCAGGGCCACCACCGCCACACCAAGCACGCCTATCGCGGCCCACAGGGTTTGGTTACGCGCCGAGCTGGATGCGGTTTGCGACATATCGTTCATCTTGTGTTCCTCTTGCAAAAACGGGCAGCAGGCCGGATGCCTCTGACGTCACTCTTGATGTAACGCGCTGACGGTACGAAGGTAAACAGGAACGGACACGATTTGCGTGTCTGCTTTGTAAGCTTAGGTAAATCTGCGTCTCGCAAGCCGGCGGCGGCAAAGACCCCGAGCACCTCAGGGCTACATCAAAGATTGGGGGCCAGCAGACGCTGCAGCGCCTGTTCATTCATGCCACGGCGGCGCACCTGGTCCTGCAGCTGGTCGGCACCGATGCGGCCGACGTTGAAGTAGGTGCTCTGCGGATGCGCCAGATAAAAGCCGCTGACGCTGGCCGCCGGTGTCATGGCCAGGCTCTCGGTCAGGCCCATGCCGATCTCGCCGCATTGCAGCAGCTCGAACATGTCCTTCTTCACGCTGTGGTCCGGGCAGGCCGGGTAACCCGGCGCCGGACGGATGCCCTGGTACTTCTCGGCGATCAGTTCCTCCGGGCTCAGGTTTTCCTGTGGCGCATAACCCCACAGGTCGGTGCGCGCGCGGTGATGCAGGCACTCGGCGAACGCCTCGGCCAGCCGGTCAGCCAGCGACTTGAGCATGATGGCGGAGTAGTCGTCATGGTCGTCCATGAAGTACTGCTCCTTCTTCTCCACGCCAATGCCGGCCGTGACGGCGAACACACCGACGTAATCAGGCGCCGAGCCTTTGGGCGCCACGAAGTCGGCCAGGCAGCGGCTCGGTCGCATGACGCCGTCGATCACCTGCTTTTCGGTCTGCTGGCGCAGGCCGTACCAGGTCAGCGCCACCTGGCTGCGGCTCTCGTCGGTGTAAAGCTCGATGTCGTCGTCGTTCACACTGTTGGCCGGGTACAGGCCGAGCACGGCATTGGCGGTGAGCCAACGGCCTTCGATCAGGCGCTGCAGCATGCGCTTGCCATCCGAAAAGACGCGCTGCGCTTCGGCGCCGACGATCTCGTCCTTCAGGATGGCCGGGAACGGACCGGCCAGATCCCAGGTCTGGAAGAACGGACCCCAGTCGATGTACTTCGCCAGTTCCACCAGGTCGAAGTTCTTGAACACGCGGCGGCCGATGAACTTCGGCTTCGACGGCGTGTAGCCGGTCCATTCGATCGGTGTCTTGTTGGCGCGCGCACGGTCGAGGCTCCACAGCGGCGTCTGCTTCTTGCCCGCATGCTGCTGACGCACGCGTTCGTAGTCGGCATTGAGTTCGTCGATGTATTTGGCAGCCTGGTCCGACAGCAGTCCTTGCGCCACGCTCACGCTACGCGAGGCATCGGGCACGTAAACCACCGGACCTTCGTAATGCGGTGCGATCTTGACTGCGGTGTGCACACGGCTGGTGGTGGCGCCGCCAATCAGCAGCGGAATTTTCTTGATGCGGAAGTGCTCGTCCTTCTGCATCTCGGCTGCCACGTACTGCATCTCTTCCAGGCTGGGGGTGATCAGGCCCGAGAGGCCCACGATGTCGGCCCCCTCGACCTTGGCACGCGCCAGGATCTCGTGGCACGGCACCATGACGCCCATGTTGATGACTTCGAAGTTGTTGCACTGCAGGACCACGGTGACGATGTTCTTGCCAATGTCGTGCACGTCGCCCTTGACGGTGGCAATGATGATCTTGCCCTTGGCGCGCACGTCCTCGCCGGCCGCCTCCTGCTGGCGCTTCTCTTCCTCGATGTAGGGAATGAGGTGCGCCACCGCCTGCTTCATCACGCGCGCGCTCTTCACCACCTGGGGCAGGAACATCTTGCCCTGGCCGAACAGGTCGCCGACGATGTTCATGCCATCCATCAGCGGGCCTTCGATCACGTGCAACGGGCGGCCACCCTTGGCCAGAATGGCTTGATAGACCTCTTCCGTGTCTTCGGTGATGAAGTCGGTGATGCCGTGCACCAGCGCGTGCGACAGGCGCTGCGCGACGGGAGCAGCACGCCATTCGTTTTTCTTGCTGTCGTCCTTGGACGCACCCTTGGCGCTCTCGGCAATCTCCACCAGACGCTCGCCGGCATCGGGCCGGCGATTGAGCACCACGTCTTCCACCCGTTCACGCAGCGTAGGCTCCAGCTCGTCATAAACGCCAACCATGCCGGCGTTGACGATGCCCATGTCCATGCCCGCCTGGATGGCGTGGTACAGGAACACGGTGTGGATGGCCTCGCGCACCGGGTCGTTGCCACGGAAGCTGAACGAGACGTTGGACACGCCGCCCGACACCTTGGCACCCGGCAGGTGCTGCTTGATCCAGCGCGTGGCCTCGATGAAGTCGACCGCGTAGTTGTTGTGCTCCTCGAGGCCGGTGGCGATGGCGAAGATGTTGGGGTCGAAGATGATGTCTTCCGCGGGGAAGTCGATTTCGTCGACCAGGATGCGGTAGGCGCGCTCGCAGATCTCGATCTTGCGGTCGTAGGTGTCGGCCTGGCCTTTTTCGTCAAAAGCCATCACCACGGCGGCCGCGCCATAACGACGCAGCAGTTTGGCCTGGTGCTTGAACGCCTCCACGCCTTCCTTCATGCTGATGGAGTTGACGATGCCTTTGCCCTGGATGCAGCGCAGGCCGGCTTCGATCACCTCCCACTTGGAGGAGTCAATCATGATCGGCACGCGCGCGATGTCGGGCTCGGAGGCGATCAGGTTCAGGAAGCGCACCATGGCGGCCTTGCTGTCGAGCATGGCCTCGTCCATGTTGATGTCGATCACCTGCGCGCCGTTCTCCACCTGCTGACGCGCCACCGCCAGCGCTTCCTCGAACTGGCCGTTCAGGATCATGCGGGCAAAGGCCTTGGAGCCGGTGACGTTGGTACGCTCACCAATGTTGACGAACAAGCTGCCCGCGCCAATGAGCACCGGCTCCAGGCCGGACAGCTTCATGGGGGGAATGGAAATTTCGGACATGCGTCTCACCTGAAGGATTCAAAACAGGTGAGCGTCGTTGGGACATCCAAGCCTGACGACATTGAATGCCGCTGCAACGCTCCTTGGATCAGCCGTGATTTTAAAGGCTTTGCGGCAGGCCTGTTGGGTACGTGTACTGAATGAACTGTCGGCCGCTTCAGATGGCTGTCGCATGCAGCGGGATCACGCGGCGCGTCTGGCCGTCCTTCTCTTGCACGGCCCGCGCGCGCAGCTGGCCGCAGCCGCCTTCAACATCTTGCCCAGCCGATTGCCGCAACTTGGTCAGGATGCCGCGCTGGTGCAGGCGGCGCGCCATGTCGGCAGCCTGCTCCCAACTGGGTCGCCGGTAGGGCATGCCCTCACCCTCGTTGTAGGGAATCAGGTTGAGGATGGCGTACTTGCCGTGCAGCAGGCGCACCAGGCCCTCGACTTCCTCGTCGGTGTCGTTGATGCCTTCGAGCAGCGTCCATTGGTACTGGATCGGATAGCCGCTGGCACGGGCATACCGCTCGGCCGCATCCACCAACGCCTGCGGTGTCAGGCGCGGCGCCCGCGGCAACAGTTGCTCGCGCAAGTCGGCGCGCGTGGTGTGCAGCGACAGGGCCAGCGCCGGCCGCACCTGGCCTTCGTCACGCGCCATCAAGGCCTCAAAAACACGCGGATCACCGACGGTGGAAAAGACCAGGTTCTTGTGGCCAATGTTGCCCGCCGTGCCCAGCAGATCGATCGCCTCCAGCACGTTGTCCAGGTTGTGCGCCGGCTCGCCCATGCCCATGAGCACCACGCGCTTCACCGGCCGGTGCTGCCGCGCCAATGCGACCTGCGCCACGATCTCGGCGCTGCCCAACTGGCGAATCAGGCCGGTGGTGCCGGTCATGCAGAACACACACCCCACGGCACAGCCGACCTGGGTGGAGACGCACAGCGCCGGGATGCGACCCGGTGGCAGCAGCACGCTTTCCACCAGTTGGCCATCAGCCAGCGCCACCACCAGGCGCTGCGAGCCGTCTTCCCCCGGATGCTCGGAATGCAGCGTGGTCAGACCCGCCAGTTCACGCTCGATGGCCGGCAAAGCGGCGCGCAGCGTGGTGGGCAGAAAGGCCTCGATCGGGCGCTTGCCATGCGTCTGCGGCAGCGCCTGCGACCACAGGCGCAACACGCGGTGTTCATGACGGGGGTTGGCGCCGAGCGCCCGTAGGCGCTGGCGCAGATCTTCAATCTGCATGGGGTCCGGCCAATGGCCCCGACGGGGGCCAGGGCCGTTAGCTTACCCGCTTGCCCGACCGGCTGGGCGACGCGGTGCGCGCGCTCCAGACCATGGTGACGGCCAAGATGCCCAGCACCACGGCCAGCGAGACGGCCACCGGGATCTTGTAGAGGTCGATCAGCATCATCTTGGTGCCGATGAAGACCAGGATCACCGCCAGGCCGTAGTTCAGCAGGTGAAAGCGGCTGGCCGCCGCCTGCAGCAGGAAGAACATGGCGCGCAGGCCCAGGATGGCAAACACATTGCTGGTCAGCACGATGAACGGGTCTTGCGTGATGGCAAAGATGGCCGGGATCGAGTCGACCGCAAAGATCACATCGGTCAGGCCGACCAAGGCCACCACCATCAGCAGCGGCGTGGCGATGCGCCGGCCGTTCTCGACAGTCCAGAACTTCTCGCCATCAAAGTCGCGGCTCACCGGCAAAAGCCGGCGCAGCAGCTTGAGGGCCGGGTTGTCGTCCAGGCTGCTTTCCTTGCCGGCCGCCCACCACATCTTGACGCCGGTGAGGATGAGGAAAGCCCCGAACAGGTACAGGATCCAGTGGAACTGGGATAACAACCAGCCGCCGACCAGGATCATGACCGTGCGCAGCACGATGGCGCCGATGATGCCGATCATCAGCACGCGCTTCTGGTAGGCCGCCGGCACGGCGAAGTAGGTGAAGATGAGCAGGAAGACGAAGATGTTGTCCACTGCCAGGCTCTTCTCGATCAGGTAGCCGGTGAGGAACTCCAGCGATTTCTCGTTGGCCAGCGCCGTGGAGCCGGTCTCGCGCTGCACCGCCCACCAGAACAGGCCGTTGAAGACGAAACTCAGGGCGACCCAGATCAGCGACCAGTTCAGCGCCTCCTTGACGCCCACTTCGTGGGAGCCCTGTTTCTTGAGGACGACGAAATCGACGAACAGCGCCGCCAGCACGAAGGCGACAAAAACCAGCCACAGCCACAGTGGCGCAATGCTTTGCATAAAAAACCTCGCTTGCAGTGTTGATGAAACACCCGCAAGGTCTTGTCGGGTCCGCACGATGGATGCGGGCCGCCAGCGCCGGCTGTTTTGACACAGCGTATTGACGGCGCGGGCCCCAGCGCCGGGAGCGTGGGCTCCGCTGGCTGGTCGGCTACTCCCCTTGATGGGAAACCGTATTGTGCCGCTGGTGGCAAATCCCCAGGGCGGCTGAGGACAAGCTGCCGGGCGTCAGGCCGCTTCGCGGTAGAACGGCCCGCTGTTCACGGCCCGCGTGGCCAGCGGTGCCACCGCGGCGTGGATGGCACCGATGTGATCTGGTGTGGTGCCACAGCAGCCGCCGACGATGTTGACCAGCCCCTCGGCGGCAAACTCCTTGAGCAGGCGCGACGTGACTTCGGGCGTCTCGTCGAAACCGGTCTCGCTCATCGGGTTGGGCAGGCCGGCATTCGGGTAGCAGCTGATGAAGGTGTCCGGCGCGGCCTTGGCCAGCTCCTGGATGTAGGGGCGCATCAGCGCCGCGCCCAAGGCGCAGTTCAGCCCCACGGCCAGCGGCTGCGCATGGCGCACGCTGTGCCAGAAGGCGGTGACGGTCTGGCCGCTCAGGATGCGGCCGGAGGCGTCGGTCACAGTACCGCTGATGAGGATGGGCAGGCGCTCGCCCGATTTTTCAAAGTACTCGTCAATGGCGAACAGCGCCGCCTTGGCGTTGAGGGTGTCGAAAATGGTTTCCACCAGCAGCACGTCGGCACCGCCTTCGACCAAGGCTTCGACCTGCTCGTAGTAGGCGGCGCGCAGTTCCTCGAAGCTGATGTTGCGCGCGCCGGGGTCGTTCACGTCCGGGCTGATGCTGGCGGTCTTGGGCGTGGGGCCGAGCGCACCGGCGACGAAACGAGGATGGTCCGGCGTGCTGAACTTGTCGCAGGCCTCGCGCGCCAGCCGGGCGGAGGCGAGGTTCATCTCGCGCGCCAGGTGCGCCATGTCGTAGTCGGCCTGCGCCACGCTGGTGGCGCCGAAGGTGTTGGTCTCGATCAGGTCGGCGCCGGCGGCCAGGTAGCCTTCGTGGATGTCGCGAATCACATCCGGCCGGGTCAGCGACAGCAACTCGTTGTTGCCCTTGACGTCTTTGTGGAAGTCCTTGAAGCGCTCGCCGCGGTACTGCGCCTCGCCGAGCTTGAAGCGCTGGATCATGGTGCCCATGGCGCCATCCAGAATGGCAATGCGTTGGGCCAGGATACCGGGCAGGGTTTGGGCGCGGGTGTAGTGGATGGGCTTCATAGACTGCCAATTGTAGAAAGTCCCGCCGCCGCGCGGGAAGTGCCACGCCAAAACCCGGGACAATAGCGGGTATGAAACACCTGCTTCCCAAAGAAACCTGGGCTTTGCTGCAGCAAGAACCGGATGCGCTGTTCATTGACGTGCGCATGGAAATCGAATCGCTTTACGTCGGCCGCCCGCCGGGCGTGCACAACATTCCCTGGTACGAGTACCCGGAGCTCACACCCGACCCGGCTGCCTTTGTCGCCGCCGTCGAACGCGAGGCCGCCGGCAACAAAAGCCGCCCCGTCATCCTGCTGTGCCGCAGCGGCAAACGCACGCTTGATGCCGGCCTGGCGCTGGAAGCCGCCGGCTTCACCAACCTGATCAACGTGCTACACGGCTTCGAAGGCGACCTGGACGACAGCTTCCGCCGCTCCACCCTCAACGGCTGGCGCTTCGACGGCCTGCCCTGGGAGCAGATGTAAATTTCAAGCCAAATTGGGCTCTAGCCCTTTTGGAATCTGCGCCAGCCGCTCCTGTTTCGATAGCAAACATTTTGTCTCTTCAAACCATCCTGCGCCAGGTTTTCGGCTACGAGGCTTTCCGTGGCCCGCAGCAGGCCATCGTGGACCACGTGGTGGCCGGCGGCGACGCGCTGGTGCTCATGCCCACCGGCGGCGGCAAGTCGCTGTGTTACCAGATCCCGGCCATTGCGCGCCAGCAGGCCGGCCATGGCACCACCATCGTGGTGTCGCCGCTGATTGCGCTGATGCACGACCAGGTCGGCGCCCTGCACGAGGCCGGCGTGGAAGCCGCCTTCCTCAACTCCAGCCTGTCCTCGGAACAGGCGGCGCAGGTGGAAAAGCGCCTGCTGCGCGGGGAACTCACGCTGCTGTATGCCGCGCCCGAGCGCGTGACGACACCGCGTTTTCTGGCCCAGCTCGATTCGCTCTACGAACGCGGCCAGGTGGCACTGTTCGCCATCGACGAGGCGCACTGCGTCAGCCAGTGGGGCCACGACTTCCGGCCTGAGTACCGGGCGCTGACGGTGCTGCACGAGCGCTACCCGACGGTGCCACGCATGGCGTTGACCGCCACCGCCGATGCGCTGACACGCGCCGACATCGTGGAGCGGCTGCAACTCGAAGAGGCGCAACAGTTCGTCAGCAGCTTCGACCGCCCCAACATCCGCTACACCATCGTCGAGAAAAAGGACGCCACCACCCAGCTGCTGCGCTTCATCGAGCGCGAGCACGAAGGTGACGCCGGCATCGTCTACTGCCAATCGCGCCGCAAGGTGGAGGACATCGCGCAGACGCTGTGTGATGCCGGCCTGAAGGCCTTGCCCTACCACGCCGGGCTTGACCAGGCCGTGCGCCAGGCCAACCAGGACCGCTTCTTGCGTGAAGAGGGCCTGGTGATGGTGGCGACCATCGCCTTCGGCATGGGCATCGACAAGCCGGACGTGCGCTTCGTCGCGCACCTGGACATGCCCAAGAACATCGAGGGCTACTACCAGGAGACCGGCCGCGCCGGCCGTGACGGTGCGGCTGCCGACGCCTGGATGGCCTACGGCCTGCAGGACGTGGTGAACCAGCGCCGCATGATCGACGAGAGCCCGGCCGGTGAGGAATTCAAGCAGGTGATGCGCGAGAAGCTCGACGCCCTGCTGACGCTGGCAGAGGCCACTGACTGCCGGCGCGTGCGTCTGCTCGGCTACTTCGGCGAGAAAAGCGCGCCTTGCGGTAATTGCGACAACTGCCTACACCCGCCGGCCGTGTGGGATGGCACTGACGCGGCGCGCAAGCTGCTCAGCACCATCTACCGCGTGCAGCAGATGAGCAGCATCAGCTTCGGCGCCGGCCACATCATGGACATCCTGCGCGGCAAGGACACTGAGAAGGTGAAACAGTACGGGCACGAGGCCCTGAGCACCTTCGGCCTCGGTGCCGAATTCAGCGAAGCGCAGCTGCGCGGCGTGCTGCGCCAGCTGATCGCCATCGGCGCCGTCGGTGTTGACGCCCAGGCCTTCAACACGCTCTACCTGACCGAGGGATCCCGCGCCGTGCTCAAGGGCGAGGTCACGGTGCAGCTGCGCGAGTCGGTGTCGACGCCGACCACCAAACGCTCACGCCGCGCCGGCGTCACGGCACCGGCGGCCGTCAACCTGGGCGTCGACGACCAGGTACGCTTCATCAACCTGAAGGCCTGGCGTGCCGAGGTGGCGCGCGAGCACAACCTGCCGGCTTATGTGATCTTTCATGACGCGACGCTGGCCGAGATCGCCCGGCGCAGCCCGCAGACGCTGGATGACCTACAAGGCATCAGCGGCATTGGCGAGAAGAAACTGCAGGCCTACGGCGAGGCCGTGCTGCGTGTCATTTCGCTATCGAATCCATAGCGCCTAGCGCTGATTTGGAAAGGGCCAGAGAGTCTTTTTTGTCTGCGACCTGAACCGGCTGCAGCCCCAGACCCGCCAGGTAGGTGTCGAAGATCTGACTGCCGGTGGCCACCAGATCAAAAGCCTCCGGATCGAGCAGCCAGTTCTGGATCAAGCCGTCGATCATCACGTGCAGCCCCAGCGCAGCGGTGTTCACATCCACGGACAGAGGACGCCCGCGCAATTCGGTCACCTGCTGCATCGCTTGCGTGGTGCGCGCCAGGCACTCGTTGCGCACCCGCAGGTGACGCTCTTTCACCCCCAGCAACTCGGCCACGTACTCCACCTTGTGGGTGGCGATGTCGAACACGCGTTGGGTCTGGGCATCGGTGGCCGTCTTGCGCAAGGCTTCCAGCATGGCCACGCGCAATTCCAGCACCGGACACTGCGCATGCATGGACACCGCACATTGCAGCGACTCCTCCAACGGCAGCGACACGCGCTCCATCATGGCGTTGAAAAGATCGGCCTTGTCCTTGAAATGCCAGTAGATGGCGCCGCGTGTGGTGCCAGCTGCCACGGCAATCTCGTTGAGCGAGGTGCGCGAGACGCCGCGCGCCTGGAACAGCTGCTCGGCGGCATCGAGCAAGCTACAGCGCGTGGCCTGCGCATCGGCCTTGGTACGACGAACCATGTGGGTACCCTCCAACGTATTTGTAATGCCCCGACTATACATACATTCACGCTTGTATGTATACTGCGTTTCTTTTAATTGACCTAATTCATCCGCAAAATGGTCTTTCCTGCGGTTTGCCGCCGGCCATTCACCCTTACCCCCGAAGGAATGTCATGTCTGCCTTGATCGATATCAAGCCCGCGCTCTCCCATTTGTCGTCACGTGGCGGTCTGGCGCTGACCAGCCTGAGCGTCAGCCTGCTGCTCGCCGCCTGCGGACCCTCGTCCGCACCGGGCGGCGCCGGTCCCGGCGGCATGCCGCCGGCCGAGGTCGGTGTGGTCACCGTCACACCGGGCGACATCGGTCTGGTGAGCGAACTGCCGGGCCGGCTGGAAGCCTCGCGCGTGGCACAGGTGCGCGCCCGTGCCGCCGGCATCCTGCAGCAACGCCTGTTCCGTGAAGGCAGCGATGTGCAGGCCGGCCAGCCACTGTTCCGCATCGACCCGGCGCCCTACGCCGCTGCGCTGGCGCGTGCCGAAGCCAATCTGGCCCAGGCCGCAACGCTGGCCGAGCGCTACAAGCCGCTGGTCGAAGCCAATGCCGTGAGCAAGCAGGAATACGCCAACGCTGTCGCCGCGCACAAGGTGGCCGAGGCCGACGCGCAGACCGCACGCATCAACCTGGGCTACGCCAACATCACTGCCCCCATCTCGGGCCGCATCGGCCGCGCGCTGGTGACCGAAGGCGCGTTGGTCGGCCAGGGTGAAGCCACCCAGCTGGCCGTGGTGCAGCAGATCAATCCGATGTATGTGAACTTCACGCAGTCGGCCGGCGACGTCATGGCGCTGCGCCGCGCCATGGAGCAAGGCCAACTCAAGCGTGCCGGCAAAGATGCCGCCAGTGTGCGCATCGTGCTGGAGGACGGCAGCGAATACGCCCAGGCCGGCAAACTGCTGTTCTCGGACCTGACGGTGGATGCCACCTCGGGCCAGATCACGCTGCGCGCCGAAGTGCCCAACCCGGGCGGCACGCTGCTGCCGGGCCTGTACGTGCGCGTGCGGCTGGAGCAGGCCCAGGCCCGCAACGCCATCACCCTGCCGCAGCAGGCGGTGACGCGTTCGCCGCAGGGCGACAGCGTGATGGTGGTGGGTGCCGACGGCAAGGTCAGCCCGCGCCCGATCAAGGTCGGCAACCAGCAGGGCGGCCAGTGGGTCATCCTGGATGGCCTGAAGGCCGGCGAACAGGTCATGGTGGACGGCTTCCAGAAGCTGCGTGGTGACGCCCCGGTCAAACCGGTGCCGTGGCAGGCGCCGGGCAGCAAACCGGCAGCCGCGCCGGCCGCATCGTCCCCCGCACCGGCTGCCTCGGCGCCGGCTCCTGCAGCTTCGAGCGCCGCGCGCTAAAGGAATTTCAACATGGCGAAATTCTTCATCGAGCGGCCCATCTTCGCGTGGGTGATCGCGCTCTTCGTCATCGTGCTGGGTAGCGTGGCCATCACCCAGCTGCCGATCGCCCAGTACCCACCGGTGGCACCGCCGTCCATCGTGGTGTCGGCCACCTACCCGGGCGCTTCGGCGCAGACGCTGGAAGACAGCGTGCTGTCCGTCATCGAGCGCGAAATGAATGGCTCGCCTGGCCTGATCTACATGGAGTCGGTGGCGCAAGCCAACGGCACTGGACAGATCACCATCAGCTACGAGCCCGGCACCAACGCCGACCTGGCGCAGGTGGACGTGCAGAACCGTCTGTCGCGCGCCACGCCGCGCCTGCCGGTGGCCGTGACACAGCAGGGCGTGCGCGTCGACAAGTCGCGCAGCAACTTCCTGCTGTTCACCATCCTCTCGTCGGACGATCCGGCCTGGGACCCGGTGGCCCTGGGCGATTACGCCTCACGCAACGTGCTGCCCGAAATCCAGCGCCTGCCCGGCGTCGGCCAGGCCCAGCTGTTCGGCACCGAGCGTGCCATGCGCATCTGGATCGACCCGGCCAAGCTGCTGGGCTACAACCTGTCGGCCGCAGACGTCACCGCCGCCATCCGGGCCCAGAATGCCCAGGTGGCCTCCGGCGAAATCGGTAGCCTGCCCAATGTGGCCGGCCAAGGCATTGCTGCCACCGTGGTGGTCAACGGCCAGCTCTCGAGCATTGAGCAGTTCGGCCGCATCGTGCTGCGCGCCAACGCCGACGGTTCCGCTGTGCGCCTGAAGGACGTGGCCCGGATCGAGCTGGGCGGGCAGACCTATGCCACCTCGGCGCGCCTGAACGGCCAACCGTCCACCGGCATCGGCGTGCAGCTCTCGCCCAGCGGCAATGCGCTGGCCACCGCGCAGGCGGTGCGCGACAAGCTGCAGGAGCTGGAGGCGTATTTCCCCAAGGGCATGAAGTGGGCCATCCCCTACGACAGCTCGCGCTTCATCAAGATCTCGATCTCGCAGGTGGCTGAGACGCTGTTCGAAGCCGTGGCACTGGTGTTCCTGGTGATGTTCCTGTTCCTGCAGAACTGGCGCTACACCCTGATCCCGACCATCGTGGTGCCGGTGGCGCTGCTGGGCACCTTTGCCACGCTGCTGGCGCTGGGCTTCTCCATCAACGTGCTGACCATGTTCGGCATGGTGCTGGTGATCGGCATCGTGGTGGACGACGCCATCGTGGTGGTGGAAAACGTCGAACGCATCATGAGCGAAGAAGGCCTGCCGCCGCGGCAGGCCACGCGCAAGGCCATGGGCCAGATCTCGGGCGCCATCGTCGGCGTGACCGTGGTGCTGATCTCGGTGTTCGTGCCTTTGGCCTTTTTCAGCGGCTCGGTCGGCAACATCTACCGCCAGTTCGCGGTCGTGATGGGCGCCTCCATCGCCTTCTCGGCTTTCTTCGCGCTCTCGCTGACACCCGCCCTGTGCGCCACGCTGCTGCAACCGGTCGAGGCCGGCCACCACCATGAGAAGAAGGGCTTCTTCGGCTGGTTCAACCGCGGTTTTTCCCGCACCGCCAAAGGTTATGAAAGCTGGGTCGCCCGGTTGCTGCCGCGTGCTGCCCGCACGCTGGTGATCTACGCTGCCATCCTTGCAGCGGTGGCGGTCGTGTACATGCGCCTGCCCTCCTCCTTCCTGCCCAACGAAGACCAGGGCACCATGCTGGTGAACGTGCAGCTGCCGCCGGGCGCCACCCAGGAACGCACCTTGAGCGTGATGCAGCAGGTCGAGGGTTTCATCCTCAAGCAGCCGGAAGTGCAGAGCATGGTCGGTGTGCTGGGTTTCAGCTTTTCTGGCCAAGGCCAGAATGCTGCGCTGGCTTTTGTGACGCTGAAGGACTGGTCCGAACGCCATGCCCCGGGCAGTTCAGCCCAGGATCTGGCCGGCCGCGCCTTCGGTGCGCTGATGGGCATCCGCGATGCCTTCATCTTCCCCTTGAGCCCGCCGTCGATTCCAGAACTGGGCTCCTCGTCCGGTTTCAGCTTCCGGCTGCAAGATCGCGCCGGCCTGGGCCATGACGCCCTGCTGGCTGCCCGCAACCAATTGTTGGGCATGGCAGCCAAGAGCCAGGTCATCACCCAGGTGCGCCCCGACGGCCTGGAAGATGCGGCCCAGTTGCAGCTCGACATCGACCGCGACAAGGCCAACGCCCTGGGTGTCGGTTTCGACGCCATCAACAGCGTCATCTCCACCGCCCTGGGTTCGAGCTACATCAACGACTTCCCCAACGCCGGACGCCTGCAGCGTGTGGTGGTGCAGGCCGATGCGCCGGCGCGCATGCAGCCGGAAGACCTGCTCAAGCTCAGTGTGCCCAACAGCCGCGGGCAGATGGTGCCGCTGTCCGCCTTTGCCAGCACGCGCTGGATCCAGGGTGCGATGCAGACCGTGCGCTACAACGGCTATCCGGCCATGCGCATCAGCGGCAGTGCCGCACCGGGTTACAGCACCGGCGCCGCCATGGAAGAAATGGAAAAGCTGGCGGCCCAGCTGCCGCAGGGCTTCGGTTTCGAATGGACCGGCCTGTCGCGCGAAGAAAAACTGGCCGGTGCCCAGGCTCTGATCGTCTACGGCTTCTCCATCCTGGCGGTGTTCCTGTGCCTGGCCGCGCTGTACGAGAGCTGGACCATTCCGCTGGCCGTCATCCTGGTGGTGCCGTTGGGTGTGCTGGGTGTGCTGCTGGCAACGCTGTTGCGCAGCTACGCCAATGACGTGTATTTCCAGGTTGGCCTGATCACCATCATCGGCCTGTCAGCGAAGAACGCCATCCTGATCATCGAGTTCGCTAAGGACCTGCAAGCCCAGGGCAAGAGCCTGGTCGCAGCAGCGCTGGAAGCGGCGCACCTGCGTTTCCGCCCCATCGTCATGACCTCCATGGCCTTCACGCTGGGCGTGCTGCCGCTGGCCATCGCCTCGGGCGCCGGCTCGGCCAGCCAGCGAGCGATTGGCACCGGCGTCATCGGCGGCATGATCACCGGCACCGTGCTGGCGGTGGTGTTCGTGCCTATCTTCTTCGTGGTGGTGCGCAGCGTGTTCAAGGGCAGCGCACGCCAACATCAAGTCCACGCGCACGATGCTGCGCACATGGGAGTGCATCCGCATGAGTAACCCTCTTTTCTTGCGCACCTGGCCGGCGCTGGCCGCTGCTGCGGTGCTGGCCGGCTGCTCGCTGATTCCGACCTACGAACGCCCGGTCGCCCCCGTGGCCAAGCAGTGGTCTGATGCCAAAACTGCTGGGGCAGCAGCCACGGCCGCGCTGGCCGCCGACCTCGACTGGCAAGACTTCATCGGTGACACCAACCTGCGCTCGGTGATCCGACTGGCGCTGGACAACAACCGCGACCTGCGCGTGGCGGTGCTCAATATCGAGCAGGCGCGCGCCCAGTACCAGATCCGCCGGGCCGACCAGCTGCCGACGATCAGCGCGGGTGTCACCGGCAGCCGGCAGTCGACCTCGGAACTCACCAAGAGTGTCACCTCCAGCTTTAGCGCCGGTTTGAACATTCCGGCCTCCGCGGCCTGGGAGCTCGACTTCTTTGGTCGCCTGGGCAGCCTGAAAGAAGCGGCCCTGGCCCAGTACCTGGCTACCGAAGAGGCGCGCAAGGCGGCCCAGATTTCCCTCATCGCCTCGGTGGCCAGCACCTGGCTGAGCCTGCAGGCCAACACCGAACTGCTGGATCTGGCGCAACGCACACTCGCCACCCGTGAAGACTCGCTGCGCCTGACCCGCCTGCGTTTCGACAACGGGGCCACCTCGGCCCTGGACCTGCGGCAGGCCGAGTCGCTGACCGCTGCGGCCCGTGCCAGCGCAGCCCAGCAACAGCGACTGCGGGCGCAAGACATCAATGCCCTCACGCTGCTCGCGGGTCAAACCGTGCCCGAGCCGTTGCTACGCGCCACCCATGCCGCACCATCCGCTTCCCTGTTCAAGGACCTTCCGGTCGGCTTGCCGTCCGAGGTCCTGACACGCCGGCCCGACATTCGCCAAGCCGAACAACAGCTGATTGCCGCCAATGCCAGCATTGGCGCGGCGCGGGCTGCATT
This sequence comes from Hylemonella sp., assembly GCA_030680575.1. Lineage (GTDB taxonomy): Bacteria > Pseudomonadota > Gammaproteobacteria > Burkholderiales > Burkholderiaceae_C > Hylemonella. Next base: position 29,429 of record JAUXVI010000053.1, read on the forward strand.
TTTCCCGCGCATCTCGCTCACCGCCTTTGCCGGTTCGGCCAGCAGCGACTTGGACAATCTGTTCAAGAGCGGCACCTGGGGCTGGACACTGGCACCCTCTGCCCTGGTGCCGATTTTTGACGCCGGCCGCAATCGGGCCAACCTCGAATCGTCTAAAGCCGGCCGCGAGATTGCCGTGGCCCAGTACGAAAAGGCGATCCAGACCGCTTTCCGTGAAGTGGCTGACACCCTGGCCGGCCGTGCCACCCTGGGCGAACAACTGCAGGCCCAGCAGGCACAAGCCAGCGCCGAGAGTGAGCGGGCACAACTGGCTGAGTTGCGTTACCGCAATGGTGTGGCCAGCTCTCTGGACCTGCTGGATGCACAGCGCTCCCTGTTTGCGGTGCAACAACTGGTCGCGCAGACCCGGCTGGCGCAGCAGCAGAACCAGGTGTCCCTTTACAAGGCGTTGGGGGGTGGCTGGACGCCACCGGTGCAGCAGGTGGAAGAAAAGCAGGCAGGGTTGTGAAATGCCAGCCGCAGCCCAGGACGCGGCGACGGCTTTCGCGGTAAATTGCTGCAATGCAAAAACCCAGCCCGACGCCCGATGCCTTCTGCCTCGTGATGACCACCATGGCCTCCGAGGCAGAGGCGGAAACCATGGCGCGGCAGATCGTCCAGGCACAACTAGCCGCTTGCGTGCAGGTGCAGGCGATCAAGAGTTTTTATGTCTGGAAAGAGCAGCCCTGCGCAGAAAAGGAGTGGCTGCTGCTGATCAAGTCCCGTGCAGCGGTCTATCAGGCGCTGGAGGATTTCATCCGCGCTCACCACCGCTACGAGACGCCCGAGATCGTGCAATTGCCGATCACGGCGGGCTCAGCCGACTATTTGCACTGGCTGGCCCTGCAAACCGGCGCCTGACAGCGCCAGTTCTTTTGCCATTGATTTAATGGCTGCGGAAGCTGGTCTCGTAGGAGATGGCAGCACCGGTCATGGTGTTTTGCAGGCGGGCAATGGCCCGGCGGTGACGCTCGCCCCGGGCGCCATCGCGCTGATGCTGACGATGCTGCTGGATCAAGTTATTGAGCTTGCTGCGGCAAGGATCGAGCACACCGGCCAGATGCAAGGCGATGTAGGCGACGTGGTCGGCGTGAGTCTGACGAAACTCGTCAGTCCACTCTTTAAAAAGCTGCCATTTGTAAGTGCCCTTTTCCGGCACCTTGATGGGATCTTTGTTCATAACCGCAATACAAAAATGGAGGGAATGAAGGCCTTCCCAGCAGCCAAGCCCTTTCTTCAGGCTGGCTGGTTCAGAACTTCGCCATGTGGTTATCACGTATGAGACCCGTCCGCGGTTGACAGCTTCGTGTAATTTTTTGTTTTGGCATGCGCCAAGCAGCCTTCAAAACCATTTTCAAAACAGGGTTACTGAAGGAATCCCATGCTGCGCGCCTCGCGTACTTCCGGCTTGATGCGATGCTCAGCCTCCAGTTGCGCCAGGAACTCAGGCATGTCCATCTCCGTGCCAAGAATGAGCGCCTGGCGTCGCACCGCTGCGAAATCCCCCAGGCACAGCTGGTCGAGCAGTGCCAAACGGCCTCGCACCTCTGCTGTCAGCCGCGCCGAGTCGCCCGCCAGCGCCTCCGCCACAAACATGGCTTCACGCTGGGCCAGCGTCAGCGGCTTGAACCGGATCTTGAACGTGAACCGCCGCAAGGCGGCCTGGTCGATGCGGTCCAGCAAGTTGGTCGTGCAGATGAAAATGCCGTTGAACCGCTCCATGCCTTGCAGCATTTCGTTGACCTCCGTCACCTCGTAGGTACGCTGGGCACCGCGCCGGTCCTGCAGGAAGCTGTCGGCTTCATCGAGCAGCAACAGGGCGTTTTCGCTCTCCGCCTCGGCAAACATGGCGGCCATGTTCTGCTCGGTCTCGCCAATGAACTTGCTCATGATGTCGCTGGCCTGCCGAATCAGCAGGGGGCAGCCCAGCACGCTGGCGATGTGTTCAGCCAGTGCTGTCTTGCCGGTTCCCGGCGGGCCGTAAAAGCACAAGGAGCCATGTCCGCGCGCCTGCAGGGCCTGCACCATGCGCGTCATCTCATAGCGGCTCTCCAGATTGAGGAGGTCGAGCTGGTACTGCGTCACCATGCGCCGTGCCAGGGTGGCACTGTCCCGGTTACCCAAGGCCTGATCGGCATTACGCAACTGCCGCTCGATCAGCGACTCCATGCGGCGCGCCTCGGTATCGGCCATCTCCACCGCCTTCACCATCTTTTCCGGTGCCACGTCACCGACCAACCCCGCAAAGCGTACTGCCGTTCTGATCTGCGCCGGTGTCAGCCCCTTGCGCGCCGTCAACTTGGCCACAAAAGCCTCCGATACAGGCACCCCTTCCAGCGTCTTGCGGACCAGCCCCTCGCGCGCACCTGGCGCCGGTGACTTGAGTTCGAGGTGGTAGGCAAAGCGGCGGCGGAAAGCCGGGTCGATCTGCTCGATGCGGTTGGTCACCCAGATGGTGGGCACCGGATTGGATTCCAGTATCTGGTTGACCCAGGCCTTGCCGCTGACGCTGCCGCTGGCCGGTACCGCCACCTGCTCGGCACGCGCCAGCAACTGGGCCGCTTCGGTAGAGATCGGGGGGAACACATCCTCCACCTCATCGAACAGCAACGCCGCCTGGGCGCTGCCCTTGAGAAAAACCTGGGCAATCTGCAGCGAACGATAGCGGTCGCGCCCGCTCAGAGAGTTGCCGTCACGATCGGCGTATTCAACTTCGAAGAGATCCAGACCCGCCGCCTGCGCCACCACCTTCGCCAACTCGGTCTTGCCGGTGCCCGGCGGACCATACAGCAGCACATTGACACCGGCCTCCTTGCGCATCACGGCATGACGCAGCAGGGCGCACAGCATCTGCGCGTCGTCCTCGACAAAAGCAAAGTCGCTCATGGCCAGGTGACTCCTGGCCGAGGGCCGGGTGAACACGGCCATCAGCTCGGACTGGTCGCGGTACTGTCGCATCAATACCGGCGGCAGTTTTTCACTGACTTTCATCAGATCCGCCAGATCGGTGATGTTGTGCTCGGAAATCAGGTTGTCCACCAGGCCAATGCGCTCCAGGCGTGAACCGGCGCGTAGCGCCTCTCCGACCTCGGTCGGGTTCACGCCGGCCACCTCGGCAATCACGGCGTAGGCCTCGGGCGCATTGTTGACCTTGAACTCCACCAGCACGCTGCGCAGTTCACGCTGGTAGCGCGCCAACGTGCCGTACAACAGCAGGGCCCGCTCCGCCTGATTCAACTGCAGCAAGCTGGCCAGGGCATCGATATTTTTCTCCACCAACGTCGACTGCTTTTTCAATGTCTGTGCCAGCCAGTCACGCGTCACGGCCAGGACGGTCAGCAAGTCTTTGGGCTGGTCTTTGGCGTACTCGTCAAGGTAGAAAAAGAGGGTGCCTTCCTCGTACGGACCGCGCCAATCGCCGAAACGGGCCAGGAATTCACGGTCATTCAAGGACTCCTGGCCATGCCACAACTCGTTGCCTGCGCAGCGGCGCGTCAGAAACTCGCGCAGGCGCTGCAGTACGGATGCGGGCCACACCAGATGTCGCCCGGCCAGTGACACCACGCCCGCCAAGTCGCGCCGGGCATTGAACCCGCCCCCTGTACGCGCAGCCAGCGTCAGGATGAAATGCGAACACATCAGGTCCAACACCGGTGCTTGCCCGAGCCCCGGTGAAACGAGGACCTGTCCATTCGCCCTCTCGGCTACCAAACGCTTGACCATCAAACGCCTCCAGCACGGATATCTGTGTGAGCCACGATAACCCAGTCTGCGCCGCGAGGGAAGTCTTTCCCTCAAAAGCTCGCCGGCTGACGAAAACCCGATTGACGATCACCCTCGGCTCGGTCAGGCTCACGGTCAGACACTTGGCCTTTTTTATTTGGAGACCCCATGGATACCCGGCAACTGCAGACCGCGCTGACTGACTATTTCGCACCTTGGATCCAGGCACTGCATCTTGAAGTCGTGTCCAGCGATGCCACCCAGGTCACGTTGCGTCTGCCGCACAGCGATGCCTTGGCGCGCACTGGCGGCATGGTGTGCGGCCAGGCCATGATGGCCGCCGCCGATACGGCCATGGCCTTGGCCGTTTTCAGCCACTTCGGACAATTCCGCCCCTGCACCACGGTGCAGATGAACAGCAGCTTTCTCAAGCCCCTGTCGGGCCAGGATGGTCTGGTTGAGGCCCGACTGTTGCGGGTTGGCAAGTCGCTGGCCTTCGGTGAAATCGATATCCGTAGCGTCTCAGACAACAAAAGTGTTTGCCGCGCTTCGACCACTTACGCGCTGCTCTAGTCTTGGCGGGTGCTGCGCGGCCTCAATTCCAGCCGATCACATCCAGCCCTTTCTCGCTGACGCAGCGCTGCACAAAGTTGCGATAGGTACTGCTGGGCTTGTCCTGCATGGCACCACTCACGGCGCCAGCCGAACCGCCAACCGCCGCCCCGGTGGCGCCGGCACGCACCACCCCCTCCGTATTACGCCCCGTCACCAGGGCGCCGACAGCGGCTGCCACGCCAACGGTCGCCGCACCCTGCCCGGCCCGGCGTGCCGCGGCGTTGTTTTTCTCGTCAGGTGTCAGGCCGGCCGCTTGCGCACGCCCCAGGCAGACTTCCACCTCTTGCTGCGCCCGAGCTTCCCCCATTCGCTTGAAGGTGGCATTCGGGTAGAGCACTGGCCGGGCTGAGGAACTGCCGGGACCGGTGGCCGCACAGGCCGTCAGCAACAACAGCGGAAGAAGGAATAACTTTGAAAGTTTCATGTCTGCCTAACGGTTGCGCCTCCCCCTGCGCTGACCACAGCGGAGCCTCATGTTTGTGAAAATGTAAAATCAGCTCAGTTGTTATAACTGCCGTTTTAAGCAAGAAGGAAACACCATGTCTAACCCGACCCCTGCGCATGACGCCAGCCAAGCTGATCCGCTCGAGAGCGTCGTGCACTCCATTCCTGTCGTGATTCCCGTGGTCGGCGCCCTGCTGATCTTCCTGCTGGCCTTTATCGCCGTGGTCATGGCCTGATCAAGCTTCCTGGGGAAACGGGCCATGTCCAGTCGCTTGCTGGTCCGTTTCTTCTGCTGCGCCCCGTCGCTCATCCACACGGTGCCGTAGCAGCGACACCCCTTTGCCGCACCTTCCACTGGCGGCTTTTCTTTCATGTTGCAGGAAATCTCATCCTCGCAACGTCTTGTGATCCCCTTTCGATCAAGTCGGACGCGTCCGTTTCACCGGCGCTGACCGAAGCTTCTCATCGCACGAGCGATACAGCACACCTATTTCGTTGCACGCTTTCCCATCTTGGGCGCCATCCGTCCTTTTCGTTTCAAAATTTCTGACGGCATAACTTTATGTGAGTTTTGCATAGATTTTGACTGTCATCGCGGCGTAACAAACAGGCAAGTTCATACAATGGGCCCCGCTGCGGATCAATATCGCTGCTGATTTTTTCCAAGCTGGTGCATCCAGTCCTCCAAGGCGCATGGCGTGCCGGCTTCGAAAAGATTATTCAACTAGGAGCCTCTCCCATGAACTCTCCCGTGATGCAGGGCATTCACCTCAATGCGCCGAGCTATGTCAAGAACCCCAAACTGCTGGCCTGGGTAGCCGACATGGCGGCCTTGTGCAAGCCCGACGCCATCTACTGGTGCGACGGCAGTGATGAGGAATACAAGCGTCTGTGCGACCAGCTGGTCCAGGCCGGCACCTTCACCCGGCTCAACGAAACCAAGCGACCCAACAGCTATCTGTGCCGTTCCGACGCCAGCGATGTGGCCCGTGTGGAAGACCGCACCTTCATCTGCTCGGCTCGCAAGGAAGACGCCGGCCCGACCAACAACTGGGTCGAGCCGACCGAGATGCGCGCCCTGCTGCAGTACGGCACCGCCGATGGCAAGCCGGCCCTGTTCAACGGCTGCATGAAGGGCCGCACCATGTACGTGGTGCCCTTCTCCATGGGCCCGCTGGGCAGCAACATCGCCCACATCGGCGTCGAGTTGTCTGACAGCGCCTACGTGGCCGTCAACATGAAGCTCATGACCCGCATGGGCCGCGCTGTCTATGACGTGCTGGGCACCGACGGCGATTTCGTGCCGGCCATGCACACCGTGGGCGCACCGCTGGAAGCGGGCCAGAAGGATAGCAGCTGGCCCTGCAACCAGACCAAATACATCGTGCACTACCCTGAGACGCGCGAGATCTGGTCTTACGGTTCCGGCTACGGCGGCAACGCCTTGCTAGGCAAGAAGTGCTTCGCGCTGCGCATCGCCTCCAACATGGGCCGCGAGCAGGGCTGGCTGGCCGAGCACATGCTGATCCTGGGCGTGACCAATCCGCAAGGCAAAAAATACCACGTGGCCGCCGCCTTCCCCAGCGCCTGCGGCAAGACCAATTTCTCCATGCTCGTCCCGCCCAAGGGCTTCGAGGGCTGGAAGGTCACCACCATCGGCGACGACATCGCCTGGGTCAAGCCGGGCAACGATGGGCGCATGTACGCGATCAACCCCGAAGCTGGTTACTTCGGCGTCGCCCCCGGCACCAACTACAAGACCAATCCGAACTGCATGGAGTCGCTCAAGAGCGACGTGATCTACACCAACGTCGCGCTGACCGACGACGGCGACGTCTGGTGGGAGGGCATGGACGGCGAAGCGCCGGCCCACGCCATCGACTGGCAGGGCAAGGACTGGACACCGCAGCTGGCCAAGGAAACCGGCGCCAAGGCGGCACACCCGAATTCGCGTTTCACCGTGGCCGCCACCAACAACCCGGCGCTTGACCCCGAGTGGGACAACCCCAAGGGCGTGCCGATCGACGCCTTCATCTTCGGCGGCCGCCGCTCCAACACCGTACCGCTGGTGACCGAAGCCCGCAACTGGGTGGAGGGCGTCTACATGGCCGCCACCATGGGTTCGGAGACCACCGCTGCCATCATTGGCCAGCAGGGCGTGGTGCGCCGCGATCCGTTTGCCATGCTGCCCTTCACCGGCTACCACATGGGCGACTACTTCCAGCACTGGCTCAACCTGGGTGAGAAGGTCGCCGCCCAAGGCGGTCGCCTGCCCTCGATCTTCACCACCAACTGGTTCCGCAAGGGCGAGGACGGCAAGTTCGTCTGGCCTGGCTACGGCGAGAACATGCGTGTTCTGAAGTGGATGATCGACCGCATCGAGGACGAGGTCCAGGGCAAGGAGCACTTCTACGGCCTGAGCCCGACCTACGAGGAAGTCAACTGGAAGGGCGTGGACTTCACACCCGAGCAGTTCCACGCCGTCACCAGCATCGACAAGCAGCAGTGGCTGGCCGAACTCAAGCTGCACGACGTGCTGTTCGAGCAGATCGACGCCCGCCTGCCGAAGGCCTTGCGCGACACCCGTGAGCGTATCGAGAAACTGCTCAGCGCTTGAGCCGAGCGCCAGACAACAAAAAGCCACCGCTTGCGGTGGCTTTTTTTATATCGAGAACCTGAAGGCTCAGGCCATCAGGCTTCCTGACGTGTGCGGGCAGCTTGCAGATCGGCCATCACGCGATCATCTTTGCGTGCCAGTTCCCACAGGCGCTCGTCAGCACGCTTGCGTGCCACGCTGCGCGACCAGCCATCCAGTGCTTTGATCGAGCGCGATGCCAAATGACGTGCCGTACCTGCCAGCAAGGCGATCGCCGCGAAGCCCACCACCCACAGCACAACCCAACCCGCCAGCAGATGGCCGTCGGCCCACGTGTCAACCAACTGGTCAGCCACGACAACGAGTGCCGCCACCATGGCAGCCAACAACATGGCGGCCAACCCTTTGGTGGAGTCGAAACGCTTGCGCATCTGGCCGGCAGCAGCCACGGCATTCTCAAAGCGGTCAACGCCCGGGTGATGGCTGGGGTATTCAACGTGTACAAAATTGGTCATGATGGACCTCCTTGGCGAAACAAAATCTTTGCGATGCCGTGATATTAGGGTTATCTCTAATGTGATTCAACTTTATTGTTGTGATGCACAATATTCACCACAGTGATATATTGATTCCCGACCATGCATCCGCTCAACTTTCGCACGCTGGATCTCAATCTGCTCCGTGTCTTCAACGAGATCATGGTTGAGCGCAGCTTGACCAAAGCCGCAAGTAAGTTATCACTTACGCAGCCAGCCGTCAGCAATGCCTTGCGCCGCCTGCGTGAAACACTTGGTGACGATTTACTGCGTCGCAGTGGCCAAGGCCTGGAACCCACCCCCCGGGCGCTGGCGCTGTGGCCCACAGTGCAGGAAGCGTTGCGCCAGTTGGAGGAGTCGTTGTCTCCCGGCAGCTTCGTTCCGGCGCAGGCCAACACCACCTTCGTGCTGGCCACCGCCGACTCCACCGCGGCAGAGCTGATTCCCGGCCTGGTGAAAGTGCTCGACCAGGATGCGCCCGGTGTCACCATCCGGGTGGTCCCCCTGACGACGCGCGACCCGCGCCGGCTGCTGCAGGAAGAGTCGGCCGACATGGCCATCGGGTACTTTCCGGCCGTCATTGCCAGTCTGACGGCCCAGGCCGAAGCGGGTGAGGCTGTGGCGTTTCATCACCAGCGCCTCTACTACAGCAAATACGTGTGTGTGATGCGGCGTGACCATCCGCTGGCCAGTGCGCCCTTGACCCTTGAGCGTTACTGCGAAGCACGCCACCTGTTGGTGAGCTTTTCCGGCCGGCCCTACGGCTTCATCGATCAGGCCCTGGCCTCGCTCGGACGCCAGCGGCACATCGTGCTGACCGTCAACCAGTTCTTTACCGCCGGCCGGGTGGTGGCCACGTCCAACTTGCTGACGGTGCTGCCACGCCACTTCGTCAGCGTGACGGGTATTGCCGACCAGCTGGTGCTGCGTGAACTGCCCTTCGAGGTGCCCGCCATCCATGTGGATGCCCTGTGGCATCGCCGTGTGCATCACCACAGCGCCCACGAATGGCTTCGCGGCGTGGTGGCCCAACTGCCCAGCCGCGCCCACGCAGACAAACTGACGTCCAGCGTCATCGACCTGGGACAATGACGGCGTGAAGATCCAGCTGCTTTCTGACCTGCACCTTGAAGCCGACCCCAGCTTCAAGCCGACGCCAGCCCCCGGCACCGATCTGCTGGTGCTGGCCGGCGACATCGGCTCCTACCAGAATGGCTCGCAATTGAGCGATCACGACTTTGGCCTGGCGCGTTTCTCGCCCCGTCACGGCTGGCCCACCCCCGTGCTGTTTGTGCCTGGCAACCATGAATACGACCGCCAGGATTTCGACCTGGCGCACGAACGCCTGCGTGAGACGTGTGCCCGGCTGGGCATCCGCCTGCTGGAACGTGAGGTCGTGACGGCCGCCGAGTTGTTGGGGCCCACGGCACCACCCGTGCGTTTTGTCGGCACGACCCTGTGGAGCGACTTCGATGCACTGAACCCGGCAGCGCAATCTGCCGGCGGCGCGCTCACCCAGGTGTTGCAGGCACGTGACAAGGCCTTTCGCGCGGCCAATTTCTACCTGCGAAAAACCGAGACCCTCCGCTCTGGGCAAGCCATGCTGGCCGAGCAGATACGCGAGCAGGCCCTGGTCTGCCAAGCCTGGCTGCGCGACACGCTGGCCCAGCGCTTTGACGGGCAGACCGTGGTCATCACCCACTTTGCCCCCAGCCTGCAGAGCGCCGACCCACGCTACGGGCTGGCACCCGGCACCGCCGGTTTTTGCAATGCACTCGACGACCTGCTGCCGCACGCCCAGCTGTGGCTGCACGGCCACCTGCACTGTCCGAGCGACTACACCCGGCACGGCTGCCGCGTGGTCGCCAACCCGCTGGGTTATGCTCGCAAAGGCGAACAGGCCCTGTTCAACCCGACACTGTGCCTGGACTTGTCCAGTGATCTTTTGCGGAAATTTGACGCCGGTCATCGGCTGACCCAAGTCGCTGGATAAACTACGCTATCGCAACGAGGAGCTGACCATGAAAATTCTTCTGGCCGTCGACGGCAGTGAATACACCAAGAAAATGCTGGCTTACCTGACAACCCATGACGAGTTGTTCACGGCCGGCAACCAGTACACCATCTTCACCGTGCAACCGGCACTGCCGCCCCGCGCCCGCGCCGCCGTCGGCAAGGAAATCGTGGACAAATACTATTCCGAGGAAGCCGAAAAGGTGCTCGGCCCGGTGTCCAAGTTCCTGACGCGCCATGGCATCGATGCCAAGAGCGTGTGGAAAGTCGGCCATGCCGGTGAGAACATTGCCAAGATGGCCGAATCCGGCAAGTACGATCTGCTGGTCATGGGTTCGCACGGCCACAGCGCCCTGGGCAATCTGGTGATGGGCTCGGTCGCGACCCAGGTGCTGGCGCACTGCGAAGTGCCGGTCCTGCTGGTTCGTTAAGCTTGTCAACGACGCCTGCCCCAACAGGGGCGGGCCGCTTCAAGGACGCAGCGGCACGTCCGTGTCATCTGCGGCCAGGGTATCTCCCATCCACTGCCGCAAGTCCTGCCACATGCGCTGGATCTCGACATTGCGTGGTGTCAGCAAGGCACTCGGCAGTTCAATCGTGACCACCGGCATGCCCTTGTGCACGCCACCGTAGTTGCCCAGCGAGCCCGGAAAGATACCCACCTGGTCCAGGAACAGGCGCCCCAGACGGCTGGGCGGCTGGATCGGGCCATCAAAGTCCAGCACCCCATAAGGCGCATGGATGCTGACGATCAGGTTGGGCTGAAAACGCTGCATCTCTTCGTGCAGGAACTTCGACTCCGGCTCGCTCAACGGGGTCTTGCCCGGCCAGCGGCGCGGGTCCTTGCGTGTGCGCTTTTCCCAGTAGAACGGTGCATCACGCTCCCAGTTGGGCGTCGGGAAATTGCGGTTGAGGTCCACCCCATTGGCGTTGACACGGTGCGAGGGCCGGCTGAACAACCCGTCCGGATTGAGCGCAGGAATGAAACGCCAGTGGGTACGTTCCGGCGTCTCCTGCGCCAGCCGAATCCAATGCAAGGCCACCGACGACGAGGACAGCTCGTCGCCATGCATGCCGCCGATCACCAGCACGCGCAGGCGCGCGCCGTCGGGCCGGATGTCACGGGTATAGATCGGCCGCCCCTTGACGCTGCGGGCACTGGAGTCCTGCAGCTGGGCCTGCTCGCACAGCGCACGCTGGACATTGGGCAGACGGGCATAAAAATCGTCACATGCCCGCCCGGCATGGGCAACACCCGCCGCCAGCAAGGCGAGCGACACAGACAGCTTCTGAAGACCAAAGTGCATGCCGCAATTTTAGGCCTCGGCCAAGCCCGGCAAATTCAGGTACATTGCCCTCATGTCTTCGTCTGCTGCGGCCCTGCACGCCCGCCCCCCGAGCTTTTCTCAAACTGAATTCCGCACCGCCCTGGGCATGTTCGCCACCGGCGTGACCATCGTCACGGCACGCGCTGCCAACGGCAAACTGGTGGGCCTGACGGCCAACTCGTTCAATTCAGTCTCATTGCATCCGCCGCTGGTGCTGTGGAGCCTGTCGCATGCCGCGGCCTCCATGGCGGTATTCAGCAGCGGCTCCCACTACGCCATCAACATCCTGGCGGCCGACCAGCAGGAACTGGCGCGGCGCTTCGCCGCCAAGGGCGTGGATCGCTGGGCCGGGGTCGAGTTCACGGAAGGACACGGTGGCGCCCCGCTGCTGGCCGGCGCCGCCGCCACCTTCGAGTGCTTCAACCGCAGCCGTTACGACGAAGGCGACCACGTGATCTTCGTCGGCGAGGTCGAGCGCTGCGCACACCGTACCAGCGCCTCGCCGCTGCTGTACCACGGCGGCAAGTTCTACGCCGAGCATCCGTTGTGAGGTGGCACACCCCCAGGCTGCGGGCACTGCGTGTCCCTTCGCCACCCCCCTTGCAGGGGGCAACGCCAGTGGCCCGGCGAAGCCGGATCCACGGCGTTTCCCGCGTGAATCGTCTCATGCAGACATTGCTGGCTACGTAGAGCTTGGCTAAGCACTGACATGAACGCGCCTGGACGCAAAGAACACCTCGACGGCGTGGCGGCCGCCATCTTGCTGGCCTGCTGCCTGTTCTGGGGCTTCCAGCAGGTGCTGGTGAAAGCCACGCTGCCCGAGTTGCCGCCGGTCTTCCAGGCCGGCGTGCGTTTTGTGGGTGCCACGCTGTTGCTGGTGCTGTGGTGCCGCTGGCGCGGTGTGCCCTTGCTGGTGCGTGACGGCACGCTCTGGCCCGGCTTGCTGGCGGGCGCGCTGTTTGCCGGTGAATTTGCCTGCCTGTACATCGGCTTGCAGTTCACCTCCGCCTCGCGCCTGACGGTATTCCTCTACACCTCACCCTTCTGGGTTGCACTGATGTTGCCGCTGCTGGTGCGCGCCGAGCGCTTGCGCCCGCTGCAATGGCTGGGCCTGCTGCTGGCGTTTTGCGCCCTGGTGTTCGCCATGCGCGAGAGCTTTGTCACACCGGCCTCGGAGCGTCAGTTGCTGGGCGATGCGCTGGCACTGATCGCCGGCCTGGCCTGGGGGTTGACCACCGTCACCATCCGCGCCAGTGCTCTGGGCAAGGCCTCTGCCGAGAAACTGCTGTTCTACCAGGTGGCCGTCAGTGCTGCCACGCTGCCGCTGCTGTCGCTCGCACTGGGCGAACGCTGGACCTGGGAGTTCAGCCCTTTTGCCGCCACATCGCTGCTACTGCAGACGGTGGTGGGCGCCTTTGCCAGCTATCTGGTATGGATGTGGATGCTGGGCCGTTACCCGGCCACCAAGATCTCGGCGTTCGTCTTCCTGACGCCGATGTTCGCGTTGCTGTTCGGCGCGCTCTGGCTGCACGAGCCGCTCACCCCCAGCCTGCTCACCGCGCTGGCGCTGGTGGCCGTGGGTATCGTGCTGGTGAACCGCCGGCCGGGTTGAACCCACCCACGAGGCGCGATTGCTGGACTTCAGATCTTGCCGGCTGCCTTGAGGCGGTCGATGGTGGCCTTCTCCGCGGCAAAGGTACGTGCCGCATAGGCCGTGTACTCGGCCGTGTCCATGTAGATCACCGGCTGGTAGAACTTGTCCAGGGTGTCGAGCACGCGCTGGTCGTCCAGCGTCTTCTTGAAGGCGTCGTGAATCACCTTCACCAGCGCCGGGTCCATGTTCTTCGGGCCCCCGATGCCGAACGGCGATTCGGTCACCGTGTCCCAACCGCTTTCCTTCACGGTCGGCACATCGGGGAAGGCCTTGTTGCGTTTGCTGCCCAGCGTGGCCAACAAATTGAGCTTGCCCGCCTTGACGTGCGGCGCGAACTCGGTGGTGCCGCTCATGAGCGGAATATGGCCGCCCAGGATGGCCTGCATGATCTCGGCCGAGCCCTTGTAGGGAATGTCCTGCAGCTCGATGCCGGCCTTGGCCGCGAATTCCTCGATGGCCAGGTGCGGCGTGGTGCCGGTGCCGGTGTGGCCATAGGCCACCTTGCCCGGGTTGGCACGGGCGTAGGCCACCATCTCCTTCAGCGTCTTGTACGGCGCTTCGGGGCGCGCGGCCAGGCCGAAGGTGTAGCCAGTCAGACAGACGATGTGCGTAATGTCCTTGACCGGGTCGAAGGACGTCTTCTGCATGTGCGGAATGCGGTAGATGCCCAGCGGCAACTGCGTCAGCAGGTAGCCGTCCGGGCGCGCATTCACCATGGCCGCCGCGCCCAGCGTGCCGCCGGCCCCCGGCTTGTTCTCCACGATCACCGTGCCGCCCAAGGCACGGCCGGCGCTCTCGGCAAAAGCGCGCATCACGGCATCGCTGCTGCCACCGGTCGGCCAGGGCGCGATCAGCGTGATGGGGCGGTTCGGGTACTTGTCCTGCGCCAGGGCCCAGGGGCTGACGATGGCCGGTGCTGCCAGCGTGGCAGCGCGGGTCAGCAGCTGGCGGCGGGTCACGTTACGGGAAGCAGGCTTTTTCATAGGTGTCTCCTGAGTCTGGTCTACCGTGTCGGTATTCAGATTCGATGGTGGCAGACACCTTCGTATGAAACAGGTCACCTGCGTGACCCAGAGACCCCCGTGAATTCCCTAGGGCGGCCCCCCACCAGGCCGCCCCGGCACAGGGTTACACCACGCCGGACTGATGCAAGGCGGTTATGCGTGCCGCATCCAGCCCCAGTTCGGTCAGCACCTCGTCGGTGTGTTCGCCCAAGGCGGGCGGCGCCCGGCGCAGCACCGGCGGCGTGGCCTGCAGGCGCAGCGGGCTGGCCACGGTTGCTATTGAATTGATAGCTGTCTGCGCTTGTACGGCGGGGCTGCAAGGCTGATTCAATGCCAAACCACGGGCCTGCACCTGGGCATCGGCAAAACCCTGGCCGATGTCGTTGATCGGGCCGCAAGGCACCGCCTTGTCTTCCAGCAGCACCACCCATTCGGCGGTGCTGCGCGTGCGCGTGACCTCTTCCATCAGCGGCACCAGCAGCTCGCGGTGCATGACGCGCTGCGTGTTGGTGGCAAAGCGCACATCCGCCGACCATTCGGGCCGGCCGGCAGCGGCACAGAAGCGCGCGAACTGGCCGTCGTTGCCGATGGCCAGCAGCATGGCACCGTCTTTCGTGGGGAAGTCTTGGTACGGCACCAAGCTCGGGTGGCTGTTGCCCTGGCGCATGGGTACCTTGCCGGTGTTGAGAAAACCGCCGGCCTGGTTGGCCAGAATGGCCATGCCCACATCGAGCAAGGCCATGTCGATGTGCTGACCCTCACCGGTGCGATGCCGCACTTCGAGCGCAGCCAGAATGGCGGTGGCGGCATACACGCCAGTGAAGATATCGGTCAGCGCCACGCCCACACGCTGCGGGCCGCCGCCGGGCACACTGTCCGGGCGGCCGGTGATGCTCATCATGCCGCTCATGGCCTGGATCATCAGGTCGTAGCCAGCACGCTCGGCATACGGCCCGTCCTGGCCGAAGCCGGTGACCGAGCAGTAGATCAGCCGCGGGTTGATCGCCTTCAAGCTCGCGTAGTCCAGCCCGTAGTGCGCCAGGCCGCCAACCTTGAAGTTCTCCACCAGCACATCACTCTGCGCCGCCATCTGCTTGATCAGCGCCTGCCCTTCCGGCTTGGCGAGGTCGACCGTGATCGAGCGCTTGTTGCGGTTGGCACAGGTGTAGTAGGCCGCGTGCTCGGTGTCGTTACCTTGCGCATCCTTGAGGAAGGGCGGGCCCCAGTGGCGCGTGTCGTCGCCAGCGCTGGGGCGCTCGACCTTGACCACATCGGCCCCGAGGTCCGCCAGGATCTGGGTGCACCAGGGGCCGGCGAGTACGCGGGAGAGGTCGAGCACCTTGATGTGCGGCAGGGCTGCGGGTTTGTTATTCATGCTGTTTTCTCTCAAACGTCAAACACGGCTGCTTCGCCTGCCACCCAGGGGATGCCCGAGGGCCTCATAGGCGCTGCGCTTTGCCAAATCGGCCCCCGGGCATCCCCTGGGTGGCGAGAAGGGAAATGGGTTGTCGGCGGCGGTACGCCAAATACCTTGGCTGCTGAAAGGGGGCAGGGGTGGCGGCCGATTTGGCAAAGCGCAGCGCCTATGAGGCCGCCGCCCCTGCCCTCTTTCAGTCACCACAAGCCCCCGAAAGAAACCAGTGAAACAATAACTTCAGTTGGCGAATGCAGCAATGCCGGTCTGCGCACGACCCAGAATCAGGGCATGGATGTCGTGCGTGCCTTCATAGGTATTCACCACTTCCAGGTTCACCAGGTGGCGCGCCACGCCGAACTCATCGGAGATGCCGTTGCCGCCCATCATGTCGCGTGCCAGACGGGCCACGTCCAGCGCCTTGCCGCAGGAGTTGCGCTTGAGGATGGAGGTGATCTCCACCGCGGCGGTGCCCTCGTCCTTCATGCGGCCCAGGCGCAGGCAGCCCAGCAGGCCGAGAGAAATTTCGGTCTGCATGTCGGCCAGCTTCTTCTGGATCAGCTGGTTGGCCGCCAGGGGGCGACCGAACTGCTTGCGGTCCAGCACGTACTGGCGGGCGCGGAACCAGCAATCCTCAGCCGCACCCAAGGCGCCCCAGGCGATGCCGTAGCGTGCCGAGTTCAGGCAGGTGAACGGGCCCTTCAGGCCTTGCACTTCGGGGAAGGCGTTTTCTTCCGGGCAGAACACGTCGTCCATCACGATCTCACCGGTGATGGAAGCCCGCAGGCCGACCTTGCCATGCACCGCCGGTGCGGAGAGGCCCTTCATGCCCTTTTCCAGCACGAAGCCGCGGATCGGGCCGACAGCGCCGCCTTCGCTCACTTCGCGCGCCCAGACCACGAACACATCGGCGATCGGGCTGTTGGAGATCCACATCTTGTTGCCCTTGAGGCGGTAGCCGCCCGCCGTCTTGTAGGCGCGGGTGGCCATGGAGTTGGGGTCGGAGCCGTGGTCGGGCTCGGTCAAACCGAAGCAGCCGATCCACTCACCGGTGGCCAGCTTGGGCAGGTACTTCTGCTTCTGCGCTTCCGAACCGAATTCGAAAATCGGCACCATCACCAGCGAGGACTGCACGCTCATCATCGAGCGGTAGCCGGAATCGACACGCTCCACTTCGCGGGCGATCAGGCCGTAGGCCACGTAGTTCAGACCGGGGCCACCGTATTGCTCGGGAATGGTCGGGCCCAGCAGGCCCAGCTCGCCCATCTCGCGGAAGATGGCCGGGTCGGTCTTCTCGTGACGGAAGCCATCCAGCACGCGCGTGGCCAGCTTGTCCTGGCAGTAGGCGGCAGCGGCATCGCGCACCATGCGCTCGTCATCGCTCAACTGCTGGTCGAGCAAAAAGGGGTCGTTCCAATGAAAAGCGGCGTTGGCCATGCGGGTTCTCCAAAAAGTTGACGCCATGGTACGGGCCATTCACGCACAGGGCAAACGACAAATTTGCACCCAGATATGAAATTTCTGCACATATAAATTGCACCCAGTCGGTCAACATCCTTTACATCTCCTCTGAAAACGACCATCTTTGACGCGTGAGTTGTGTATATTCAGCACACCATGCGCCGCAAAATCCCATCGCTGCAAGCCCTGGCCTGTTTTGATGCCGCCGCCCGTCATGAAAGCTACACACGCGCGGCACAGGAACTGGCGCTGACGCAAAGCGCGGTGTCGCGCCAGATCGGCGCGCTGGAGGAATTCCTCGGCATTGCGCTGTTCCGGCGCACCCGTCATGGTGTGGCGCTCACGCCGAGTGGCGCCGATTACGCACGCCAGATCACCCCCCGTCTGCAGGCCCTGGAGCGCGACACACTGGAAGCCATGTCGCGCCAGGGCACGACCGGCGCGATTGCGCTGGCGGCGGTGCCGACCTTCGCCACGCGCTGGCTGTTGCCGCGCCTGCCGGACCTGGCCGCACAGCACCCGGAACTGGTGGTGCACATCGAAACGCGCACCCGGCCTTTTCTGTTTGCCGACACCGGCTTCGACGCCGCGCTCTATTCCGGCACGCCGGAGCAGGTGGCCAACTGGGCCGGCACGCATGCCATGCCCTTGATCGAGGAGGAGGTGGTGCCGGTCTGCGCACCCGCCCTGCTAAGGGGGCGCAAACGGCTCCAGCCGGCCGACCTGGCACAGCTGCCGCTGCTGCAGCAAAGCACACGGCCCGAAGCCTGGCGGCAGTGGTTTGAAGCCATGTCCGTGAACGCGCCGTTTGCCCTGTCCGGGCCACGCTACGAGCTGTATTCCCTGACAGCGGCCGCCGCGGCCCACGGCCTGGGGGTGGCGCTGGTGCCGCGGTTGTTGATCGAGCCCGAGCTGGCCAGCGGCGAGCTGGTGGTGGCGTGTCCGAAGCCGCTCAAGAGCGGCCGCGCCTATTACTTGGTCACGCCTGAACGCGGCGAGCCGCGGCCGGCGGTGGCAGCGTTTGCCGCCTGGCTGCAGCGCATCGCAGCCGCCTAGAACTCAGAGCGACTCGACACGGTTGCGGCCATTCTGCTTGGCCATGTACATCGCCTTGTCGGCGGCGGCGACCATGTCATCAATCGATTCGGCAGCCGAGGCTGGCAGGGTATGCAGGCCAATGCTGATGGTGAACTGCATGGTTCTGCCATCGGTCGCTTCAAAGCGGGCCTGCTCCACGGTGCGACGCAACTGCTCCGCCAGCGTGACGGCCCCCTGGGCATCGGTGTCCGGCAAGACAACGAGGAACTCCTCGCCGCCCCAGCGGCCCGCCATGTCCTGGGCACGCAGCCGGCCACGGATGCAGTCGGCCAGTCCGCGCAAGGCCCGGTCGCCAGACTGATGGCCAAAGGTGTCGTTGACGCGCTTGAAGAAATCGATGTCGATCATCAACAGGGTCAGTGCACGGCCACTGCGCTGGGCCTGCGCCAGGTGCTGCGTCAGCGTCTCCACGATCAGACGGCGATTGCTCAATCCGGTCAGGGCATCGTGCAGGGCCATGTCGAGGTTTTGCGCATCGGCGCGCTCTTTTGTCATGACCACCAGCCCGAGGCAGATCAGGACGAGTGCGATGGTGGACAGAAGGAATGTGCCCGTTTGCATCTGATTCGACGCCGTGATGGACGACAGATCGGTCGAGGTCGCGAAGGCGCCGACGATGCGAAACACAAATATCAGGATCAGGATCGCAAACCCCGCCATCTCGAAGTACTGGCCCCGACCGACCGTGTCCTGATGCTTCTGGATCAGGAGCACCAGGATCACCACGGATTGCACCAGCAGGATCAGGGCGCTCAGCACAACACGTGCTTTCGGGTCCTCCATCAGGAAACTCATGGCCACGACGAGCAACACGACCGGAGACCAGACCAGCCCGCGCGTTGGGCGGCGCCGCTGGAACTGGTACAGACCTTCGGTGAACAAGGCCATCGTTGCCGACAACAGGCCCGTGCCCACCACCATGGACACCACGTCGCTGATCTGCCCGCGCAGACTCAGAAGCGTGTACGACAGGGTGTGCGTCGCCATTGCCCAGGCCCAAAACGTCAGGCCGTCGCGCCGCGTCCGGCTGGCCACCGCAGCCAGGCTGAGGCCCAGCGTCGCCGTGACGGCAATATTGACCAGCATCAGAGACGGCGTATGCAGCAGCATGTCTCCATTATTGTTGACGCTGCTCGCCGTTGTGATTGCCGTTGGTCAGCTGTGTTGTGTCAGCCGCTGCTGGGCAAAGGCCACATACCAGTCCAGGCAGGCGGCATTGGCCATGGCGTCCTTGTTCACCACTTTCTCGATCGGCTGGCCCAGCAGCAGTTTCTTGATCGGCAGTTCCTGCTTCTTGCCGGTGAGGGTGCGCGGGATCTCGGCGACCTGGAAGATCTCGTTCGGCACGAAGCGCGGCGACAGCGCGGTCTTGATGGCATCGTTGATGCGCGCTTTCATCGCTGCATCGAGTGTGTGCCCCTCTCGCAGCGCCACGAAGAGCGGCATGTAACTCTCGCGCCCCAGGTATTCCAGGTCCACCACCATCGAGTCCAGCACCTCAGGTAGGCTTTCGACCGCGCTGTAGAGCTCGCTGGTGCCCATGCGCAGGCCGTGGCGGTTGATGGTGGCGTCGCTGCGGCCGTAGATGATGCAGCCGCCTTGTGACGTGATCTTGAGCCAGTCGCCATGGCGCCAGACCGGCCCCATCTCGGCCGGGCCATCGCCGCCACCTGGCAGGCGGCCGTGACCGGCCGGGTACATGTCGAAGTAGCTTCCGAGATACCGTTGGTTATCTCGGTCATTCCAGAAATACAGCGGCATGCTGGGAATCGGCTGCGAACAGACCAGCTCGCCCACTGCGTCGATCACAGGCTGACCCTGCTCGTTCCAGGCCTCGACCGCGCAGCCGAGCAGACGGCACTGCATCTGGCCCGGCACCTGCGGCAGCTCGCGGTTGCCGCCAATGAAAGCACCAGCAAAGTCGGTGCCGCCCGAGATGTTGCACCACCAGATGTCGGACGTGCCCATCTTGGCAAACTGCTCCGTGCCCCACGCCTGCGCCTCCTCGCTCAGCGGTGAGCCGGTCGTGCCCAAAGCCCGCACCCGGCGCAGGCCATCGATCTTTGAGAGGTCAATGCCGGCCTTCAGGCAGTTGGCAAAAAAGGCCGCGCCGGCGCCAAAGAAGGTCGCCTCCACCGCGGCGGCAAAACGCCACAAGGTGGTCCAGTCGGGCGCGATCTTGTTGCCGGCCGCATCGACCGTGCTGCCGCCCGGGCTGCCGTCGAACAGGCAGCAGGTGGTGCCGTTGAGCAGCCCGCTCATCTGCGCGTTCCACATCACCCAGCCGGTGGAGCTGTACCAGTGAAAGCGCTCACCCAAGCTGTTGGGTGCGTAGCTGCAACCCACATCGTTGTGCAGCCCCTTGAGCGCCAGCGCCACCAGCAGGGTTCCGCCATGGCCGTGCACGATGGGCTTGGGCAGGCCGGTGGTGCCGCTGGAGTAGACGATCCACAGCGGATGGTCGAACGGCAACCAGAGCGGTTGGAAAACTGCCGTTTCAGCATCATTTCGGGCTGTAACCGCCGTGAATACGGCGGGAGATGCTATTGATTCAGGAGCAATCGACACCAACCCCAGGTTGTCATGCACGATCACGTGCAACACGCTGGGCAGCGCGGCGCACAACTCGGCCACTACGTCGCGGCGGTCGAAGTCGCGCCCGCCATAGGTCACGCCATCGCAGGCGATCAGCACCTTGGGCTCGATCTGCTTGAAGCGGTCCAGCACCGCTGCGGTGCCCATGTCGGGCGCGCAGATGCTCCACACCCCGCCCAGGCTCACTACCGCCAGGAAAGCGACCATGGCCTCGGGGATGTTGGGCAGGTAGGCCGCAACGCGGTCGCCCGGCTGCAGGCCCTGGGCCTTCAGGTGCAGCGCCAGCGAGGCCACCTGGCGGCGCAATTCGGGCCAGCTCAGCTCGCGTGCCGGCAGACCGCCGGCCAGGCTTTTCTCGTTATGACTGACCAGCGCCGGGAAACCGGCTGCATGCGCTGCCTCGACATGGCGAAACACCTGTTGCACGTAGTTGACTTGCGCACCCGGAAACCAGCGCGCACCCGGCATCCTGTTCTCGGCCAGCGCGGCCGTGTGCGGGGTGGGCGACTGCAGTTCGTAGTAGTCCCAGATGCTCTGCCAGAAGGCGTCCAGGTCCGTGGTCGACCAGCGCCACAAGGCATCGTAATCGTCAAAGGACAGGCCGCGCTGCTCGCGCAGCCAGTTCTGGTACAGGCGGATCTGGGGAAGGTAGGGCGCAGTCGTCATGCAGGTCATCATGGCATGAACTCCCCGTCGCCCATAGCCGCGTCGGTGACAAACCATCTCCGGATTTACCCCGACGCAGAACGGAAGTTTGCAATTTCGGACACTTGTGCTAAATTAACCTCATGCGCCTTGATGCCAAAACTGCCAAGAGTGAACTGACGCGTGCCGCCATCATCGGCGCCGCGCTCGACCTGGCCGCCGCCGAGGGCCTGGAAGCGTTGACGCTGCAAGCCGTGGCCGACCGCATCGGCCTGTCCAAAAGCGGCGTGTTTTCGCGCGTCGGCTCGCGCGAGGCGCTGCAACAGGCGGTGATCGAAGAATTCGGCCGGCGCTTCCTGGCGGATGTGTTCGTGCCTGCCATGCAACAAGCCAAGGGGCTGCCGCGCCTGGATGAGATCGTGCGGCGCTGGCTGGCCCGCATGAGCGCACCCGAGATCCACACCAGCTGCATCTACGTGCCCGGCGCCTTCGAGCTTGACGACCGTGAAGGCGTGCTGCGCGAGCTGCTGCTGCAGGAAGTCACGCGCTGGCGCGCCGCGCTGCGCCGCACGGTGCTGCAGGCGATCGATGCCGGCCATCTGCAAGCCGACACCGATGCCGAGCAGCTGGTCAGCGAAATCTACGCGCTGGCCATCGGCCTGCTGCACGACACCCGCTTCCTGCGCGACGCTGGCGCCCCGGCGCGCGCACTGGCGAGCTGGCAGCGCCTGCTGCGCAGCTACCAAGCCTGAACCCCACCCGACCGCATTGACCATGTTGCTTGCCTCATCTGTTTGCCAACCCACATTTCGCACAACCGTGCGAAGAAAGGAACTGCCATGTGGATCGTCTTTTCCGGCCTCGGCCTCTATCTGCTGATCCGCGGCGTGATCGCCGCCTTCGCTTCGCTGCGCAACCTGCCGCGCAACAACCGCGACTGGATCTACTACTGACCCCTCTGTCCAGGAGTTCGCCATGACACACCCTGCCCCCCAAGCCGCGCCCACGCCCTACGGCAACGGCCCCGTCGTCCGCTTGTTCCGCCTGGGCCTGGGCGCCTCACAGCGTCTGTGGCCCGGCTTGGCCGTGCGCGCCGCCCACCGCCTGTTCGGCACGCCGTTGCCACCGCGCTGGCTGAGCCGCCGGCACCCCTGGCAGGCGGACTGGCAGCTTGCGTCCTGGCCTTTCGAGCGCGCCAGCCTGACGCTCTACACACGTGCCACCACCGCCCTTGGCCCTGGCACTGGCCCTGTGGTGCTACTGGTGCACGGCTGGGGCGGCCACGCCGGCCAGATGCTGGCGCTGGCGGAAGCCCTGGCCGCCCAAGGCCTGCAGCCGGTGCTGCTGGAAATGCCGGCGCACGGCCGCAGCGGCGGCGGGGTGAGCAACCTGCCGCAATTCGCGCGTGCGCTGGACTACGTGGCCGGCCGCCTGCAGCAACAGGGCCACACGCTGCAGGCGGTGGAGGCGCATTCGCTGGGGGCCAATGCGGCGGCCTATGCCGTCAGCCGCGGCTTGGGGGTGCAGCGCCTGGTGCTGCTGGCACCGCCCGCCTCGCCGTATGAATACACCCGCCTGTTTGCGCGCATGTTCAGCCTGAGCGAGGCCACGCGCGCGGCCATGCAGCAGCGCATCGAGGCGCGCGAAGGCATCGTGATGCCGCAGTTCGAACCGGCGGCGGTTGGCCCCCGCATCCAGATCCCCACGCTGGTGGTGCACGACCGCGGCGACCGCATCAACCGCTTCGCGGACGGTCTGGCCTACAGCCGCGCCATCACCCATGCGCAACTGATCGCCACCGAAGGCCTGGGCCACGCGAAGATCTTGAAGGAAGCGAGCGTGCTGGCCGAGGTGGCGCGCTTCGTCGCCTGAGGTTCAACGCCAGGCCGGCCGCGGGCTTACTGCGTGCCGAAGATGCGGTCGCCCGCATCACCCAGGCCGGGCAGGATGTAACCGTGGTCGTTGAGTTCGCGGTCGATGGCGGCGGTGAAAACCGGCACATCGGGGTGTTCCTTGTACAAGGTGTTGATGCCTTCCGGGCAGGTCAACAGGCACAGGAACTTGATGGACTTCGGCTTGCACTGCTTCAGGCGCGTCACGGCGGCAGCGGCCGAGTTGCCGGTGGCCAGCATGGGGTCGACCACCACGATGTCGCGCTCCTCCATGTTCTTGGGCATCTTGAAGTAATACTCCACCGCCTGCAGGGTCTCGGGGTCGCGGTACAGGCCGACGTGGCCGACGCGCGCGCCCGGCACCACCGACAGCACGCCATCCAGAATGCCGTTGCCGGCGCGCAGGATGCTGGCAAACACCAGCTTCTTGCCGTCAATCATCTTGCCCGTCATGGTCTCCAGCGGGGTCTCGATCTGCACGTCCTGCAGCGGCATGTCGCGGCAGACTTCGTAGATCATCAGCGCCGCCAGTTCATTAAGCAGACGACGGAAGCTGCTGGTGCTGGCTTCCTTCTTGCGCATCAGGGTCAGCTTGTGCTGCACCAGCGGGTGGTCGATGAGGTGGACATTGGCGCGCGCGGCGGGGTCGATCTGGATCATGACGCTTACTTTCGCTTCAAATGATGGACGGATGTTGGTTGCGCGTATTTTCTCCCGGGTCTGCCCCCTGTGTCTGGCACGACAAATGCATTAGCATCGCCGCACCTCACAACCCGGAGAAAAACAATGAGCCTGTTCCAATGGACTGAGAAAAGCGCCGACGTGCTGCAACAAGGCGGCGTGATCGGCCCCGACGAGCGCCTGCCCTGGCCGCAAACCGCCGTCATGGGTGTGCAGCACGTGATCGCCATGTTCGGCGCCACCGTGCTGGCCCCGATCCTGATGGGCTTCGACCCCAACATCGCCATCCTGATGAGCGGCATCGGCACGCTGATCTTCTTCCTCATCACGGGCGGCAAGGTGCCGAGCTACCTGGGTTCGAGCTTCGCCTTCATCGGTGTGGTGATCGCGGCCACCGCCTACGCCGGCAAAGGGCCGAACGCCAACCTCGGCCTCGCCCTGGGCGGCATCATTGCCTGCGGTGCGCTCTACACCCTGATCGGCTTCATCGTGCAGGCCGTCGGCACCGGCTGGATCGAGCGCTTCATGCCGCCGGTAGTCACCGGTGCCGTGGTGGCGGTGATCGGCCTGAACCTGGCCGGCGTTCCCATCAAGAACATGGCCGCCAGCAACTTCGACAGCTGGATGCAACTGGTCACCTTCGTTTGCGTCGGCCTGGTGGCGGTGCTCACGCGCGGCATGGTGCAGCGCCTGCTCATCCTGGTCGGCCTGATCGTGGCCACCGTCATCTACGCCGTGCTCACCAACGGCCTGGGCCTGGGCAAACCGCTGGACCTGTCGGGTGTCATCAACGCCGCCTGGTTCGGCTGGCCGGCCTTCACCGCCCCGGTGTTCGACGTCACCGCCATGTCGCTGATCGCGCCGGTGGCCATCATCCTGGTGGCCGAGAACCTGGGCCACATCAAGGCCGTGACCGCCATGACCGGCAAGAACCTGGACCCCTACATGGGCCGCGCCTTCATCGGCGACGGCATCGCCACCATGGTCAGCGGTGCGGCTGGCGGCACCGGTGTCACCACCTATGCCGAGAACATCGGCGTCATGGCCGCCACCAAGATCTACTCGACCGCCATCTTTGTTTGCGCCGCCTTGCTGGCCGTGCTGCTGGGCTTTTCACCGAAGTTCGGCGCCATCATCCAGGCCATCCCGATGCCGGTAATGGGCGGCGTCTCGATCGTGGTGTTCGGCCTCATTGCCGTGGCCGGCGCCAAGATCTGGGTCGACAACAAGGTGGACTTCAGTCAGAACAAGAACCTGATCGTGGCCGCCATCACGCTGGTGCTGGGCACCGGCGACTTCACGCTGAAGTTCGGCCAGTTCGCGCTGGGCGGCATCGGCACCGCCACCTTCGGCGCCATCCTGCTGTACGCACTGCTGAACCGTAAGCGCTGAATCGCTATCAATTCAGTAGCTGCTCGCGCCCGTCGGATCTGCCCCGACGGGCGTTTTTGTTTGCAACGTCAATCGGCGGCGGCTTGCGCCAGGCGCTCGCTCTTCCAGTACACGTCGTCCCCGCCATTCATGCGGTTGAGCACACGCGCCAGCACAAACATCAGATCGCTCAGCCGATTCAGGTACTGGCGCGGCGCGTCCTTGATGGCTTCCTCGTTGCCCAGCGCCACCACGGCGCGCTCGGCGCGGCGCGCCACGGTGCGGCAGACGTGCGAGAGTGCCGCGGCACGCGAGCCCGCCGGCAGGATGAACTCCTGCAGGCGCGGCAGCTGCTCGTTGTACTTGGCCAGGGCTTCGTCCAGCGCCAGCACCGCCTCCGGTTTCAGCAGCTCGTAGCCCGGGATGGACAGCTCGCCACCCAGGTTGAACAGCTGGTGCTGGATCTCCACCAGCACGGCACGCACGTCGGCCGGCATTTCCTCGCACAGCAGCACGCCGATGTTGGAGTTGAGTTCGTCCACATCGCCCATGGCATGCACGCGCAGGCTGTTCTTGGAGACGCGCTTGTTGTCACCCAGGCCGGTGGTGCCGTTGTCTCCGGTGCGGGTGGCGATTTGCGTGAGGCGATTTCCCATGATGGCAACCTTGGATCAAAATGTGGGCTGACCGCGCCTGAAGGTTTCAGGCGCCGAAAGTTCGATTATTCCCCAGCCGCTGTCACGGCTGGGTTTGCCCGTCTGGAGACTTCATGAACGCACCCGCGCAAGCCGCCCACCTGCTGCCCGAGATCCATCAACGCGCGGTGCCGCCGGCCTTGGTCGAGGCGCTGAAGGCGCGCTTCGGCGAGCGCTGCTCCACCGCACTGGTGGTGCGCGAACAGCATGGCCGCGATGAGTCGGTGTACTCGGTGCCGCCGCCGGCTGCCGTGGTGTTTGCCGAAAGCACGGCCGATGTGTCGGACGCCATCAAGCTGGCCAGCGAACACAATGTGCCGGTGATTCCGTTTGGCGTCGGCTCCTCGCTGGAAGGCCACCTGCTGGCAGTGCAAGGCGGCATCAGCATCGACGTGTCGCGCATGAACAAGATCCTGGCGATCAACGCCGAAGACCTGACGGTCACCGTGCAGCCGGGCGTGACGCGCAAGCAGCTCAACGACGAGATCAAGAGCACTGGCCTGTTCTTCCCGATCGACCCGGGCGCTGATGCCAGCATCGGCGGCATGAGTGCCACCCGCGCCAGCGGCACCAACGCCGTGCGCTACGGCACCATGCGCGAGAACGTGCTGGCGCTGGAAGTGGTGACCGCCAGCGGCGAAGTCATCCGCACCGGCACGCGCGCCAAAAAAAGCAGCGCCGGCTACGACCTGACGCGCCTGATGGTGGGCAGCGAAGGCACGCTGGGCGTGATGACCGAGATCACGCTCAAGCTCTACCCGCTGCCGGAGGCGATCTCAGCCGCCATCTGCTCGTTCCCGAGCATCGAGGCGGCGGTGCGCAGCACCATCCAGATCATCCAGATGGGCATCCCGATTGCCCGCGTGGAGCTGATCGACGCCAACACCGTGCGCATGGTCAACACCTATGCCAAGCTAACCTTGCGTGAAGAGCCGATGCTGCTGATGGAGTTCCACGGCTCGCCGGCTGGTGTGAAGGAGCAGGCCGAAACCGTGCAGGAGATTGCCAGCGAATTCGGCGGCAACGCTTTCGAGTGGGCCACCACGCCGGAGGAGCGCACCCGCCTGTGGACCGCGCGGCACAACGCCTACTTTGCCGCCATCCAGAGCAAACCGGGCTGCCGCGCCATCAGCACCGACACCTGCGTACCGATCTCACGCCTGGCGGACTGCCTGCTCGACTCGGTGACCGAGGCCGATGCCAGCGGCATCCCCTACTTCCTGGTCGGCCACGTCGGTGACGGCAACTTCCACTTCGGCTACCTGATCGACCCCGCGCTGCCGCAAGAACGCGACGTGGCCGAAGCGCTGAACCATAAGCTGGTGACGCGCGCGCTGCAACTGGGCGGCACCTGCACCGGCGAGCACGGCGTGGGCCTGCACAAGATGGACTTTCTGCTGACCGAAGCCGGCAGCGGCGCGGTGGACATGATGCGCACCATCAAGCGCGCGCTCGACCCGAAGAACATCATGAACCCGGGCAAGATCTTCGCGTTCTAGCGCGCGACCGGCTCGTATCCCCCCGCCGGAACTCCGGCGGGCTTCAGCGAAACAGCCATTCGTGCAGCAGACGTCCGGGCATGAGCGCAAACGTGCCGGCAATCAGAATACCGCCGACATAGACGCCGATCATGGCCCCACGGTGAGACTTGATGTCGCCCCGGCGTGCCGCGCGTATCGCCAGCGGGATGTTCACCAGCACGATGACACAGAAGAGGTGGATGAAGCCGAAATGCCCTAGCAGCTGCGGCCCGACCTGTGCCGGCATGAACAGCGTGATGAGGGCCGTCAGCACCATCAGCACGACGTAGAGGCGCCCCAGCCGCTTGTGTTGCAGAGTGCCTTTGGGGCGCAGCAGCTGATACGCACCGAGAAAGAACGCCGGGACCACGGTGGCGAGATGAATGTAGGTCAGCTGCAGGTAGGTCATGGCACATCTCCGTTCATGGTGCTCGACGATTGGAGTCCATGCCGCGAATTTGTACTCTTTTGAAACGGCGATGTCCACCCGATGAGGCATGCCAGCGCCGCGCCCACTAGGCCGGTTTGCGCGCGATGACGGTGGCAAACCGTTTCACGGTATTGCTCGGCGCCTCGAATGTGCTGAGCTCGTTCTGCACAATGTCCCAGCCGGCAAAGTGCTGCTGCAACTCGGTGGCCGTGAACAGGCAGTGCTCCGTCGGCTCGAACATGTCCAGGTAAGTGGTGCCTTCAATCAGCACATTAACCGCTGCAATGCCGCCGGGCCGCACATGCTGCTGCAATTCAGCCAACACCTTGCGCGCGGTGGCGCAGTCGAAAAACATCAGCAAGCCGATGGAGACGATGCCGTCATAGTCGGCACCGATCGGGTACTGGCGCAAGTCGGCCTGTTCCGCCCGCACCGGCAGCGCCTCCGCCGTCGCCCGCTGCTGCATGTGCGCCACCGCGGCCTGGCTGGCGTCGAGCGCCGTCACGCGGCAGCCCTGCCGTGAGGCCGCAAACGCCAGGTTGCCCATGCCACTGCCGAAATCCAGCACCTCGCCCTGCAGGTAAGGCAAGGCCAGCGTCTCGAACGGGTTCAGCGCCAGGGCCGCAGCCGAGGCCGAACGGGCGAACTGCTGGTCAAAAAATTCGATGCTTCGGGTCATGGTGAGGAAAGGAAACCAGATGGCAGATGGAAGACAGGTTGGGCATTGTGCAATAACGGGCAGCGAAGACACGGGTTTCCCCTTAATCGGGAATCCCTGATTTAAGTTACTTTCGCATCTCTTCATCACAGGAGGAACGACATGCTCAAGCACATCACCGGTTTGGCCATTGTGTTGTTGGCGGCGCTGCCCGTGGCGGCACAACCGGCTTCCGATCCTGCCGAGGTCGACGCCGTGGTGGCCGCCGTCAAGGCCGCCAATCCGGATTTCAAATCACTGTGTCAAAAGGGACCTGACGGCATCCGCAAGGCCTCCACCGAAGCTGTGATGGGCCTCATGGCCTCCGGCAAAGTGAAGGGCAACCCGCAGGCCGTGGGCGGCGAAGCCGGCCAGAAAGTCGGGCGCGAGTGCCGTGGCGGTTGAGACACCGCAGACACTCCCCTGACGCAAAACCGGCCCCATGCCCACCACCCTGCCCTGGCGCTTTCTGGCGTCCCTCACCTTGCTCGGCGCATTCAGCGGCGCAGCCCATGCCGCCAGCGATGCAGAAATCCAGCTCGTTTATGACGGTGTGCGCAGCAAGTTCCCGGACTTCAGTGCGTACTGCCAGCTCTCGGACACGGAAAGACGACAGGTCACGGTTCAAGTCACGATCGCGCTGGCCGGCGCCAGAAAACTGTCTGACCCGACCGGGGCCGGGCCACAAGCCGGTGTTCTGCTGCGCCGCGATTGCGGGCTGGACACCGCACCTGCGGCCAGCAACCCGAGCACCGTGCGCTGGATGGCCAGCGCCAAGCCACTGGCGTTTGATGCCGACCGACAGACCCTGGGAAGGTTCACCACCGCCACCTCCCTGGCGAACCGCATTTACACCCCCGAAGGCGCAGGCCCGTTCCCGGCCGTTGTGTTGAACCACACCATCGGCGGCGTCAGCCAGCACATGCTGGTGCAAGCCAAGGCCTTGCTGGACGCCGGTTTTGCCGTGCTGGTGGTGGACAGCTATGGGCCGCGTGGCATCCGCCCCGGCACCATCCTGTTCCCCGCCGAGGTTGCCAAGGACGACTACGATGCGCTGGCCCACCTTGAGCGGCAACCGTACATCGACAAGACCCGGATTTTCCAGAGCGGCTATTCGCTCGGCGCGCTTGCTGCCGCTTTGCTGGCGAGCCCGGAAGGGGCGCAGCTCTTCAAAGCGCCCGGGCGCTTTCGTGCCTCGGTTGGCCACTACGGCACCTGCGCCCTGCACAACAACCCCTCGTCGCCCAAACTGGAAATGCTGTCCGCCGACAGCAACCGCCCGGTCCTGATGCTGATGGCCGAGCTCGACATCGAGACACCGCCCAAGGCCTGCTTCCCGCTGCTGGAGCAAATGAAGGCCGCCGGCAAAGAGGTCGATTGGCACATCTACCCCAACACCACGCATGGCTGGGACAAGTCGGAAAACAATGGTTATGTCTACCGCAGCGCCAGCGGCGAGAGCATGATCTACCGCTACGACGCGGCCGTCACGAAAGATGCCACCGAACGCATGATTGCGTTCTTCAACCGCTACCGTTGAAGCCCGGCCAATGCCTGCACCTTGAGAACGGTGGCCCAGTTTCTGGTGGTGACCGATTTGCCAGCCTTGCCCAACAAGGCTTTTCCCGCTTTGCTTTCAAGGATGCCGTTCACGCAATTCAGGTACGCGGCATGCTTGCTGAGCACGAACTGTTCTGGCGGCACCACCAGAGGCTCGATGCCGGCCAGCCCCGACAAGACCGCGGCGTCTTGAGCGAAAGCGACCAGGAACCGCGCAGGGTCTGCCGCTGTCGCAGCCAACGGGTTTTCAGCGACGATCGTCATCAGTTCCTGCGCAGACTTGACGATCACCGGCACGTCGATCTTCAACTTGCTGGAGATCGCGGCGGCGATCTCCGTGGCGTGCTTGGCCGGCGTGCCCTTGGCGGCACGGAATACCGCGTTGCCGCTGTTGAGCAGCGTCACCACATCCGTGTAACCCAGCTCAGCCAGCAACAGGCGCAGCTCGGCCATGGGAACGCGCTTGGCCTTGCCCACGTTGATGCCGCGCAACAGCGCTACGAAGAGGGGCATGGGTGAGGCCTGCCGTTAACTCACTTGCCCAGGTAAGTCGTGAGCAGATCGAAAAAGCGTTTGTAGAACTTTTCGTCTTCAATCGTCTTGCCGGCCACCTTCACCAGTGCATCCGTGCTCTTGCCCCAGGGCAGGGCAATACCGCCGCCGGACACGCTCAGGCTGGCGGCGTTGGATGTTTTCTTCAGTTCGTAAGTGGTCTCCACCGCGTTGACGAAAACCGTCGCGCCGCTGCCGCTGGCCTTGCACACCACATCGAAGTCGATGGTGACGTTGACCTCGTCATCGGGCTGGAAGTCTTTTTTGGCGCGCACGTTCTGCGCTTCGGCCCGCTCGATGCGGTAGCCCTGGCTCAACAAGGCATGCTGCGCCGCTTCGCAGGCTTGCGCTTCGCTCTGCCGAAATTGTTTGAAGTACGGCGACTCTTTGCTGAAGGCCTCGTCCGGGTAGACGCTGGGAGTTCCGCAGGCGGCCAGCAGGGCCAGTGTCAACAGCACCGTGATTAGCTTGAGGGTATGGCAGAGGGTCTTCATGGTGTGTTGGTCTTGGGCGGTACGTGCGGGCACTTTGGCGTCTTGTTTCATTTTGCCTGCTTGCGAATGACCAGGGCAATGCCGCCCAGGATGGCCAGGGACGCCAGCACCAGCCGCAGCGTAAGCGGCTCGCCCAGCAACAGGATGCCACCCACCGCCGCAATCACCGGCACGCTGAGTTGCAGCGTGGCCGCACTGGTGGCCTTGAGGTGCGGCAGCGCGGTGTACCAGATGGCGTAACCGATGCCCGAGGTGATGGCGCCGGAAGCGACGGCGTAGAGCGCACCCGCCGTGTCCACCTGCGCGCTGTTGATGAACAAGAGACTCATGCCCAGCGCCACCGGTACCGTGCGCACGAAATTGCCCGCCGTCACACGCAGCGGATCACCCGCACCCCGGCCGCGCAAGGAGTACAACGCCCAGGCCAGGCCGGCAGCGATCATCAGCAGGGCGGCCCCAAGCGGCGGTGCCGACAGCCCCGGCAACAGCAGCCCCACCAGCCCGCCCAGGGCAAGCCCCAGGCCGAGCCACTGCAGCGGCGTGAAACGCTCGCCCTTCACCAGCCCCCAGCCGATCATGCCGGTCTGCACCGCGCCAAACAGCAGCAACGCGCCGGTGCCTGTGGGCAGGTTGACGTAGGCAAAGGAGAAGGCCGCCGCGTAGGCAAACAGTGCGAACGCTGAGGGCCAGCTGCCGCGGCCGGTGGCTTCACGGCGTGTGAGCTGCACCAGCCCCCACAGCACCAGCGCGCCCGAGGCTAGGCGAATGGTGGTGAAGCTGGCGGCGTCGATAGTGGTGTGGGCCAGCGCGGTGCGGCACAGCAGGGAGTTGCCGGCGAAGGCGAACAAGGCAAGGCCAACTAACAGAGGCTGCTTGCAACCGTGCCTCATTTTTCTTCCACTCGGGGCACCGCCGCTCTTGCTGCTGCCACTCGTTCCTTTTCTTTGATTTCTTCTTCAGTAAGAAAGAAATATTTATCAAGCGAAGAAAACTCGTCCACTACGAAACGGATGTCTTCGTTGAAACCAGATGAGAACGCTGAGGCATACGCACATTTACCTGAATGAACAACTTCCTGTATCAGTTGAATGAAATCCCCATCACCGCTTAGAAGCCAAATGGTTTCTGCATGATCTCGATAACAGGCCCGCATTACATCAACTGCGATCGCAATGTCGCAAATACTTTCCTTTTTTGATTTCGCGGCCTTCTTCCTGACAAATGGCACTATCTGACCCGTTCTAACGTGCCGTTGCTCGGGCGAATCTTCTGTCGTACAGGTAAAGGTGGTTGCCGCAATCTTCTCTCTTACAGCTCTGACATGGTGATCGTCACCGACCGTACTCGTGTAATACCCAATTCGCTTGATATTCCAAATATGGTCGTCAAGGATTCGCTGGTTCCAGATGAAGCAGTCCTCAACGTATATGTTGTCGGGTCTTGGCGTTCTCCCCATCGCTAGCATCTCTTTGTATCGGAGAGAAAGGTTCTCTCCATCAACGAAGACCAAAGTACTGTTAGGCGTCATGCTGCCTCCTACTTTTGAAACTTTCGTCAAACACCTCTCGATACACCCACACCGGTTTCCCCTGCGCCCCCTCCAGCTTGACCACCGGCGTCAAGCCCACCGCCTCGAATTCCAGACTCACCAGCCAAGCGCCGGGTTTGAGCTCCGCCCTCGCCTTCTCAATCGCACGCGGCATGCTCTCGGGACGCTGGAACAGGTAGACCAGGTCGTAACCCGACCAGTCCGCTTTCCAGATATCGCCCCGCGCCACAGTTGCCCACGGACAGCGGCGCGCGCAAAGCCAACGCAGCGGCCAGCTCCATTCGATGCCGTGCAGCTCGGCCAGCGGGTAAGCCTGGCGCAGCGCCTGCAGGCCGTGGCCGAGGCCACAGCCGGCGTCCAGCACCTTCGCGCCGGGCTCCAGCGGGGCGACACCGGGTAAGTCGTTCAAGGCATCGGCCGGGGTGGGAAACAGCGGTGCGTCGCGCCAGGCGTTGAGCGGGTAGATCAAGGCCAGCAGGGCCAGTGGCAGCAGCCAGCCCCAGGCCGGCAGGGCCAAGCCACCGGCGAGCAAGGCCGAGAGCGGAAAACCTAGGCCGATGATGAGGCGGCGCCACCAGTTGGCGCCGAGCACGCTCAAGGCCACCCCCGCGCCGGAGGCCAGCGCCAGCGCGAGCACGGCGTTTTGCCCGCTGCGCAGCAGCAGCACAAACAACAGCCACGCCAGCCCCCAGGCCAAGAGTGCCGGCAGGGGCCAGGGCAGACGGGCCAGCATGCGGGTGGGCCGGGTTGGCTTAGTGGCCGTTGCCGCGCAGGCGGTCGATCAGGCCGTTGAGTTCGTCCAGCGAGCCAAACTGGATGCTGAGCTCGCCCATTTCTTCCACGCGGCCATGGCGCTTGACGCGTTTCTTGACGCGCACTTCGACCTCGGCGGTCAGCAGGTCGGACAGTTCTTCTTCCACGCGCTTGAGGTCGCGCGACTTTTCCTTGCCCGGTTTCTGCGGCGTGAGGGAGAACTCGGCGCCGAGTTTTTTCACCAGGCTCTCGGCCTCGCGCACCGACATTTTTTTGGCGGTGATCTGGTTGGCGGCGGTGATCTGGGCCGCGCGGTCCAGCGCCAACAGAGCGCGGGCGTGGCCCATGTCGAGGTCGCCGGCCATCAGCATGGTCTGCACCGGCTCGGCCAGATTCAGCAGGCGCAGCAGATTGCTGGCAGCACTGCGCGAACGGCCGACGGCTTGCGCCGCCTGTTCGTGAGTCAGCCCAAACTCTTTGATGAGTCGCTGCAGGCCCTGCGCCTCTTCCAGCGGGTTGAGGTCTTCACGCTGGATGTTTTCAATCAACGCCATGGCGGCGGCGGCCTCGTCCGGCACGTCGCGCACCAGCACCGGCACGCTGTCCAGGCCAGCCAGCTTGGAAGCGCGGAAGCGGCGTTCACCGGCGATGATTTCGAACTTGCCGGCGTTCGGGCCGTCATGGAGCTTGCGCACCAAAATTGGCTGCATGATGCCCTGCGCCTTGATGGACTCGGCCAGTTCGTACAGCGCGCCTTCGTCCATGCGGGTGCGCGGCTGGTACTGGCCGGCCACCATGTCGGTCAGCAACAGCGAGGCCGGCTGGCCGGCGTTGGCGCCGGCCGCAGCGGCCGCCTCGGCGGCTTCGTCCACTTTGGGGCCCAGCAGGGCTTCGAGTCCACGGCCCAGGCCTTTGGGTTTTTTGGTCACCATGACGGTCCTCTTTTTCTCTTTTAATTTAAATCAGTCAGCCGGCGCAGCAGCGCCTGGCCCTGCGGCCAGTCGCCCAGCCCCGAGTCGGCATTGATGTGGCCAGCGTTGCCCAAGTCCACCCGTTCGGCGCCCCAGTCGCGTGCCAGGCTGTCGGCTTTGTCAAAGGTGCAATGCACGTCGTCGCGGCTGGCCACCAGAATACTTTTGAACGGCAGCGGCTGACGCGCGATGGGCGACCAGCTTGGCAGCAGCGGCCGCATGGCCTCGCGTTCCACGTCGCCCGGTGCCACCAGCAGCGCCGCCTTGACGCGTTGGGTGTTTTTGGAATGCGCGGCCCAGGCCACCACCTGGATGCAGCCCAGGCTGTGCGCCACCAGCACGGCCGGTTCATCACAGCGCAGCACGGCTTCTTCCAGTTGCATCAGCCAGTCGCCGCGCAAGGGGCGTTCCCAGTCGTGCTCTTGCACGCGCATGTAGCCGTGCGCCGCCTCCCACCGGCTTTGCCAGTGCGCCGGGCCGGAGTTCTGCCAACCGGGCAGGACGAGGACGTTGGCGGGCTTCATTTGCTATTATTTTGATAGCTCTTGGCACAATAGGGACGAGGGCTAAGGCCGGATTTCGCTTGGAAACTCACATGGCCTTGATGCGGTTGACCATTTCTTCGGCGAAGCTGATGAACGCCTGTGCGCCCTTGGAGGACGGGTCAAACACCACACCCGGCACGCCGTAGCTGGGCGCTTCGGCCAGGCGCACGTTGCGCGGAATGACGGTGTTGAACACCTTGTCGCCGAAGTGGCTCTTGAGCTGGTCGCTCACCTGCTGCTGCAGCGTGATGCGCGGGTCGAACATGACACGCAGCAGGCCGATGATCTGCAGGTCCTTGTTGAGGTTGGCGTGCACCTGCTTGATGGTGTTGACCAGATCGGTCAGGCCTTCGAGCGCGAAGTACTCGCACTGCATCGGCACGATGACGCCGTGCGCGCTGCACAGGCCGTTGAGCGTGAGCATGGACAGGCTGGGCGGGCA
Organism: Hylemonella sp.; assembly: GCA_030680575.1. Taxonomy (GTDB): domain Bacteria; phylum Pseudomonadota; class Gammaproteobacteria; order Burkholderiales; family Burkholderiaceae_C; genus Hylemonella. The sequence continues at coordinate 64,746 of JAUXVI010000053.1, forward strand.
GTCGATCAGCACGAAGTCGTACTCGGCATCGACCTGCGCCAGCGCCTCTTTCAGCCGCTTCTCGCGCCGCTCCACTTCCACCAGCTCGACCTCGGCACCAGCGAGTTCGCGGTTGGCACCCAGGATGTCGTAACCGCAGCCGCCTTCGATCAGCTTGTCACTCTTGGCCCGCGCTTCGGCCACCGAAGCCGACTCCAGCAGCACGTCATACACCGTCAACTCCAGCTTGCGCTTGTCCACGCCCGAGCCCATGGTGGCATTGCCCTGCGGGTCGAGGTCGATCATCAACACGCGCTGGCCGACCTTGGCCAGACCAGCCGCCAGGTTGACCGTGGTGGTGGTCTTGCCGACGCCACCTTTTTGGTTGGCAACGCAGAAAATTTTGGCCATGGCGTGGTGTCCCTTGTGTCTTTGGAGTCGTGTTATCTGGTGAAAGCAAGTCGCAGGCCGAAACCAAGCAGGCACAGGCCGGCCAGTTTTTCCAGCACGCGGCCAACCAGCGGGTTGGCGCGCAAGTGGCCGGCCAGATGGTGCGTCAGCAACGTCATGGTCAGGCCGTAGAGAAAGGTCAATGCGGCAATCGTCAGCGCCATGAAGCCGAAGGTGGGCAGGCCCTGGTGCCGGGCCGGGTCGACGAAGAGCGGGAAGAAGGCCATGTAGAACACGATGGCCTTGGGGTTGAGCAGGGTGATCATCATGGCCTGGCGCAGGTAGTGGCCGGCCTTGATGTTGAGCACCGGCGCCGCGCCGGGTTTGGCCAGCAACATCACCCCACCAAGCCAGGCCAGGTAGGCAGCGCCCAGCCACTGCACGGCATGGAAGGCCGTTGGGTAGGCCAGCAGCAATGCCGCCACCCCGGCCACCGCCGCCCACATCAGCACCTGATCGCCCAGGATCACACCGAGGGTCGCCGCCAATCCGCCGCGCACCCCACCCTTGCCGGTGGAGGTGATCAGGGCCAGGTTGCCCGGGCCGGGAATCAGCAGAAAAATGATGACCGTGGCGACAAATGCGCCGTAGTCCGCGACACCAAACATGGGGGAATTCCAGGAAACCGAAGGCTTGAGTTTACGTTAGGTTTTTGGGGGTCTTGGCACGGCAATGTTTCACGTGGAACACTGAGGTCAGAAGCGGCTCTTCTTGCCAGGCTTTTGCAATCCCCCACTCATCCCCCCGCCCTTCTCTACCCCCGCCGGGGTAGAGAAGGGAGCCCGATTTGGTTACGTCGCGCCGACCATCCTTCTACGGCGGCAAAGTCGCAGCCGCGGTTTGTGCATCCACATTTCATAGAGGCGGTCGTAGTCAATGGCAACCAAGTTGCCCGGCCCCGGCAGGCTGCTACGCGCCAGTGGCGAGACAAGAACCCGATGTCTCGAAAGCGGCAGGTCGGAACGACCGCCGCCAGTGGCGGGCTGCATCGCCGCCATTGACTACGACCGCCTTCGGGAAGTCTTGCCGATCAATGGCGGTCGCGACGCCCGCCCTGTAGAAGGGTAGCCAGGAAGCCAAAAGCAAAATTGGGCTCCACCTTCCCGCCCCAGCGGGGGTGCTAAGCAACGGCGCTGCCGTTGCGCACCTATGGTGGGAAATGGCCCCGCACTCGCTACGCGAGTGCTCAAGGGGCTGGGGGGATAGGGGGAGCGAGGTGCCGGAGCAGCCAGAAACTTCAACGGCAAAAACTAGGCCGAAGTAGAAGAAGGCTTCATCCAGACAATGCACCGCTCGGCGCCCAGCCCGGGCACGGCCAGTTGTTCCACGTGAAACACAACCACGTCGGCCGGCAGCTGGGCCAGCTCGTCGGCCGGCTGTTTGCCCTTCATGGCCAGCCAGATACCGGCCGGTGCCAGCGCGCTACGCGACCAGTTGGTGAAGTCCACCAGCGAGGCAAAAGCGCGGGAGCAAACCACGTCATAACCTTCGCTCAAGGTCTCGACCCGGGCGTGCAGACCGCGCAGGTTGGGCAGCTTGAGTGCCACCGCCACCTGCTGGACGAAGGCCGCTTTTTTGGCCACGGTGTCGACGCAGGTCACCGTGATGTCCGGGCAGCAGAGGGCGATCACCACCCCCGGCAGGCCGGCACCGGCACCCACATCGAGCAGCTTGAAGCCAGCCCCATCGGCCGGCGCCCTGCCCTGCAGCCATTGCCGCAGCGGCCGGATGACGGCCAGGCTGTCGAGCAGGTGGTGGGTCAGCATCTCGGCCGGGTCGCGCACCGCCGTCAGGTTGTAGACCTTGTTCCATTTCTGGATCAGGGCCAGGTAGTCGAGCAACTGGGTGAACTGGGCTTCGCTCAAGTCTAGGCCAAGTGCTTGCACCCCGTCTTTCAGGGTTGCTTCTAGTGTCGTGCTCATACCCCAGCCGCTTCCGTCTCAAGCGTGGCAAAGCCTTTGAAGCCACTCTTCTTCAGGTGGATCAGCAGCAGCGAGATGCTGGCCGGCGTGATGCCGGAGATGCGCGACGCCTGGCCCAGGGTTTCCGGCCGATGTTTCTGCAACTTCTGCCGCGCCTCGATCGACAGGGCCGAGACCTGCAGGTAGTCCAGGTCGGCCGGCAGCTTGAGGCCCTCGTAATGGGAGGCGCGCTCGACCTCACCCTTCTGGCGGTCGATGTAGCCGGAATACTTGGCGGCAATCTCCAGTTGCTCCACCACCGCCTGGTACAGATCGCCCAGTGTTTCACGTGAAACGTCGACTGCTGCCGGCGCCGCCGGATCTAGGTTGACCGGGGCCTTGGCGTACTTGCCACCGTCCAACGACATCAGACCGGTGTAGCTCACGTCCGGCCGGCGCAGCAGGTCGAACAGGTTGTACTCGCGCTCGATGGTGGTGCCCAGCACGCGCTCGGCTTCGGCCGCGGCCAGGATGCGCGGGTTGACCCAGGTGGCTTTCAGGCGCTCTGTTTCACGTGAAACAGCATCGCGTTTGCGGCTGAAGGCGTCCCAGCGGGCGTCGTCCACCAGGCCCATCTGGCGGCCGGCTTCGGTCAGGCGCATGTCGGCGTTGTCTTCCCGCAGCTGCAGGCGGAACTCGGCCCGGCTGGTGAACATGCGATAGGGCTCGGTCACGCCCTTGGTGATCAGGTCGTCCACCAGCACGCCCAGGTAGGCTTCATCGCGGCGCGGCAGCCAGGCGTCTTCACCCCGGCACTGCAGCGCGGCGTTGATGCCGGCGAACAGACCCTGGGCTGCCGCCTCTTCATAACCGGTGGTGCCGTTGATCTGGCCGGCAAAAAACAGGCCGCCGATCTGCCGTGTCTCGAAGCTGCTTTTCAGCTCGCGCGGGTCGAAGTAGTCGTACTCGATGGCGTAACCCGGGCGCAGGATGTGGGCGTTCTCCAGCCCCTTCATGCTGCGCACCAGTTCGTACTGGATGTCGAACGGCAGGCTGGTGGAGATGCCGTTGGGGTAGTACTCGTTCGTCGTCAGGCCTTCGGGCTCCAGGAAGATCTGGTGGCTGTCCTTGTCGGCGAAGCGGTTGATCTTGTCTTCCACGCTCGGGCAGTAACGCGGGCCGACACCCTCGATCTTGCCGGTGAACATGGGGCTGCGGTCGAAACCGGAGCGGATGATCTCGTGGGTGCGTTCGTTGGTGTGGGTGATCCAGCACGGCAGTTGCTGCGGGTGCATGGCCGCATGCCCCATGAAACTGAACACCGGCACGCCCTGCCCTTCGTTCATGCCGCCGGGCATGCCGTCACCGGGTTGCTCGGTGCACTTCGAGAAGTCGATGCTGCGGCCGTCCAGTCGCGGTGGGGTGCCGGTCTTGAGGCGGCCTTGCGGCAGCTTCAGTTCCTTGAGGCGGGCGCTGAGCGACACCGCCGGCGGATCACCAGCCCGGCCGGCCGCGTAGTTGTTCAGGCCGACGTGGATCTTGCCATCCAGAAAGGTTCCAGCGGTCAGCACCACGGTGCGGCTGCGGAACTTGATGCCCACCTGCGTGACGGCACCCACCACCCGGTCGCCTTCCACCATGAGGTCGTCTACCGCCTGCTGAAACAGCCACAGATTCGGCTGGTTTTCCAGCCGGCGGCGGATGGCGGCTTTATAGAGAATGCGGTCGGCCTGGGCCCGGGTGGCTCGCACGGCCGGCCCCTTGGAGCTGTTGAGAATTCGGAACTGGATGCCACCTTCGTCGGTGGCAATGGCCATGGCACCGCCCAGCGCGTCCACCTCTTTCACCAAGTGGCCCTTGCCGATGCCGCCGATGGAGGGGTTGCAGCTCATCTGGCCCAGGGTCTCGATGTTGTGGCTCAGCAGCAGGGTCTTGCACCCCATGCGGGCGGCCGCGAGCGCGGCTTCGGTGCCGGCATGGCCGCCGCCGACGACGATGACATCGAATTCTTGTGGGTACAACATGGTGCAGGGGGTGACCGCAGGGCGGTCTGCGCAGGGAAAAGAACCCGCAATTTTAGCCGGCCGGGCCGATTTACGCGACAATTGGGGATATAAATCCGGCCCTTGCCCAAGCACCATCTGCGCCAGGCGCTACAAACTTCATAGCAAATCACATGGATTGCCGTCCCGGCTGTGGCGCCTGCTGCATTGCCCCCTCGATTTCCAGCCCGATTCCCGGCATGCCCGTCATCAACGGGGTCAGCAAACCGGCCGGCGTGCGCTGCATCCAGCTTGATGCGGCCAACCGCTGCCTGATCTTCGGCCAGCCCGGACGGCCGGCCGTCTGCAGCAGTCTCATGCCCTCCCCCGCCATGTGCGGCGAGTCCCAAGCCCAGGCACTGCATTTCCTGACCGAGCTCGAACGAGCGACTCAGCCGAATTGACATTGCTCAAGGACTGAATCAGCTCAAACTGAAACAATCAAAAAAATCAACTGGCTCAACGCCGCCGATCAGCGCACACCATGACCCCGACCGACGCAACCCTGCCTGTGGCGGTCAAAGCCAAACTCTGGCGTGGGCTGCCCGGGCTGATGCTGGTGGTCGGTCTGGCACTCAGTGCTCTGGCGTACGTGCAGAACCGGCACAACCTGGAAGAGCAGCAAAGCGCCATCTTCCAGTCCGAGGTTCGCAAGGCGGTCGAAATGATCGAGGCCCGGATGGGCACGTATCTGCAGATCCTGCGCGCCACCGGTGGGCTGCTGAAAACACAGCCCCAGGTCAGCCGGGAACAGTTTCACAAACTCATTGACCAGCTGGGCGTCGGCACCGACTACACCGGCATCCAGGGCGTCGGTTTTGCACGCCTGATTCGCCCCCAGGAACTGCGCGCGCACATCGCGTCGGTCCGGCGCGAAGGTATGGCGGACTACACCATCCGGCCCGAAGGTGAACGCCCGCTTTACTCGTCGATTGTTTACCTGGCCCCCGCGTTGGGCCGCAACCTGCACGCGATCGGCTACGACATGTATGCCGAGCCGGTGCGCCACCGTGCCATGCAACGCGCCGTTGACACCGGTGAAATGAGTCTGTCGGGCAAGGTTCGTCTTGTGCAGGAAACCGGCCAGAACGAACGCGCCGGTTTCCTGGTCTACGCCCCGATCTACCGGGAAGGGGCCCAGCTCACCAGTATCGAGGAGCGCCGCGCCAACCTGGTGGGCTGGGTTTACGCGCCGTTTCGCATGAACGACTTTCTGAACGGCATCTATGGCGAGCGCACCGGCAACCTGCTGATCGATATCTACGATGGCGTTGACGCCACACCCGCCAATCTGATGCACACCGAGCAGGCCACCACGCGCGACCCGGAGGACAAGCCCTCGACCATTGACGAAAGCGTCCAGACGCTGCACCTGATGGGACACACTTGGGCCCTGCACATGCGGGCGTCCGATCTGATGCGGTCCCGGATCGACGCCCGTCTGCCCGCGCTGCTGGGCCTGGGTGGCGTGCTGATGAGTCTGGTGCTCGCCTTCCTGATCCAGGTGCTGGTCACCCGGCGCGAACAGGCCATGGCCATGGCCATCAAGATGAACGAAGCGCTGGTGCAGGAGCGGGCCAGGCTCTCCGCCATCATTGCCGGCACGCACGCCGGCACCTGGGAATGGAACGTGCAGACCGGCGAGACCACGTTCAACGAACATTGGGCGCAGCTCCTCGGCTACCAACTTTCAGAGCTTGTGCCCACCTCCATCGAGACCTGGATTCGCCGCACCCACCCAGACGACCTGAAAACCTCCGAGGCGCTACTCCAGCAGCATTTCAACGGTCAACTTGAATACTACGAATGCGAAGCGCGCATGCGCCACAAGGATGGCCATTGGATCTGGGTACTCGACCGCGGCCAGCTCGCCAGCCGCACCCCCGACGGCAAGCCCCTGATGATGTACGGCACCCATCTGGACATCACGCACCACAAGCAACTGGAAGAGAGCTACAAACACGGCGCCCACCACGACCAGCTGACCGGACTGCCCAACCGCGTGCTGCTGGCGGACCGGCTGGAGCACAGCCTGCTGGTCGCGCAGCGCAACCACGAGCCGCTGGCGCTGATGTTCATGGACATCGACGGCTTCAAGCAGGTCAACGACACGCATGGCCACGAAGCCGGCGACCTCGTGCTGCAAACCATGGCGCGGCGCATCCAGCGCTGCATCCGCGCCTCCGACACCCTGGCCCGCGTTGGCGGTGACGAATTCGTGGTCCTGCTGCCGGATGTCACCGACGAACACAACGCCTGGGTCCTGGCAGAAAAGATCGGTGCCATCGCACGCGAGCCGATCCCGTTGGCGGAAGACGCCACGGCCTGCGTCTCGCTCAGCATCGGCATCGCCCTCTACCCGGAACACGGCCAGGACGCAACCACGCTGACCGAACACGCCGACCAGGCCATGTACAAGGTCAAAAAAGGCGGCAAAAATGCCGCCGAGATCTACCATGAGGACTGAGCCGCAGCCGGTGGCGCGGCGCAGTCCTCGCCCACCTCAGAAGGGGTAGTGGCGCGGTGTGGTCTGCATCGTGATCCAGCGCAGTTCGGTGAATTCGTTGATGCCGGCCTTGCCGCCGAAACGGCCGATGCCGCTGCCCTTGACACCGCCAAACGGCATCTGCGCCTCATCGTGCACCGTGGGGCCGTTGACATGGCAGATGCCGGAGTCGATGCGGCGCGCCACGTTGTAGGCACGGGCGATGTCACCACCGAACACGGCCGACGACAGGCCGTACTCGTTGTCGTTGGCGCAGGCCACGGCTTCTTCCACGCCGCTCACGCGCACGATGGCCTTGACCGGGCCGAAGGTCTCTTCATAGTAGATCTTCATGGCCGGGGTGACGTGGTCGAGGATGGTGGCGGGCATCAGCGTGCTGGTGGCCTTTTCACCGCAGACCAGTTTGGCACCCTTGGCCAGGGCATCGTCGATCAGCGCATTGCAATGCTCCACCGTGCTCATGCCGATCACCGAACCCAGCACCACCGGCTCGGGCTTGCGCGGGTCGCCCAGCGGCAGATTCTTGGCCTTGTTGACGAAACGCTTGACGAACTCGTCGGCGATCTTCTGGTCGACGATGATGCGCTCGGTCGACATGCAGATCTGCCCGCTGTTGGCAAAACAACCAAAAGCCGCACCGTTGACAGCGTCATCGATATCGGCATCGTCCAGGATCACCATCGGCGCCTTGCCGCCGAGCTCCAGCACCACCGGCTTCAGGTACTTGGCGCAGGTCATGGCGATGATCTTGCCCACCTTGGTGGAGCCGGTGAAGTTCACGCGGCGCACCGCCGGGTGCGCCACCATGGCTTCCACCACTGCGCCAGCATCAGCCGGCGCATTGGTGACGTAGTTCACCACGCCGGGCGGGAAACCGGCATCCATGAAGGCTTCGATGATGAGCTGATGGGTACGCGGGCAGTTCTCCGAACCTTTCAGGATCACGGTGTTGCCGCAGGCCAGCGGCGTGGCGACCGCGCGCACCGCCAGGATGATGGGCGCGTTCCAGGGTGCGATGCCGAGCACCACGCCGGCCGGCTGGCGCACGCCCATGGCCAGCGAGCCCGGCACGTCGGAGGGGATCACCTCGCCCGCCACCTGGGTGGTCAGCGCAGCGGCCTCGCGCAGCATGCCGGCAGCCAGCATGACGTTGAAGCCGGCCCACATGCCGGTGCCACCGGTCTCGGCGCCCACGGCCTCGATGAACTGGGGTGTCTTCGCTTCGAGTGCGTCGGCGGCCTTGAGCAGCAGCATGCGGCGCTCAGTCGGGCCGGTCTGGCTCCAGGTCTTGAAGGCTTCGGCGGCGGCATCCGCCGCCATCACCGCATCCGCCGGGGAAGCGGCGGGTGCGCGCGTGGCGACGCTGCCGTCAAGCGGGTTGCGCCGCTCGAAGGTGGCACCGCGTTCGGCCGTGACTTTCAGGCCGTTGATGAGCATGGATAGATCAGACATGAGAAATCTCCTTCACAAAATAAATCGTTCAAACGGGGGTGGTCTTGCGGCGGCGCTGTACGGCATCGGCCGCGGTGGTCGTATCGGCCGCATCCGCACCCAGATAGGCTTCGCGGACGACGTTGGAGCGCTCCAGCAGCCGGGCCGGGCCGCTGGCCACCAGCGTGCCGCGCTCCAGCACATACCCCCGGTCCGCCACGGCCAGTGCCTTCTTCACGTTCTGCTCCACCATCAGCACGGTGGTGCCGTTGTCGGCAATGCGGCGCGCCATCGCCAGCAGCTCGTCCACCATCTTGGGCGCCAGGCCGAGCGAGGGCTCGTCCAGCATGAGCAGGCGTGGCGCGCTCATCATGGCGCGCGCCACCGCCACCATCTGCTGCTCGCCACCACTCATGGTGCCGGCCAGCTGGTGAATGCGTTCACGCAGCCTGGGGAAATCGTTCAGAACCTGTTCCATCCGGCGCTCGCGTTCGGCGCGGCCAATGAGCCAGCCCCCCAGCTCCAGGTTCTCCAGCACGCTCATCTGCGGAAACAGCTGGCGGCCTTCGGCCACCAGCGTCATGCCGCTGCGCACGATCTCGTGCGTCTTCTCGGGCAGATCCTCACCATCGAGCAACACCATGCCCTGGCGCGGAATCAGGCCCATTAGCGCCTTGAGCAGCGTGGTCTTGCCGGCGCCGTTCGGGCCGAGGATCACGGTCAGGCCCGGCTTGACCTCGAAACGCAGGTCGCGCAGCACCAGGAACAGGCCGTAGCCGGCACTTAAGGCCCGCACCTGCAGGTGGGCATGCTTTTCATCCCCCAGCACAAAGGGGGTATCGCGGTACCACATCATGCCGTCACCTCATCGTCTTCCGTCGCGGGCTCCGCCATTTCATCGCCCAGGTAGGCTTCGATCACCTCGGGGTTGCGCACCACTTGCGCCGGCGTGTCGTCGGCGATCTTGCGGCCCTGGTGCAGCACGATGACGCGCTCCACATGGCGCAGCAGCGTGGTCACCGCGTGTTCGATCCAGATCACCGTCAGGTCCAGTTCGTCGCGCAGACGGCGGATCAGGCGCGCCATCTCCTCGATCTCGGCCTCGGTCAGGCCGGCGGCCACTTCATCGAGCAGCAACAGCTTGGGGCGCGTGGCCAAGGCCATGCCGATCTCCAGCAGACGCTGCTGAGACGGGGTGATGGCCGCGGCCGGCAAGTTGGCCTGGTTGGAGAGGCCGATCAGCGACAGGATGCTGGTCGCGTCGCGCAGCGCCCAGGGCACGCCTACCTCGTCACCCCAGAACACGTACTTGCGGCGGCGCCGGCCGGCGAACTTGAGGCCGAACTCGATGTTGGCCACAACCGGCATGTCAGGGAACACACGCGGCGTCTGGAAGGTGCGCGCCACGCCATGCGCGGCAAACCGATGCGGACCGCGCCCGGTGAGGTTGCGCCCTTGCGCGACCAGGCGGCCGGAGGTGGGCGCGATGACACCAGAGATGGCGTTGAAGAAGGTGGTCTTGCCGGCGCCGTTGGGGCCGATGATGCCGACCAGTTCGCCGGGCGCAAAACTCGCGCTGACGGCATCCACCGCGGTCAGACCGCCGAAGCGCACCGTCACCTCGTGCGCCTCCAGCAGGGGAATGGCTTGCTCAGACAAAGTGCGACTCCTTCTCGCGCCGCTTCAGGCGTTGCTTCTCACGTTCCTTCTCGCCGCTGAGGTCGCGCTTGAGGTCGCGCGCCCAGTCGCGGCTGTCGTTCCACCAGCCCTTGAAGGTCTCCCAGCGCAGCGAGGCCAGGCCACCGGGCAGGTAGAGCACGCACAGGATGAGCAGCAGGCCCAGCGACATCAGGTAGATCTGCGGGAACTGCAGGCGCAGCGACTCGGCCAGCACGCTGAAGATGATGGCGGCCAGCAACGGCCCCCACAGCGTGAGCACGCCGCCGATCAGGGTGATCAGCACGGTCTGGAAACCGATGAAGGGGTTGAACACGGTGTGCGGGTCGATGTAGGTCCAGCGCACCGCCATGGCCGCACCCACCGCGCCGGCAAAGGCGGCCGTGATGGCAAAGCCGGCAATCTTGACCAGGCGGGTGTTGACCCCCAGGGTCTGGGCGCGCTGCTCGTCGGCACCGATGCCCATCAGGGCCAGGCCGAAACGGGTACGCCGCACCACGATGGACACCGCCACCGCCAGCACCGCAATGGCGAGCACGGTCAGGTAGATGGTGTCGCGCTCGGGCACCACGGTCAGCACCCGGCCCACCGTGCCGGTGACCGACTTCTCGAAATAGGTCACGGCATGCAGGATCAGCTCGGTCATGCCGAAGGTCAGCACAGCGAAGTAGGTGCCTCGCAGGTGCAGCACCGCCGCGCCCATGACCACGGCCACGACAACGGCAATGCCGGCGCCGATCAGGATGGTCTCGACCCAGCCGAACTGGCCCAGCAGGATGGCGGTGGTGTAGGCACCGATGCCGAAGAAGGCCGAGGTGGCCAGTGACAGATAACGCGTGCTGCCGCAGAACAGGCCCCAGCTGGAAGACAGGGCCACGTACATCAGGCAGGTCAGCGCCATGGAAACGACGAACTCGCTGGCGTAAGCCGGCAGGGCCAGCGCCCAGCCGGTGAAGGCCAGCAGCACCAGCAGGTCGCGGATGAGGAATTGACGGGAGTTCATGCTTTACGGCTTTTGCGGGTGAACAGACCTTCGGGACGCAGCAGCAACACGGCGATGAACACCACGTAGGACAGCAGGGCCTTGAGCGAGGGGTTGGTGAAATGCATGCCCAGCGCCTCGATCACGCCCAGGAACAGGCCGCCGATCAGCGCGCCGCCCATGCTGCCGAAGCCGCCCAGCGTGATGACGATCAGCGCCGTCACGGTGTAGGGCTGGCCCATGTAAGGTGTGATGGTGTAGGCCATGGACAAGAGCGCGCCGGCAATGCCCGACAGCCCCAGGCCGATACCGAACATCAGCGGGTGCAGGCGTTTGGTGTCGATGCCCATGAGCTGCGCGCCGATGGCCGACTGCATCAGCGCGCGCACGCCCTTGCCCAGCAGTGTCATGCGCAGCAGCACGATGAGCGCGCCGGCAAAAACCAGGGCCAGGAAAAAGACCAGCAGCTTGTTGGCGGCGAACTGCACCTCGCCGAACTTCACCGGCTCGGTCAGGTAGTCGTAACCGCGCAGATCGCCACCCCACATCCAGGACACGAAGTTCTGCACCAGGAACATCAGGCCGAAGGCGACCATCAGACCACGCGCCTCGAAGACATCGAGGTTCGGCGAGGTGGCGGTCAGGCGGCGGAAGCACAGAAAGTGAACGGCGACGCCGAGCACCATCAGCACGACAAAGGCCACCGGCACCATCAGCAGCGGCGACAAGCCGAACTGCGTCTGCACCAGCCAGGTCAGGTAGGCGCCCACCATGAGGAACTCACCGTGCGCGATGTTGAGGATGCGCATCAGGCCGTACTGGAGGTTCAACCCCAGTGCGACGAGCGCGTAAATACCCCCAGTGATGAGACCGGAGGCAATGAGTTCTAGCCAGGCAGTGATTGACATAAGAGCGTTGGAAAAGAGAGAGCCCGCGACACCAGCAAAGGCCATCGTCGGGGGCCGCCGCGGAACCGGCTGTGCCGGGCCGCTGGCGGCGTCCCCCTAGGGGGAAGGCGGCCGTCAGGCCGACTCAGGGGGGCTTTACCAATTCGGCTTCGGCGCCAGCTTCGCGGTGGCGACCTTCTGCGGCCACACGACTTCGAACTCGCCCTTCTGCCACTGACCCACGGTGCCCGGGGTGCCCACGTTTTCGCTGCCGACAAACTTGATGTCGCCCAGGATTGTCTTGTGGGTGGTGTTGGCAATAAAGTCACGGATCGCCTTGCGGTCCAGGCCCTGCGCCTTGACGGCGTTGGTCAGGATTTCCAGCCCAGCCCAGGTGGCGCCGCTGGCCCAGCGGTCGGGTTCCTTGCCGCCGAACTTCTTGGTGTGGGCGTCGAAGTAGGCCTTGGCACCCGGGCTGGTCTTGCTGTTCCAGGAACCCATGCCCAGCACGCCTTCGGCGCCGGCCGGCGTCATGACGTTGCGGTAGAGCTGGAAGGCGGTGCCGACCGAGGCGTAGAAGAACTTCGGGTTGAAGCCGATTTCCTTGGCCTGCTTGCTGGCCAGGATGGTGTCGGGCGGGTAGGTGAAGCCGATGAAGGCATCGGGGTTCTTGTCCTTGATGGAGCGCAGCACGGGTGACAGATCCTTGACGCCACCGGGATAACTCTTGTCTTCCACCATGGTGATGCCGGTGCCCTGCAACGCCACCTTGAGCGCGGCAAAGTTTTCCAGACCGAACAGGTCATCGACATACACCACGGCAATGCTCTTGACGCCATTGGCCTTGAGCATGTCCACCAGCGCCTCGCACATCGGCTTGGGTTGCTGCAGCATCAGGAAGAAGTAGGGCAACTTCATCTCGATCAGGCGCTTGGACAGGGCTGTCGGCGCCAGGAAGGGATAACCGAAACGGTTGGCCAAGGGCGCGACCGCGAAGTTGGCGTTGGAGCCCCAGGGCGCCAGCACCAGGTCGACCTTGTCGGAGCCCATCAGTTTTTCATAGGAGCGCACGCAGGTTTCGATGTCGCTGCGGTCATCGGAGCTGATCAGCTCGATCGGACGGCGCACACCTTTGACGTCCAGGCCGCCGGCGGCGTTCTGCTGCTCGGCCCACAACAGATAGTTCGGCTCCTGGCTGACCTGGGCCCCGCCGGTCCACGGACCGGTACGGGCGATGGCATAACCGATACGAACAGGTTTTTGCTGGGCCAGCAGCTGGGGCGCAAACGCGGCCGCACCCACGGTGGCGGCAGCGCCCTTGAGCAGGGTACGTTTGGTTTTTTGAATCATGTTGTCTCCAGTTGTGAGTGAACTCGCAGGAACCGAACAGCCAATGCTAGAAAAGCTTGCGCGAACTGGCTTTGCTGAACGTGCACAAAGTAGTTGACGGTTCATGCAAGGACATCGGGGTTAACCCTTGTCCCCGCACACCCGCGGGATTCGGCCCTGCGCCCATAATCACGAGACCATGGATTGCCAAGCCCGGCCCCGGAGCCCCGCATGACCGCGACCACCGCCGTCAGCACGGACGATTTCGCGCCGCGCGAACGCGCGCCGGTCTGGTGCGAGTGGATCTGGAAACATTTCGGCGGTCTGGAGTCCGACCTCTACGGCGACACCGACTTCGACGGCCACATGGCCTCGGCGCGCGCCGGCGACATCATCCTCACCAAGCTCGAAGCCAACCGCCACCGCGTGGTGCGCACGCAGGACATGGTGCGCGCCAGCGAAGAGGGTTACCTCAAGATCGTGGCGCCGATGAAAGGCCGTGCCGGCGTTGAGCAGATGGGGCGCCAGGCCTGGGTCGCCCCCGGCGCCTGGACCATCTACGACACCACCGGCAGCTACGCCGTGGCCAACCCGGAGCGGGTCGAGCACCTGATCGTCATGCTGCCGAAAGCACAGATGATCGAGCGCGGCCTGCGGCTGGAGACCCTGATGGCACGCCCGGTCGGTGGCGCCAGCGGCATCGCGCGCGTGGCGCTGACCACCATGCGCAGCACCTTCCAGGAACTGCCGCACATGAGTGCCGACGCCGCACGCGGCGCCGGCGAGCTGATCGCCCAGCTGGTGCGCCTGTCCCTGATCGAGCTCTCGGGCCAGGAGACGGCGCTGACGCAACGCGAGGCCTTGAAAGACCGCATCCGTGGTTACGTCGCGCTGCACCTGCGCGACCCCGAGCTGACGGTGGACCAGATCGCCCATGCGCTGAACTGCAGCAAGCGCCACCTCTACAACGCCTTCGCCGAAGAAGACCAGACGCTGGCCAGCTACATCCAGCACCTGCGGCTGGAGGCCTGCCTGCGCGAACTGCAGCACCCGATGGCACAAACCCGCCCGATCACCGAGATCGCGCTGTCCTGGGGCTTCAACAACCCGTCGCACTTCAGCCGCGTCTTTCGCGAACACACCGGCATGAGCCCGAGCGAGTTCCGCCAGCACAGCCAGGCGTCCCAGACGCGACTGCAGCCGCATTAATCTTTGCGCTGGCTTGGTGAACAGTAGCGGATCATTCCAACAAGATCCGCCGGAGACAACACCATGCACATCCCCTCATTGAAAGACGTCGTCAGCGCCGAGGAATGGCAGCTGCGCTGCGACCTCGCCGCCGCCTACCGTCTGGTGGCCGCCTACGGCTGGAGCGATCTGGTGTTCACCCACATCAGCGCCCGCATCCCGGGGCCGGAGCACCACTTCCTCATCAACCCCTACGGCCTGATGTTCGACGAGATCACCGCCTCCAGCCTGGTCAAGGTCGACCAGGACTGCAACAAGCTCAGCGACTCACCGTTTCCGGTCAACCCGGCCGGTTTTGTCATCCACAGCGCCATTCACGCCGCGCGCGAGGACGCCGGCTGCGTGCTGCACACCCACTCGCGCGCCGGCGTGGCGGTGAGCGCGCAGAAGTGCGGCGTGCTGCCGATCAGCCAGCAGTCCACCTTCGTGCTCGGTTCACTGGCCTACCATGACTACGAAGGCGTCGCCCTGCGCGACGACGAGAAACCGCGCCTGCAAGCCGATCTGGGCCGTGCCAACTACCTGATGCTGCGCAACCATGGGCTGCTGACCGTGGGCCGGACGATTGCCGACGCGTTTCTCAACATGTACATCTTCGAGGCCACCTGCCGCATCCAGCTCGACGCCCAGGCCGGCGGTGAACTGGTCTACGTCAACCCGCAGATCCTCACCGGTGTGGCCACCGCCATGAAGACCGTCACGGTGGGCCAGGGCGCCAACCTGGCCTGGCCGGCGCTGCTGCGCAAACTCGACCGCATGGACCCGGACTACAAGACCTGAGCCTCACGATCGCTATTGTTTTAATAGCTAATGGCGCAGCAAGGACGAGGGCTACTTGCCAAAAAGCTTCTTGAAACCCTCGCTCGCCTTGTCGCC
Organism: Hylemonella sp.; assembly: GCA_030680575.1. GTDB lineage: Bacteria > Pseudomonadota > Gammaproteobacteria > Burkholderiales > Burkholderiaceae_C > Hylemonella. Next base: position 80,054 of record JAUXVI010000053.1, read on the forward strand.
CAGGCTGGCTCCGGCACCGGTGCCGACGCCGGGCATGAGCACCGTCCCGATGGCTGCACCGATCATGGCGCCACGCGTCAGCGTCACCTGCGGATCGCTCACCGTGCCGCCCAGCGCCAGCGGCACACCCACCGCCCCGCCGAGCTCCACGCTGATGCGCCCGCTCAAGGCCTGGCTCGGCGCCACTGCCACCTGACCGGTGGCACTGAGTACCCCCGAGCTGGCCACCAGGTTGCTGAGTTCGATCGCCCGGCCCTGCGTGCGCACCTGACCGGCCAAGGTATCGAGCGGTGTCTCGCCGCCGCGGCTCATGCCCACGGTCTTCACCGCACGGGCCAGGTCGATGCCATGCACCACTGCCTGGCGCACGGTGAAGGTGGACTGGGTCTGCAGCACCTCCGGCAACGAACCGGGCTTGCGGGTACGGGCACTCAGGCGGGTACTGGCTTCCAGCCGGCCGCTGAGCGGCTGCGCGGCTTGCGATTTCGGGGTTGGTTCGGGCGCCGTCAGGCGTGACAGGTCCACCTCACGTGTCTGCAACTGGCCCTTGAGGGCGAATTCAGCGCCCACTTCCTTGGCGGGCTCCAGCTCGATGCGCCCCTTGACCGTGCCACCGGCCACCTGCAAGACCACACCCCAGGCCAGGGCCTGCGCTTCACGTTGCAAGACCAGCTTGCTGCCCTGCAACCGCCCCTGCACGATCTGCGCCTCGAGCTGCTGCGGCCAGACATCGGGGCTCAGGGTCGCTTCGGCCTGCAGCGTGATGGCCGCCCCCTTGGCATCGATCCAGGTCAGGCCGTCGAGCACGGTGCGCCGCGGCAGGAACTGCAAAGGCAGATCGCCCGCCTCCTGGCGGTCGCGCTTCTTTTTCTGCAGCGCCAGCACCAAGGCATCCAGACCCGGCTGCGGCAGCACGGCACGGCGCACAACGAGCGTCGCCGGTGCCACCCGCCCCTGCAACAGATCGGCCCAGACCGGCCGCACCTCGACGCGCTCCACCGTCAATGCCGGCTGGGTCTGCACCGTGATGCGCTCCACGGCCACGGCCGGTAGCGGCCACAGTGCCACATCGAGATGGCCCAGCGCCACCCCCACCCCGAGCGCCGCAGCGGCTTGCTGTTCCATGCGCTGACGGAAATCGTCGGTGCCAAGCCAGCGCTGCAAGACCAGCACGCCGCTTGTCAGCAACAACAACAGCACCAGCAGTGCGATCCCAACCCCTTTGATAACGCGTTTCATGCCGGCATTGTGCACAGCATGTCAGGCCGTCAGCGGACGCTGGCGCCAGGCCAGCAACGCCCCCAGCCACAGGGCCAGCGCCGAAAACACCAGGCCACGGCTCAGGCCGCCGGGGCCGTCGGCAATCCAGCCCACGATGGTGGGGCCGACAATCTGGCCCGCAGCAAACACAATGGTGAAGGCGCTGATGCCGGCCGCCCACTGCTCGGCCGGCAGGTTGTGCCGCACCAGCGCCGTGGTGGACGCCACCACCGACAGGAACACGCCACCGAACAACAGGCCGGAGACCAGCACCACGCCCCAGGACGAGGTGAGCGCCGGCAGGAGGGTGGCCACGCCGAGCAGGGTATTGAGAATCGCCAGCGCCTGGCCACCACGGTAGCGGTCCAGCAGCCCGGCCCACAGCCGTGCCGAAACCACCACTGCCAGCCCGAGCAGCGCATAAAACCCCGTGATGGCACCCGGCGCTACGCCCTGCTCGCGCAGCAGTGCAATCACAAACGTCATGTAGCCGATGTAGCCGACACCGAACAGCCCGTAACCGGCCAAGGCGTAGCCCAGCGGGCGCCAGTGGAATGCGGTCGCCGGCGCAGCAGGCCCGGCGGCTGGCGCAGCACCGAGCTGGCGCAAGCGGCTCGCCGGCCACCACAAGGCCGCCGTGGCGGCACAGCAGACCGCCGCCAGTGCCCACCAGGCCCAGACCCAGCCATGCGGCACTCCGGCCGCAGCGCCCAGCACCAGCGGCACGCCGAGCGCCGACAGCGTGATGCCCCAGCCGGTGCCACCGTAATACAGACCCAGCAGCAGGCCGCCGCGTTGCGGCTGCAAAGCGCCCATGCGCGCCGCCAGCAAGCCGCCAGCAATGAAGATGAAGGCACTCGCCACCCCTGCCAGCAGGCGCTGCAGCAGGAGCGGTGCCGCGCTGGTGAAGAACCCGCTCAGCCCCATGAACAGGCTGGCCAGCAAGGCGCCGCCCAGCAACAGCGTCACCGCACCGAGGCGCTGCATCAACCGGGGCGTGGCCAGGGCACCCAGCAGGTAACCCAGGGCATTGGCGGTGTTCATGGCGCCGGCCAGGGTGTAGCTCCAGCCCAGATCGGCGCGCATCACCGGCAACAGCAGGCCATAGGCAAAACGCGTGATGCCCAGCGAGACGGCGGCAGCGAGCGAAAGCGCCAGCGCCAGTCCCATGAGCGACAGGGGGGAGGCTTGAGAAAGCGGCGAATGGCGCGACATGATGTCCAGCATTCTGCGGGAAAGCCGCGTCCTCCGTTCTCGGCACCTGTCACAAAGACAGCAGCCTGTCACGGGCAAGGGCTTCGCCAAATCCGTAGGCTATGCCGTGTTCCATCTTCCCGTGAAAGAAAGTTCCCATGAGCTCCCTGTTTGATCCCGTCCAGGCCGGTGCCCTGTCCTTGTCCAACCGCATCGTCATGGCACCGCTCACGCGCAACCGCGCCCCGGGCGCCCTGCCCAACGCCTTGATGGCCACCTACTACACCCAGCGCGCCTCGGCCGGCCTCATCATCACCGAGGCCACCGCCATCAGCCACCAGGGCCAGGGTTATGCCGATGTGCCCGGCATCTGGAGCGACGAGCAGGTCGCCCGCTGGAAGCCCATCACCGACGCCGTGCATGCCGCCGGCGGCAAGATCGTGATGCAGCTCTGGCATGTGGGCCGCGTCTCGCACACCGAACTGCAGCCAAACGGCCAAGCGCCGGTGGCGCCCTCGGCCATCACGGCCAAGACCAAGACCGTGTTGATCAAGAACGGCGCGCCGATCTTCGTCGAGACCTCGGCGCCGCGCGCGCTCGAACTCACTGAGCTGCCCGGCATCATCAACGACTACCGCCGTGCGGCACGCAACGCCATCGCTGCCGGCTTCGACGGTGTGGAAGTGCACGGTGCCAACGGCTACCTGCTCGACCAGTTCCTGCGCTCAGGCTCCAACCAGCGCAGCGATGCCTACGGTGGCTCGATCGAAAACCGCGCCCGCCTGCTGCTCGAAGTGATGCAGGCCGTTTGCGAGGAGATCGGCGCCCAGCGCACCGGCCTGCGCCTTTCGCCCGTGACACCGGCCAACGACGCCAGCGACCCGAAGCCGCAACCGCTGTTCGAGCACGTGGTACGCGAACTGGCCCCACTGGACCTGGCCTATGTGCACATCATCGAAGGCGCCACCGGGGGCCCGCGCGACCACCAGCAAGGCGACACGCCGTTCAATTACGCTGCACTGCAAGCGGCCTACCGCGCCGCCGGCGGCAAGGCCGCCTGGATGGTGAACAACGGTTATGACCGCCCGCTGGCGGATCAGTCGCTGGCCCAGGGTGCCGACCTGGTGGCCTATGGCCGGCCCTTCATCGCCAACCCAGACCTGGTGCGCCGGCTGCGCGAAGGCGGTCCGTTCAACGAGGTGAACCGCGCCACGCTCTACGGCGGTGGCGAAAAGGGTTACACCGACTACCCGGCATTGGCCTGATCAGGCACGCGACTCAGTGGCCGCCCTCCTCGGCGGCCCACAGCCGGTGCGCATCAACCAGCACACGGGCCACGGCCTCCTGGGCATCCCAGCGCGCGGCTTCAGCGGCCAGCGCGGCATCCAGTGCCGCGCGGCGCGCCTGCAGGGCCTCGGTCAGCGTCACTTCGCCCAGGCTGTAGGCCTTGCCGGCCAACTGCGCCACACGGGCCATGGCCTGCTGCACCGCCGCCTGGCGCTGCGCCACGGCCACGGTATTCGCGGCCTGCAACACGGCGCGCTGCGCCGCCGCCTCGACCCGTTGACGCGTCTGGGCCAGCCGTTGCTCGGCGGCATCGGCCAGCGCCAGCGTGGCACGCTGCTCACCCTCGCGGTAGGCGCCGGGCAGCGGGATCGACACATAAACCCCGACGATGTTCTCCTGGCCGCTGCGTTCGCGCGCCGCGCGCACCCCCAACAGCGGGTCAGGACGGGTGTCGAGCCGGGCGCGTTCACTGCGCAAGCGCGCCTGGCGCAACTCGGCCTCGGCCAGTTCGATCTCGTGGTTGTCACCCACGATGCGTTGCAACCAGTCTTGTGACGTGCCGGGCAAGGACGGGGCGTCCGCGATGGTGGCCTGCGGTCCGGTCTCAAGCGCCAGACCGGGAAAACGCTTTTGCAATTCCTGACGCTGCATCTGCTCGCGTGCCAGCGCCAGTTGCTCGGCCGCCTGCGTCCGGTCCTGCTCGGCCTGCGCCATCATCTGGTCCATGCGCGGCGCATCACCAGCCTTGACACGGCGTGCCGCCACCTGCAGCTGCTCCTGTGCCAGCGCGGCCTGTTGCGTCAGCACGGCGGCGGTGCTGCGTTCGCGCTGCCAGCTGTACCAGGCGGCGACCAGGCTGCGCACGGCCTCGTGCCAGACATCGGCATAAGCCGACTGACCGGCCGCCACGCCGGCATCGCCAAGATCGCGGTCGGTCTGGGCCTTGCCACCCCAGCGGATGCTGCGCTCCAGCGCCAGATCGCTTTCGGCATAGTCCGGCCCGGCGGTTTCCTTGCGGCGCTGGGCACCCAGCTTGAGGTTCCATTCATGGACACCGGCGGCCAGCTGCTGGCTGCGCGCCTGCGCCACCGCCATGCCGGCACGGGCGGCCTGCACCTGCGGCAAGGCGGAGATCACCTCGCGCGTCGGGTTCACCTGCGGCAAAGACAACCGTGCCACCAGCGCATCGGCCTCATTGGCCAAAGCGCCAAAGGCCAGACTGCAGATCAGGGCGCCGAGTGCCAGACGACTCGCGTTCAAGCGTTTCATGCCAGCCTCCCGAACGCCTGCAAGGGCACCGCCCAATAAAACACCTGGGGCGACTGCAGCACCTCGCGCAAGCGCGCCACCAGCGGCGCCACATCGCCGCTGCGCATGACCATGTGCACGAACACCCGGCGCGCGCGCCCCTGGACCTGCTCCATCGCCGTCGTCAGTGGCGCATGGCCCCCAATGCCATGGCCCTGGGTCACGGAAAACCCGGGCACCAGATCCTGCTGCTGTCGCAACAGGTCGAGCATTTCTTCTTCAAGCGCCAGGGGCAGCGCCAAGGTCAGCAGGCAATCCATGCCCGCCGCCCAGGGGTTTTCGGCTGATAGGTTGGGATCTTGGGTCATGATGTCTTCGCCACGCCAAAGCGACGGAACAGAATGGGCAACAACAGCAGCGTCAGCGCGGTGGCACTGAACAGGCCGCCGATCACCACCACCGCCAGCGGACGCTGGATTTCAGAACCCGGCCCGGTGGCCAGCAGCAGCGGTACCAGACCGAGGGCCGTGATGCTGGCCGTCATCAGCACCGGGCGCAGGCGGCGCAGCGCACCCTGGTGCACCACCTCTTCCAGCGCCATGCCGCGTGCCAACAACTGGTTGAAGTGCGTCACCAGCACCAGACCGTTCAACACGGCAATGCCCATCAGCGCAATGAAACCCACCGAGGCCGGCACCGACAGGTACTCTCCCGACACCGCCAACGCCACCACACCGCCCACCAAGGCAAACGGAATGTTGGCAAACACCAGCAGCGCCTGGCGCAGTGTGCCCAGGGTGGCGAACAGCAACAGCACGATCAGGGCCAGCACCACCGGGATCACCAGGGCCAGACGCGCCGCGGCGCGCTGCTGGTTCTCGAACTGGCCGCCCCAGGTGACATGCACCCCCGGCGGCAAGGTGATGTTCTTCGCCACCGCGGCCTTGGCTTCGTCGACGAAACCCACCAGGTCGCGGTCGCGCACATTGGTCCGCACCACCGCCATGCGTGAGGAGTTCTCGCGCTCGATCTTCACCGGGCCATCGACCACTTCCAGCGTGGCCACGTGGCTCAGCGGAATGGCCTGGCCGTCGGCCAGCGGCAGGCGCAATTGCGCAAAGGTGGCCGGCGTCATCTGCGTCGACGCCGCGCCGCGCAGCAGCAGGGGCACCCGGCGGGCATCGACCAGCACCGTGCCGACCGGCTGACCTTCCACCAGCGTGCGCAGGTCGTTCTGGATCTGCTCCACCGACAGGCCCAGCCGGCCGGCAGCCACGCGGTCGATGACCACGCGGAAATACTGCACACCCTCATTTTTCACGGTGATCACGTCCTCGCTGCCGGCAATGCCCGAGAGCAGCTTGACCATCTGCTCGGCCAGCTGGTTCAGCACCTGCGGGTCGCTGCCGAAGATCTTGACCGCCACGTCGCCGCGCACGCCGGACAGCATCTCGGCGGTGCGCATCTCGATCGGCTGGGTGAAGCTCAGGTTGATGCCGGCAAACTCGGCGCCCACCTTGCGCACCTCATCCAGCACCGCCTCCTTGCTGTCGAAGCGCCATTCGGCCTTGGGCTTGAGAACCAGAAAGGTGTCGGTCTCGTTCAGGCCCATCGGGTCCAGCCCCAGCTCATCGGCGCCGACCCGGGCCACGATGCTGCTGACCTCCGGCACCGCCGCCAACACACGGCGTTGCAGCGCCTGATCCATCGCCACCGAGGTCTCCAGGTTGATGGACGGCAGCTTCTCGACCTGCACGATGGCATCACCCTCGTCCATCGACGGCATGAAGGACTTGCCCACCAGCGTGTACAACACCACGGCCAGCGCCAGCAGCGCCAGCGAGGCCCCCACCACCAGCCGGGCGTGATCCAGGGCCCAGTGCAGCACACGTGAATAATTGCGCTCCAGCCAGAGCACCAGCCGTGGCACGGCATGGTGGCCGCCCTTCAGAAAAAACGAGGCCAGCACCGGAATGACGGTGAGCGACAGCAGCAGGGAAGTCAGCAGCGCGAACACGATGGTGACGGCCACCGGCGCAAACATCTTGCCCTCCAGGCCCTGCAGCGTCAGCAGCGGCACAAACACCATCATGATGATGACCATGCCCGCGGTCACCGGCAGCGCCACTTCCTGCACGGCGCGGAACACGTCATGCAGCTGCAGCCGGCCGGAGGCCGAGGGCCGTGCCTGCAGGTTTTCCACCACCACCACCGCCGCATCGACCAGCATGCCGATGGCGATCGCCAGACCACCAAGCGACATCAGGTTGGCCGAGAGATGGAACTGCTGCATCAGGATGAAGGTGCCCAACGCGGACAGCGGCAGGATCAGCGCCACCACCAGCGCCGCGCGCAGATTGCCCAGGAACAGCAGCAACAGCACCAGCACCAGCACGATGGCCTCGGCCAAGGCCTTGGCCACCGTGTTCACCGCGCGCTCCACCAGGTTGCCGCGGTCATAAAACGGTTTGATCGTGATGCCGGGTGGCAAGGTCTTGCCAATGGCATCCAGCCGGGCCTTGACGTCGCGCACCACCCTCTGCGCATTGGCGCCACGCAGGCCGAGCACCAGGCCCTGCACCGTCTCCCGTTGGCCGTCCTGGCTCACCGCGCCGTAGCGCGTCAGGCTGCCCATACGCACCTCGGCCACGTCGCCCACGCGCACCGCCTGGCCGTTGCGCTCGAGCACGGCAATGGCACGCACATCGTCGAGCGTGCGGATGCTGCCGTCGCTGCGCACCAGCAGCGACTCCTCGCCACTGGCCAGACGGCCGGCGCCGTCATTGCGGTTGTTGGCCGCCAACGCGGCCTGCACCTGTTCCAGCGAAACGCGGCGGGCGGCCAGCGCGGCCACATCGGGCACCACCTCGAAGGCGCGGGCATGACCGCCCAGCGAGTTGATGTCGGCGACGCCGGGAATGCCGCGCAGTTGCGGCCGGATCACGGTGTCGAGCAGGGTGCGCTTCTCGGTCAGCGTGGCCTCGCCCTCGATCGTGAACATGAACATCTCGCCCAGCGGCGTGGTGATCGGCGCCAGGCCGCCTGAGAGACCGGCCGGCAGCTGGTCCATCACGCCGCTCAGGCGCTCGCCCACCTGCTGGCGCGCCCAGTAGATGTCGGTGCCATCGGCGAAATCGAGCGTGATGTCGGCAATCGCGTACTTGCTTTGCGAGCGCAGCATGGTCTGGTGCGGCAGGCCCAGCAGCTCCTGCTCGATCGGAATCACCACGCGCGACTCGACCTCGGCCGGCGTCATGCCGGGCGCCTTGAGAATGATCTTGACCTGGGTCGTCGACACATCGGGAAAGGCGTCGATCGGCAGGTCGCGAAACGCCAACGTGCCCGCAGCCACCAGGCCCAGCGTCAGCACCAGCACCAGCAGCCGCTGCGACAGCGCAAAAGCGATCAGGCGCGCCAGCATCACTGCCCCGCGCCGGCTTCTGCGCCCAGACCGAGCCAGGCGCCCTTGATCGCCGCCACGCCCTTGACCGCCACCTCGTCTCCTGCCTTGAGTCCGGAGGTGATCAGCACATCACTGCCACCGCCAGGGCCGGTGGTCACGGCCACGGCGCGAAAGCCCTGCGGCTGGCGCACGAACACATAGTGGCGGCCGCCCTGCTGCAGCACGGCGGCGGCCGGCACGCTCAAGGCCCCGGCGGCGGCACCGGCGCTACCCTGCCAGCGCAACTGCACAAACTGGTTGATACGCAGGCAGTCCTCGCGGCCGGTCAGTTCGGCACGCAACTGCACGCCTTGCGTCACGCTGCTGAGCTGCGGCGAGAGGGCCGTGATACGCGCCGGCGTCTTGCAGCCGTCCACCGCCAATGCATCGCCCACGCGCAAGGCTTCGGCCTGTTCGCGGGACGCCTGCAATTCGATCGCCAGCCGGCCAGCACGCGCGATGTGCGCCACCAGACTGCCGGCTTCCAGGCGCTGGCCAGGGGTGGCCATCTGCTCCAGCACCGTGCCGGCCACCGGCGCCACCAGCGTCAACTGCGGCGACAGACCGGCGGTTTTGGACGCCTGGGCCAGCGCGGCCTCGCCCACGCCGGCCAGGCGCAGCGCCTGGCGGCGCTCGCGTGCCGCCAGCGCCGCCATCTCGTACTGGGCACGCGACTCATTGCGGCGGTGTTCGGAGACGATGCCATCCGCAAACATCTGCTCGTCACGCTGCGACTTGCCCTGCGCCAGCCGGGCCTGGGTCTCGGCCAGCAGCCACTCGCGTTGCCATGACGCCAGCTCCGGGCTCATGATGCGCGCCACCGGCTGCCCGGCACGCACGGTCTGCATCGGTGCCACCAGCACGGCCTGCACCACACCAGCCACCGGCATGCTCACCACATCGCTTTGCTGTGCCGGCAGCACCACCGTGCCCTGCAGCAGCACCGCACCGGCACCCGCCGACGGGGGTTGCACAACCACCGTGCTCACGCCCGAACCCGCCTCCAGCTTGCTGCTCCAGGGAATCAGCTTCGCGGCATCCTGCGCTGCCGCAGAACCGGCGAGTCCGGCGAGAAGACAGGCGACACACCAAGCGGTACGGGAAGGGCAGACAGAAAAGAGCATAGGCAACTTAAAATGATCCGGCTCCGGAGACAGCCGTTTTCTGACTCTACTCCCCCCCGATGAACGCCTGCTGAATGAACCAGCGGTATGACCCGGCGCTGTCATACCCGTGCGCTAAGCTCGACAGACCCATGCCCAACACCTGCCCGCCCAAACGCCGGATGACCCGGACCCACCTGTGCCTGACCCTGGCGTGCGCCGCCGTGAGCGCTGCCGTGTCGGCCCAGACACCGGAAGAAACCGAGCGCCTGTCGTTTCACGCGCAGACCACCTTTGTCTGGCAGGCCAAACCCGCATTCCATGCGGGCTACAGCGGGCCCAACAGCCTGAGCCCGCTGGAAGAACGCTCCTATTCGCTCACCGCCACCGCCGACATCGGCCTGCGCTTATGGCAAGGTGCCCAACTGCACCTGAACCCGGAGGCCGCCAAGGGCGAACCGCTGTCGCGCCTGACCGGTGCCGGCGGCCTGTCCAATGGCGAGCTGGCGCGCACCTCGGGCCCCGATATTCATGCCTACCGCGCCCGCCTGTTTCTGCTGCAGCGCTGGAACGCCGGTGGCGAGACCGAAACCATCGAGGCCGGCTTCAACGACATGGGCGGGCGTGCAACGGCACGACGCTGGACGTTGGTCGTGGGCAATTACTCGCTGCTCGACTACTTCGACCCCAACCCCTACGCCAAGGACCCGCGCAGCCAGTTCTTCAACTGGGCCTTCATGACACACGGTGCCTGGGACTATGCCGCCGACTCGCGTGGCTACAGCAACGCCGTGCTGCTTGAGTACAGCACGCCGACCTGGGCGGTGCGCATGGCGCGTGCAGCCGTGCCGGTCGAGTCCAATGGCCTGGCGCTGGACGGCGACCTGGGTCGTCGTTATGGCGACCAGTTGGAGATCGAATCCGACCTGCCGCTGCAGCTGCCCGCCGGCCCCCTGCGCGCCAGCATGCTGTGGTTTCGCAACCAGGCCGTCATGGGCAGCTACAGCGAGGCCCTGGCACTGGGCGGCACACCTGATGTGGGCCGGGTGCGGCGCGAACAGAGCAAGACCGGCTGGGGCCTGACCCTGCTGGCGCCGCTGGCTGAGGACGCCGGCCTGTTCCTGCGCGTCAGCGCCAACGACGGCGGCACGGAAACTTATGCTTTCACCGAGATCGACCGGCAGACCGCCGTGGGCGGCCAGTTCACCGGCGCCGCCTGGGGCCGGGGCGCCGACCGCTGGGGCGTGGCGCTGGCGGTCAATGACATCTCCGGCCCGCACCGCGATTACCTGAAGGCCGGCGGCCAGGGCTTTTTCCTCGGCGATGGCGGGCTGAACTACGCACCGGAACGTGTTTTGGAAACCTGGTACCGCTGGGCCCTGCCCGCGTGGAGCACCCGCGCCGGCAAGGTGCAGTCTGCCGTCTCTTTAGGCTGGCAACACATCAGCAACCCGGGTTACAACCAGGACCGGGGCCCGGTGCAGGTCTACTCGCTGCGCTGGCACAGCGAGTTTTAGGCCACTAACCCGACGCCAGGACGCGGAAGCTCACCGTCGCGCACAAGCCGGGGCCGCCGGGTGCATCACTCAACTCGAAACGGGCCTGCAGCACGGCCGCGAATTTGGCCACGATGGCCAGGCCCAGGCCGGCGCCCTGGCCCAGCCGCTCGGCCTGCATGCCACGCACACCACGCTGTACCAGATGGCTGCGCTCCTGCGGCGTCAGACCCGGGCCGTTGTCGATCACCGACAGCTGTACTTCGCCCTCCCGTTGCGCCAGCACCACCGTTACCGCGCTGGCCTGGCCTTGCGGGGCGCGGCCGTAGCGCAGGGCGTTGTCGATCAGGTTGCCGAGGATGCCCTCGATCAAGGCCACATTGCCCGCCACCTTGAACGGCTGCTCCAGCCCCTGCACCCCGAGGTCCACCCCGGCCACATCGGCGCGCGGCATGTAGCGCAGCACGGTCTCATGCACCACATCGTTCAAGGCCACCGGCTCGGTCTGCACGCCTGCGTCGGCCTCCTCCGCCAGCGCCAGCGCCAGCAACTGCTCCACCAGGCGACTGGCACGCGCCTCACTGGCACCGATGCGTTGCAGCTGCTCACGCCACAGCACCGGGTCCTGTTGCGCCAGCCCGTATTCGGTCAGGGCGCGAATGCCCGCCAGCGGCGTGCGCAGCTCGTGTGCCACATTGCCGGAAAATTCGCGCTGCGCCCGCATGCTGTGGCTGACACGCGCCAGCAGGGCGTTGATGGCGGTGCCCAGATGCTCAATGTCCCGGGAACTGGCCGACACCGGCACCGGCGTCAGGTCCAGCGCATCACGCAGGTCGACCGAGCGCTGCAGTTCGGTCAGCGGCTGCAACTCCTGGCCGATGATGCGACGTAACCAGACCGCCAGCAGGAGCAACAGCAGCACCTGCGGCACCACCGAATACAGCAGCACGTTGTGCAGCAGGGCGTTGCGGCTGCCCATGGTCTGCGCCACCACCACCTCGAAGGGAGCCGGCTCGCGCCGTCGCAGCACCACACTGCGCAGGGTCTGGCCCTGGTAATAAATCTCGGAAAAACGGCTGCGTGCCTGGCCTTGCGGGCTCGGCGCATGCAGACCCGGGTGGCCCGCCAGCACCGAGCCGTCCGGCCGCAGTACTGCGAAAAAGACCAATTCACTCTGATCGAACAAGACCGCACTCATCTCGTCGGTCGACAGCTCCAGCGACAAACCGGCCGGCGCAACACGGACCTGCGACGCCAGCGCATGCGCGTCATCCAGCAGGGCACGGTCAAACGCCTTCTGCGCGAAGTAATAGGCCACCCCCACCGTCACGCCCGTGCCCAGCAGCCAGGTCAGGCCCAGCGGCAGCAACACATGGCGCACCAGCCGGGCGCGCAGCGAAGGCTTGCGCGACACCGCCTCACGCGAAGGAAGAACGGGCGGCGCGTTCAGCGGTCTTCTCCCGGTTTCGGTTCCAGCACATAACCCAGGCCGCGCAGGGTGCGAATGCCGGCCCCGCTGCCGGCCAGTTTCTTGCGCAGGCGTGAAATGAACGCTTCCAGTGCGTTGTCGGCCAACGCCTCGTCAAAACTGGACAGCTTGTCCGACAAGCTGCCTTTGCTGACCACCCGGCCCGGCGGCGTCATCAGCTCCCACAACACCTCGAACTCCCGCGCCGGCAGGTCCAGCTGGACGGCCCCCATGGAGAAGCGGCGCGCCTTGCGGTCCAGCGCCAGACGGCCGACCAGGACCAGGTCATCCGTGCCCTGGGTACGACGCACCAGGGCGCGCAAGCGCGCCTCGACCTCGGCCAGTTCAAACGGTTTGCCCAGGTAATCGTCGGCCCCGGCATCCAGCCCGGCAACGCGCTCGTCGGTGCGGTTGCGGGCGGTGAGCACCAGCACCGGCGTGCGGTCGCCGCGGGCGCGCGCCTCACGCAGCACGGTCAGCCCGCTGCCTATCTCGCTGAGCGGGTGGCTGGTGACGGGCAGGTTGAGGTCGAGCAAAACCGCGTCAAAGGGCTGCACACGCCAGAAATGGCTGGCCTGCTCCAGTGTTGGTGCAATGTCCACCCGATGGCCGGCATCGCTCAGGCTGTGCAGCATGACATCGCCCAGGACGGCATCGTCTTCGACCAGCAGGATTCTCATGGCGGCGGCATCAGCAAGGTGGAGGTTCTACGCGTTTTCACCAAGGGCGAAGTCAGCCCGTGGTCAGTCGGTGCTTTCGACAATCGGTTCATGAGCATACGACAGTTCTTTCTGCTGGCAAGCCTGCTGCTGGCGCTGCCCGCCCTGGCGCAGGCCCCCGCCAACACAGCACTCACCCTGGAACAGGCCCTGCAGGCGGCCCGCAATAACCTGGACGTCGCCCTGGCGCGCAATGCCCTGGCCGCCGCCCGCGCCGATGTGGTCAGCGCGGACCGCGCGCCGTTTCCGGTCCTGACGACCAAACTGAGTCAGATGGACCTGGAGCACGGCCTCGGTGGCGGCAGCAATTTCATGACGGAAAAACGCGTCGACAAGTCGATCGGACTGGACTGGACCTGGGAACGCGGCAACAAGCGCGAACTGCGCACCCTCACCGCCGAACGCGCCGCCGCCGCCGCCCAGGCCGACCTGGAGGACATCCGCACCCAGCAGCAGTTGGCCGTCCAGGCCGGCTTCTATCAACTGCTGGCCGCGCAGGAGCGCCTGACCCAGATCGCGCAAATCGAGCGCAGCGCCGCCCAGCTCGCCAGCGCCGCGCAGAAACGGCTGCAGGCGGGTGATCTGGCAGCGCAGGATGCCGCCCGCATCGAGATCGAAGCCGAGCGCGCTCGCTCCGACCGGCAGCTGGCCGAACTGGAACGCCAGCGCGCCGCCCTCCTGCTGTGGCAGTACACCGGCCTGCCCACACCGCCCGAGCAGCTGCAGGTCCAGCCCGACTGGCCGGCCCTGAGCGTCCCCCTGGCCGAAGCACGCCAGTGGGAGACCCTGGTGGATGCACGTCCCGATGTGCGTGCCGCACAGGCCCGGCTGCAGGCGGCGCAGGCGGCGCTCGACAGCAGCACGGCGCAGCGCCGCTCCGACATCACCTGGGGTGCTTCCTACGACCATTACCCCGGCACCTCCACCGCCCTGGTCGAGCTGCGCATGCAGATGCCACTGCAGTGGGGCTACAGCTACCAGGGCGAGATCGCGCGCGCCACCGCCCAGCTGGCCCAGGCCCAGGACGCGCTGGAGAAAACCCGCCGCCAGGCGCGCGCCGACCTGCAGCGGCTGCAAGAGGAAGTGCGCAACACCGCCCAACGGGCCCGCACGTACGAGACGGACATCCTGCCGCGCGCACGCAAGGTGGCCGCGGCCGCCGAACTGGCCTACAGCAAAGGCGCCCTGTCGCTGACCGACCTGCTGGATACGCGACGCACCCTGCGCGCCACCTTGCTGGATGCCCTGGCAGCCCGCACCGACCATGCCCGGGCCGCCGGCGCCTGGCAGCTGCGCACCCAGCCGGAGGCCAGCGCCTCGACCGCACCGCCCCCGTCCTCTGCCCACTGAATACCGCCCATCAAGACGCCGTTGAACCATGCTGAACCGTTTTCTTCCCGTCCTCCTTCTGTCGGCTCTGGGGCTGAGCGCCTGCAAAGACACGCCGGCCCCGCCCACCCAGGCGCCGGCCCCGATCGTGCAGGGTCGCCAGCTGCGCTTTCCCGCCGGCCACCCGCAACTCGCCCTGCTGGCCCTGAGCGCCGCCACCCCGGCCAAGGCCATGACGATCGAACTGCCGGCCAAACTGGTATGGAACGAGGAACGCACGCAGCGCATCTACCCGCCCTTTGCCGGCCGTGTCATGGCCATCAAGGTCGACGTGGGCCAGAAGGTCCTGCCAGGCACGCCCCTGGCCCTGCTCGCCTCGCCAGATTTCGGTCAGGCCCAGAGCGACACCGCCAAGGCTGAAGCCGATCACCGGCTGACGCACAGGGCACTGCAACGCCAGCGCGAGCTGTTCGAAGCCGGCATCGTGGCACGCAAGGAGCTGGAGCAGACCGAGGCCGAGGCCGAGCGCGCCGGCGCGGAAGTCGAACGTGCCCGCGCCCGCACCCGCCTGTATGGCAGCGGCAGCGGGGTCAACCAGCAGCTGGCCTTGAGCGCGAGCATCGCCGGCGTGGTGGTGGAACGCAACCTCAACCCGGGCCAGGAAGTGCGCCCCGAGCTGGCCGGCCCGGGTGTGCCGGCCCTGTTCGTGGTGACGGACCCCTCCTCGCTCTGGGTCCAGATCGATGCGCGCGAATCCGAGGTCGGCACGGTGCGCCCGGGCGCCACGTTCGAGCTGGCCATGGCCGCCCTGGCGGGACAGCGCTTCGAAGGCCGCGTCATCAATGCCGCCGACTTCATCGACCCCCAGACCCGCACCATCAAGATCCGCGCCCTGGTGGCCAACCCGCAACGCCTGCTCAAGGCCGAGATGCTGGGCACGGCCCGCTTCGAGCGCCAGTTCGACAGCGGCGTGGTGGTACCGGCCTCGGCCGTGCTGCTGCATGGCGCCGGTCACTCGGTGTTCGTGCAGACGCGTCCCGGCGAGTTCGAACCCCGCGCGGTGGAACTGGCCTACCTGGGGCCGAAGGAGGTGGTGGTCGCCAGCGGCCTGCAGGTTGGCGAGCAGGTGGTCAGCGACAATGCCTTGTTGCTGGCACGCCAGTTTCGTTTGGCGCAAAATGAGGCCAAAGCCCCCGCCATTGCTGCGCCTGATGCTACAAAAACAGAAGCATCCAGCCAGCCCGGACATGGGACGGCGCAGAAATGAAGCGCCTCATCCAGTACGCCCTGTACCAGCCGCTGTTCATCATCCTGGGCACGCTGCTGTTCGTGATGGCGGGCGTCATCGCCTTCAAGAACCTGTCGGTGGAGGCCTTCCCCGACGTCACCGACACCCAGGTCACCGTGATTGCGCTCTACCCAGGCCGGGCCGCGGAAGAGGTGGAAAAGCAGGTCACGCTGCCGATCGAGATGGCGCTGGCCGGCCTGCCCAACTCGATCCGCGTCTTCTCGCACACCCAGTTCGGCCTGTCCTTCACCGTCGTCACCTATGACGACGACGCGACCGTGCTGCAGGTGCGCCAGCAGGTCAACGAACGTCTGCGCAGCGTGGACCTGCCGCCCGGTGTGGAAGCCAACATCGCGCCCAACGCCACGCCGGTGGGCGAGGTCATGCGCTACCGCCTGCGTGGTGACGGCAAGTCCACCACCGAGCTGCGTACGCTGGAAGACTGGGTGGTCGAGCGCGCCTTGCGCCAGGTGCCGGGTGTGGCCGATGTGGTGGCCATGGGCGGCTTCATCAAGCAGTACGAGGTGCAACCCGACCTGGACAAGCTGCGCGCCTACAAGCTGTCGTTCCAGAACCTGCTCGACGCGATCGGCCGCGGCAACGCCAATGCCGGCGGCAGTTATGTGGCCCAGGGGGTGCAGCAGTACGCCATCCGCGGCATCGGCCTGCTGCGCTCGGCCGACGACATCGGCAGCATCGTGGTGGCGACGCGCAACGCCACCCCGATCCTGGTGCGCGACATTGCCAAGGTTCACATCGGCGCCGTGCCGCGACTCGGCACGGTGGGACAGGACCTGGACGACGACGTCATCACCGGCATGGTGGTGATGCGCAAGGGCGAGAACCCGAGCGAGGTACTCAAGGGCGTGAAGGAAAAGATCGCCGAGCTCAACGAGCGCGGCCTGCCGCCGGGCGTGCAGATCGTGCCCTTCTACGACCGCAGCTGGCTGATGGGCAAGACCCTGTCCACCGTGTTCAAGAACCTGGTGGAGGGCGCCCTGCTGGTGTCCCTAGTGCTCTACCTCTTCCTCTCCAACCTGCGCGCCAGCCTGGCGGTGGTGGTGGTGATCCCGCTGGCGCTGCTGGCCACCTTCCTCGGCCTGAAGATCATGGGCGTGCCGGCCAACCTGCTGTCGCTCGGCGCCATGGACTTCGGCATCATCGTCGACGGTGCCGTGATCGTGATCGAGAACATCATGCACCGGCTGGAGAAAGACAGCGAGAACATGCCCGAGAGCGAGCGGCGTCAGGCCATCATCGAGGCCGCCAACGAGGTCGGCCGCCCGACGCTGTTTTCCATGCTGATCATCATCGCGGCGCACATTCCGATCTTCGCGCTGCAGCGCCACGAAGGCCGCATCTTCCAGCCGATGGCGCTGTCCGTCACCACCGCACTGGTCGGCTCGCTGATCTTCTCGCTCACGCTGGTGCCCCTGCTGGCCTACTGGATGCTGCGCCGCAAGTTGCCGCACGGCGACAACCGCCTCGTCGCCAGTGCCAAACGCCTGTACGAACCCGTGCTGGACTGGGCGCTGGCACACCGGCGCAAGGTGGTCATCATGGCCCTGGGCGCCTTTGCCCTGGCCATGGTGGCCGCTTCCCGGCTGGGCTCGGAATTCCTGCCGGAGCTGAACGAGGGCACGATCTGGGTCAACCTGCGCCTGCCGGCCAGCGTGGCCAATGACGAAGCGGCGCGCATCCTGCACAACGCACGTCAGGCCCTGCTGAGCGTGCCGGAGGTGCGCACCACGGTCTCCAAGGCCGGCCAGCCCGAAGACGGCACCGATCCCAAGACCATCAGCATGGCGGAGGTGTTTGTCGACATCAAGCCGCCGGAGCAGTGGCGCCAGGGCCTGACACGCGAACAGCTGATTCTCGACATGGAACGCGCCGTCAGTGCCATTCCGGGTCTGGTGCCGGTGTTCTCGATGCCGATCCGCGACAACGTGCTGGAATCGATCTCGCAGATCGACGGCCAGATCGTGATCAAGATCGCCGGCGACGACCTGGTGGAATTACGCCACACGGCCGAGGCCATCGAGCGCGAGATCCGGCAGGTGGCCGGTGTCTACCGCGCCGAGATCGACCGCCTGGGCGAGCTGCCGCAACTGGTGATCGACATCGACCGCAATCGCGCCGCCCGTTATGGCCTGAACGTCGGCGACGTGCAGGACGTGATCGAAGCCGCCCTGGCGGGCAAGGCCACCACCCAGTTGTGGGAAGGCGAACGCAAGTTCTCTGTGGCGGTGCGACTGCCCGCCGAACGGCGCAGCATTGCCAACCTGCCGGCCACCCTGATCGCCACCCCGGACGGCGGCTACACCACGCTGGGCAGCGTGGCCGACATCCGGGAAACCAGCGGCGCCATGAACATCGCGCGTGAAGCCGGCCGGCGCACCATGGCCATCGGCATCTTCATCCGCGACCGTGACATGGGATCGATCGTGAAGGACATGAAGGCCCGGGTGGCCCAAAACGTCAAGCTACCGGCCAACTACGTGATCAAGTGGTCAGGCGAGTTCGAAAACCAGGAACGCGCCATGCAGCGGCTGTCGCTGGTGGTGCCGATCTCGCTGCTGCTGATCTTCGTGCTGCTGTTCGATGCCTTCGGTTCGTTCAAGAAGGCGGCGCTGATCCTGGTCAACGTGCCGCTGGCGCTGATTGGCGGCTTCATTGCGCTGTGGGTGTTTTCGATTCCGCTGTCGGTGTCTGCGGCGATCGGCTTCATCGCGCTGTCCGGTCAGGCGGTGCTCAATGGCGTGGTGATGCTCTCGGTCTTCCAGCAGCTGCGCAATGCCGGCCATACCGTCATCGAGGCGGCCCGGCTCGGCTCCCTGCAGCGCCTGCGCACCGTGCTCATGACCGCCATGCTGGCGGCGCTCGGTCTGTTGCCGATGGCCCTGTCCCACGACATCGGCTCGGAAACCCAACGTCCGCTGGCCATCGTGGTCATTGGTGGCCTGGTCACCGCTACCCTGCTCACGCTGGTGCTGCTGCCGGTGCTTTACGTCGCCTGGTTCTCCAAGCTCAAGGTCGACGAGCAGCTGGCCAAGCCAACCCGCCGGCCCTGAGGATCCAGCCCTTCAACCCTCGCCGAGACCGATCGGCGAGGGAGCCCGCATCACGATGCGGGTGAACAGGCGGTCATAGACCGGGTCGCGCGGGTACTTGCCGGTCAGCGGATCGCAGTTGGTGGCAAAGGCTGCATCCAGCGCCTTCCAGTCGTCTTCGGTCAGCACCTTTTCCGCCTCGGGCATGATCACGGTCTCTTCCAGTCGCATGTGTTCGAGGTAGAACTCCAGGTAGCGTCTGGCCGCCTCGTCGAAGGCAGCGCGGCGTGACTCACCCAGCAGCTCCCAGGCCAGCAACAGGTGCTGCAGCTCGCGCACCGCCGACTCGCCGTAAGCGTGGTCCTTGTCGAGCTTGTCCAGAGCGTCCTTCAGGTGCGGCGCCCGCGCCCGCACCGGCGGAAACAGCAACTCGGTTTCCTTGGTGTGGTGCAGGCGTTCGGGGAATTCGTCGATGTAGAACAGCATGGCGCGCAGCACATCGAAGAAGTTCTCCGGTTCGCTCGCGGGTCCACGCTGGACCATCATGCGCAGGGACTGCAGCATGGCCGCCAGGGCGGCATGTTCGTCATGGATGATGCGAATACTTTCGTGACTCATGATGAAACTCCTCAGGTCAAATCCATCGTTTGCACCTAGCTTGTCACGTCAGCTTCGCCGCAAGCTTGACCTTCGTCAAGCTTTGCGCACATCCTCACATCAGCAGGACCTGGGCCTCGCTGCCAACGCGGAACTGGCGCACCGCCTGGGCCAGCCGGTCGGCCTGCTCGCGCATGGATTCAGCCGCAGCGGCGGACTCCTCCACCAGCGCTGCGTTCTGCTGCGTCATGCGGTCGATTTCGTTCACGGCCTGGCTCACGTTGCCAATGCCTTCGGACTGGCTGGTCGAGGCCACCGTGATCTCGCCGATGGTGTCGCTCACGCGTTTGACGCCGCTGACGATTTCCTCCATGGCACGACCGGCGTCCTCCACCAAGCGCACGCCGCCGTCCACCGCCGTCACGCTGTTGTCGATCAGGCCCTTGATCTCGCTGGCCGCCGCCGCCGATCGCTGCGCCAGGGAGCGCACCTCGCTGGCCACCACGGCAAAACCGCGGCCCTGCTCGCCGGCACGCGCGGCCTCCACGGCGGCATTGAGCGCCAGGATGTTAGTCTGGAAAGCGATCGAGTCGATCAGGCCGATGATGTCGCCGATCTTCTTGCTGGCCTGCGAGATGCTTTGCATGCTCTGCACCGCCTGCCCGACCACCGAGCCGCCGCGTTGCGCGGCTTGCGAGGCGGTGGCCGCCAGCTGGTTGGCGGTCTGCGCCGAGGCCGCGGTGTGCTGCACGTTGCCGCTGAGGTTGGAAATGGAAGACACCGTCTGCTGCACATTGCTGGCGGTCTGCTCGGTCCGGCTGGAAAGATCCTGGTTGCCGGTGGCAATCTCGCGGCTGGCGGTGGCAATGCTTTCGCTCGAATCCCGCACCTGGGACACCATGTGCCCCAAACCTGAGCGCATGGCCTCCAGGGCGCGCTGCAGGTCAGCCACCTCGTCCTTGCCATCGACCCGCATCTGCTGCGACAAGTCGCCGCTGGCAATCGCCTGGGCCAGGCCGCGCGCCTGCTCCAGCGGTTGGCAGATGGCCTGCATGTTGAGCAGCGTCAAGGGCACCACCACGAGCAGCGCGAACACCACCAACGCGGCGAAGAGGAACAGCGTCTGGTCCAGTGCCGCGCTCTGGCTCTCGACCGCCTGCCGGGCGTTTTCACGCAGCGCGGCGTCGACCTGCTGCAGCAGCTTGTCGGCTTCTTCGAATTCGGCCACAGCGCGCGCGCTCATGCGGTTGGCAATGGTGGCGGTCTCGTAGGCGCTGGCCTCCAGCTGCCCCGCCACCTGACCGAACATGGTCCGGTAGGCCTTCATGTGCTCGGTGGCTTTTTTGACCCGGGGCTTGTCGGCGTCAGAGGCGCTTTCCAGCAGCTCCGTCAGCGTCTTCTCGATCTTCTGCATGTCGGCCAGCCACTTGGCGCGGATCTGCTGGATCGCCTCCGGCTTCTCATACTGGATGATCATGTCCTTTTCATGCCGACGCACCAGGCTCATCTCATAACGCAGGCTGCCCAGCCGCGCCACCCCGGCATGCGCCTGGTTGACCTGCTGCTCGCCCAGGTTGTGGATGCGGAACATCCCCAGCATGCCGGCACCGCCCAGCAGCCCCAGCAGGCACATGACCACCACGATCGCACTGAGCATGCGAAAACGGATGGTGAATTGGCGCATCAACTCAAAAATCTTCGACATCATGACCCGTCCCGTTATCCATTAGTTCTGAAATGAAACCGAAATGGCATTCTAGGCGGCGAATACTTCAGTTTGTGCTTACATATCCCGCGGCCGCCAGCGCCGCAGCAGCAGCGCGTTGGTCATCACGCTGACCGAACTCATGGCCATGGCTGCGCCCGCCACCACCGGGTTGAGAAAGCCCAGGGCCGCCAGTGGAATGCCCGCCACGTTGTAGATGAAGGCCCAGAACAGGTTCTGCCGGATCTTGGCCACTGTCCGGTCGGAGACATCGAGCGCCGCCGCCACCAGCCGCGGGTCGCCGCGCATCAGCGTGATGCCGGCCGCATGCATGGCCACGTCGGTGCCGTTGCCCATGGCCAGGCCAACGTCGGCCGCCGCCAGTGCCGGCGCGTCGTTGACGCCGTCGCCCACCATGGCCACGGTATGGCCGCCCTCTTTAAGCCGGGCGATTTGGGCCGCCTTGTCCCCGGGCAACACCTCGGCCAGCACTTCGCCGGCTTCCGGCCGCAAGCCCAGGCGGCGCGCCATGGCTTCGGCGGCACCCCGGTTGTCGCCCGAGATCATCACGGTGCGGATGCCGCGCGCGCGCAGGGCCGCCAGCGCCTCTTTAGCACCCGGCTTGGGTTCGTCACCAAAGGCCATCAGCGCGCGCAACTTCAGAAAGCCCCCCACGCTCGGCACTGCCGTGTCCTCGCTGCCCCCCAGGGGGGCCTTCGCGGCTTCGGACGGCCGTGCGCCGCTCAACCCTTCCGTGGTGCGCTCCAGCATGGCCGATACCGTGGCACCTTGTGCCTGCAGCTCAGCGGCGCGGGCCGCCAGCGCCCCCAGGCCCACGCCCAGTTCGTCCAGCCAGCGCAGGCTGCCGATCAGATAACTCTTCACCCCCACCTCGCCCTCGCTGCCGCGGCCCGGCACCGCACGCACGTTGTCGGGCGCTTCGATCGCAAGCCCGCGGGCTTGCGCGGCCGCCACCACCGCACGCGCCAACGGGTGTTCGCTGCCGCTCTGCAAGCTGGCTGCGGCCTGCAGCAGCAGCGCTTCGTCCTGGCCCTCGGCCACCTCCAGTGCCGTCAGGCGCGGCTGGCCCACCGTCAGTGTGCCGGTCTTGTCGAAGGCCACGGTGTCCACCTTGTGCGCCAGTTCCAGCGCCTGCGCGTCCTTGATCAGGATGCCGTGCTTCGCCGCGACCCCGGTACCCGCCATGATGGCCGCCGGCGTGGCCAGGCCCAGGGCACAAGGGCAGGCGATCACCAGCACCGCCACGGCGTGGATGATGGCCGCCTCCATGCCGGCACCCTGCCAGAGCCAGCCCAGCAGCGTGATGAGCGCCACCACCAGCACCACCGGCACGAACACCGCCGACACCTGGTCCACCAGGCGCTGGATCGGCGCCTTGGCGGCCTGCGCGTCCTCGACCAGGCGGATGATGTGCGCCAGCACGGTTTCGTTACCCACCGCACCGACCTGCAGCAGCACCCGGCCCTCGCCATTGATGGAGCCACCGGTGAGTTTGGCGCCCGCATCCTTCGCCACCGGCAACGGCTCGCCGGTCAGCATCGACTCGTCCACCTGGGTATGTCCCTCCAGCAGCGTGCCATCGACCGGGAAACGCTCTCCAGGCCGCACCACCAGTGTGTCGCCCACCAGCACCTCGGCCACCGGCACATCCACCTCGCCCTCGCGGCCGACCAGGTGGGCCACGTCCGGGCGCAGCGCATGCAGGGCCCGGATGGCCGCTGTGGTCTGGCGCTTGGCGCGTGCTTCCAGCCACTTGCCCAGCAGCACCAGTGTCACCACCACCGCCGAGGCTTCGAAATACAGATGCACCATGGTCCCGTCTTCTGCCGTCAGCCATAGCCACATCGACAGCGCCCAACCCGCCGTGGTGCCGATGGCCACCAGCAGGTCCATGTTGCCGGTCAACGCCTTCAGGGCATGCCAACCGGCCACATAAAAACGCGCCCCGAGGATGAACTGCACCGGCGTCGCCAGCAGGAACTGGGCCCAGGCCGGCAGCATCCAGTGCAGGCCCAGCAAGTCACCCAGCATGGGGAGCACCAGCGGCGCCGACAGCAGCAGGCCGATGGCGACCGGCGCAAAACCGGTCCAGGGCGAGGCGTCGCTTTCCTTTTCCAGCGCATCGGCGGCGCGCGGCTCATAGCCGGCATCGCGCACGGCACGGCGCAGGCGGGCTTCCATCTGCTCCGAAGCCGCATAACTCACACGCGCCGATTCGGTCGCCAGGTTGACGCTGGCCTCGGTCACGCCGGGCACTTTTTTCAGGGCTTTTTCCACCCGCGTCACGCAGGAGGCGCAGGTCATGCCGCCAATGCCGATGTCCAGGCTGGTGGAGGAAGGAGTGGTGGGGCTTGCGGTAGTCATGCTGCAGATTCTGAACCTTGCCATGATGGGAAGGTCAACGATTGCGATAAATCAACCATTTCGGCGGCAAGGTTGAAATAATGCGCTTGACCTTCCCATCATGGCAAGGTTCAGGATAGGCCTGTGCTCCACGGTGGAGCCGATATTTCTGAAGGAAGTCCCATGAACCAGACCTTTGAAGTCACCGGCATGACCTGCGGCCACTGCGAAAAGGCCGTCACCCGTGCCATCCAGCAGCTCGACCCGCAGGCGCAGGTAAAGATCGACCGCAGCCAGAACCGCGTTGACGTGCAGTCCGAGCAGCCGCGCGAGGTGCTGGCCCAGGCCATTGCCGAAGAAGGCTACGCCGTCGCGGCCTGAACCGGCGGCCTTAGCATCATGCCCACGATCGATTGGCCTGTGAGCATCCGTTGCGCAGCCGAGCTGTCCGGCATCTCGGCCAAGATGGTGCGCCACTACGAATCGCTCGGCCTGCTGCCGCGCGTGGCGCGCACCGACAGCGGCTACCGCCAGTACAGCGAAGCCGACGTGCACACGCTGCGTTTCATCAAGCGTGCGCGCGACCTCGGGTTTTCCATGGCCGAGATCGCCGAGCTGGTGGCGCTGTGGCAGAACCGGCGCCGCGCCAGTGCCAGTGTCAAGCGCATCGCTCAACAGCATGTGACCGACCTCACGCAACGCATCGAGGCCATGCAGGCCATGCAACGCACGCTGAACCAGCTGTTGCACCACTGCCATGGCGACGAGCGGCCCGACTGCCCGATTCTTGATGACCTGGCACTCCAGCCAACTACCGGCAAAGTGGCCAGTTGACGCACCGGCATCCCCCTTCAATAATGTTTTATCAACCCTAGGAGTCACTCCATGAAATCCAATGTCGGCGGCATCGACCGCATCATCCGCATCGTGGCCGGCGTCGTGCTGATCGCGCTGGCCGCCACCAACACCGTGGGCTGGTGGGGCTGGCTGGGCATTGTCCCGCTGGCCACCGGCCTGCTCGGCTGGTGCCCGCCTTATGCCTTGCTGGGCTTCAACACCTGCGCCATGAAGGACAAGCCGCAGTCCTGAGGTTTTCTCACCGCCGTCGACCGCTATGCTTTTGATAGCTGTCGGCGCATATTTTGAAAGGGCTGGAGGCCGATTTGATTGCAAATCGGCCTCTGCCTCGTTCCCATGAACATCCCCACCCTCCAGTCTCCGCGCCGGGTCGAACGCCTCATCACCGGCCAGCCCACCCGTGACGGCGCCGGCGTCAAGCTCACGCGCGTGCTCACGCACGACCTGCAGCGCCGGCTCGACCCCTTCCTGATGCTGGACAACTTTGCCAGCGACGACCCGAAGGACTACGGCGCCGGTTTTCCCGACCATCCGCACCGCGGTTTTGAAACCATCACCTACATGATCGCCGGGCGCATGCGCCACCGCGACAGCGCCGGCCACGAAGGCCTGCTGCAAAACGGCGGCGTGCAATGGATGACCGCCGGCCGCGGCCTGATCCACAGCGAAATGCCGGAGCAGGAAGCCGGCGTGATGGAAGGCTTCCAGCTCTGGCTCAACCTGCCGGGCAAGGACAAGCTGTGCCAGCCGGGGTACCGCGACATCCAGAGCAGCGAGATTCCCGAATTCACCAGCCCGGCCGGCGAGGGTGAAGACACGCGCGGCGGCGTGCATGTGCGCGTGATCGCCGGCAGCAGCCACGGCGTGGCCGGCGCCATGCAACGGCCGGCCGAACAGTACCCGACCGACCCGTTGTACCTGGACCTGCACTTCCCGGCCGGTGGCGCCACCTTCGCGCAGCCGCTGCCAGCCACACACAACGCCTTCCTCTACGTCTACCGCGGCACCGTGCATGTGGTGGACGGCGAAGACAAGGCCACGCCGGTGCCGCTGCACCGCATGGCCATTCTGGAAAACGCCGGCGACGGCGTACGCCTGCAAGCCGATCCCGGCAGCGAGCCGGCCCGCGCCCTGCTGATTGCAGGCCGCCCCCTGGGTGAACCGATTGCCCAGTACGGCCCTTTTGTCATGAACACACACGAGGAACTGATGCAGGCGATGGATGATTTCCGCAGTGGCCACCTGGCCTGAAGCCACACGACCGCATTGAACTTTACAAAGCCTTCGCACGCCGTCATGACACGGATACACAGCGCGCGCAGACTCCGTTTCACCTGTTGTTCTGACAGGTTTTTTGAAAGGAAGTGCCCATGAAATCCGTTTTCAAACCCGTGCTGCTGGCCGGTCTGATGGCTGCCGCTCTCACCACCCTGGCCCAACCGGGTCCAGGCCCCGGTACCGGCCCGGGCGCGGGCAACCCCAGCGCCAGTGCCAGCCCCGAAGTTCGCGACCGCATGCAAGCCCGCATGCAGCGCCACATGGACCGACGCACCGCTGACCTGAAAGCCAAGCTCAAGCTCAGCGCCGAGCAAGACGGCGCCTGGAACGCCTATGTCGCCGCCATGAAACCGCCGGCTGTCAGCGCGCACCCCAGCCGTGCCGACATGAACAAGCTCACCACCCCCGAGCGTCTGGACAAGATGCGCGAATGGCGTAAACAACGCGAAGCCGAGATGGACAAGCATGACGACGCCACCCGCGCGTTCTATGCCACACTCACGGCCGAACAGAAAAAAGTCTTTGATGCCAACACCGGCCGGCCCTGGAGTGAGCGCAGCAGCCGCAGGCCACGCAAGGACTGAGTCCTGAAACCCACCTGACCCCAGCCCGATGCACAAACAGGCACCCCTCACCGTCCACACCATTGAAATTCATCAACCGATGCGCTGGCTGGCCCTGGCCTGGCGTGACATGGCACGTTGCGGCTGGGTCAGCTTTGCCCACGGTCTGGTGTTGTGCCTTTTTGGTCTGGGGCTGTTGGCGCTGGCACGTCACCAGTTCTGGCTGCTGGCCGGTGCCTTCTCGGGCTTTCTGGTGGTCGCCCCCGTGCTGGCCACCGGCCTGTATGCTTTGAGCCGGGCCGTCGAGCGCGGTGAGACGATCTCCTTCCGGCTCGTGCTGCAAACCTGGCTCAGCTGGCGTCAGCATGGTGACAGCCCGGACGGCAAGGACTGGCGCCTGGTGAAGTTCGGGCTGCTGCTGGGCTTGGCGGGCACCGGCTGGGTGCTGACCTCTGCCGCCCTGATCACCCTGCTGTCCCCGGTACCCATTCAGCAACCGCTGGATTTCCTGCGTTTTGTGGTGCTGGCGCGCGACAACTTCCTGTTCGAGCTCTGGCTCACGCTGGGCGGCATGATGGCCGCCCCCATCTTCGCCTCCAGCGCCATTGCCCTGCCCTTGCTGCTGGACCGCCGTGTCAGTGTGCTGCGGGCTGTGGTGACGAGCTGGCAAGCCGTGCTGATCAACCCCGGGCCCATGGCCTGGTGGGCTTTTCTCATCATGGGCTTTTCGCTGCTCGGGCTGTTCTCGCTGCTGCTGGGCCTGATTGCCGTGCTGCCGATGCTGGGCCATGCCAGCTGGCACGCCTACCGCGACTTGGTGGATGCCTCGGCCCTGCCAGAGCGCACCGCGGCAACCGGTACGGAGGCGCGCTGATGTTCGGCTACAGCGAAGAACAGATCGCCGCTTTCGGCCTGAGCTTTGGCGTTGGCGCCTTCATGCTCTACATGCTGTTCATCATCGGCCACCTGGCCTGGGAATCCAAGGCGGGGCGCTTCGGCACCTTCGTGCTGTTCCTGGGCCTGGCGTTTGGCATGGTCGGCTTTGCCGCCAAGTTCGTCATCCAGTGGGTGCTGGAGAAATAACTCTCCTTCCCCCCGCTACCAGGCCAAGGGCTTTTCGGGGAACGCCGTGGAACCGGCTTTGCCGGGCCACTGGCGTTGTCCCCCACAGGGGGGAGAGGGCGGCTACACGCAGTGAGCCGCCAACAGGGGGATGTCAGACCAACGGCCGGATGCCGATCAGCATGCCATGCAGCCAGAACGCTACGGCACCCCAGGCGGCTGCGCCGAGCAAGACCGTGATCACCGTTGGCAGCACCTGACCCGGCGCATACACCGTCCCTGCGATGCGGTCGCGCCGGCGCGCCGCCGCAAAGCTGGCCACGGCCCACAGCAGGAAAGCGCCGAACAGGATCTGATGCACCAGCATGCCGTTGGAGAGCAAGTGTGCCAGTGCCCACACCTTGACACCCGCGGCCATCGGATGATGCAGGCGCGCCTTGATGCTGTTGCCCGGCACATAGGCCGCCGCGAACAGCACGAACGACAGCAAGGTCAACAGGCCCGCCAAATGGCGCATGCCGGCAGGCGGCATCCAGAGCACCACCGGCTGCTCACGCGCCACGCCAAAACCCCAGACCAGCAAGGCCAGCCCGGCCAGGGACAGCAGGGAATACAGCCCCTTCCAGGTGCCTTCACCCAAGCGCTCGCGCATACGGGTGCGCCAGCCGTCGGCCACGATGCGCACCGAGTGCACACCCAGAAAAAGCACCAGGCCCAATACCAGATAAGTCATACGTGTCTCCTCGCGTCTCAGGCAGCCATCACGCGGTTCTTGCCGGCGCGCTTGGCCAGGTACATCGCCCGGTCGGCCCGCTGGATCGCCTCCAGCCCGGCCTCGTCGGGCTCAAACTGCGCCACACCGGCGCTGAAGGTGATCAGGATCTTCTCGTTGCCGTCAAGGAAAAAACGTCGGGTCAGCTCGCGCTGCAGGCGCGTCATGGCCTCCACACCCTTGTCCAGTGGCGTGTCGGGCAGCAGGAGGACGAACTCTTCGCCGCCATAACGCGCCAGCGAATCCTGTGGCCGCATGCACTCGCGTGCCACCGTGGCCAGATGCGTCAATGCCGCATCGCCGGCGGCATGCCCCCGCTCGTCATTGATCTTCTTGAAGTTGTCGATATCGAGCAAGGCCACGCACAGCGGGCTGTCGCGCCGCTGCATGCCTGACATTTCGCGATGCAGCGCCTCGTCCAGGCCCTGGCGGTTGAGAGCGCCGGTCAGCGTGTCGTGCCGTGCCTGGGCGCTGACACGATCCAGCTCCCGGTGCAGCTTGACCAGTTCGGCCTCGGTCGCCTGCGTTTTCTCGCGCATGGCCTGCAGTTCGTCGCGCACCGTCAGCGATTCGTTTGCCATGACCCGCGTGGCACCGATGACCTCCTTGAGTACCGGGGCAATCTCCTCGATGCTCTTGGCCTGTTCAATCAGGCTCACGCTTTCTTCCATCTTGCCGTGAAAGCTGCTGCTCGACTCGGTCATCTGCGACAGGCGCTCGACGAAGATGGCCAGCATGCTGCGCAGCTCTTCCTGTGCCTCCATCGCACGGCCCTTGGCCTCGGTCTGCTTGAAGATCACATCCTTGAGGCGACGCTCCACATCGTCGAGACGGCGCAAGGTCAGGGGCGGCGAAGCCGCTTCCATCAGGGCATCGGTCTGGCCCTTGAGCCAGCTGTCGTCCACGCTCAGCTCGCCAATGTTCTCGATGATCAGATGGAGCAGCTTGAGCAGCGTGGCCTTGATCTCGGCCTGGTCTTCTGCCGCAAACGACAGGCGATGGCTGAAATTGGCCAGCAAGGTCTTGATGCCAATCACATCCGCTGCCGGATCACGCAGCGTCTGCAGCAGCTTGTCGACCTGTTCCTGAAACCGGGCATCATCGTTGCCAAGCGCCGGCAGGCTGTACTCCACCATGCGGGCAATCTGCTCCATGAACCCGGCCGTGAACGCAGGGACGGATGCGATCGGCGCCACCGGCTCGGGTGCGGTCTCGCTGGGCGTGCCGCCGGGCAAGGAAAAACCGGCGTAACCCACCAGGGCGTTTTGCACACCCTGCCAGTTGCGCTGGCCAATGGCGTATTCCAGTAATCCCTTCTGCTTTTGCTGGCCTGGGTTCTTGGTCGGCAAAGACTGCGCAATCTGGCGCAACGGTTCTTCCGGAAAGGGCTGGATGTGCGGTACGCCGGCAATCTCGTTGTAGATCGACTGGTAGTTGACCGGCGTTGGCAGCAGCTTTTTGGCGGTCAGCTGCTTGAGCGTTTCACGCGCAATTTCAAAAGGTTTTTTGTCGGTCATGGCCATCCGTTCGGATATCGCTACCCGGCAAGGCCGCACAGGCACGCCGGGGATTGGAAATGATTATGCGGGCATCCCACACTGGCGACAACGTCCATTGTCGTCGTCCAGCGTTCAGCCAAGCCGCGTTCTTGCGCCACGGTTGATTCAAACCTGTGCGAGCCGCGCCAGCAGCCCTGGGATGGCTGCTTTGCCGGTACGCTGCAGCGCCATCAACAAGGCATGGTCTGGCTTGGCAACGCCGTAACGGGTTCGCAGGTCGTGCAGGATGCGGTCCAGCAATGCCGCCGCCATCTCGGCATCCGCCAGCGCTCGGTGAGCGGCACCCGTGCGTGGCAGCCGGTGGTAATCCACCAGCGAACCAAGTTTGTGATTGGGCGCTTGCGGGTAGAGCCGGCGCGAGACCAGCAGGGTGCAGGCAAAAGGGTGCGGTGCCGGCAAGCCCAGACGGCACAATTCGGCCGCCCAGAACTTGCGGTCAAACGCCGCGTTGTGCGCCACCAGCGGCGTGCTGCCGACAAAGCGGCTGGCCTCGGCCATGACCTCGGCCGCATCGGGAGCCGCTGCCACCATGGCATTGCTGATACCGGTGAGCTGGGTGATGAAGGACGGAATCCGCACGCCGGCATTCATCAAGCTCTGGAAGCGGTCCACCACGCGATCCCCCTCCATCACCACAATCGCCACCTCGGTCGCGCGGTCGCCCTGATCGGGCGAAATGCCGGTGGTCTCGAAGTCGATGACGGCAAAGGCACTCATGCCGGGCCGCAGCTCAGGCTTTTTTCAGGAAACAGGCCTTGAGCATGAAGGCACCCTGATCGGTTTTGCAATCGACCTCATGGTCGCCGGCATCTGCCGGCAAACGGATGCTTTTGACCTTGGTGCCCTTCTTGAGCACGATGGACGAACCCTTGACCTTCAGGTCCTTGATCAGGATGACCGCATCACCATCGACCAGCGGATTGCCATTGGCATCGCGAACCACGCCATCACCGCTTTCGGCCGCGTCGTTCTCATCAGCGGAGGCCACCATGGGCCATTCGAAACCGCAGTCCGGGCAGACGTAGTTGTCGCCGTCCGGGTAGGTGTTTTCCAGGCCGCACTGGGGGCAGGCCGGTAGCGTGTCAGTCATGCTCATGCCGCTCAAACGTCGATGTTGCCGGCACGCAGCGCATTGGCCTCGATGAACTCGCGGCGCGGCTCCACTTCGTCGCCCATCAGCATGGTGAACACGCGATCGGCCTCGATGGCATCGTCGATCTGGACCCGCAGCAGACGTCGAACGGTCGGGTCCATGGTGGTTTCCCAGAGCTGCGCGGGGTTCATCTCGCCCAGGCCTTTGTAGCGCTGGCGGCTGGTGGTGCGCTCGGCTTCGGTGATAAGCCAGCGCATGGCCACGCGGAAGTCGGCCACTTTTTCTTCGCGCTGCTTTTCGCCTTCGCCGCGCATGACCTTGGCGCCGTCGCCCAACAGGCCCCGGAAGGTTTCTGCAGCGGTGGCGAGAGCCGCGTAGTCGGCGCCGTGCACGAAGTCCTGCGTGAGCACGCTGCTCTTGATGTTGCCGTGGTGCCGGCGGCTGATGCGCAGGATGGGCTTGTCGGTGCGCACGTCGAACTCGGCGGCCACTTCGGCGGGCACGCCAGTGGTGCTGAGTTCGCGCAGCTTGGCCTGCAGTGCGATGGCGCTGGCCTCTGCCTGCTCCACGCTGTCGAGGTTGAGCGAGACGCCATCGGCGATCGCGCGCAGGGCCTCGGCGTCCATGAAGCTGGAAAGGCGCGCAATCACGTTCTCGGCGATCTGGTGCTTGCGCGCCAGCTCGCCCAGGGTGTCGCCACTCAGGGTGGTCTGCGTGACGCCGCC
>JAUXVI010000058.1 GCA_030680575.1 Hylemonella sp.
TCGGCCACCGTGGTGCGGTCCGCTTCGCGCAGCACCGTGACCATCTGCTCTTCCGTGAATCGACTTTTTCTCATAGGCTCCTCGTGGGTTGGGAGCCATCTTCCTAGAAATCATTGGTCCGGAAAAACCGGGCAGGTCAGATGCGAGAGATCGCCATGACCGGAAGCTGCCATAAGGCGAATCAACCTAACCACAACTTTGTCAAGGTCAAGACCCGATTCGAGGAGCTGATACGCCAAATTGGCTTGAAGAGGCCGCAGGAACTGAGAGATTTTTTACAGAGATCTCCGTCCAGACGGAGATCGAGAAGGAGTTCCTCGCCGTTGCTTCAGTAGCCTGGCATCCAGGACGTCCATCTGTTCGCAGCTTTCCCATGTTTACCGCCCAGGAAATATGACGGTTACAGGAAATATTGCTGACAGTATTGCTAGAAAGATTACTCAGCCGTCTTCTTGGGGCACTTTTCCTTCGACGCATGACCTCGAAGAGTTAAACGTCAATGAGTCAAGTTGTTTTAGCTGCGCGAACACCAGCAAAACTTCTTTTACCTCTTTCTTGAGCCCCCACCCTAAGGCGCCACATCACTACTCGCTACAGAGTTAAGTGAGAAAAGTACAGAGTTAGCTGAAACCCGACATGTAACTTGCCCTGTCTTGAAAGCCGACCAAAAAGCCTTATGATTAGCACTCGCTGGATTTGAGTGCTAACAACACCATCCAACAAAGTTAATGAGCACCAACTTAACTGTTGATGCTTCGGATTTAACCACCCATTGTTTCAAACTCAAGGAGATTCCTGATGAAACTGCGTCCTCTGGCCGACCGCGTGATCGTGAAGCGCGTGGAAAACGAAACCAAAACCGCCTCCGGCATCGTCATCCCCGACAGCGCCGCCGAGAAGCCTGACCAGGGCGAGGTGCTGGCCGTCGGTCCCGGCAAGAAGAACGACAAGGGCGAACTCGTGGCCATGAACGTCAAAGTTGGCGACCGCGTCCTGTTCGGCAAGTACAGCGGCCAGACCGTCAAGGTCGATGGCGATGAACTGCTGGTGATGAAGGAAGACGACCTGTTCGCAGTCGTCGAAAAATAAATCGCATCGCGATTTATTTTCAGCGCAGGCTCACTTGGCGTTGCCAAGTTAAGGGGCAGAGCCCCGGCCGAAGCTGAAAGTCAATCGCGGCAATTCCCCCTTATTGAACTGAATTCGGAGAAATCAACATGGCAGCAAAAGACGTCATTTTCGGCGGCGAAGCCCGCGCACGCATGGTCGAGGGTGTGAACATCCTGGCCAACGCCGTCAAAGTTACCCTGGGCCCGAAAGGCCGCAACGTGGTGCTCGAGCGCTCCTTCGGCGCCCCCACCGTGACCAAGGACGGTGTGTCCGTGGCCAAGGAAATCGAGTTGAAGGACAAGCTGCAGAACATGGGCGCGCAGATGGTCAAGGAAGTCGCTTCCAAGACCTCTGACAACGCTGGCGACGGCACCACCACCGCCACCGTGCTGGCCCAGGCCATCGTGCGCGAAGGCATGAAGTACGTGGCCGCCGGCATGAACCCGATGGATCTGAAGCGCGGTATCGACAAGGCGGTTACCGCCCTGATCGAACAGCTGAAGAAGGCCACCAAGCCCACCACCACCTCCAAGGAAATCGCTCAGGTCGGCTCCATCTCCGCCAACAGCGACACCAGCATCGGCGAGATCATTGCCAATGCCATGGACAAGGTCGGCAAGGAAGGCGTGATCACCGTGGAAGACGGCAAGTCGCTGCAGAACGAACTCGACGTCGTCGAGGGCATGCAGTTCGACCGCGGCTACCTGTCGCCCTACTTCATCAACAACCCCGAGAAGCAGGCTGCCCTGCTGGACAACCCCTTCGTGCTGCTGTACGACAAGAAGGTGTCCAACATCCGTGACCTGCTGCCCACGCTGGAGCAAGTGGCCAAGGCCGGTCGTCCGCTGCTGATCATTGCCGAAGACGTCGAAGGCGAAGCCCTGGCGACCCTGGTGGTCAACACCATTCGCGGCATCCTGAAGGTCGTGGCTGTCAAGGCCCCGGGCTTCGGCGACCGTCGCAAGGCCATGCTGGAAGACATCGCCATCCTGACCGGCGGCAAGGTCATCGCGGAAGAAGTGGGCCTGACCCTCGAGAAAGTCACGCTGGCTGACCTCGGCCAAGCCAAGCGCATCGAAGTGGGCAAGGAAAACACCATCATCATCGACGGCAACGGCGCTGCTGCTGACATCGAAGCGCGCGTCAAGCAAATCCGCGTGCAGATCGAGGAAGCCACCTCCGACTACGACCGCGAAAAGCTGCAAGAGCGCGTGGCCAAGCTGGCCGGCGGTGTGGCCGTGATCAAGGTTGGCGCTGCCACCGAAGTCGAAATGAAGGAAAAGAAGGCCCGCGTGGAAGACGCCCTGCACGCCACCCGTGCTGCCGTGGAAGAAGGCATTGTGGCCGGCGGTGGCGTGGCCCTGCTGCGCGCCCGTCAGGCTGCTGGCGAGATCAAGGGTGACAACCATGACCAGGACGCCGGCATCAAGCTGGTGCTCAAGGCCATCGAAGCCCCCCTGCGCGAAATCGTGTTCAACGCCGGCGGCGAGCCGAGCGTGGTGGTGAACGCTGTGCTGGCCGGTAAGGGCAACTACGGCTTCAACGCCGCCAACGACACCTACGGCGACATGATCGAGATGGGCATTCTGGACCCGACCAAGGTAACCCGCACCGCGTTGCAGAACGCTGCTTCCGTGGCTTCGCTGATGCTCACCACTGAATGCATGGTGGCCGAGGCGCCGAAGGAAGAAGCCGGCGGCATGCCTGGCGGCATGGGCGGTGACATGGGTGGTATGGGCGGCATGGGTGGCATGGGCATGTAATGCTCCTTGCCTGAGGCTGCATGCCGTCGTTGCAAGGGTTTGCCGTAGCGCTGCTACTGTCTTCACCCTTACGCCTAGGCCTGCAACCTCATGCTGCGTCGATAGCTGTTATGGCTCTCGACACAAAAACAAAAAAACCCGCAGTGCGCGAGCCCTGCGGGTTTTTCTTTGCCTGAATAAATTTGCTATCGATTCAGTAGCTGCTAGCGCACTATCAATAAGGCCCAGAGGCTTATTCGGCTCTTAATTTTTGCAACAGACCGACGCTGGACCCATCCAACCCGTCGGCGTTGCCGCTGTCCAGGCGCTGCTCCATGTCCTTGGCCAGCACCTTGCCCAGCTCCACCCCCCACTGGTCGAAGCTGTTGATGCCCCAGAGCGAACCGCTCACGAACACGCGGTGCTCCTGTAGCGCGATGATGGCGCCCAGGCTGGCTGGTGTCAGCTCATCCAGCAGCAGGAAGGTGCTTGGCCGGTTGCCCGGCAGATGGCGGTGGCCACCGGCGTCCTGCTGCCCCAGCATCAGCGCCCGCGCCTGCGCCAGCGCATTGGCCAGCAGCTTGTGATGATGTTCCGGCAGCGGGTGTGCCACCTTTTTCACCGCGATGAATTCGACTGGAATCACATCGCTGCCCTGGTGCAGCATCTGGAAATAGGCGTGCTGGCCATTGGCGGCCGGCTCGCCCCAGATCACGGGTGAAGTGGCATACGGCAAGGCCTGCCCCTCTTCATCCACACGCTTGCCGTTGCTCTCCATCTCCAGTTGCTGCAGGTAGGCCTGCATGCGGCGCAAGCCGCTGTGATACGGCGCCACACTGCGACTGCCGAAGCCGTGGAAATTGCGATACCAGATGTCGAGCAAGGCCAGCCGCACCGGCAGATTTCGTTCCAGGGGTTCGTTGCGGAAGTGCTCGTCCATGGCGTGCGCACCGGCCAGCATCTCGCGAAAGCGCTGCGGCCCGATGGCAATCGCAACCGGCAAACCGATGGCCGACCACATGGAGTAGCGACCGCCGACCCAGTCCCAGAAATCGAACGTGGTGCCGATGCCGAATTCGCGCGCGGCCGCCACATTGCTGGTCAGGGCGCAGAAATGCCGCGCAATGTCACGCCCGCCCTTGGCCTCGAACCAGGCTTTGGCCGAGCGTGCATTGGTCATGGTCTCCAGGGTGGTGAAGGACTTGGAAGCGATCAGGAACAGCGTGCTCTCCGGCTGAACCTGACGCAGCACCTGGCTGAGCTCGTGACCGTCCACGCTGGAGACAAAGTGGAAGCGTTTGTTCTGAGCCACAAACGGGTCGAGCGCCAGCACCGCCATCTGCGGCCCCAGATCGGAGCCGCCAATGCCGATGTTGACGATATCCGTGATGCCATCGTCATGGCGCACCATGTCGGCATAGGTCAGCATGACACTGAGGGTGGCGTGCACCTGCGCCAGCTCTTTGGCGATGTTCTTCGTTGCACTCTGCGCGGACTCCGCAAGACCCGTTGCCGGATACCGCAGCAAGAAGTGCATGACTCGGCGTTGCTCAGTCGTGTTGATCACGTCGCCATGGAACATCGCATCGCGGTGTTCCGGTACGCCACACTGGCGCGCCAGCTCCAGCAGCTGCGCCTGTACAGCGTCATCGATCAGATTCTTCGACAGGTCGGCAAACACATGCGGCGCCTGCAGGCTGAAGCGATTGAAGCGCTGCGCATCGGCATCAAACGCCTGACGCAGATCGAAGTCACGGCCCTGGGCGTCGTAGAGCCTGCGCAAGGCGCCCCAGGCAGGTGTCTGGTCACAACGTAAACGGCTCATGTCAGGCCGCCTGGATCAGCTGTTCGAGCTTGCGGGTATCGACCGCAAACGCACGGATGCCCTCGGCCAGCTTTTCCGTGGCCATGGCGTCTTCGTTGAGCGCGTAGCGGAATCCTGGCTCGTCATAGCTCACCACGGGCAAGTCCATGGCGCGCGCCGCCTGTGCGTCCAGCGCACGCGCCAGCGGCGCCTCGCTGGCTGCGAGTTGGGCCAGCAAGTCGGGCGAAATCGTCAGCAGATCACACCCCGCCAGCGCCGTGATCTGCCCAATGTTGCGGAAACTCGCCCCCATGATCTCGGTGGCGATGTCGAAGCGTTTGTAATGCTGGTAAATGGCGCGCACCGAGGTCACGCCAGGATCATTGGCACCGACGTTGGCCGCCTCGTCCCAATTCGCACCGGCCGACTTCTTGTACCAGTCGTAAATGCGGCCGACAAAAGGCGAGATCAGCTGCACCTTGGCCTGGCCACAGGCCACCGCCTGGCAGAAGGAGAACAACAGGGTCAGGTTGGTATGGATACCGCGCCGCTCCAGTTGCGCCGCGGCCTGGATGCCCTCCCAGGTGGCAGCAATCTTGATCAGCACACGGTCGATGTGAATACCTTGCGCTTGATACAGTTCGATGATGCGTTCGGCCCGCGCCACGGTGGCTTGGGTATCGAAGCTCAAGCGGGCATCGACTTCGGTGGAAACACGCCCCGGAATCAGCGCAAGAATCTCGCAACCAAAGCGCACCAGCAAGCGGTCCATGACGTCATCCAGCGGGCGCGTCTTGAACTGCGCCACCGTGTCCTTGAGCAAAGGCTGGTAATCGGCCTTTTGCACGGCCTTGAGGATGAGCGAGGGATTGGTGGTCGCATCCTGCGGCTTGAAGGCCGCAATCTGCCTGAAGTCCCCGGTATCGGCCACCACGGTGGTGAACTGTTTGAGCGCGTCGAGCTGGTTCATGGGCTTGAATTATGAGTGAAATAAAATTACGCTCGATAGCTTTTCCGTGTAACCATGACGCAGCGCCTGAAGCAGGCGCGCAGGAGTCCGCATGCTGGATCGAATCAGGGCCTCACTGCCCTCCCTGGCCCCGGCCGAACAACGCGTCGGCAAACTTGTGCTGACCGACCCGCGTGCCTTCGCCAAGCTGCCGGTCAGCGAACTGGCCGAGCGCTCCCACGTCAGCAAACCGACGGTGGTGCGATTTTGCCGCAGCATGGGTTATGACGGCCTGTCCGATTTCAAACTCAAGCTCGCCGGCACCGTGAGCGAGGGCGTGCCCTTCATCCATCGCAGCGTCGATGTGGACGACAAGACCAGCGACGTGGTGGTCAAGGTCATCGACAACACGGTGGCAGCCTTCCTCAAATACCGTAACGATGCATCAACCGCGGCCATCGACAAGGCCGCCGCCGCGCTGGCCGCCACCTTCAAGACCGGCAAGCGCATCGAGTTCATTGGCGCCGGCAACTCCGGCATCGTGGCGCTCGATGCCCAGCACAAGTTCTTCCGCCTGGGTGTCAACACCGTAGCCTACAGCGACGGCCACATGCAGGTCATGAGCGCCTCACTCATGGGACCGGGCGACTGCCTGGTGGTCATCTCCAACTCGGGCCGCACGCGCGACCTGATGGACGCCTGCGACATCGCACGCAAGAACGGCGCCACCACCATCGTCATCACCGCCAGTGGCTCGCCACTGGCCATGGCTGGCCACATTCACCTGGCGGCAGACCACCCGGAAGGCTACGACCGCTACAGCCCGATGGTCTCACGCCTGCTGCACCTGATGATCGTGGACATCCTGGCCACCTGCGTGGCGCTGCGCATCGGCGGCAACCGCCTGCAGCCCATGCTCAAGGAAATGAAGAACAACCTGCGCAACAAGCGCTACGCCTGAAGCGCACGTGCCTCGGTGCCCGGCTGATGCCAGCCGTTCTCAGTCGTTTTGCGCCAACAAGTGTGTTCGATGCTGCACCGCCCCGTACCAGGCGCGTGCCGTTGCCCGGGTATTGTCGCTGTCGGTCATGATGGCAATGCCGATCAGTGCCCCCGGCTCTTCGCCGAAAGCCTGCATGAAATCCCCCCGGATGTCGCGCTCGTAATCCAGCCATTGATTGAGGCTTCCCTCTCCCGCCTCGACCACCAGTTTGCGAATGCGGTCGGTGCGCGGATTGACGATCACGCTGCCCGGTGTGCGGGTATTGCACCAGACATACATCAGCGTCGCATACGGCATGGGCTCGCCCGTCAGCGCATGCGCCAATTCAGACAACATATTGTCTTTGAACGACCACCTGGCACGGTCACCCTCAAAGGCCAGCACGATCCGCACCGGGGAATCTGCCGTGTCGCGCTGCGCCAGATCGGCCTGTGCAATCAGCGCCGGCACCTTCCATGAAAAATGGAGTTTCCCCAAATCCTGCGGCTCAATGCGCACTCGCTGGCGCAACATGCTGGCCGAAGCATCCGCCCTGACGGCAACGACCTCTCGCCCCTCCAGTTGTCCAGGCACATAGTCTGTCGACTGTTTACCCGGCAACTGCCAATGCTGCCATTGCTCGAAGCCAGAGATTGTCGGCAAGGCATCAGGTACAACCGAAGCATTCTGAGGAACAGGGGTCGAACATGCCATCAAAAGCAGCACGGCGCTCAAGGACAACACATGCCGACACATCACCATCACCCCTCCAAAACGCGGAAACCTTCTGGTCATAAAAAAACCCTGCCGTTTTGCAACGGCAGGGTTTTATCAGTCAATTCAACTACTGGCTGGGCCAGTGGATGAATTAGAACAGGTGACGCACGCCCACAGCGGTGGTGGTGGTCTTGGTGTCATAAGTAGCGGCATTACGGTTGCCTTCATACTTCTGGTACACACCGGTCTTGGCGTACAGAGCGGTACGCTTGCTCAGGTCGTACTGAACGCCCAAGATCCAGTCGTTACCAGACGAGCTGCCCAGCTCAGCACCGGCTTGGGTCTGCGACAGGCTGTTGCGGCCCCATGCCAGCGACACGGTGGTCTTGCCGAAGGGAGCAGCAACGCCAACGTTGCTTTCGGTCTTCTCGTTGTAGGTGTCAACAGAAGTGTCAGCTTGCAGCTTGACCTTGCCCCAGTTAGCGAACAACTTGGCAACGCCGAAGTCGTAGGAACCAGCCAGACCTTGGGCAGTGCCCTTAGACTCAACCGGAACAGCAACGGTGTTCTTGATAACGATCTCGCCCCAAGACAGGCCAACCGTCAGCGGGCCGTTGGCATAACCAAAGCTCACGCCGTTGTTGTTGTTGGTGCCAGTCGTGGTCGTACCCGAAGTGGTGTTGTCAGACGGAGCCAGCATCACGCGAGCATTGAAGCCGCTGAAGTTGGGGCTGGCGTAGTGAATACCGTTGGCGCGAACATCGGTGTTACCAACGATGGAAGTGATCAGGCCGAAAGTACCTTGAGCGGGCGTAGCAACCGTGGTCGGGTTGTAACCGGTCAGGTTCCAAGTGGTCATGCCGCCAGCGTCGTTCACGTCACCAGACTTCTGGTTCAAGAAGTACGGGGTGTAGAAACGGCCGATGTTCAAAGAACCCCAGCTGTCGCCAGACAGGCCAACGGTGGAGATGCGGTCGAAACCAGCACCAGCCGTGGTGGAGGTAGCGCCAGTAGCGGGGGAAACACCCTGCTCCAGGTTGAAGTTGGCTTTCAGGCCACCACCCAGGTCTTCAGAACCTTTGATACCCCAGTAGCTGGTAGCCAGGTTGTTGGAAGCACCGCCGATGGAGCGCGACTCAGCGGTCACGCCGTTTTGTGCTTCGTTGGCGACGAGGTTTTGGTAGCCAGCGTCCAGACGGCCGTACAGGGTCACGGAAGACTGGGCGAAAGCAGCGCCGGTGGCAGCCAGGGCAGCCAGAGCAATCAGGGTCTTTTTCATATTGAAAGTTCTCCAAAGGTTAAACAAGGGCTCCGAAGGGAGTTTCGGTTCCCCGGGCCAACCTCCTCATTAAGGAAGTTGTATGTATTGCACCAGAGCCCGGCACCTTTGGCAAAGAAAAACCATCGCAAATCGCGTTATAGGTCCGGTTTCGTTGCACCACTGCAACAAAGTGCAACGCCAGCAGCTCAGTTCCTTTTGACAACACAAACATCTCCACAATTATCTTTATTCATCTAAAATCAAACTATCTTGAAAAAGCAGAAGATCAACATCACGCTGGATCCGGACGTGATTGCCTGGTTCAAGGCCCAGGCCGGCGGGCGGGGTTACCAGACGCTGATCAACGCCGCTTTGCGCGAGGCCATGGAGCGGACTTTGCTGGAGGACACCTTGCGCCGCGTCATCCGCGAAGAGATGCACCCGATTCCAACAGCCCCGCACCCGGTAGAAAAGGACCCCTCATGATCGACGCCCTTCTGACCACGGCAGACACTGCCTTGCGTACCTTGTTCGCGCCACCCCGCGCGGCCCTGCCGACACCACAACCAACGAGTGCCGCCAGCGAGCTCTCGGAAGAAGAAAAGAAACTGGCCGCAGCCCTGATGCGCGTCAACCATGTGGGCGAGGTGTGCGCCCAGGCGCTTTACACGGCCCAGGCCTTTGCCACCCGCAACGAAGGGCTACGCACCCATTTCAGAAAAGCCTGCATCGAGGAAACCGACCACCTGGCCTGGACCAAGCAACGCCTGGACGAACTGGGCTCACGCCCGTCGCTGCTCAACCCGCTGTGGTACGCCGGAGCGTTCGGCATCGGCCTGCTGGCCGGCCGGCTGGGGGACCGCGTGAGCCTGGGTTTTGTGGTGGAAACCGAGCGCCAGGTGGAAGCGCATCTGATGAGCCACATGGACCGGCTGCCGGCGGGTGACACCGCCTCGCGCGCCATCGTGGCGCAAATGGCCGAAGACGAGGTGCGCCACGCGATTGACGCCCAAAAAGCTGGCGCCATGGAACTGCCGGAACCGGTCAAAAACATCATGAAAGCCGCCGCTAAGGTGATGACGACGGTGGCACATCACATCTGAGCGCCGGCCGATGCTACAAAAATAGTAGCTATCGCCGCAATTTCATCAAGGCCAAGCGGCCAATTTGACGTTGAATCAGAGCTCCACCAGATCGAAGCTGGTCGTGATCTCGGCCATCTTGCCCAGCATGATGCTGGCCGAGCCGTACTTGTCGTGGCTCATGGCAATGGCCCGCTCCACCGCTGCCGCCGGAATGCCCTTGCCCGTGACGGTGAAGTGCATGTGGATCTTGGTGAACACCTTGGGATCGGTCTCGGCCCGCTCGCTGCTGAGCTTGACCGAGCAGCCGCGCACGTCGTGCCGGCCGCGCTTGAGGATGAGCACCACGTCGTAGGCGGTGCAGCCGCCGGTGCCGGCCAGCACGGTTTCCATCGGGCGCGGCGCCAGGTTCTGGCCACCGTTCTCGGGTTTGGCGGCGTCGGGCGCGCCGTCCATCATCAGCGTGTGACCGCTGCCGGTTTCGGCCAAAAATCCCATGCCCGAGCGCGCGCCCGTGGCGCCGGTCCAGCTCACTGTGCATTCCATGGTGTGTTCTCTTGTCAAAATGGTGGAAAGGTGCAGCGCAAATTATGACTACACTGATCCCTCCCATGAAAACAGCACGCCTCAAACCCGCCGACTACCTGAAAAAAATCCTGACGGCCCGCGTCTATGACGTGGCCGTGGAGTCGGCCCTCGAACCCGCCAAAGCCTTGAGCCGCCGCCTGCACAACAAGGTGCTGCTCAAGCGCGAAGACCAGCAACCGGTGTTCAGCTTCAAGCTGCGCGGCGCCTACAACAAGATGGCGCACCTGACGCCCGAGCAGCTCAAGAAGGGCGTGATCTGCGCCTCAGCCGGCAACCACGCACAAGGCGTGGCCCTGAGCGCGCACAAGCTGGGCTGCCGCGCCGTGATCGTGATGCCCACCACCACGCCGCAGCTGAAGGTCGACGCCGTCAAGGCGCTGGGCGGCGAGGCGGTGCTGTTCGGCGACAGCTATTCGGACGCCTACAACCACTCTCTCGCCCTGCAGAAAAAGCAGGGGCTGACCTTTGTCCATCCGTTCGACGACCCGGACGTGATCGCCGGCCAGGGCACCATTGCCATGGAGATGCTGCGCCAGCACCAGGGTCCGCTGGACGCGGTGTTTGTCGCCATCGGCGGCGGCGGCCTGATCTCCGGCGTGGCCGCCTACATCAAGGCGGTGCGGCCCGAGGTCAAGGTGATCGGTGTGCAGATGAACGACTCCAACGCCATGATGCAGTCGATCGCCGCCGGCAAACGCGTCACGCTGGATGACGTGGGCCTGTTCTCCGACGGCACCGCCGTCAAGCTGGTGGGCGAGGAAACCTTCCGCCTCACGCGCGCGCTGGTGGACGACTTCATCGCGGTAGACACCGATGCCGTGTGTGCCGCCATCAAGGACGTGTTCGTCGACACGCGCAGCATCGTCGAGCCGGCCGGCGCGCTGGCGGTGGCCGCCATCAAGCAGTACGTCGCCCAGCACAAGACCAAAGGCGAGACCTATGCCGCCATCCTGTGCGGCGCCAACATGAACTTCGACCGCCTGCGCTTCGTCGCCGAGCGTGCCGAAGTGGGCGAGGAGCGCGAAGCGCTGTTTGCGGTGACCATTCCCGAAGAGCGCGGCAGCTTCCGCCGCTTCTGTGAATCGATCGGCAGCCTGCCGGGCGGCCAACGCAACGTGACCGAGTTCAACTACCGCATCAGCGACGACCGCCGGGCCCATGTGTTCGTTGGGCTCACCACCTCGGCCAAGGGCGA
Organism: Hylemonella sp.; assembly: GCA_030680575.1. GTDB lineage: Bacteria > Pseudomonadota > Gammaproteobacteria > Burkholderiales > Burkholderiaceae_C > Hylemonella. The sequence continues at coordinate 11,431 of JAUXVI010000058.1, forward strand.
GAGTGCCAAGATCGCCGCCAGCTTCAAGCGCCAGGGCTTCGACGCCATCGACCTCACCCACGACGATCTGGCGCAGGAACACATCCGCCACATGGTGGGCGGTCATTCAAGCCTGGCGCAGGACGAACGCCTGTTGCGCTTCGTCTTCCCCGAGCGCCCCGGCGCGCTGCTCAAATTCCTCAGCCTGATGCGCCCGAACTGGAACATCAGCCTGTTTCACTACCGCAACCAGGGCGCCGACTACGGGCGCATCCTGGTCGGGCTGCAGGTACCGAAGGCCGACGACAAGGTCTTCGCCAAGTTCCTGGCCACACTGGGTTACTCCTACGTGGAGGAAACCCGCAACCCGGCCTACCGCATGTTCCTGCAAGCCTGAGCGGCCTGCTTTCCCCCACAGGAGACTCCATGACCTACGAACTGATCCAGGTACGCACCGAAGCCGACAAGGTCGGCATCGTCACGCTGAACCGCCCCAAGCAGCTCAATGCACTGAACGACCAGCTGATGAACGAACTGGGCCATGCGCTCAAGGCCTTCGACGCCGACCCGGGCGTCGGCTGCATGGTCATCACCGGCAGCGAAAAGGCCTTTGCCGCCGGCGCCGACATCGGCGCCATGGCCAGCTACAGCTTTGCGGACGTCTACAAGGGCGACTACATCACACGCAACTGGGAACAGATCCGCAGCATCCGCAAGCCGGTGATCGCCGCCGTCAGCGGCTTCGCCCTGGGCGGTGGCTGCGAGCTGGCGATGATGTGCGATTTCATCATCGCCGCCGACAACGCCAAGTTCGGCCAGCCCGAGATCAAACTCGGCATCATCCCCGGCGCCGGCGGCACGCAGCGCCTGCCGCGCGCGGTGGGCAAGGCCAAGGCCATGGACATGGCGCTGACCGGCCGCATGATGGACGCAGCAGAAGCCGAGCGCGCCGGCCTGGTCAGCCGCGTGGTGGCACTGGACAAGCTGATGGACGAGACGCTGGCCGCAGCGCTGATGATCAGCGACTACTCGCAGGTGGCCGTGATGGCTGCCAAGGAATCGGTCAACCGCGCCTTCGAGGGCACCTTGAGCGATGGCGTGATGTTCGAACGCCGCCTGTTCCACGCCCTGTTCGCCACGACGGACCAGAAAGAGGGCATGGACGCCTTCGTGGCCAAGCGCAAACCCGAATTTCGGCACCAGTGACAAACGGTCAAAGTTGACGCTATAATTTGAGGCTCTGGCGCTTTAGCTCAGTCGGTTAGAGCGATGGAATCATAATCCACAGGTCCGCGGTTCGAATCCGTGAAGCGCCACCAAACACCTGTCATGCCCCGGCGTCGTTCCGAGGCGTTGACAGACAAGCCACTGTCCCGCACAGTGGCTTTTTATTTTGTACTTTCAGCCTCTGGATGAACACCATGAACCGCTGTCTGCTTCGACCCCGCCACCTGATGGCGGCATTGCTCGCCCTGTCTGCCGGGCTGGCTTGGCTGCTTCCGCCCCCGGCCGCGGCTCAAGACACGATGCAGCGCCCCATCCCCATCGCCGCCAAGCGCGGTCTGCTGGTGGTCACCCAGCCGCCCGAGGTACTGCTTGATGGCCGGCCCGACCGGCTGTCGCCGGGCACGCGCATCCGCGGCCGCAACAACCTGCTGGTGTTGTCGGCCTCGCTGGTCGGGCAGGAAGTGCTGGTGCGCTATGTACGCAGCCCGGAAGGCCAGATCCACGATGTCTGGATCCTGACCGAGGCAGAAGCCCAGGCCAAACCCTGAGACGGCGTACCCGCGCCGGATTCAAAGCATTTCAGGGCATCAGCCCTTGTCCTCATTGCGCCGACAGCTATTGATTTGATAGCAAAAGAGATTCCCCATGAGCAAAAAAGTTTTCATCAAGACCTTCGGTTGCCAGATGAACGAGTACGACTCGGACAAGATGGCCGACGTGCTGGGCGCGGCCCAGGGTTATGAGCCGACGCAGAACGTGGAAGAGGCCGATCTGATCCTCTTCAACACCTGCTCTGTGCGCGAAAAGGCGCAGGAGAAGGTGTTCTCCGACCTCGGCCGCGTGCAGCACCTGAAGAAAAAGGGCGTGAAGATCGGCGTCGGCGGCTGCGTGGCCAGCCAGGAAGGCGCCGAGATCATCCGGCGCGCACCCTATGTGGACGTGGTGTTCGGCCCGCAGACGCTGCACCGGCTGCCGCAGCTGATCGAGGCGCGGATCGCGCAGCGGCGCCCGCAGGTCGACATCCGCTTCCCCGAGATCGAGAAGTTCGACCACCTGCCACCGGCGCGGGTGGACGGCGCCAGCGCCTTTGCCTCCATCATGGAAGGCTGCTCCAAGTACTGTTCGTACTGCGTCGTGCCCTATACGCGCGGCGAAGAGTTCAGCCGCCCCTTCGACGACGTGCTGACCGAAGTCGCCGGCCTGGCCGACCAGGGCGTCAAGGAAGTGACGCTGCTGGGCCAGAACGTCAACGGCTATCGCGGCACGATGGGCGGCAGCGGCGAGCTCGCCGACTTCGCCCTGCTGCTGGAATACGTGGCCGAGATCCCCGGCATCGAGCGCATCCGCTACACCACCAGCCACCCGAACGAGTTCAGCGCCCGGTTGATCGAGGCCTATGGCAAGCTGCCCAAACTCGTCAACCATGTCCACCTGCCGGTGCAACATGGCAGCGACCGCATCCTGATGGCGATGAAGCGCGGCTACACCGCGCTCGAATACAAAAGCACGATCCGCAAGCTGCGCACCGTGCGCCCGGGCATCAGCGTGTCGAGCGACTTCATCGTCGGCTTTCCCGGCGAGACCGAGGACGACTTCGCCCGCACCATGGGCTTGATCGACGACGTCGGCTTCGACGCCTCGTTCAGCTTCGTCTTCAGCGCCCGCCCGGGCACGCCGGCCGCCGCACTGGCCGACGACACCCCGCAGACGCTCAAGCTGCAACGCCT
>JAUXVI010000018.1 GCA_030680575.1 Hylemonella sp.
CGCCCCAGTGGTCACGCCCGCGGTGCCGGTGAGGCTGATGCTGCCGCCCGCGCCACCGCCTTGGCCGGCACCACTGCCGGCGCTGCCGCTGGCCGTGATGGCACCAGTGCTCACCGTCGTGCCGCTGATGCTCACCGAGCCGGCATTACGCCCCGCAGTGCCCGCGCTCGCCGTCCCGCCATTAGCGGTGATGGCGCCCACCAGATTCACGACGTTGCTGGCGGTGATCTGCACGTTGCCGGCATTGGCATTGCCCGCGCCGGTGGCGCTGATGGTGCCTGCCGAGGTGCTGGTGATGCTGGCGCCCGACAGCGTGATGCCGCCGGCCTGTGCCGTCACGGCCGCATTCAGGGCCAATGCGCCGGCGCCGCTGGCGTCGGCATCCGCCTTCAGGTTGATGGCGCCCGCCCCCGATGTCCTCAGGGCGGCGTTGATGTTGATGTTGTTGTCAGCCTCGAAACTGACGCTCTTGCCGGCGGTAGCGGTAAACGCGCTGCTGAGCGTGATGTCGTTGCTGGCCTGCAGCGTGATGTTGCCGGCCACGGCGTTCAGGGTGGCGACCGACACCGTCTGCGTGCTGCCCGCCTGGGCGGCAAAGGTGCTGACGTCGGCATAGCTGGCCGCGCCGCTGCTGCTGACGATGATGTTCAGGGGATCGAGCAGCAAGGTGCCGGCCTGGCCTTGCGCGGCACTCAGGTCGGCCGCGCCCTCGAAGGCCAGCGACTGCTTGCCCGACACCTCGGCAAAACCGCCATCACCGCCCTGGGCGCCGCCGGTCGCCTTGACCGTGCCGTAGAAGCCGGTGGCCTGGTCCGACCACACCACCACCTTGCCGCCCTTGCCGCTGTTCAGGGCGCTGGCGTCGATGACGGCATCTGGTGCCACCAACGTCAGCGTGGCGTTCTGCTCCGGGCCCCGGCCCTGGTAGTTGCCGCCCACCAGCACCGTGCCGCCACCAGCCTGGCCGCTGGCGTCGATGCGGGCACCGCCCTCCAGCACCACCGTGTCACCCAGCACCTTGACCGTGCCGCCTTGCTGTCCCGGCGCCGCACCGCTGGCATCCAGCGTGCCAGCCACGCGGGTGAGACCACTGTCGCCGCCGCTGAGCACAATGAGACCGTTGCGTTCAGTGGCCGACGTGGCGCGGATCACGCCGCTGTGGTTCACCACCGTGGCCAGGGCATCGCCCAGGGCACGCGCGGCCATCACGACCTGCCCGCCATCGGCCACGATCACGCCGCTGTTCGCCGCAGCGGCGTTGACGGCCGCAGCATCGACGGAGAACTTCACCAGGCCGTCGCCCGACGGGTCGAGCGTGACGCGCTCACCTGCCGCCAGGGCCACCGAGCCCACGCTCGCCGTGATGCGGCCGGTGTTGCTCACCTGGGCCCCCAGCAGCGCCACATACCCGCCACGCGCCGCCTACAGGCTGCCGTGGTTGACCACGCTGCCGCCACCGCTGCCACTGAAAATGTAGCGACCGGCGGAAAAGTCCTCATTGCTGATGGCCAGACTGGAGGCCACCAGCCCGCCCACATTGACCTGTGCCGTCGGCGCGAACATCACGCCGGCCGGATTGACCAGGAACACCTGACCATTGGCGCTGAGCGAGCCGTAGATCGCCGTCGGGTCCTGCCCGATCACGCGGTTGAGCGCCACGGCCGCCGCGTTCGGCTGCACGAACTGCACCGACTGCCCGGCCCCGATGTTGAAGTTCTGCCAGTTCAGGATGGCCTTCTGGCTGCCCTGGGTGATCACCATGGACTGGGCGTTCGGCGCGCTGGCACTGGCCTGGCCCGACACCACTTCCATGCCGTTGGGCAGTGCCAAGCTCTGGCCAGCGTAAGGCGCCAGCAAGGCCAGCAGCAGGCGCGGCAGCCAGCGCCCCTGGCCAATGCGGTAGGTGGCCGTCAGCTTGCGCGACAGGCGCACCACCACCGTACGCACCGTGCCGGCGCGCCGTTGTCTGGGGTGGGAGTTCTGCCGCGTCATCGTCGTTCTGCTTTTACAGCCACTTCTGCGCCGTGACCCAGACGCGCGGGGCGTGGTCGGTGTCACCGGTGGTCGGCAGCGCCGCGGTGGTGCGCCAGGCCAGGTGCGCACTGAGACGAAACCGGTTGATGCGCCCGGCCAGCACGCCGAGGCCAGCGGCGCCCAGCACCTGCTGATTGCTCGTCGTGGTGATGCCGGCACTGTCCTGGTGGAACTGGATCACGCCATGGTCGTAGAACGCGACCAGGCTGACCGGCTCGCCGGCCAGCGCGACGGGCGCCGGCAATTGACGCCGGTACTCGAGGTTGATGAGCGTGCCACTGTCGCCCACGCCCTCGCCGACCGGGTAACCACGTACGCCGTTGGGCCCGCCCAGTGACATCTTCTCGGCCGAAGCGAGGTTCTTGAACGCCTGCTGGCTTTGCAGGTTCAGATGCAGACTCGTCTGACGGTCGACATAGTCAACGCGCTGGTACTCCAGGTTGAGCTTGGCAAAGTCGCCGACCGCCCGTTCGCCGCCGCGGCCCTGGTCGATGGCTTCGGTGGCGGCATCCATGGCCAGGCGGCCTGCGGTCCAGGTCAGGGCGTAGCTGCTGAAGCTGCCGGTGCCGATCAGCGCATCGACATAGTTGCCCAGCACCCCGAGCCGGGCCGCCGTGATCTGCCGCTCGCTGTTGTTGAAGGGCGTGCTCACCCGGTCTTCGAAACGCTTGTGCTCCACACTTGCGACGCCATACAGATTGTTCTGTCGTGCCCGGACCATGGGATGTGACAGCGACACGCCCACGATGTCGGCCTTGCCGTTCGCGCCAAGTGCCGCAAACTGCCGCCCCAAAGCGTAGCGGGTATGGGCCGCGTTGAGGGCCAAGCGTGTCCCGACAGCCCCTACCGGCAAGGTGTAGTTCAAACGGTAGAGCTGGCTGCCGCCAGCCTCGCCCTGTTGCAGACGCGCACTGAAGACGTCGCCGCGCCCCAGGGCATTGCTGACATTGATATCGGCATACGCCTGCCCCACGGCGACCGAGCCCGAGCCGTGGTTGTTGACGCCGACAGCACCGTCCACGCGTGTGCCTTGCGAACGGATCGTCACCGTCACGTCCGCATCGCCCAGTTTTTCACCTGGTTCAACGCTGGCACTGGCCTCGATGCCGGCCAGATCGCGCAGCAGGAGTACGGGTTTGTCGAGCAGGTACTCCGTGATCAGCATGCCAGGCTGCAGGTTGTGCGCCACCACACGCTGCGCATAGGACGCCGAGCCATGCGTCTCATCGAGCTGGACACGCACCCGGCCAACCCGGGCCTCGATCACGGCAAAGGTCACCACGCCGCCTTCCGCCTGCAACACTTGTTCAGGCAGGTAGACCTCCGTCAGCAGGTAACCCTGCTGTCGGTAGTACTCGGCAAGTTTGCTGGCCAGCACGTTGAGCCCGGTGAGCGTGGTGGCTTGTCCCACGGCGTCCGTCAGCTGCTTGGCGAGGTGCGCCTGGTCAAAAACCGTGTTGCCGACAAAACGAAACGCCTGGGGCGTGATCCGTTGCGGCAACGGCGCAATCGGTATCGGCGAAAGTTGCGGCAGGATAATGGCGGGTGAGCCCGGCTCGGGCAACTGGGGGAGTTGGCTTTGCGGTTCTTGCAGGGAGCCAGCATCCGGCCTTGGCGCCTGCTGTGCCATTGCCTCCACCATTCCCAACGAGATCAGCAGCGACAGGATGCTGCGCTGCAGAGTCAACGAACCCACGTACTTCAAGCAAGCCTTTTTGTGTCTTTTGATGCCTGTGCTTTGATTTGTTGGCACCAAAAATGGCACACGGTCGCCCTTAAGACTCCATGTGTCCGCCTTCCCCAGGGTTTGAATTGTCCCTTTTTCCGCATGAATTCACGACTTTTTGCTATGAACTCGTGAGCAATTAACAACATCTTCTCTCGTCATTTGAGCACGATCAAATAGTTTTTGCGTAATAAATCACATTTATCACATATATCCTGCTTGGCTGCTTGGTCTTGCGGGGAACCGCACGCCTCTTTGTTGCATTTTTCTCAGCGGCAAGGACTTGTCAGGCCTGAAACATCACGCGCTTCTGCCAGTTGTGGACAATCGCTAGCGAACACCTTCTTCCGGGAACCCCGATCACCATGTCCACGTCCATGTACCTGCAACGTCGCCACCGGCTTGCCCAGCAACTGGGCGCCGATGGCATCGCCATCATCCCGACGGCGCCAGAACACCTGCGCAACCGCGACAGCGAGTTCCTGTTCCGCTTTGACAGCTACTTCCATTACCTGAGCGGATTTGGCGAACCCAATGCCTGGCTGGTCATCACCAGCGACGGCCACACCACGCTGTTCTGCCAGCCGAAAGACCTGGAGCGCGAGATCTGGGACGGCATCCGCCTCGGCCCCGAAGCGGCGCCGGCCACGCTGGGCGTGGATGCGGCCTTTGCCGTGACGGAACTGGAGCAGCGTCTGCCGAAACTGCTGGAGAACAAGGCCACGGTCTGGTACCCGTTTGCCACCCACCAGGGGCTGGAAGGCCGCATTGACGGCTGGTTGAAATCGGTGCGTGCACGGGCGCGTTTTGGCGCCCTGTGCCCCGACACCCAGCGCGACCTGTGCAGCGTCCTGGACGAGATGCGCCTGATCAAGGACGCCCATGAGCAGGCCGTGATGCGCCGTGCTGCGCAGATCAGCGCCGGCGCCCACATCCGCGCCATGCAGCTGTCGGCGCGCATGCTGCGCCAAGGAGAGGACGTGCGCGAGTACCACCTCGACGCCGAACTGCTGCACGAATTCCGTCGCCACGGTTCGCAATACCCGGCCTACGGCTCCATCGTCGCCGCTGGCGCCAACGCCTGCGTGCTGCATTACCGCGCTGACGACGCGCCGATCCGTGGTGGCGAGCTGGTGCTGATCGACGCTGGTTGCGAACTTGACGGTTACGCCAGCGACATCACCCGCACCTTCCCGGCCAACGGCAAGTTCAGCGGACCGCAACGCGCGCTGTACGACCTGGTGCTGGCGTCCCAGAACGCCTCGGTGGCGGCCACCAAGGCCGGCGCCCGCTTCACCGACCCGCACGAGGCGACCGTCAAGGTGCTGACGCAAGGCATGCTGGACCTCGGCCTGCTGGACAAGAACCAGGTCGGTACGCTGGAAGACGCGATCCACCACCGTCACTACTTTGCCCACTACATGCACCGCACCAGCCACTGGCTGGGCATGGACGTGCATGACTGCGGCAGCTATGTGGAACCTTCCGAGCTCGGCGAGGTGAGTTCGCGACACGATCCGGTTTCCGGTGAGGTCATCCAGAACCGCCCCAGCCGCATCCTGCGCCCCGGCATGGTCCTGACCCTTGAACCGGGACTCTACGTGCGGCCGAGCGACCATATCCCACGCGAGTTCTGGAACATCGGCATCCGCATCGAGGACGACGCCATCGTCACCGACAATGGCTGCGAACTGATTTCACGCGATGTACCGGTCGACGCTGACGAAATTGAAACCCTGATGCGCAACTAGCGTGAACAGGCCCTAACATGAAGCTTATGCCCTACCTTTCTTCTCTTCGCGCCTTGTTGTTAACCGCCAGCCTGCTGCTGCTTGGCAGCCAGGCCCACGCGCAAGCCCCGCTGGTGATGGCCATCAGCGAGGGCACCTCCGGTGGCCTCGATCACGCCCAGGTCATTGCCAAATACCAGGGTCTGGCCAATGTGATTGGCGGCGCGCTGAAGCTCAAGGTCAACGTGGTGTTCGCACGCGAGTTCTCCAGCCTGGAGTCCGGTATGAAAAGCGGCCGTTTCGACTTTGTGATGGCACGACCGAGCGACTACCCGGCGCGGGCCATGCGCGACGATGGCTACAGCTATGTCGCCAGTGCCAAACCGGACGGTCACTGCCTTATCATCGTGCCCAAGAACTCTGCCATCACCCAACTTGACATGGCCCACGGCAAACGCTTGGCCATGCCGGAGCAAGTCTCTTACATGTCCCGTTTTTGTCGGGCCGAGTTGCGCGACCGCGGCTTTGACCTGACGCGCGAGAAGGTGCAGTATGTCCGTGAGCAGGCCGCGGTCGGCTTCTTTCTTGAGAACCAGTTCGCCGATGTCGGCGCCATTGCCTCTTATTCCGGCCTGGCCAAGAAGCTGGAGAAAGACGGCTTTCGTCTGTTGCACAAGAGTGTGGCCCAACCTTATTTTCCTTTGGTGGCCAACCGTGCCATCCGTCCAGAGCAGATCAAGGCCATCCAGAAAGACCTACTGGCCTTGTCCTCCAGCGCCGAAGGCGAGGAGATCCTCAAGCGCATTGGTATCGACGGCTTTGATACCGGGGCCCAGCAAAGCATGGTTGAGCTCCTGAAATGGCTTGAAAAGTAGCGCAGCCGGCCTTCGCCCGCGGTTTCTGCCGGCCGCAGCCCCCAGCTCAACCTATCTCCCTGTTTGACAAAAGCAATTGGCTTTTTTGATAGCCAAAAACTACCATAAGCCTAAATCACATTGCTTCCAACCAAACGAGGTTCATCATGGCCAACTTTGCCCGCGCCAACCTGGCAACGCTCAAAAAAACAGCGAGTTATTACGTCGTCCACATCACGGTGGCTGCTTTCGTGGCTTACGCGGTCACAGGCGACCTGCTCATGTCGTTCACCCTGAGCCTGCTGGAGCCCACCGTACAAGCCGTGGCGTTCTTCTGCCATGAAAAGGTCTGGGAGCGCTGGGGAAACACCCACGCAGCAAGCCGTGCCAAAGCGGCCTCTGCTTTGACGTGAAGCCGGCTCGCTTGCCTTTTGTCATTCGTGCGTAAAAGTAAAAAGCGAGCGACCCGTTTGCATGAATTGCATGCGCCGACCTGACACTTTCGAGGTCTACAATGCCAAGCCTTACAGAAGCTGACGGATTGGCTCACGATTTGCTTTTTCCGCCAACCTGGTTGCAGCAGGAGACGATGCATGTCCAACACGACCCAAAAGTCGAACGATAAACGCGATGAGTTGCGCCGCGCCGCGCTTGAGTACCACGAATTCCCCACCCCCGGCAAGATTTCCATTGCTCCCACCAAGCAGCTGGTGAACCAGCACGACCTTGGGCTGGCGTATACCCCCGGTGTCGCTGCGCCCTGTGAGGAAATCGTCAAGGATCCGGCGGCGGCCTTCAAGTACACGCGCCGTGGCAACCTCGTCGGTGTGGTCACCAACGGTACGGCCGTGCTGGGTCTGGGTGATATCGGCCCGCTGGCCGGCAAGCCGGTGATGGAAGGCAAGGCGGTTCTGTTCAAGAAGTTTTCCGGCATCGATGTCTTTGACATCGAGATCAACGAGAAAGACCCGGAGAAACTGGTCGAGATCATCGCTGCCCTGGAGCCCACTTTCGGCGGCATCAACCTCGAAGACATCAAGGCCCCGGACTGCTTCTACATCGAACGCAAGCTGCGCGAGCGCATGAAGATTCCGGTCTTCCACGACGATCAGCACGGCACGGCCATCACCGTCGGCGCGGCCATCCTCAACGCCCTCAAGGTCGCCGGCAAGGATCCGAAGGAGATCAAGCTCGTCACCTCCGGCGCCGGTGCGGCAGCCCTGGCTTGCCTGGGCCTGCTGGTGAAACTGGGCATCCCGCGCAAGAACATCTGGGTCACGGACCTGGCCGGTGTGGTCTACGAAGGTCGCACCGAGTTGATGGACGAGGACAAGATCCAGTACGCCCAGAAAACGAGCGCCCGGAAGCTTTCCGAAGTCATCGAAGGCGCTGACCTGTTCCTTGGTCTGTCGGCCGGCGGCGTGCTCAAGCCCGAGATGGTCAAGAAGATGGCGGCCAGGCCCATCATCTTTGCACTGGCCAACCCGACGCCGGAAATCACACCGGAAGAAGTCCGGCTCGTGCGCGATGACGCCATCATGGCCACCGGCCGCTCCGATTACCCGAACCAGGTCAACAACGTCCTGTGCTTTCCCTACATCTTCCGGGGTGCGCTGGACGCTGGCGCGTCGACCATCACGATGGAAATGGAAATCGCGGCAGTTCACGCGATCGCCGAGCTGGCGCAGGCCGAGCAGAGTGAGGTGGTGGCCGCGGCGTATGCCGGTGAGAAGCTGGCCTTCGGCCCGGACTACCTGATCCCCAAGCCGTTTGATCCGCGCCTGATGATCAAGATCGCCCCTGCGGTGGCGAAAGCGGCTGCCGACAGCGGCGTGGCACTGCGCCCCATTGCCGACATGGATGCCTACCGTGAGAAGCTGGAGAGCTTTGTCTACGCGTCCGGCACCATCATGAAGCCGATCTTCACGGCGGCCAAGAAAGCAGCCAAACGGCGTGTGGCCTATTCCGAAGGTGAAGACGAACGCGTGCTGCGCGCCGCCCAGATCGTGGTGGACGAAGGCTTGGCTCGCCCCACGCTGATCGGCCGCCCGGCCATCATTGCCCAGCGCATCGAGAAATTCGGCCTGCGCCTGAAAGAAGGACAGGATTACGACATCGTCAATGTCGAACAAGATCACCGTTACCGGGATTTCTGGCAGACCTACCACCGCATGACGGAGCGCAAGGGCGTGACCGTACCGATCGCCAAGATCGAGATGCGCCGGCGCCTGTCCCTGATCGGCGGCATGCTGCTGCACAAGGGCGATGTCGACGGTCTGATTTGCGGTACCTGGGGCAATACCGGTCTGCACCTGCAATACATCGACCAGGTCATCGGCAAACGCACCGGCGTCAACACCTATGCCTGCATGAACGGCCTGTTGCTGCCGGACCGTCAACTGTTCCTGGTGGACACCCACGTCAACTATGACCCCACGGCAGAACAGCTGGCCGAGATCACCGTCATGGCGGCCGAGGAAATGGTGCGTTTCGGCCTGCGTCCCAAGGCCGCCTTGCTGAGCCACTCCAATTTCGGCAGCAGCAACCAACCCAGCGCGGTCAAAATGCGCCAGACCCTGGATTTGCTGCGTGCGCAAGCGCCCTGGCTGGAAGTGGACGGCGAAATGCATGGCGATGTGGCCCTGGACGGCGCCGCCCGTGCCACACTCATGCCCCACAGTACGCTGGCTGGCGATGCCAACTTGCTGGTACTGCCCAACCTGGATGCCGCCAACATTGCCTACAACCTGCTCAAGACGGCTGCCGGCGGCAACATCGCCATTGGCCCGGTCCTGCTGGGTGCGGCCCAACCGGTGCACATCCTGACGGCCAGCACCACGGTGCGTCGTATCGTAAACATGACCGCCCTGACGGTGGCAGACGCCAACGCAGCCCGTTGATCTCAAAAGGGCTAGTTGGCACCAACTAGCCCCTCTTTTCCATTTGCAAGAGGCTGCTCAAGTTTTGAGCAGCCTCTTGCTTTTTGGGACCGAATCAGCGACACTCTCGTTCTTGAACTTTTCGGGTTAACCCGAGGTTATCAGCGGGTTTTATTTCATGGCGTATAGCACAGGCTTCAAGTTAGTACTTACTGGCTTTTTGCTTGCCACAGCGTGGGGGGCCCATCTGGCGCAAGCCAAAGGCCCTGCGGTAGCTGATGCGACCATGACGATCGCGGTTGCGGAATTGCCCCGCCAAGGTGCGGAAACCTACCGCCTGATTCATCAGGGAGGGCCGTTTCCGTATGAGAAAGATGGCACAGTTTTTGGCAACCGTGAGCGCTTGCTCCCGGCCAACAAACGCGGTTATTACCGCGAGTACACCGTGCCAACGTGGGGCTCGCGCGACCGGGGAGTTCGCCGGATTGTGTGTGGCGGTGCGCCCAGAACGCCGGATGCTTGTTATTACACGGCCGACCACTATGCGAGTTTTCGCCGGATCGTGCCGTAGCTAAAAAGTTTGTGTTTTTCAAGAAAGTGACGCGGGGATGGAAACACCACTTCGTACTGTTAGAACCAACATCGTCCAGTCGATCCGGGCTTTCCGGGTCCAGGATCTGCAGGAAGCTGCTCAGGCCTTGGGCCACCACTTCCTCTATGCCAATCTGGCCAATGCCCAGTCCAAGCAGGATGTGCTCGACCTGATTGCCCAGCAGTTCATGCTGGCCGTCAATGTCGGCAAGAACTTCGACGCCCTGTACGACTGCATGACGGATCCACTGCACAAGTCAGGACCACAGCCCGGCTTCATTGCCGTGCTGGAGCACATCCCGGCGAACGCCAAGTTTGACAAGGAAGCGCGCGAGCAGCTGCTCGACATCTTCCGCGATGCCTCGGACTATTGGGGAGACCGGAAGATACCGTTCAGGTGCTTCTATTCTTTTCTGTAGCCCGTTCTGCACAAACCAGCCAAGCAGAACGGGCGAACGAGGCTAACGCAGAGGGCGTGAAAAGCGAAAATGTGGCCACAGGCATCGACCTGGGCGAAGAGGGCGGCGAGAAAATGCCGACCGACAAACTGCTTGACGTGTCGCCCTTGGCGCTACGCATGAGCAGTCCCTTCAACGCCGGTTACTGGCTCGCAGCGGCGTAAAAAGCTCCCCCTGAGCCGCGCCTGCGGCGCGTCACCCCCACTGGGGGCGGCGCTGGCGGACCGGCAAAGCCGGATCCACGGCGCCCTCGATTTAGGCCACTGCCTTTGCAGTGGCCTTTTTCATGGCACGGCTTGCGCCAAGGCCACGTACTCCTGCACAGGCACTTCCTCGGCACGACGCTGCAAGTCGAAGTTGCCGGCCAGGCCCTTCTCCTCCAGCCAGCGCCCCAGGGTGTGGCGCAGCAGTTTGCGCCGCTGGCTGAATGCCACCTGCACGATCTCGCTCAAGCGCTTCACGTCGACCGGCGCCGGATCGGCGTGCGGCACCATGCGCACCACGGCACTGTCCACGCGCGGCGGCGGATCAAAACTCTCGGGCGGCACGAACAGCACGTTCTCCATGGCGTAGCGCCATTGCAACATCACGCTGAGACGGCCGTAGTCGGAGGTGGCCGGCTGCGCCACCATGCGGTCGATCACTTCCTTTTGCAACATGAAGTGCTGGTCTTCCACCGCCGCGACGTGCTCCAGCAGATGGAACAGGATAGGCGTGGAGATGTTGTAGGGCAGGTTGCCGACCACGCGCAGTTTCGCCGTACTGTGCGCCTGTGCCAGTTGCGTGAAATCCACCCTGAGCACATCAGACTCGACCACTTCCAGTTGGGCATGGGCGCGCAGCCGCGCCGCCAGATCGCGATCCAGCTCGATCACGATCAGGCGCCCCAGCCGCTCGACCAGCGGTTGCGTCAATGCGGCCAGGCCAGGGCCGATCTCGACCATCACCTGACCGGGACGGGGATCAATCGCACGCACGATGCCATCGATGATGCCGTCGTCGGCCAGAAAGTGCTGGCCGAAGCGCTTGCGAGGAATATGCCTCATCGCAGTAAGGACACAAGCGAGCCGAACAGGTAGGCTCTATTCACTGCGGGGGCTCGCGCATTTCGACATAGGCACGGGCGCGAACATCCCGCACCCAATTGGCGTAGGCCTCATCGAGCTTCTTCTCGCGCAGCATGTTGCGGACCATCTCGCGTTGCTCGCGTTCACTCAGTGTCGTGTTGCGTCGTTCCAGCAATTGGATCAGGTGCACGCCGAAACGGGAAATCAGCGGTTCACCGATCTGGCCAGGCGCCAGCCGGTTCATGACTGCTTCGAACTCGGGGACGAACTGGCCCGGATAGGCCCAGCCCAGGTCGCCGCCCTGTTCAGCACTGCCATCCTGGGAATTTTGGCGTGCCAGCGTGGCGAAATCGGTCTGTCCGGCCTGAATGCGACGGCGGAAATCATTGAGCTTGTCGCGCGCTGCCGCCTCGCTCAACTGTGCGCTCGGGCGCAGCAGGATATGCCGGGCCCGGCTTTGCGTGATCACCACCGGCGGCAAGCCGGCATTGCGTTTCTCCACCAGCTTGAGAACGTGGAACCCGGCGCCGGAACGCACCAGCCCCGAGATACCACCTACCGCCAGCGACTTGGTCGCATCCAGAAACAACGGGGGATAACGGTCTGCCGGCCGCAAGCCAAGCTGGCCGCCGTTCGTGCGATCCGCCGCATCGGAAAGTTCACGCGCCAGCGTCGCGAAGTCCTCGCCGGCGCGCGCCCGCTCAAGCGCCCGCTGGGCCTTGGCCTGCAAAGTAACAAGCTGCACCTCGCTGGCATTGTCAGGTACCGCCACCAGCAGCTGGGCTATATTGATCTGCTGATTCGCCGGCACATTGCTGTTGGCCAACTGCTCCTGCAGGTACTGATCAACCTCCAGATCGCTCACCCGCACCCGGGGCTCGACCTCACGCTCACGCAAACGCGTGAGCAAAAGCTGATTGCGCAACTGGTCGCGAAATTGCTTGGGATTGATGCCGTCCTGGGCAACTCGACGGCGCAACTCATCCACACTCAGCTGGTTTTGCATGGCAACGCTCTGCTCAGCCTGGTCGACCGAAGGCTCGTCCACCTTGATGCCTGATTCCCGCGCGAGTTGCAGCTGCGCCTTCTCGTTGATCAGTTTTTCCAGCACCTGACGCGTGAGCTCCCGCGTATCGGGCGGCACCTGGCGTTGCTGGGCATATTGCTGCTGTGCGCGCTGCACCTCGACCGCCACGTCGTGGTTGGTAATGGGTTCAGAGTTGACCACGGTCACGATGAAATCCGCCTGACGAACCGCCCCCTGTGCCGAGACAGGCACGGCACTGACCGCTGGCGCGGTGCGCACGGCTGATCGCAGACCCTGCGCATGAGTCAGCGGAACGACAAAAATAAGCAGAAAAGCCGCACTCAGGGCAGAGACTCGAAAAATCATGATGGGTCAATCGTAATTGCTGAAACGGCTGGGTGAGCCGATCTGTTCACGCAGTTGCTGATAGCGAGGGATATTTCTTACCAGTGTCGACATCGGGTCGATGCCCACCCGGGAAAAGCCGACGAACTCGAGCTGGAACATGATGCGCTCGTTGGTGGACACCAAGCCGGTCGACAAGCGCTCCAGCACAATGCGGCCCAACCAGCAACCGCCATCGTACTCAAAACCGACGATGGAATCGACCAGCTTGCTGTCTTTCAGGCTAAAGTTCAATCTGCCAACGCTGTACCAGCGACCAGGCCCCTGGCCGCGGCCCTTCCCAAGATCCTGTCCTGTGTCACCCCAGAGATTGTTGAGCGGCCATTGCCAGCCAACATCGACCAGTTCGCTGACATCGCGCTGAAAGCGGTAGGCCATATTGAGCACCCGGTAGTTGCCGGGATGGTAGCGCGCACCAACCGTCGAGCGAACCGATTTTTCACTGGTCGGGTTGTACTGAACCGTCGAATCAAACAGCCAGCGCTGATCCCAGTTAAAGCCCGCCCCCAACATAATATCGCTCAGGCGCTCCTTGGCCGGCGTACCGCCAGGCAGGGTGACGATTTGATCTGCAAAACGATAGCGTTGCGCGATACTGAAACGTGCTGTTTCGGCACCCGTTTTCGGATCCAGCAGACGCGTGGTGACACCCGCGGTAAGCAGGTTATTGTCAGAAATACGATCGTTGCCAACGAAAGCATTTTCGGTATAGATGCTGGCAAAGTTGAAGTCGTTGGCACCCGAATCGTAATTGGGCAGATAGCTCTGATCAACATAGGGCGTTTTCACATAGAACAGACGAGGCTCGAGGGTCTGGCGAAAGGCTCGCCCGAGGTAGCGGGCATCGCGCTCGAACACCAATCCGCTGTCAAGGCTGAATGTTGGCACCGTGCGTGTTGCGATGGTGGCACCCGACGCCAATACTGTGTCGAATTGATAAGCGGTCGAATGCAGCTGCAGTTTGGGTGTGATGAAACCAGCCGCACTGAGCAACGGCCGGCTGATCTGACCCAGCAACACACTGCGCTGGCTATTGGGTTGCCCGGTGAGTCGCCGGTCGGCCTCGAAAGCGGTGTAGTCGCCATCCAGCGAGACCTCGAAACCGCCAGCATCCAGCCGCGCGTAACGAGCCGACAACTGAGGTAATCGATCATACGGTGGCGTGATTGGCGACTCAGAATCCTGCAAGGTCTGCCACTTAAGCACACGCAGAGTGGTGCTGAAAAATCCCTGCCCCCAGCCGAGCGTGACATCATTGGCCAGTAAGCGTTGTGTCAAGGACGTCGCAGCACGTGGAAAGTCGCGCCAGTAGTTATCATCGCTCACACGGTTGAGATTAAGATTGACACCGACACCACCAATCAATGGCAGGCCCAAACCGCCGGCGTGCGTATATGAATAGCCCCAGCGGTCACCGTCACGAAGTTTGTCACCTGGCAGGTAATCGACGCGCAAGCGCCCAATGTAGTCGGGCTCCAAGTAGCGGAATTCGCCACCCACGTTGACCCCACGCTTCAGCATCACCGTGGGGTAAAGCGTGGCGTCACGGTTCGGCGCAATGTTCCAGTAATAGGGCACCGTGAGCTCCGTACCGCTGGTGCTGTCCACCCCATATATGGGCGCCAAGAAGCCGGACTTGCGCTTCTCGCTCAAGGAAAAACTGACAGAAGGCACCGACAGGAATGTGACCCCTTTGAAGCTCAGTTTCGCATCTTCGGCTTCGCCGACCTCTTCCTCGTTGTCGATGCGCAGCGTCGCCGCCCGCATCAACCAGTCCGGCATCCAGCTCGGCCCGGGCGTCCGCTGACAGGTCGTGAAGGTCGCATTCCGGATCACGGCCCGACTCTCATCCAGAAAATCGGCACGCTCGGCCTTGCCGTGTCCGCCGTTGCCCAGAAATTGGTAATCCGGCTGCGTGAAAAACCCTTCGAAGGCATCGACCTTGAGCTCCATCTGCGGGCCCTCGAACACACTGCCCCCCCGGTTGATGCGCACATTGCCGCGGGCCTTGGCCAGGTCATCGGGCTGGTAATACTCCAGCCGGTCGGCCCGGATCACGGTGTCACCACGCCGCAGTTCAACACGGCCTTCGGCAATCATTTCAAGATCCGGGCGGCCGCTCAGGAGATCGCTGAAGAGAAAGGTCGGCAAGCTGCGGCGCTGCGCCGGCGGGATCTGCTCCTGTAGCTGAGAACTGCTTCGTAACTGAACCGACTCGTTCTGAGCAGGCGCCGCCTCCTGCGCCCGCACCAGACCAGCCTGCAGCAACGCCGCCACCAGCAAGGCCAGCGGCGGTAGCATGGCACAGGGACCGGAGGCGAAGCAGGACGCCCTGAGGTTCAAATCACGCATCGGTAAACGCATCGGTGCATTGGGCGTATCGGGATTTCGGTAAATCGGAAGAATCAGACTCTGGCATGGGCAGGCTTTGTAGAATGGATTATCCATGACCCCAACCGAAGCGCGCTCTGGCGCCACCCCGATGTCTGAAACCGCCATAACCTGGACTTCCCCCGAACGCGAGACCGCCTTCCACCAGTGGCTCGACGCCCAGGCAGCACCCCAGCAGCTCCAGACGGCCACGCTGCGGCCAGCATCGGCCGACGCCAGTTTCCGGCGCTATTTCCGCATCGATGCCGCCCAGGGCAGCCGCATCATCATGGATGCACCGCCTGAGAAGGAAAATTGCCGCCCGTTCGTGCAAGTCGCCAGCCTGATGCAGGAGGCCGGCCTGAACGTGCCGCAGATCCTGGCCTGGGACGAGGCACAGGGCTTCATGTTGCTGTCCGACCTTGGCGGTCAGACCATGATGCAGGTGATTGATCGGGACCATGCCGCCGCCAATCTGCCTCTTTACCTGCAGGCGGTTGATGCCCTGGTCGCTTGGCAAAAAGCATCCCAACCCGGCGTGCTACCGCCTTATGACGAAGCCCTGCTGCGACGCGAACTAGAACTTTTCCCAGACTGGTACCTGACACACCACCGAGGCATCGCCGTGGAAGGCAAAGTACGCGAGACACTGGACCGGATGTTCGCGCTCATCATCGAACGCAACCTGGCCTGGCCCAGTGTCTACGTGCACCGCGACTTCATGCCGCGTAATCTGATGATTCCCGGCGATGCCGCTGAACCCCGCCTGGGTGTGCTGGACTTCCAGGACGCGGTCTACGGCCCCATCACCTACGACATCGCCAGCCTGCTGCGCGACGCCTTCCTGAGCTGGGACGAGGAATTCGTGCTCGACGTCACCATCCGCTACTGGCAGAAGGCCCGCGCCGCCGGCCTGCCGGTCGGCGACGACTTCGGCGAGTTCTACCGCGGCGTGGAATGGATGGGCCTGCAACGCCACCTCAAGGTGGCCGGCATCTTCGCTCGCCTCACCTTGCGCGACGGCAAGCCACAGTACCTGGCCGATGCCCCGCGTTTCATCCAGTACATCCGTGCCACCTGTTCGCGTTACATAGAGCTCAAGCCCCTGCTACGGCTGGTGGACGAGGTCGAGGGCATCACCGAGGCCAGCGGCTACGCCTTTGGCCGGGTTTAAATAAAAACAGCACCAAGCCCTTGCCAAATCTACGCCAACCGCTCCTGAATTCATAGCAAATGCCTCGTTTCCACTGCCCCATGCCGCTGGCCAGCGGCGCGCTGCTCGACCTGCCCGCGGGTGCCGCGCGCCATGTGCAGGTGCTGCGCCTGCAGCCGGGCTCGGCCATCACGCTCTTCAATGGCGAAGGTGGTGAGTTTGAGGCCGCCATCATGCGCATGGGCCGCAGCGAGGTGCAGGTGCAGGTCGGCGCCCATACGTCCGTGGAACGTGAGACAGCGCGTGCAGTGCACCTGGCGCTCGGCGTGCCGGCCAACGAGCGCATGGACTGGCTGGTGGAAAAAGCCACCGAACTCGGCGTCGCCAGCATCCAGCCACTGCTGGCTGAACGCAGCGTGCTCAAACTCAAGGGTGAGCGCGCCGAAAAGAAACGCGCGCACTGGCAGGGCATTGCCATTGCGGCCTGCGAGCAGTGCGGCCGCAACCGCGTGCCCGAGGTACGCGAGAGCCTGGCCTTGCCGGACTGGGCCCAGACGCTGGGCCCCGGCACCCGGTTCTTGCTGTCGCTGCAAGCCGGCAGCCAGTCCCTGCAGCAGGCGCTGGCTGCCGCCGGCCAGGGGCCGGTGACCTTTCTCTCCGGCCCCGAAGGCGGCCTCACCAGTGCCGAAGAAGCCGCCGCTCTGGCGTGTGGCTTTGTGCCCGTCACGTTGGGCTCGCGCACACTGCGCGCCGAGACCGCGCCGCTGGCGGCTCTGGCGACACTTACACTGGGCACATGAACCGTCCTCTGCTGCTGCTGGCCATCTGCCAGGGTCTGTTTCTCACCAACAACGTCGTCTTCATCGCCATCAACGGCTTGGTGGGCCTGAGCTTGGCGCCGCTGGGCTGGATGGCCACGCTGCCGGTGATGGGTTATGTGGTCGGCGGCGCCTTGAGCACCGGTCTGGTCGCGCGCTCGCAGGCACGCTACGGCCGTCAGGCCTCGTTCCAGATCGGCCTGGTGGTCGCGCTGCTGTCGGCCCTGCTGTGTGCCTGGGCGGCTTGGCATCACAATTTCTGGCTGCTGGTCGCAGCCACCGTGGTGGCGGGCTATTACAGCGCCAACGGCCAGCTCTACCGTTTTGCCGCCGCCGAACTGGCTGCGCCAGCCTACCGAGAAAAAGCCGTTTCGCTGGTGCTGGCCGGCGGTCTGATCGGCGCCATCATCGGGCCGAATCTGGCCAAGTACACCCGCAACCTGTTGGCCACGCCTTTTGCCGGTGCCTATCTGGCACTGGCCGTCGTGGCCGTGCTGGCCATGGGGCTGATGGCCTTCGTGCGCTTTCCGGCCGTGCCGGCAACGCAAAAGAGCAGCGCCGGCGGACGCCCCATGCGGGAGATCGTGCGCCAGCCGCTGTTTTTTGTTGCCGCCGTCGGCGCGGCGCTGGGTTATGGCGTGATGAACCTGCTGATGGCCGCAACACCGCTGGCGATGCAGGTGTGCGGCTTTCCCTTTGACGATGCGGCGCTGGTACTGCAGTGGCACGTGATCGGCATGTTCGCGCCGGGTTTTTTCACCGGTCATTTGATCAAGCGTTTCGGCACGCTGACCATCATGGGCGTTGGCGTGTTGCTCAATGCACTGTGCATCGTGATTGCGCTCACCGGCGTCGATCTGCACCAGTTCCTGGTTGCGCTCTTTCTGCTCGGTGTTGGCTGGAATTTCCTCTTCACCGGCAGCACCACGCTGGCGCTGCAGGCCTACCGCCCAGAGGAGAAAGACCGGGCCCAGGCCGCCATCAACTTCAGCGTGTTCGCGGTCATGGCCATCACTTCCTTCGCCTCCGGCGCACTGGTCACCACCCAGGGCTGGCAGTTGCTGAACCTCGGCTCACTGGTGCCAGTGGCACTCACCGGGGCCGCGCTGCTGTGGCTGGCGCTGCGGCGGCAGACGGCACGAGGGTGAGCGGAGCCCGGCTCAAAAGCGGGCATCCAGCCAGCGCTTGAGCTGGTCGAACACCGGCTCGCGCTCCAGCTCGTTGAAGATCTCGTGATAGGCCTGCTCAAAACAATGTGCGGTCACCACGCCGGCGGGGGCCGCCGCGGCAAAGTCGCGGCTGCCCGCCGGGCTGACCAGATGGTCGTCCCCGGCATACAGCAGCAGCGTCGGCACGCGCCATTGCGCGGCCAGCGCACGGGTGGCGGTGCTGGCCTCGACGATGAAATGTGCCAGTCGGCCCGAGATGCGGTCGTGGATCAAGGGGTCCTGTTGGTAGGCGTGCACCACCGCCGCGTCGTGTGAAATCAGCCGGGGATCGAGGCCGTTGCGCACGCACAGGTCGGGCGCCAGGCGCGGCAGCACCGCGAGCAACAGTTTCTGCCAGAAGCCCAGACCCGGATCGAGCGCCGGCGAAGACAGCACCAGGCCCTCGACCGATCCCGGCTGGAGGGACACAAAACGCGCCGCCACCAGCCCGCCCAGACTGTGGCCAAACAGAATCAGCGGCGTCGCCGGGTCCATGCGCGCACGGGTGCTGTCCAGCACATCGGCCAGATCGTCGAGCAATCGCAGGTCATGCGGCAGGCTGCCGCGCACACCGCTGGATTCACCATGGCCGTACTGGTCGTAGCCACGCACCGCAAAGCCCCAGTCATTGAGACGCCGCGCCACGTGGTCATAGCGCCCGGCATGTTCGGCCAGGCCATGCACCAGCAGCACGACGCCGCGCAAAGTGCGGCCATAGGCCAGCGGCCAGTCCTGGATGGCGATGTTCTCGCCGTCGCTGGCCACAAAGGTGGAGAGGGTGGATTCCGTCAAGCTTCGGCGCCTCAAGGCATCTGGGCCATCACCTGCGCCACGGCAGCCGTCAGCTTGCGGGCGTAGGGCACATGCAGAAACTCATTCGGGCCATGGGCATTGCTCTTGGGACCGAGCACGCCACAGACCATCATTTGCGCCTTGGGGAAGCCCTTGGACAACATGCTCATCAGCGGAATGGTGCCGCCCTGTCCGATGTAACCGCAGGAGGCACCGAAATAGTTGCGCGATGCCGCAGCCAGGGCCTGTTCGAACCACGGTGTCGTTTCCGGGGCATTCCAGCCGGTGGCCGAACTCAGGCCCTCGAAGGTCACCCGCGCCTGGTAGGGCGCATTGTCTTCCAGCACGGCCTTGAGTTCCTGCACCGCTTGTGCGGCATCGACCAGCGGCGGCAAACGCAAGGACAGCTTGAACGCCGTGTAAGGCCGCAGCACATTGCCGGCATTCTGCAGGTCGGGCAGGCCTTCCGCACCCGTCACGCTCAGCGTCGGCGCCCAGGTGCGCGCCAGCAAGGCCTGCAAGGGGTCGGTTGTCATGGGCAAGGCCACGCGTGTGTCGCCCTCGCAGTCGTAGTGCACCCAGGGAAAACGTCGGTACAGTTCCTCGCCCAGGATGGCCGCCGTGGCCTGCGCCTGGGCCAGCCGCTCAGCCGGCACCTCGCAGTGAAAGCGCTGCGGCAGCAGGCGACCGGACGCGCTGTCCTCCAGCCGGTCCAGCACCTGGCGCATGATGCGAAAGCTCGAGGGCACCACGCCGCTGGCGTCGCCCGAGTGCACGCCTTCGCTCAGGATCTCCACTTTCAGCACACCACTGGCCATGCCACGCAGGCTGGTGGTCAGCCACAACTGGTCGTAGTTGCCGGCGCCGGAGTCGAGGCAGATCACCAAACCGACATCTCCCAGGCGGTTGTTGCCCGGTGCGCGCAAGGCATCGATATACGGCAGCAGGTCGTAGGAACCGCTTTCCTCGCAGGTTTCGATCAGACCAACGATACGCGGGTGCGCCACCTTCTGGCTTTTCAGCGCCGCGATGGCGGCAATGCTGGCGTAGACGGCATAGCCGTCATCGGCGCCGCCGCGGCCGTAGAGCTTGCCGTCTTCGTATTGGGGTGTCCAGGGGCCGAGATCGTTGCGCCAGCCGCTGAATTCGGGTTGTTTGTCGAGATGGCCGTACATCAACACGGTCTGCGTCGACACGGTTTGCGCACCTTCGCCCGTGGAGGCCGGCACTTCAAAAAACAGCACCGGCGTGCGCCCGGCCAACCGGATCACTTCCAGCCGCAGGCCTTCGATCTTTTGCGCCTCGACCCAGGCCGCAGCGTTGCGCACCACGGTCTCGATGTAACCGTGCTCGGCCCATAACGGGTCGAACATCGGCGACTTGGCCGGGATGGTGATGTAGTCGCTCAGCTGGCGGACGATGTCGCCATCCCAGGCCTGACTGACTTCATCCAGTACACGCGTGCTGTCCAGCACGGATTGCGCAATACGGTCATTCATTCCGACTTTCCTCAGGAAGCGCGGAACACCTCCACCGCCCCGACCAGGCGCTGCGCCTGATCTTTCAGGCTTTCCGCTGCAGCTGCAGATTGTTCCACCAAAGCCGCATTTTGCTGCGTCATCTGGTCGAGCACGTTGATCGCGCTGTTGACCTCGCCAATCCCGCTGCTCTGCTCGCTGGACGCGGCCGTGATCTCGCCAATGATGTCGCTCACGCGCCGCACCGAGCCGACGATCTCGTTCATCGTGCTGCCGGCGTCCTGCACCAGGCGCGAGCCCGACGCCACCTTCTCCACCGAGGCACTGATCAGGCCTTTGATTTCCTTGGCGGCTTCCGCGCTGCGGCCGGCCAGCGAGCGCACTTCGCTGGCCACCACGGCAAAACCTCGACCTTGCTCACCGGCACGGGCAGCTTCCACCGCGGCGTTGAGTGCCAGGATGTTGGTCTGGAAGGCGATGCCATCGATCACGCCGATGATGTCGCTGATTTTCTTCGAGCTGTGGTTGATCTCATCCATGGTGGTGACGACCTGGCCCACCACTTCGCCACCGCGAGCGGCCACTTCGGCCGCTGTCGCCGCCAGCTGGTTGGCCTGGCGTGCCGCCTCGGCCGATTGCCGCACATTGCTGGTGAGTTCTTCCATGCTGGAGGCGGTGCGCTGCAGGTTGCTAGCGGTCTGCTCGGTGCGCTGGCTCAGGTCCTGGTTGCCGGTGGCAATTTCGCTGCACGCGGTCTCGATGTTGTTGGTTGATGCACGCACCGCCGAGACAGCGGAGTCCATCCGGGCCAACGCGGCCTTGAGTGACAGCGCGGCCGGGGTGTTGACTTCGATCTGGACCACATTGAGCGAAATGCCGTCGGGCCGGTCGACACCGGCGACCAGTTCGCCCAGCTCCACGCCTTCACGCGCGGTGCGTCCCATGAAGACAGCCAGCACCACTTCGAGCGCGGTCTGGATCACCACATAAACGGCATGCAGCACGATGATGGCAAAGTCCGGTTGGGTCAGGCAGTAAAAGCCGTAACCGGCGGCCTGCAGGCGGTCAAAAGCGATGTGGTGCACGGCGAACAGGACGGCGCCAAACACAATGGGCCTCCAGTCAAGGTAGACCAGTAGCAGCGCCAGCGACACAAACACCCCGAAGTGGAATTCGAGCATGCCGCGCGCCAACTGGATGTGCAGCTCGACCAGGGACGTCAGCACAAACGTCAGAATCAGGCGCGACGCGAGGCTGCCGCGCAGGGCGGCATAAGCAAAAGCCGCCAGTGCCACCAGCACCGCGGTGGCCGTCAAGGCCAGCCCCGAATCGACAAACTGGAAACCGAGCACCACGGCCGCCACGGCACCCAAGCCGATGGCCACCAGAATCGCCTTGTCTCCGAGTAGCGCTGGTTGGCTCATCTGTTTGGCGGGTGTTCGGGCAAACTCTGTCGTGATAGCGCGTGTTGTCATGGCGACTCCTGTTCGATAGCTCCGTCTTGCTCGATGGGGGTGTTGAAGCGTTCTCGCACCGACGGGATGCAAACGGCGACTGATCAACGGATTGATCTGTCCGATCTGACGCAACTCGTTGTCTGTCGCAAATATATCATTTTTAACAAATACCCGTCAATTTGTATGATTTTGCTGATTTTTTCGGCAAAGGAGCCCCAATGCGTGGGTTTGCTCAAACCCGGTTGCGGGGTGTAAAAAATAGATACTCGAACCATGCACCCGAATTTCCTCGCCTGGCTTCAACCGTCCTCCACTTCTGCCGCTGATTCAGCGGCGTACCGCAAAGTGGCCCTGGCCGCCTGCTTTGGCACGTTCATCGAGTGGTACGACTTCCTGACCTTCGCGACGTTGGCTGTTCATTTCGCCGTCCTGTTTTTTCCGGCTGACGATCCGGTCGCAGGACTGCTCTACAGCCTGGCCACCTTCGGCATGGGCATGGTGGTGCGCCCGCTGGGGGCAGCGCTGTTCGGCTCCTTCGGCGACCGCTACGGGCGCAGAAAGGTGTTCATCGCCACCATCGGCATCATGGGCGTAGCGACCTTTCTGGTGGGTTTGCTGCCCACCCATGCCCAGTGGGGCTGGGCGGCCACCGGCATGCTGCTGGCCTTGCGGCTGGTCCAGGGCCTGGCCATGGGTGGCGAGATCGGCGGCGCCAATGTCTACCTGGCCGAACACGCCCCGGCCGAGCGCCGCGGTGCCCTGACCAGCGTGCTGCAATGGATGGGCGGACTGGGCATCCTGGCCTCCACCTTGCAGATCGTGCTGCTGCAGACCTGGCTGAGCGAGGCCGATTTCAAAGACTGGGGCTGGCGCATTCCTTTCCTGCTCTCGGCCCTGCTGTTGCTGGCCAGCATGAAGGCGCGTCTGGCCCTGCATGAGTCCCCCGTGTTCACCGAACTGAGCCGACAGAACAACACGGCCAAGACGCCGTTGCTCGACTGCCTGCGCGACCGACAGACCTTGGGACGCATGGCCTTGCTTTTCTTCTCCATCTCGGCCGGGGGCGGCCTGCTGTTTTTCTGCTCCCAGGTTTATGCCTCGATCTATCTCAAGACCGTGGTGAAGATGGACCCGGTGCAGGTCGGCTGGATCACCTTGGCCGCCACCTTGTGCCTGTTTCCACTCACCTATGTGTGCGGGGCATTGTCAGACCGTCTGGGGCGCCGGCCCGTGGTGCTGGCCGGCTTGTTGCTGGGCGCCGCCTCGATCCTGCCGGTCTACGCCGGGCTGCAGCAGTTGGCCCAGCAGCCGGTGCTGGTGTTCGTCCTGTTGCTGATCCCGGTGCTGGCGGTGGCCCTCGTGACAGGGCCGCAGACTGCCTTGTTGTCCGAGCTGTTCCCGGCCCGTACGCGCTATACCGCCGTCGGGCTGCCCCACAACCTGGCAGCCGGCTGGATCGGCGGGCTCTCGCCCTACATGGTGACGCTGATCGCAGAAAAATCCGGCAGCGCCCTGATGGGCCTGGGCTACCCGACGGCGCTGCTGCTCGTCGCCCTGGTGGTCGGTTATTTCTTCCTGCCGGAAACCCGCGGCGCCGATCTCAACACCTGAGCGCCGCGCGCCACCCACAGCCATAAAGCGCGAACTGCAAAACCAGGGCACCCGCGGAACTGGCTCGGCCAGGCCGCCGGGTGCGCCCCCCTTGAGGGGGGAGCGGCGCAGCCGCTCGGGGGGTGCTTCGCTTTATCGCGAGAACTTGAGCACGGCCGTGCTGGCCAGCAAGTTGGGCGCGAAGCGCACGGCACGTCCGTTGTGGATACCGAAGCTGTCCAGGATCTTCAGGCCGTTGCGTTGCGCCAGCATTTCCAGGTCGGCCTGGGTGCCGACGCGGATGTTGGGCGTGTCGTACCACTGGTAGGGCAGGCGGCGCGTCACCGGCATGCGACCGCGCAGCACGCTCAGGCGATTTGGCCAGTGGGCAAAGTTGGGAAAGGCCACGATGCCGGTACGGCCGACGCGCGCCGTTTCACGCAGCACCACTTCGGCATTGCGCAGGTGTTGCAGCGTGTCGATTTGCAGCACCACGTCGAAACTCTGGTCGCCGAACATCGACAGCCCCTCGTCGAGGTTGAGCTGGATCACGTTGACACCACGCCGCACGCAGGCCAGCACATTGGCGTCATCGATCTCGATGCCGTAGCCGCTGCAGCCGCGCTGGGTCTGCAAATGCGCCAGCAAGGCGCCGTCGCCGCAACCGAGATCGAGCACGCGCGCGCCTTGCGGCACGAGGCGGGCAATCGCTTCCAGCGTGCTGTGGTCGCTCATGCTGAGAATCCCTTCGAAATGCTATCGAAATAGGAGCTGACCACGCCCATATAACGGGGGTCATCCAGCAAAAAGGCATCATGCCCGTGGGGGGCATCGATCTCGGCGTAGCTGACATCGCGCCGGTTGTCGAGCAGGGCCTTGACGATCTCGCGGCTGCGCTTCGGCGAAAAGCGCCAGTCGGTGCTGAAACTCACCAGCAGAAATTTGCACTGCGCCACGGCCAGTGCCCGACTCAGGTCACCGCCAAAAGCGCGGGCCGGGTCGAAGTAATCCAGCGCCCGCGTGATCAGCAGGTAGGTGTTGGCGTCGAAGTATTCGCTGAACTTGTCACCCTGGTAGCGCAGATAGCTCTCGATCTGGAACTCGATGTCCTGCGTGGTGTACTGGTAACCCTCGCGCACCGTGCCGGCCACGGCGCTGCGCAGCTCACGGCCGAACTTCTCGTTCATCACGTCGTCGCTCAGGTACGTGATGTGGCCGATCATGCGCGCAATGCGCAGGCCACGTTTCGGAATGACGCCGTGCTCGTAGAAATGGCCGCCGTGGAAGTCCGGATCGGTCACGATGGCGCGGCGCGCCACCTCGTTGAAGGCGATGTTCTCGGCGTTCAGGTTGGGTGCGCTCGCTACCACCACGGCGTGACGCACACGCGCGGGGTACTGCAGCGTCCACGACAGCGCCTGCATGCCGCCCAGGCTACCACCCATGACGGCAGCCAGGGTCTGGATGCCCAGGCCGTCGAGCAGACGCGCCTGGGCGTTGACCCAGTCTTCCACCGTGACCACCGGGAAGTCGGCACCGTACACCTTGCCCGTATCGGGGTTCACATGCATCGGGCCGGTGGAGCCGAAGCAGGAACCGAGGTTGTTGACGCCGATGACGAAGAACTTGTTGGTATCGACCGGCTTGCCCGGGCCAATCATGTTGTCCCACCAGCCTTCGCTCTTGTCTTGGCCCTCGTAGACGCCGGCCACGTGGTGCGAGGCATTGAGCGCGTGGCAGATCAGCACCGCGTTGGACTTGTCGGCGTTGAGCGTGCCGTAGGTCTCGTAGGCCAGGGTGTAGCCGCGGATGCTCGCACCGCTCTGCAGGGGCAGGGCGGCGTCAAACTGCATCGACTGGGGCTGGGCAATCAACATGGCGAGGACCAAAAACAAAACCCGGCACAGCGTTCAGCGGGGCCGGGTCTCGGAAAGTCGAAACTCTTGCCTCTTTAGCTGAACTTCGGAACTCCAGGGTTCCGGCGCCCGCAATCGGGTTCAAATCGGCGCTGGCGTTTAGTATAAGTCGAAGTCCGCAGGAGGAGAAACGCACATGGCCGACACCAATGAACTGTATGGCTCCGACGCCTACGCACCGGCGCAGATCGCGCAGCGCGTCGAATCGGTGGGCGTGAGCAAGGCGCGTCTGGCCACGCTGCCGCTGCTGATGCTGGGCATGCTCGCCGGTGCCTTCATCGGCCTGGGCGCCATGCTGTTCGTGCTGGTGAAGTCGGACGCCACGCTGGGTTTCGCCGCCAGCGCCATCGGCGGCGGGCTGGTGTTCTCGCTCGGCCTCTTGCTGGTGGTGGTGGCCGGGGCCGAGCTCTTCACCGGCAACAACCTGCTGGCCATGGCCTGGGCCGACGGCCGCATCAGCAGCGCTGAGGTGCTGCGCAACTGGGTGCTGGTGTGTCTGGCCAATTTCGTCGGCGCCGCCGGGCTGGCGCTGCTGGTGTACGCCAGCGGTCACACCGATCTGAATGGCGGCGCCATTGGCCAGCAGGTGGTGAAGATCGCGCTGGCCAAACAAGACCTGTCACCCGTGCAAGCCTTCTTTCGCGGCGTGCTGTGCAATGTGCTGGTCTGCATGGCGGTCTGGATGGCCATGGCCGGGCGCAGTGTGGTGGACAAGGCGGTGGCGGTGGTGCCGCCCATCATGGCCTTCGTGGCGGCCGGCTTTGAGCACAGCATCGCCAACATGTACCTGATGCCGCTGGCCATGCTGCTGCAGCATTTTGGCCCCCTGGGCGCCACGGTGCCGGTCACCTGGGGCGGCATGCTGGGCAACCTGCTGCCGGTGATCGCTGGCAACCTGGTAGGTGGCAGCGTGCTGGTGGGGCTGACCTACTATGTGATCTATCGCCGCCAGCGCACCAACAGTTAGCCCCAGCCCAGCAGCGTGACGATGCCGAGCACGGCAAAGATGCCGGCGCTGATCAGATGCACCAGCCGGATCGGCACCCGGCGCGTCATGCGCTCACCCAGCCAGACCACCGGCGCATTGGCCAGCATCATGCCCAAGGTGGTACCTGCCACGACCCAGAAGTAGGCGTGGTACTGCGCGGCCAGCATCACGGTGGCAATCTGGGTCTTGTCACCCATCTCGGCCAGAAAAAAGGCCACCAGCGTGGTGCCGAACACACCCAGACGCGGCGACGGGTTGGCCGCGCCGTCGTCATCCATCTTGTCCGGGATCAGCATCCAGACTGCCATGGCGATGAACGAGGTGCCCAGCACCCAGCGCAGCACGTCCGGCCCGAGCACGGTGGTGACCCAGGCGCCCACGGCACCGGCCAGGGCGTGGTTGAGCAAGGTGGCGACGAGGATGCCAAGCACGATGGGCCAGGGCTTGCGAAACCGCAGCGCCAGAATGAGGGCCAGCAGCTGGGTCTTGTCACCCATTTCCGCCAGCGTGACGATGCCGGTCGAGACGAAAAAAGCTTCCATGGGTCTGATGTTAACTGGGGGCCTCACCGCCAAGCGTCCCGCCCTGGTGCATCGTCTGCCCGCGCATGGCGCATCTTGGCCTGTTTCTTGCTTCAACTTGGTGCATTGCGGTTTAAAACGCAATTTCGCACCAAATCAAGGCAAATCTAGACAAGAGGTTCTCATGGAAGCACTCAAACAGGGCGCGGACACCCTGTTCATCCTGCTCGGCGCCATCATGGTTCTGGCCATGCACGCCGGTTTTGCATTTCTGGAGCTCGGCACCGTGCGCCGCAAGAACCAGGTCAATGCGCTGGTCAAGATCCTGGTGGACTTCTGCGTCTCCACCGTGGTCTATTTCCTGCTCGGCTACAGCGTGGCCTACGGCACCGGTTTCTTGATCGGCGCCGAACAGCTCGCCACCCGGAATGGCTATGACCTGGTGAAGTTCTTTTTTCTGCTGACCTTTGCCGCCGCCATTCCGGCCATCATCTCCGGCGGCATTGCCGAACGGGCCAAGTTCTGGCCGCAGCTGATTGCCACAGCCATCATCGTCGGCTTCGTTTACCCCTTCTTCGAAGGCATTGCCTGGAACCAGCACTTCGGCGTGCAGGCCTGGATCAAGGCCACCACCGGCGAGGAGTTCCACGACTTCGCCGGCAGCGTGGTGGTGCATGCCGTCGGCGGCTGGATTGCACTGCCGGCCGTGCTGCTGCTGGGCGCACGCAGCAACCGCTACCGCAAGGATGGCGCCATGTCGGCCCACCCGCCATCGAGCATTCCCTTCCTGGCGCTGGGCGCCTGGATCCTGATCGTCGGCTGGTTTGGCTTCAACGTGATGAGCGCGCAGATGCTGGACAAGATCTCCGGCCTGGTGGCGGTCAACTCGCTGATGGCCATGGTGGGCGGCACGCTGGTGGCGCTGCTGCTGGGCAAGAACGACCCCGGCTTTGTGCACAACGGCCCGCTGGCCGGCCTGGTGGCCGTGTGCGCCGGCTCCGATTTGATGCACCCGCTGGGCGCACTGGTAGTAGGCGGCATGGCCGGCGCCATCTTCGTCGTGATGTTCACGCTGACGCAGAACAGATGGAAGATCGACGATGTGCTGGGTGTCTGGCCGTTGCACGGCTTGTGCGGTACCTGGGGCGGCCTGGCGGCTGGCATTTTTGGCAGCAAATCGCTCGGGGGCCTGGGCGGCATCTCTTTCAGCGGCCAGCTCATCGGCACCGCCATGGGCGTGATCTGGGCGTTGGCAGGCGGTTTTGTCGTCTACGGGCTGCTCAAGCTCATGCTCGGCTTGCGTTTGAGCCAAGAAGAGGAGTTCAACGGCGCTGACCTGTCCATCCACCGAATTGGCGCGACCCCGGACCGCGAAGCCAACTGGTAAGCACACAGAGCGCCTACTGAAAATGGGCGCTGTTGTGCGTTTGCAGCCAATTTTCACGTTTTGAGCGCATGGATTGGCGATTTATTTGAATATTTTTCTTGGATTCGCGCATAATGGATGCGTATCGCTCTAAAACGGCGGTATGAATTTGCGGTGATTAAGTCGGTTTTGCGTCTGCTTTAAGTCTTCATTGGTTTGTTGCTCGCGGCTATCAGACTCCATCGCCTTACCTGAGTCTTTTTGAGGAGTCCATTCATGGGCAACAAACTTTACGTGGGCAACCTGCCCTATTCTTTCCGTGACGAAGACCTGCAGAAGGCCTTCAGCCAGTTCGGCACCGTCTCCAGCGCCAAGGTCATGATGGAACGCGACACCGGTCGCTCCAAGGGCTTCGGTTTTGTCGAGATGGGCAGCGATGCCGAAGCGCAAGCTGCGATCAGCGGCATGCACGGCCAGCAGCATGGCGGCCGCGGTCTGGTGGTCAACGAAGCGCGCCCGATGGAGCCGCGTCCCCCCCGTAGCGGTGGCTTCGGCGGCGGCAATGGCGGCGGCGGTTACGGTGGTGGTGGCGGCGGCTACGGTGGTGGCGGTGGCGGTCGTCGCGAAGGCGGTGGCGGTGGTTACGGCGGTGGCCGCAACTACTAAGCATCGATTCGCTGCTTGCATCCAAAAGGGCCCTCGTGGCCCTTTTTTCATGCCTGGCGCCCTCTCACCAACCTAGCGCCAACCCCACTTGTGTGGAAAACATTTCTATGGCAAAAACCGAATCGCGACGGCTAGGAGGCCGCCGCACAGGATTGCGGTGATCTGTCGAATTCGCATCGTTGCTACACATTGATTGCGTTTTTTGGGACTCCATCGCTCGTTTTTTAGTTTTTCAGGAGTCCCTGCATGGGCAATAAACTTTACGTCGGTAACCTGCCTTATACGGTGCGAGACGAAGATTTGCAGCAAGCCTTCAGCCAGTTCGGCGCCGTCTCCAGCGCCAAGGTCATGATGGAACGCGACACCGGCCGTTCCAAGGGCTTCGGCTTTGTCGAGATGGGCAGCGATGCCGAGGCGCAAGCCGCCATCAACGGCATGAATGGCCAACCGCTGAATGGTCGCAGCCTGGTCGTCAACGAAGCGCGTCCGATGGAGCCGCGCCCCCCGCGCAGTGGCGGTTATGGCGGTGGTGGTGGTGGTGGTGGTGGTGGTGGTGGGGGAGGCGGCTACGGTGGTGGTGGCCGACGTGAAGGTGGCGGCGGCTACGGCGGGGGAGGTGGCGGTTATGGTGGCGGCAACGAAGGCGGAGACGGTGGTTTCCGCAGCCCCTACGGCAACCCACGCGGCGGTGGCGGCGGGCGCCGCGGCTACTGATCAGGACATGACGTCCAAAAGGCCCTTCGGGGCCTTTTTGCTTTCTATGCCAAACAGAATAAGCGCCAAATGCTATGAATACTATAGCAACATCAGAACTTCTCGGGCCGCAGCACGGCGACATCGGCGAAAAACAAGGTCAGGCCGTAATGCGGTGCATAGGTGGCCAGCACATGGCGGGCAATAGCGTCGGCCACGGCGTCTTCACAGATCACCTTGAGCTCGATCGTGCGGTCGGCCTCCCAGCTGCCTTCGCGCGTGGCATGGCTGCTGCCGCCGCGCACATCGTGCACGGTGTAGCCGTGGGCACCGGCCTGGCGCACGTCGCTCACCAGCCGCTTTTCCAGCGCCGCCTCGGCGATGATCACCAGCAACTTCTTCGGGTGTTTGGTCATCTTGGTCTCCCTCAGGCCAGGCGCTGGGCGAGCGCGAAATACAGCGGGATGCCCAGCACGATGTTGAACGGAAAGGTCACGCCCAGCGCCGCCGTGATCGACAGCGCCGCATTGGCCTGCGGCACGGCAATGCGCATGGCGGTGGGGGCGGCAATGTAGCTGGCACTGGCGGCCAGGGTGGCCAGCACCGTCACGCCACCCAGGCTGAGCCCCAGGGCACGGCCGACCAGGGCACCCAGCACGGCCAGCAGCAGCGGCGCCAGCAGGGCAAAGCCGAGAAGACGCAGACCATAACGCCGCAGTTCGCCCAGGCGGCCGCCGGCCACCAAGCCGAGCTCCAGCAGGAACAGCGCCAGCACCCCCTTGAACGGATCGATGAAGACGTTCTTGATGGACGCCGTCCCCGCCTCGCCCATCACCGCGCCGATCAGCAGCCCGCCGGCCAGCAGCAAGACCGATTTTCCGAGGAAGACGTCGTGCGCCAGCTCCTTCCAGTGGATGCGCCCCGGCGCCGTGTCTGCGCCGAGCCGTGCCAACAGAATGCCTGCAATCAGGCCCGGTGCTTCCATCAGCGCTACCCACAGCGCGGCATGGCTCTCCAGCGCCACGCCGCGCTTTTGCAGATAACTACTGGCCACAGCAAAGGTCACGACGCTGACCGAGCCGTAGTGTGCTGCCAGCGCCGCACTGTCCACGGCACTCAAGCCAAGGCGCCGCAGCACAGGCACCAACAGGAAAGGAATGGCAAAACCCAGCGCCAGACACGCTGCCACCTGCGGCGCCAACACCAGCAGGGACTGCTTGCTCAACTCGATGCCGCCCTTCAGACCGATGGCAAGCAGGAGATAGATAGAGAGGGT
The DNA here is from genome assembly GCA_030680575.1 of Hylemonella sp. Classification (GTDB taxonomy): domain Bacteria; phylum Pseudomonadota; class Gammaproteobacteria; order Burkholderiales; family Burkholderiaceae_C; genus Hylemonella. The sequence goes on from JAUXVI010000018.1 coordinate 31,064, forward strand.
TTCGTAGAGGGCTTCGGGCAGGCGCAGGTCGCTCTTGAACCAACGCGCCAGCACCCCGAGCAGAAAGAAAAGCACGACAACGTCCAGCATGGCCGGAATGATGCCAGCGTCGAGAAGTCCCCGTGCCGTCCGGGGTCAGCCGTCGGTGCGGCGGTGTTTGCGCGGACGGCCCGCCAACAGGCGGTCAAACCAGGCATCGGGCAACAGGCGCAGCAGTTTGGCGACCACCCCCATCTGCCACGGGATGACGCGGTAGCTCACACCCGCATCGATCGCCCGGTACGCGCGCTCGGCAAAAGCGTCGACGCTCATCAGAAAGGGCATGGCATAACGGTTTTGCCGCGTCAGCGGGGTGTCGATGTAGCCCGGGCTCAATGTCACTACCTTCACGCCGCTGGCGCGCAATTCGCCACGCAAGCTCTCGCAATAACTGATCACGCCGGCCTTGCTGGCACAGTAGGCACCATGGCCGGGCAGACCTCGGATGCCTGCCACGCTGGCGATCCCCACCAAACGACCGGAGCCACGCTGCGCCATCGCGTCGATGAAGGGATGGAAGGTGGCGGCCAAGCCGATGTTATTGGTCGCCAGGGTCTGCACCATCACATCCAGATCCGGCCGCGCGGCCGTGTCCATGCCGATGCTGATGCCGGCATTGGCGACCACCACATCGGGCACACCCTGCGCCGCCAGGCAAACCCGCCCTGCAGCCACAATGCTATTGATGTCCGCCACGTCGGCGCTATAGATTTGATAGCTGGCCGCACTTATTCCAAGCTGCCTGCACCATGATTCGATCTCCTGCGTGCGACGCCCCACCAGCGCCAGCCGGTAGCCCGCCTGGTGGAAGCGCTTGGCCAGTGCCTGGCCAATACCGCTGGAGGCGCCGGTGATAAAGGCCAGCTTGCGCATCCGGCTTATTTCTTGGGATCCGGAACCAGCGTGCCGCGCACCCGGCCGTGCAACTGCATGATCTGATCGACGTTGTCGAACTCCATGCTGTTGGCCGTGAACCGGTCGTTGCCACGTATCAACTCGACCGGCTTGTGCGATTTGACAATCTCGGTGTCCATGTAGGCATGCAGAAATTCACCGTGGTAGCTCATGCGCGGGATCGTTTCACCCGATGGTTCTACGAAGGGGTCACGCACCACTAAGGCGTTGCCGATGAGTTGCACCTCCGAGTTGTCGCTGTTGGTGAGCGCCTGGTTGGCAGTGGCGGTGGTGAGGCGCCCCTTGTTGCTGAAGGAGCGGATGCGCGCCTTGTCGATCTCCAGCGTATCGGTGTCCGGATAGTGGCGCGCCTCGGTGCCAAAGATCTCGCTTTTCAGGCGGCCCGAGGTATCAAACGTCTTGACCGAGAACTGATGCATGAAGTAATCCGGCTCATGCTTGGCCGGCTGATCCGGGGAAGGCGCCTCAAACACAGGTGTGCTGCGCACCAGCCAGTAGGTCCCGAGTGCCAGCACGCCCATCAGGATGATGGGCAGATAGATCGATACGCGATCCCAGGTCGCGCGCAACAGGCGGATCACTGTTGCCACTCCGCAAGCAGGTCAGCATACCGACCGCTGGCCATCAGAAGTACATCGCAGAACTCGCGCGCGGCACCGTCTCCACCACGGGCCTGTGTCACGTGGTGGGCCACGGCCCGCGCTTCCTCGTGCGCATTGAGGGGCGCGCAAGCGAAGGCACAACGCCGCATGACCGCCAGATCGGGCCAGTCATCACCCATGGCAGCGGCTTGCGTCCAGTCCAGTCCCAATGTCTGCAAGACTTGTTCCGCCGCCGGCCGTTTGGCCTCGGTCCCGAAATGCGCATGGACAATGCCCAGCGCCTGCAAGCGCACGCGCAAGGCCTGGCTGTCACGCCCGGTGATCACCGCTGGCGTGATGCCGGCGCGCTGCAGCAGCTTGAGGCCGTGGCCGTCCAGGGTGTTGAAACGTTTGAGTGTTTCGCCGGCCTCGGACATGTACAGACCGCCATCGGTGAGCACGCCGTCCACATCAAAGAAAGCGACGCGGATACCCTGGGCCTTGAGCAACAGTTCCGGGGGAAAGTTCAGTGCCGGCGTCATCAGATCACCTTGGCACGCATCAGGTCGTTGCTGTTCAGGGCGCCGCACAAACGGCCCTCGGCGTCGACCACCAGCACACTGGTAATGCTTCGCAGCTCCATCAGTTCAGCCGCCTCGACTGCCAACGCGTCCGCTGTGATGGTGACCGGATCAGGATGCATGAACTGCCCGGCTGAGCCGGTGCGCAGATCCACGCCCTTTTCCAGCAGGCGACGCAGATCGCCGTCGGTGAAGATGCCCAGCACCCGGTCCTGCGCGTCGACGATCGCGGTGGCGCCCAGGCCTTTGGCGCTCATTTCGCGCATCACCTCGCTGAAGCCTGCCACAGGGGCCACCTTCGGCACGGCTTCGCCGCTGCGCATGACGTCCTCCACGAGGGTCAGCAACTTGCGCCCCAGCGCGCCGCCAGGGTGGGAGCGTGCGAAGTCTTCCGCTTTGAAGCCGCGCGCATCGAGCAGCGCAACCGCCAGTGCATCCCCCAGCGCCAGCTGCGCCGTGGTGCTGGCTGTCGGCGCCAGGTTCAAGGGGCAGGCTTCCTTTTCGACACCGCTGTCGAGCGCCAGGTCGGCATGCCGGGCCAGCGTCGAGCCCAGATGTCCTGTCATCGCAATCAGCGGAACACCGAGGCGCTTGAGAACCGGCAGGATGGCGGTGAGCTCGTCCGACTCACCACTGTTGGAAATGGCCAGCACCAGGTCGGTGGTCTTGATCATGCCCAGATCACCATGGCTGGCTTCAGCCGGATGGACAAACATGGCGGGGGTACCGGTCGAGGCCAGTGTCGCAACCATCTTGCGACCAATGTGGCCGCTCTTGCCCATGCCCATGACCACCACGCGCCCCTCCACCTGCAACATCAGGGCCACCGCCTTGGCAAAGGCGTCACCGATGCGCTGGCGCAGACCGAGCACAGCGGCCGCTTCGATCTCCAGCGTCTCGCGAGCGAGCTGCAGCGCCTTGTCGGCATCGAACGGTCGATCCTGGGGTTTAGGTGGGGTCATGCTGTGATTTTATCGGGCGCTTCTGCTCTTGCTAGTATCAGGGTATGAGTGCGCTCGAACTCACCCTCATTTATCTGCTCGCCGCCGTGCTTGGCGTTGTGGTCTTTCGCAGCCTCAAACTGCCCCCGATGCTGGGTTATCTCGTGGTTGGCGTGGTGATCGGCCCCAACGCACTCGCCCTGGCACAGAATTCCGACGGCGTTCGTCATCTGGCCGAATTTGGCGTGGTGTTCCTGATGTTCGCCATCGGCCTGGAATTCAACCTGCCCAAGCTGCGCTCCATGCGCCGTCATGTGTTCGGCCTGGGTTTGCTGCAAGTGCTGCTGACCATGACCCTGACCGTGTTGGGAGCCTTTCTTCTGAATTGGTTGCTGCCGTCGCTTTGGAATATCCGTTGGCAGACGGCACTGGCGCTCTCCGGCGTCATGGCCATGAGCAGCACGGCCATTGTGGTCAAAATGATGGCCGAGCGCCTGGAGCTGGAAAGTGAACACGGCAAGCGTGTCATGGGCATCCTGTTGTTCCAGGATCTGGCCGTGGTGCCTTTGCTGGTACTGATTCCCGCGCTGGGCAGTCCGGCCAATGAGATGTTCATGGCGCTGGGCCTGGCCCTGCTGAAAGCGGTGGTGCTGCTGGCCCTGCTGCTGATGGGCGGACAAAGGGTGATGCGCTGGTCACTCACGCAAGTGGCTCGGCACAAGAGCAACGAACTGTTCATGCTCGCCCTGTTGCTGATCACACTCGGCCTGGCCTGGCTGACCGAACTGGCCGGTCTGAGCTTGGCCCTCGGCGCCTTCATCGCCGGCATCCTGATTTCGGAAACCGAGTACAAGCAACAGGTGGAGACCGACATCCGCCCCTTCCACGATGTGCTGCTCGGCCTGTTCTTCATCACCATCGGCATGCTGCTGGACTGGCACATCCTCCTGCAGCGCTGGCCGCTGGTGCTGATGCTGATGGCGCTGTCCTTGCTGCTCAAACTTTCACTGATTACCTTGCTAACCCGCCTCATGGGTGCCACCACGGGCGTGGCACTTCGCACCGGCCTGTATTTGGCACAGGCCGGCGAATTCGGTTTTGTGCTGTTATCGCTGTCCCATGAAAAAGGGCTGCTGGACGCGGCCTTGCTCAACCCCATTCTGGCGTCCATGGTCCTGTCGATGCTGGCAACACCTTTCGTGATTGCCTACAGCAACCGGATCGTGATGAAACTGGTCGCGAGCGAATGGCTGCAGCAATCGCTGCAGATGACCCATATCGCCCGCAAATCCATCAACACCAGCAAGCACGTCATCATCTGCGGTTATGGCCGCTGCGGCCAGAACCTGGCACGCATGCTGGAGGGCGAGAAGATTCCCTACATGGCCCTTGACCTCGACCCGGACCGCGTCCACCAGGCCGCCGCCGCGGGCAACAGCGTGGTTTTTGGCGATGCCGCGCGGCTGCAGGCGCTGAGCGCCGCCGGCCTGAGTCGGGCCAGTGCTGTCGTCATCACCTACCTGGATGTACCGGGTGCCATGAAAGTACTGGCCAATGTTCGCGCGCATGCACCGCAGGTACCTGTCATCGTACGCACACAGGACGACCATGCGCTTGACAAGCTGCGCGCTGCCGGAGCGACTGAAGTTGTGCCGGAAGCCATTGAGGGCTCGCTCATGCTGGCCAGCCATGCGCTCGCGCTGGTGGGTGTGCCGATGCGGCGCGTGATCCGCATCGTGCAGGACCAGCGCGATGCGCGCTACAACCTGCTGCGCGGCTATTTCCACGGCGCCGACGACAACGCGGTAGACGAGGGCACGCAGGAACGTCTTGCCAGCGTCACCTTGCCTGCCGCGGCACGTGTCATCGGCCGCCCTCTCAGCGCACTACTGCCGTTGATCCCCGAAGTCCGCGTTGTCAATTTGCGTCGTCATAACGGCAAAAATCTGGCCCCGACCCAGGAGCTGTTGCTGGAGAGCGGGGACACGCTGGTACTCTCGGGTCGGGCCGAGGCCCTGGCGATGGTGGAAGACCAACTGCTCAATGGCTGAGGCTGCGCCTCGCCGCCTCATTGCCATGCACACACAACGATGATTCACAGGTGATCCATGCAAGACCGCAACATCAACGACTATCTGCGCCGCCACATCCGCACGGTTCCCAACTGGCCCGCCCCCGGCGTGCAGTTTCGGGACATCACACCGCTGCTGCAGGATCCGAAGGTGTTTCGTGTCATGGTTGACGCCTTTGTGCACCGCTACATGGACGCCGGCATGCGACCCGATGTGGTGGCCGGGCTGGATGCCCGTGGTTTCATCCTCGGTTCGGTCATTGCGTACGAACTCGCGGTCGGCTTCATCCCGATCCGCAAAAAAGGCAAACTGCCCTTCACCACCGTGGAGGAGACCTATGAGCTCGAATATGGCAGCGCGACGGTAGAACTGCACACCGATGCGGTCAAAGCGGGCGATCGTGTGCTCCTGGTCGATGACCTGATCGCCACCGGCGGCACCATGCTGGCCGGCAAGAAATTACTCGAAAAGCTTGGCGCCCACGTCATGGAGGGGGCCGCCATTGTCGACCTGCCCGAACTGGGTGGTTCGCAAAAGTTGCGTGCCGCGGGTCTGCAACTTTTTACCTTGGTCGACTTTGCCGGCACCTGAAACGGCGCAATCAGTTCAGATCGCCGTATTGGGTCCGGCTCAGTACCGGATAGGGGGTTTTGGCCACGATCACCTCGGTATCTTCAAAGCCCGACGGTTGTGTCGCCGCTATGCCCACCGCCAGTGCATGCCTCAGTGCCGCCACCTCATCCGCGCCAATAGGCTCAAAACGCGGCACTGGTTTCACTTGGGCTGGCACCACGGTTGTTTTAGGCGCCGCGCCCTTGAGCCGGTCATTGACGCGCCAGTAGATGGCTGAAACCTGGATGTCATGCTGCGCCTTGGCATGCTGAACGATCTGCTTTTCCACCTCGGTCTGCCGCCGTGATTCCAGTGCAAGCTCACGCGCCAGATCAACCATGATGATGTACCGGCCCCCCTGCGGTTCCAGCGACAGCACTTTGAAGCTGTAGCTGGCTGTCAGCACCCCTGCGTGAACCATCGTTTCACGGATCACGGCATACAGCAGCTCGCGCCGCTCCATGCGTTGCTGCCGGCGTCCAGTCGCACCGGCTTGCTGCCTGGCCCCGGTACTTTCTGGCGGTAGCGTCTTCTCTTGTGTTTTTTTAGCGAACCAGTTGGGGAGCAAGGACATAAGGTCTTTCATGAACTGCCGGTCGCGCGTCTGTTGACTGCACCGGATGCTCAAAGCAGTTTAGTGGCCCTCGCCCTGTCCCGCAGCCCCGCTTACTTACCGATACAGAATTTGGAAAAAATAACGCCCAGCAGATCGTCAGACGTGAACTCACCGGTGATTTCATTGAGGGCGTTTTGCCCCAGCCGCAACTCTTCGGCCAGCAAGTCAAGCGACTGTGCCTGAGCCGCCAGATGCTGAGCAGCCATGTCCAGATGTGTCTGCACGCGGTGCAAGGCTTGGACATGGCGCTCACGCGCGATGTACAAGCCTTCCGGCGCAGCCTGCCAGCCGGCAATCTCCAGCAGACGGCGACGCAATGCGTCAAGTCCAGCACCGGTCTTGGCGGAGATGGCGATGTCCTCTGGAGGAAGCGACATGCCTGCCGCATCGGTCTTGTTCCAGACATTGAGCACCGGCACCCGTGGCGGCAGGTTGGCGGCCAAGGTGCCGGCAATCGCCGCATCGGCTTCGTGGTAGCTTGGCATTTCGGCCCGGGTGAGATCGTGCAGGAACAGAACGGCATCGGCGGCTTCGATCTCTGCCCAGGCACGGGCAATGCCGATTTTTTCCACTTCATCTTCGCTTTCGCGCAGACCCGCTGTGTCGATGACGTGCAACGGTACCCCCTCAATCTGGATGGTCTGCTGCACCTTGTCGCGCGTCGTCCCTTCAACGGGTGTCACGATGGCCAGTTCGGCTCCCGCCAGGGCGTTCAGCAATGAACTTTTACCCGCATTGGGCTGGCCCGCGATCACCACCTTGATGCCCTCGCGCAGCAAGGCGCCCTGTCGCGCGTGCTGCAATACCGTTGCCAGACTTTGTTGCAGCTTGGCCAATTGACCTTGGGCATCTGCCTTGCGCAAAAAATCAATTTCCTCTTCCGGAAAGTCGAGGGTGGCTTCCACCAGCATGCGCAAATGGATGAGGGCATCCCGCACGGTATGAATCTCGCGCGAAAAATCGCCGGCCAGCGATCGGCTGGCACTGCGCGCCGCGGCTTCGGTGCTGGCATCAATCAGGTCGGCAATCGCTTCCGCCTGGGCTAGATCGATCTTGTCGTTCAAGAATGCGCGTTCCGTGAATTCGCCCGGCTTGGCCACGCGCAGGCCGGGCAACCGTGCCTGCCCCGTCGCAGCATCAACTTCTGCTGCCGCCTCCAGACAGCGTGCCAGCAGCAATTGCAGCACGACCTGTCCGCCGTGGGCCTGCAACTCCAGCACGTCCTCTCCGGTATAGGAATGGGGTCCCGGAAAATGGATCGCTAGTCCATGGTCCAGTGGCGCTCCGAGCCGGTCCTGAAAGGGAAGATATGTGGCGTGCCTGGGACGCAACGTGTTGCCGCACAACGCCACGATCAGGCGCTCCAGATGCTGACCGCTGACGCGCACGATACCGACGGCCCCGCGCCCGGGGGCCGTGGCAATCGCGGCAATCGGTTCCCTGTGTCGTGCAAGCATGGCGTCTGGTCTTGCTGGATGCAAAAGGGCCGCTTGCGCGGCCCCGGTTCATCACTTGAACTTCGGCAAGTTGAACTGTGGTGGGACACCCATGCGCGTGTTGATGATCCACTGCTGGGCAATCGACAGGATGTTGTTGGTCAGCCAGTACAGAACCAGACCTGCCGGGAAAGCGAAGAACATCACGCTGAAGATCAGCGGCATGATCCACATCATCTTAGCCTGCATCGGGTCCGGCGGCGCCGGATTGAGCGCTGTCTGCAGCATGGTGCTCAGCGTCATGAGCAGCGGCAGAATGTAATAGGGGTCCTTGGCTGACAAGTCGGTGACCCACAAGATCCAGGGTGCATTGCGCATTTCCACGCTGGACAGCAACACCCAGTACAAGGCAATGAACACCGGGATCTGGATCATGATCGGCAGGCAACCGCCCATCGGGTTGACCTTTTCCTCCCGATAGATGCGCATCATCTCCTGCTGCATCTGCTGTGGACTGTCCTTCAGCCGCTCTCGCATTTCCATGATGCGCGGGTTGATCGCCTTCATCTTGGCCATGCTGGCATAGGCCTTGGCATTGAGCCAGTAAAAGGCGGCTTTCAGCAACACCACCAGCGCCACAATGGACCAGCCCCAGTTTCCAATAAAGTGCTCCAGCTTGTCCAGCAGCCAGTAGAGTGGTTTGGCCAGAATCGTGAGCCAGCCATAGTCCTTCACCAGCTCCAGTCCGGGTGCCAGCGTCTCCAGCAGTTTTTCTTCCTGCGGTCCTACAAAAAAGCGCGCCTCCACCGTCTTGCTGCTGCCCGGAGCCAGCGCTTCCAGCGGGGTGATCATGCCGACGGAATAAAGGTTGTTATCGACTTTGCGCATGAACAAGTCGCGCTTGATGCCGTCGCCCAGCAGCCAGGCGCTGGCAAAGTAATGCTGCACCATGGCGACATAGCCGTTTTCCGATTGCTTTTCGATCTCAACCTTGTTTTTCTCGATGTCGCTGAATTCCACTTTCTGGTACTTCTTGGCGTCGGTGTAGACCGCCGGGCCGGTGAATGTGGAATAGAAAGAAGAGTCTTCGCCTACCGGCTTATTGCCATCGCGCACCAATTGCAGGTACAGCTGCGGGGCTACTGCGGCTGGGCTGTTGTTCACAATCTCGTGCTTGACACCCAGTGCATAGCTGCCTCGTTTGAGGATGTAGGTTTTGACCAGCTTGACACCGCCGACCTCGGGCGACTCGAACTTCACCACCAGCTCGTCAGCACCTTCCTTCAGCTCGCGTTCACCGGGCGCGATGGCCATCACGGTTTTGTGGGTCGGATAGGTGCCGCCTGCAGCGCCCGCAATCAGGCCTGTCTGTGAAACATAAACGCGGTCCTTGCTCTCATCCAGCAGCACGAAGTTCTTGCCGGCTTCCTTCAGGTCACGGTGCTTGAGAAATTCGGCCTGAACCAGCGAACCGCCTTCCGTGTCGAAGGTCAGTTTCAGCACGTCGGTACTCACTGCCACGCGTTCACGTGCTGCTGCGGGCTTGCTGCTCACGTCAGCAGCAATCTGGGCACTGCCAGCCGGTGTCTGAGCCGCTACCGGCGGTGCGCCGACGGCCGTAGCGGCGGCTGGTGTTGCTGCAACCGGAGGCTTGGACTGCGGAAAGAAAGTGGCCTGACGGCCATTGTGGATTTGCCATTGATCCCACAGCAAGACCATGGAAAAACCAAAGATCACCCACAAAATGGTGCGGCGAATATCGTTCATGAAGACTTCTTTTGAGAGGGATGGGTAAGCAAACGGGTCAAGAACCGGGGCTTTTCCTCCGGCACCGGATCATGACCACCAGCACACCACGGATGACAACGCGCCAAGCGACGCAGCGTCAGATAGCTCCCTGCCGCCGCGCCGTGCTTTTCAAGCGCAGACAGAGCATACAGTGAACAGGTGGGCTCAAAACGACAGGCTGATCCCAGCCAAGGACTCAGCAGGAGGCGATATGCACGAACCAGTGCCATCAATGCGGATTTCATCATGCCTCCGCCTGGACCTGCGATGCTGTGGCACGAGCGAACAATTGTTCGATCTCTTTGCGGACGGCCTTTTTAAGTTCGTCCGAACTGGCACTTTTGAAGTGCGCGCGATCAAAAGCCGAACGCAAGCGCACCACATGGGCGCCATGGGGCAAAGAAGACTCGAAATGATCAGCAATGCTGTAAATCTGGCGTTTGATCAGATTACGGGTAACAGCACGCCGGGCCCATCGTTTGGGCACCATAGCGCCAATCCACGTTGGGTCGGCACTGAAAAGTTCTGATTTGCTTTGCAGCGGCAGTAGCGGCTGACTATCCGTGGCCACAAGCGGGGCAGAACTGTGCATGGCGAAATGGGTCGTTCGTGCGACGGTACGACCTGCCAAAACAGCCTGAAACTGCGCTCTGGTTTTTAGCCGCTGCACGTGAGCGTCGCGCAGAAATTGCGTGTCAGCCCTGTGCTGAGCGAGCGTCTGTTAGACAGCCAGGCGTTTGCGGCCCTTGGCGCGGCGTGCGTTGATCACAGCACGGCCACCACGGGTCTTCATGCGGACCAGGAAGCCATGGGTACGCGCACGGCGAATTTTGGAAGGCTGGTAAGTGCGTTTCATTTTGAAATCCTTGGAGATTCAGCTCGAATATATGTTCTTGGCTTGTACGGCTTAAGCCGGCTGCCCGCTCGAGGCAGCGGCCATCAATACATGCCCGTATCACCCCGAACAATCAGGGAAACCGAAGATTATCGCAAATTTTCTTAATCCTGGCAATGTCTTGCAACGGTTTTATCGCGTGGAGCCAGAAATCCATGACTGCCAAAAAAATTGTGGATAAATTCTTGATAAATTACAATTCAAGGCATTACAAACAATAACTATCCACAGAAATCAGAACCCACCATGGCAGAGGGACAATTCAATAGCCAAACTGGCACCGTGGGCAATGAGGCGGGACAAAGCTTATGGCAGACCTGTGTCGATCATCTGGCGCAAGAATTGCCCGAGCAGCAGTTCAATACGTGGATCAAGCCGCTGCTGGCCCATGTGGCCGACGACCTCTCCAAGGTCACGCTTTTTGTCGCCAATCGTTTCAAACTTGATTGGGTCCGTGCCCAGTACAGTGCCCGCATTGCTGCCTTGCTGGAAAAAATCTACGGCCAACCCGTTGTTATCGAGTTAGCACTTACACCCAGAGAAAACTCACAAAAAACTCAGCTTTTATCAAGGCCTTCTGATTTTTTTCCTGGTGAAGAGGTGCTTGGTCCTGTCGAAGAAAAACCCTCGGGTAGTCCCCGAAATCGACTGAACCCGGCATTGACTTTTGATACGCTGGTCGAGGGCACTGCCAACCGCATGGCACGTGCTGCTGCCATGCATGTGGCCAGTTCTCCAGGTCAGCTGTACAACCCGCTGTTCATTTACGGTGGTGTCGGCTTGGGAAAGACCCACTTGATGCATGCTGTGGGCAACCGACTGCTGGCTGAACATCCCAATGCCAAAGTTCTCTACATCCATGCTGAACAGTTTGTCTCGGATGTGGTTAAAGCCTATCAGCGCAAGACGTTCGACGAATTCAAGGACAAATACCACTCTCTGGATCTGCTGTTGATTGACGATGTCCAGTTCTTCGCCAACAAGGAGCGTACGCAAGAGGAGTTTTTCAACGCCTTTGAAGCGCTGCTGGCAAAGAAATCTCACATCGTGATGACCAGCGATACCTATCCCAAAGGTTTGACTGACATTCACGAGCGCTTGGTATCGCGCTTTGACTCCGGCCTGACAGTGGCGATCGAACCGCCAGAGCTTGAAATGCGGGTCGCAATTCTCATCAACAAGGCTCTGGCAGAAGGCACCGAAATGCCGGAGGAAGTGGCTTTCTTCGTGGCCAAGAATGTACGTTCCAACGTTCGGGAACTCGAAGGCGCGTTGCGCAAGATCCTGGCTTATTCACGCTTCAACCAGAAGGAAATCTCTATCCAACTGGCGCGTGAAGCCTTACGCGATCTGTTGTCGATCCAGAACCGTCAGATTTCGGTGGAAAACATCCAGAAAACGGTGGCCGACTACTACAAGATCAAGGTCGCTGACATGTATTCCAAAAAGCGCCCAGCCAGCATTGCCCGGCCACGCCAGATTGCCATGTACCTGGCCAAGGAACTGACGCAGAAAAGCCTGCCGGAGATCGGGGAACTGTTTGGTGGACGCGATCACACCACGGTGCTGCATGCCGTGCGCAAGATTTCTGCAGAACGGCAGCAACTGACCGAGCTGAACCAGCAGCTGCATGTGCTGGAACAGACCCTGAAGGGCTAGTCAGAGGAAGATCAGCCATTGAAATCTCATCAAAACAATAACACTGGGGATAGTTCTGGGACAACTGGCAGGTTATCCACAGAAGAAAGCCAAAAGTCAAAGTTGTTCATGTTCAAGCAACGCGCTGAAACATGACTGCACACAGTTTTCAAGAGCAGCCAAGTCGTTGATAAAAAAAGGGAAAATGGCGATATCCACAGAAATGGACGCCCTTTAACTACTACTACTAATTTGAAATAAAGAAATTAAGGAAGAGGTTGACATGATCGTCCTGAAGGCAACTCAAGACAAAGTGCTATCGGTACTGCAATCGGTGGCAGGCATTGTTGAGCGTCGGCATACCTTGCCGATCCTCGCCAACGTGCTGATCCGAAAAACAGGGAGCGCCTTGCAGTTCACCACGAGCGACTTGGAAATTCAGATCCGCACCACTGTGGATTTCGATGGTGATGCCGGTAATTTCACAACAACGGTCGGTGCCCGCAAGCTGATCGACATCCTGCGCACCATGCCGTCAGATCAGACGGTTTCACTCGAATCTGCCCAGGCCAAGTTGATTCTCAAAGGCGGCAAAAGCAAGTTCACGCTGCAGACATTGCCCGCAGAGGACTTCCCGCTGGTTCAGGAATCCGCCAGTTTTGGCCCTTCGTTCAGCGTGCCGCAAAAGACGTTGAAGGATTTGCTCAGCCAGGTGTCGTTTGCCATGGCAGTGCATGACATCCGCTACTACCTTAACGGTATTTTGTTTGTGGCTGAAGGCAAGCAGCTGAGTCTGGTGGCTACCGATGGGCATCGACTGGCGTTTGCTTCCGCCACGCTGGATGTTGAAGTGCCGCGCCAGGAAGTGATCCTGCCGCGCAAGACGGTGCTGGAAATGCAGCGTCTGTTGAGCGATGCCGATGGTGCCATCGAGATGCAATTCGCCAACAACCAGGCCAAGTTCAGTTTTGAAGGTATGGAATTCGTGACCAAGCTGGTCGAAGGCAAGTTCCCCGATTACAACCGCGTCATTCCGAAGAACCACAAGAACGGCATCACCTTGGGTCGTCAGGCGCTGTTGGCCAGCCTGCAGCGCACGGCCATCCTGACCAGTGACAAGTTCAAGGGTGTTCGCCTGAACATTGACCCGGGCACGTTGCGTGTGGCATCCAACAATGCCGAGCAGGAAGAAGCGGTGGATGAACTGGACATCGACTACAACGGTGACAGCATCGAGATCGGTTTCAATGTGACTTACCTGATTGATGCTTTGGCCAATATGGACCAGGAGATGGTGAAGGTTGAGCTGTCGGATTCCAACAGTTCGGCTTTGGTCACCATTCCGGAAAATGCGAATTTCAAGTATGTCGTGATGCCGATGCGCATCTGAAGCTGAGCAAGCAGCAGGCTGCAACCCGCCATGGACACCAGGTCCATCGCGGGTTTGGTCATTCAAGAGTTTGAGAAATCGATAGAGAAGTTAGTCATGACTGAAGAAAACAAGCCCAGTGCCGAGGCCTTTACCACTGCCCAGCCGGTTATCGATGCCCACCAGGCAGGCGCGTCCGAAGGCTATGGCGAGGGGTCGATCCAGATTCTTGAAGGCCTGGAGGCGGTGCGCAAGCGCCCTGGCATGTACATCGGTGATACGTCGGACGGTACCGGTCTGCACCACCTGGTGTTCGAGGTCGTGGACAACTCGATCGATGAGGCCTTGGCAGGGCATTGTGATGACATCGTAGTGACGATCCATTCGGACAATTCCATCAGCGTGACCGATAACGGTCGCGGTATTCCGACCGGCGTCAAGATGGACGACAAGCACGAGCCCAAGCGCAGTGCGTCGGAAATTGCGCTGACTGAGCTGCATGCGGGTGGCAAGTTCAACCAGAACAGCTACAAGGTGTCCGGAGGTTTGCACGGCGTTGGTGTGTCATGCGTGAATGCGCTTTCGAAATGGCTGCGCCTGACGGTGCGCCGTGAAGGCAAGGTCTATCAGCTCGAATTCGCCCGTGGTTTTGTGCAGAACCGTGTGATTGAGAAGGTTGACGGCTTCGAAGTGTCTCCGATGAAAGTCACGGGGTCGACCGAAAAGCGCGGTACCGAAGTGCACTTCCTGCCCGATACCGACATCTTCCAGCAGAACTACGAGTTCCATTACGAAATTCTGGCCAAGCGCTTGCGTGAACTCAGTTTTCTCAATAATGGCGTGCGTATTCGCCTCAAGGACGAGCGCAACAACAAAGAAGATGACTTCTCCGGTGCCGGTGGCGTCAAGGGTTTTGTCGACTTCATCAACGCCAACAAGAAGGTCTTGCACCCCAATGCCTTCCATGCCATGGGTGAACGCCCGGCCGACAGCTACGGCGGTATTCCCGGCACCAGCATTGGCGTTGAAGTGGCGATGCAGTGGAACGACGGCTACAACGAGTCGGTGCTGTGCTTCACCAACAACATTCCGCAACGTGACGGTGGTACCCACCTGACCGGCCTGCGTGCGGCGATGACGCGAGTCATCAGCAAGTACATCGAGCAGAATGAATTTGCCAAAAAAGCCAAGGTGGAAGTGTCGGGTGACGACATGCGCGAAGGCCTGTGCTGCGTGCTGAGCGTCAAGGTGCCGGAACCCAAGTTCAGCAGCCAGACCAAGGACAAGCTGGTGAGTTCCGAAGTGCGGGCTCCGGTGGAAGACATCGTGGCCAAGGCCTTGACCGATTTCCTGGAAGAGCGGCCGAACGACGCCAAGATCATTTGCGGCAAGATCGTGGAAGCGGCCCGCGCCCGCGAGGCGGCACGCAAGGCGCGCGAGATGACGCGCCGCAAGGGTGTGCTCGACGGCATGGGCCTGCCCGGCAAGCTGGCGGACTGCCAGGAAAAAGACCCGTCACTGTGCGAGATCTACATCGTGGAGGGCGACTCCGCCGGCGGCTCGGCCAAGCAGGGCCGTGACCGTAAATTCCAGGCCATCCTGCCGCTGCGCGGCAAGATTTTGAATGTGGAAAAAGCGCGCTACGAGAAGCTGCTGACCAGCAATGAAATCGTGACGCTGATCACGGCATTGGGCACGGGCATCGGCAAAGCCGCGGTCGAATCCGGCAAGTCCGGGGTGGACGATTTCAACGTCGACAAGCTGCGTTACCACCGCATCATCATCATGACCGATGCCGACGTGGACGGCGCCCACATCCGCACCCTGTTGCTGACCTTTTTCTACCGTCAGATGCCTGACCTGGTGGAACGGGGGCACATCTACATTGCCCAGCCGCCGCTGTACAAGGTCAAGGCCGGCAAGGAAGAGCTTTATCTCAAGGATGCCAGTGCGCTGGACGCTTTCCTGCTGCGTATCGCCCTGGTCAACGCTTCCGTTCATACCGGTGGCGACAAGGGAACGGTCATCAGCGGCGACACGCTGGCCGAGTTGGCTCGCAAGCACCAGCTGGCTGAAGCGGTGATTGAACGCCTGCACAATTTCATGGATGCCGAGGCGCTGCGTGCCATTGCCGATGGCGTGAGCCTGAATCTGGACACCGTGGGCGATGCGGAAGCCTCGGCAGCGGCTTTGCAGGCCAAGTTGCCGACGGCGGAGGTGGCCGGCGAGTTCGATGTTCGCAGTGACAAGCCGATTCTGCGCATCAGTCGTCGCCATCACGGCAACGTCAAGAGCAGCGTCATCACGCAGGACTTCGTGCATGGTGCCGACTATGCGGCCCTGGCTGAGGCGGCCAATACCTTCCGCGGCTTGCTGAACGAGGATGCCAAGGTCATGCGTGGCGAGGGTGAAAAGCAGAAGGAAGAGAAGGTCAGCGACTTCCGCTCGGCCATGAACTGGCTGATTGCCCAGGCTGAAAGCGCCACGGCGCGCCAGCGCTACAAAGGACTGGGTGAAATGAACCCGGCCCAGCTCTGGGAAACCACCATGGACCCCACTGTCCGCCGTCTGCTGCGCGTGCAGATCGACGACGCCATCGAAGCCGATCGCGTGTTCACGATGCTGATGGGCGATGAGGTGGAGCCCCGCCGCGAATTCATCGAAGCCAACGCCTTGCGGGCGGGGAACATCGACGTTTGAGGATCAGGCAGGCAGCTGCACAAGCTGAGATATCAAGCCCCACAAGTTAGCAAACTTGTGGGGCTTTTTCATTGGCACAGCCAAATCCATCGAACCGGAAAAACAGGCAAGTACCCATGAACTTCACTCGGGTTCTCCTGCCTCATACAGGCCCTGCAACAGAAAGCCATATGGACGTTTGCGGGCGCGCTTCTTGCCCGCCTTTGTCCATGGTGAAGGGTGCATTCACCTTCACTGCTTGACTCCAAGGCATGGGGTGCGCATTGGAGACACCCAAGTTAGGGCAACACTCAAGTCACCGCCGCCCGCGCCGATAGATTCAAGACCGGAGAAGCAGGCGTGCGATGTGCCGCTCTGTACCGGAACACCTGGAGCGTCAGAAATGAAGAGCATTGCCATCTTGAAGGGTTTCGTCCGTACCGCATTGGTCGGTCTCGCCATGTGCGGCTTTGCCCACGCAGCCGATCAGGGCACGGCAGCCGAAGCCGAAGCGATGGTCAAGCGGGCCGTGGCCGAGATCAAGTCCGCGGGACCGGACAAGGCCTACGACGAGTTCACCAACGGCAAGTCCTTCAAGGACCGCGACCTGTACATCGTGGTGTACGACCTCAGCGGCAAGAACCTGGCCCAGGGCGCGAACCCCAAGCTGGTCGGCAAAGAGCTGATCGGTCTGAAGGACCCCGACGGCAAGCTGATCATCAAGATGTTCGTGGACCTGGCCAAAGAAAAGGGCAAGGGCTGGGTCGAGGGCTACAAGTTCATGAACCCGGTGACTTTGAAGATGGAAGGCAAGGCCATGTACCTCGAGCGCGTCGGCGACACGCTGGTGGGCTGCGGGATCTACAAAGGCTGAGTTTGCACGCGGGGTGGGTGCGCTGCACCCGCCCTCCCGCTGTTCCAGGGCGCCGGGTGCCTGCCGACTTTTCGTCCCAAAAAGATCTCCATGAACCTTAGAACACTGAACATCGGCACCCGGCTTGGTCTGGGTTTCGGCTTGATCCTGCTCTCGGCCAGCACCATGCTGGTGGGGACGATGATGAGCAACACGGCCAGTCGCAACGCCCTGATGGAAACGATGGACCGCGCCAGCCAGCGGGAGGAAGCCGCATCCGGCATGCGCATGGCCCTGCTGAGCAGCGCCGTGGCCGTGCGCAACATGGGCTTGCAGACGGAGGTTGACGGCGTTCAGCGCGACGAGGCCGAGGCGAAGAAACAGCGCACAGCCTACCTGGCCGCCAAGGCCAGCCTCGAAGCGGCGGACCTCAGCGCCGAGGAGCGCAAGCTCTTCGGTCGCCTGACCGAGATCGACGCGCAGATGGAAACGTATTTCAAGGACGCCGTCGACCTGGCGGCGCAGTTCAACACCGAGCAGGCGGGCGCGATCATCACCGGCAAGATCGACCCGTTGCTGACCAAGGCGGTGACCGAGCTGGCATCTTTCGTCGAGCTGCAGAAGCAGCAGACGCTGGCGGCCGTGGCACAGGCCAATGCCTTGCGGCACACGGTCGAAACCGCCACCGGCGTGGCGGGCGTCGTCGTGCTGTTGCTGGCCGGCTTGATGGCCTGGCGCCTGACGACCAGCATCACCCGCCCGTTGCAACGCGCCGTGGAAGCCACCGCGCGGGTCGCGCAAGGCGACCTGGCATCGACCATCACCGTGGACGGCCACGACGAAGCCGCCCGACTGCTGGCCGCGCTGCGCGACATGCGCGACAGCCTCGCGCGCATGGTCAGCGAAGTGCGCAACGGGACCGAGGCCATCGATGGCGCGTCACGCGAAATCGCCCAAGGCAACGCCGACCTGTCGTCGCGCACCGAGTCGCAAGCCAGCGCCCTGGAGCAAACCGCGGCCAGCGTGGAACACATGACCGACAGAGTGAAGCAGAACGCACAGAGCGCCGCGAATGCGCAGGCGCTGTCGCAGGACGCTGCCGACCAGGCCACGCGCGGCCACGAGGCGGTGGGCGAGGTGGTGGGGACGATGAATGCGATCAACGAAAGCTCGCGCAAGATCGGCGACATCACCTCGGTCATCAACGGCATTGCGTTCCAGACCAACATCCTCGCGCTGAACGCAGCGGTGGAAGCGGCGCGCGCGGGCGAACATGGCCGCGGCTTCGCTGTCGTTGCCGCGGAGGTGCGCACGCTCTCGCAGCGCACCACGCAAGCCGCCAAGGAGATCGAGGCGCTGATCCAGGCGGCGGTGGATCGCACACAGGCCGGTGCCGACCAGGTGGCCGAGGCCGGTCGCACCATGAACGGCGTGCATGCGTCGGTGAGCAAGCTGGCCGCCATCATCCGCGAGATCAGCACCGCCAGCCGGGAGCAGACCACCGGGATTGAAGAAGTCAACCAGGCCATTGGCGACATCGACCGCACGACGCAACAGAACGCGGCGCTGGTCGAGGAGGCCGCCGCGGCCGCTGAATCGATGAGCTCGCAGACCCGCAAACTGACGGCCCTGGTCAGCGCCTTCACGGTCTGAGCGCAAGAGGGTGGCTCGCCGCCCTCAATGCTGCAACACGTATTCGCCCGGCGCACAGCACAGCGGCGGGTAAGCCGCGCTGCCTGACGCCACCGGTGCTTTCCGACGCGGCCCGCTGCGCTTCGCCAGCCACGCAACCCAGTGCGGCCACCACGAGCCGTCCTGCCGCTGGGCGCTGGCCAGCCACTCATCCGGATCGCTGGGCAGGCCGCTGCCCACATAGTGTTCGGTGCGGCCCAGACGGGGCGGCCGCAGGATGCTCTGCACATGGCCGCTGGTGCTGAGCACAAAACTGTGTTGCCCCTGAAATTGCCGTGCGGCGCGGTAGACCCCGCGCCAGGGCATGAGGTAGTCGTCGCGCCCGCCGACAAAATAGCCGTCCACGCGCAGGCGCCGGAAGTCGATCGCCTGCCCTCCCAGGTGCAGCGCACCGGGCCGTTCGAAGACGCGGCGGTCCACCATGTCGATGAAATCGCGGTGCAGTGCAGCGGGCAGACGGGTGCTGTCGTTGTCCCAGTACAGCACGTCCAGCGCGGGCGGCTGCCGGCCCATCAGGTAGTTGTTGACCCAGTAGTTCCAGACCAGATCGTTCGGGCGCAGCCAGGCAAACACGCGCGCCAGCTCGGCCCCCTCCATCACGCCGCGCTGGGCCGACCAGGCGGCGGAGGCGAGCAGCGTCTCGCGATCGGCGAAGGCCTCCAGCACCGAGCCATTGCCCGAGAGTGGCGCGGTGACGAGCAGCGAATGGTGCGCCACGGCGCGGCTGCGCTCCATGGCCAGCCGGCCCATGGCAGCCAGGGCAGTGAGCCCGCCGGCGCAGGCGCTGATGAGTCCGATCGACCCGCTGCGGGTGATGGAGCGCACCACCTCCACCGCCTGCAACGTGGCCTGCACGTACTGTTCCAGGCCGGCGTCGCGCAGCGCCGCGTCGGGGTTGCGCCAGCTCAGACAGAAGAGTTGAAAGCCCTGCTCGAGCAGGTAGCGGAAGACGCTGTTGCCCGGCTGCAGATCGAAGATGTAGTACTTGTTGATCTGCGGCGGCACCATCAGCAGCGGGCGGCCGTGCACGGTGGGCGTGAGGCTGTCGTACTGCAGCAGCTCGAACAGCGGGTGCCGGTAGACCACCGCACCCGGCGTGGTGGCGAGGTCTTCACCGACGCGAAAGGCATCGGGCCGTATCTGCGTCGGCATGGCACCGTGGTGCAGCGCATCGTCCACCCACTGCTTGAGCCCCTGCACCGCGCTCGCGCCTTCGGTGGTTTCGGCGCGCTTGAGTGCCGCGGGGTTGAGCGGCAGATTCGACGGCGCGAGCGCCGCCACCCACTGGTCGAGCACGAAACGAACGCGTTGCTCGTCGTCGGGCGTGAGTCGCTGTTCGCCCACCCAGGCGCCCACGCTGTTCTGCCAGGCCAGGTACACCTGCAGCAACGTGCGGTGCAGTGGGCTGGTGCGCCACAGCGGGTCCTTGAAGCGGCGGTCACCGGGCTCGGGCTCGAGGTCCAGTTCCTGCCGCGCGGCTTCGAGCACCAGCTTGGCAAACTGGGCGTAATGCCGGGCCAGCGACGAAGGTTCGTTGAGCACGCGGGCCAGCAGGACGCGCAGCGTGTGCACCACGCCCTGGCCCTGAAGGCCCGAGTCGGCAGCGGCGTTCGCCTCCCCACCGGCAGCGCCCAGGTGGCGATCGCGCAGCCAGTCGATGAAGCCGGCCAGCTCGCCCAGCAGGCTCTGCAGGCGTTCGACCACCGCCGGATCGACCAGGCGCGCGTCTTCCACGGGGGGCGGCAACGGCGGCATGCGCGTGCTGCGGTGGGGAGAGAACGCGGGGTGCAGCGGTCAGGCTTTGGCTCGCCGCGTGCGCGGTGCCGCAGGCGCCCGGGTCTTGCCCTTGAGGTCGGGCGACGGCGGCTTGGCGGGATCGGCGGGCACATCGGCCAGGCGGCGCACGATGAAGGGCACGCTCTGGTTGGAGAGGCCCGGCGCCACCACCGCGCCCGGCATGTCTTGTTCGGCCGGCAGCTTCTCGTCGATGGTCGCGAGGATGCGCACGATCACGCCTTCGCCCGCCTTGAGGGTGAAGCGGCTCGGCTCCACGCGCACGTGGCGCTCGTCCACCTCGCCTTGCACCACCAGGTGCACCTGCATCTCGCGCTCGCCCGGGTTGTTGATCGCAAAAGCAGCGTTGGCCACCTCGCCGCTGCGCCCCACCACCAGCAGCGGCGGGCGTTGCGCCCCCGGCGCATCGGGTGTCGTCGGCGCGGGCGCCGGCGGGTCGCGCGTGAGCACGACGTTGGCGTCCTTCAGGTAGTCCTTGGACAAATGCAGCAGCGTCGAGGTGTAGCGCAGGTTCAGCTCCACCGCGCCCTTGAGCAGTTCGGTCATGCGGCTCATCGCACCACCCCCACCACACCGGTGCTGGTGCCTGGCGTGGCCGCCGCGCCGAAGCAGGGGCGCGCCACGTAAAAGTGGTCGTACCAGTGCAGCACATAGTCCGGGTTGTCGTTGACCACCACCTCGTGGCAGCAGGGTTTGCTGCTGGCCAGTTCGTCCACCGTCCAGCGCAGGTAGTGGTTGCGGCAACCGCGCACCCAGATCAGGGCCTCGTGGTCGATGCAGCGGCAGTCTTCACCGTCCTTGCCTTCGCGCGGCACGGTGAAGGTGGCCGTGACCGCAATGCGTTCCTTCGGCCCCAGCGTGACCGACGCGGTGGAAAAGCCCACGTGCGCGGCCGATTTTCCGGTGGCGGCGAACTGGTAGGTGTGCGGGCGGAAATCGCCGTTGGTGACCACCAGGCACACGGTGCCGCTGTCGCCCGGGCGCAGCACGCACTTCACCTCGCCCAGCGGCAGCGGCATCCAGCAGGGTTCGGGCACGTCGCAACAGGAACTGCCCTTGGGCAGGCCGATGCCCGAGGCCATGGACCCCGCCGCGCGGCCCGCGCCGCCCAGCAGCTTGAGCACCTCCTTGCCGAGCAGAAGCTGCGCGTTGATCAGGGATTTCAGGCCCGACTCCAGCCCTTCGGTGCCGGTGTCCTCGCAGGTGTTGCAGTCTTTCATCGCTTTCCTCCTGGTTTGCCGGGGGTCAATGCGGGTGCCACGCTCAGGCGCACGGCGATGGCATGGCCACCGAGCTGGAGCACGCCGTGGTAGCCGTGGCCCGGATGCAGCTTGCTGCTGAGCAGGGTTTCGATCGTGAGCAGGCGGCGTTCGCCCACCGCCAGCGAGCCCGCGCCTTCGGCCACGCGCAGCTTGAGCAGGCCCCCGTGCGCGTCGCGCAGGCGGCTGAACACGGTGCCGACGATCTGGGTGATGTCGTCGCTGTCGAGCCGGTAGGCTGCGGCGAGCGCGGTCTCGATGCCGTCGTTGTCGAACACGCCGGTGATCAGCGTTTCGTCGATCTCGATCGGCACGTTGCCGCGGTTCTCCAGCAGCAACTGCGCCTTCGCGTGGGCACCCGCCGCGCCCGACAGGTACAGCGTGCTGGGCGAGACGCGGATGCGCGGCCGCGGCTCGATGGTCAGCTCGAACGGCTGGCGTTGGCCATCGGCGAATTCCACGCTGCCTTCGTAATGGCCGGGCGGCGTGTGGGCGGGCAGACGAAGTCGGGTGCGGCCCGGGTCGCGCCCACGGCGCAGCACCGGGTGGCGCCCGTCGGTGCAAGCCTGCAACGCTTCGGGCAGGTGCAGCGTCTGGACTTGGGCCACCAGGGCGGCATCACCCCCGGCCAGTCGCAGCCGCCCGGGTGGTCCGAGGA
Source organism: Hylemonella sp. (assembly GCA_030680575.1). Classification (GTDB taxonomy): domain Bacteria; phylum Pseudomonadota; class Gammaproteobacteria; order Burkholderiales; family Burkholderiaceae_C; genus Hylemonella. The sequence goes on from JAUXVI010000018.1 coordinate 53,482, forward strand.
ATTGCGCCCTGTCCGCACGGGCGCTGGCGCGGCCGCGCTCAGCCACCATTGCCTCCGTTGACCATCTGGTCCAGCTCCTGCAAGCCGGGCTGGCGCTGGATCGACCCGCGCACCTCGCAGGGGTTGGCCACGTAGGGCTCGGTGATCACCTGCCCCTGGCCACACAGCCGCACACAGACCAACTCGGCGCCCAGCACGGTGAGGCCGACGCGGTAGTCCAGCGGCAGGTGGGCCCGGATGGCGGGAATTTCCTTGACGCGCAGCGAAAAGTCGATGGGCCTGATGTCGATGGGCCCGAGGTTCAGACTCATCGGTGCGACGTTGGCGTTGATGCTGTAACTGGTGGGGATGCCCGAGATGTCGAGATCGACACCCAGGTCCACGCCGAAGTCAAAGCTTGAAGGAATGCTCACGCTCATGCGGACCTCGCTTCCTGATGGGACAAACAGAAGGCACAAGGCGGGGCGCCCTAGACGCCCCACCCAACGCCTGCATCGGGACGCAGACCCCCGTCCCGGCGTGAATTTTTTCACGATTCGATCACCGTGACATCCCCCGCTTGATGGACCGGCCCGGGCCCGGGGACCCCCGAACAGCCCATCAGCACCGTGGTGCGCAAGCCATTCACCAGGGCCTTGACCCTCTGACGGCGGGCCCCGGGTCAGCGGCAGGCATCCGCTTCGAAGCCCCCCTCCAGCGTTACATGTCGAGACAACAGATTCAATTGGCGTGGGATCTGCCACACAGGCGGGAAGGAGCCGCCAGCTGCGCCGCCGTGCGGGCCGATCCAGACGGTGGTCCGGGCGCAGACCCCGCGCATAAACTCTGCGCCTGGGCACCGGACTCCGGCAGGCACCCAGGCCGTCACCCCGGGACGACACGGCATCACCCACCCCATCACAAGTACCCCATGCGCGGCTTGCTCGATTTCAGTTCGTGGTCAACCATCCTGACCACCCTCTTCAGCCTGGTGCTGGTGTCTCTCGTTCTGGTCGGCATCCGGCTGGTGTTCATGCAGACCTTCCAGCGTCGGCGCGAACGCGAGAACCGCCAGATCAACGAACGCCTGAAGGTGCTGATCGCCGCCTACAAAACACTCGGCGGATCCTTCACCGGCGTGTTGACGGTCGATCCGGCGCACCTGCGCGACACGCGGCGGGACACCGAGCCAAACGACGACACGGTGCTGGACGCTCTGGCCAGCGTCTCCGAGCGACGCCGGCGCATCCGCGATGCCGTCGAGGCGGCGCTGTCCGACGTCATCCTGCTGGGCACCGAGGAGCAGGTGCGGCTGGCGGCACAGGCGGCGTCGGAGATGGTGGCCGGGCGCAATGTCGAGGTGGCCCCGCTGGTGATCTCCCTGCGCGACTTCATCCGCCAGGCCCTGGACCTGACGCCCGCCCCGGCGGACCTGATTCCGAACCAGGGGCCCTTGCGCGTGAATGCCGGTGGCGCGGGTGCGCGGCGCGGTGGCGGCACCGAGGCCCGAGGCAAGCAGGGCGGTGGGAACGCCGGTGGCGGTGGTGGCATGGGCGGAGGCGGTGCGACGGTGGCTGGCGTCTCTGCGCCGGGCGACGCTTCCTGATCCCGGACCGCACCGATCCATGTCAGCCCCGACATTCCGCGCACCCGCTGGCGAGCGCATGCCTTTCATCGACGCACTCAAAGCCGTCGGATCCCAGTTCATCGTGCTGCACCACCTCGCGTTCTACGGCCCCATGTCGGACTGGACGCACCAACTCGCCCCCGACCTGGTGGAGTGGTTCAGCCAGCACGCGCGCATGGCGGTGCAGATCTTCCTGGTGGTGGCGGGCTTCCTCGCCGCGCGCAGTCTGGCGCCCGATGGCCGCCTGCGAACCGACCGACCGCTGGCCTTGCTCTGGCAGCGCTTCGTGCGGGTGAGCCTGCCGCTGATGGCCGCACTCCTGCTGGCCATGGTGTGCACCGAGCTGGCACGGTCCTGGATGACGCACGACTCCCTGCCGGACCCACCGAGCCTGTGGCAGTTCGTGGCGCATGCGCTGCTGCTGCACAGCCTGCTGGGGGTGGATTCGCTCTCGGCCGGCGTCTGGTACGTGGCCATCGACGTGCAGCTCTATGCCCTGCTGCTCGGCCTGTTGTGGCTGGCGCGCCGGCTGGGTGAAGCCGCACCGCTGCTGGTGGTGGCTGTGGTGCTGGCGTCGCTCTTTTTCTTCAATCTCGACAGCGACTGGGACAACTGGGCTCTCTACTTCTTCGGCGCCTACGGTCTGGGCGCCCTGGCGTACTGGTTGAGCCGCGCGGGTGCCGGGCGCCATGCCCTGGCGTACCTGGTGGTCATGGCGCTGATCACGGCGCTGGCGCTGGCCATCGACTGGCGCACCCGCATCGCGCTGGCGCTGGTCGTGGCGCTGGCGCTGGCCTGGGCGCACCGCAGCGGCTGGCTGTTCACCTGGCCGCGCAGTCCTGCGCTGGGTTACCTGGGCCGCATTTCGTACGGGGTGTTTCTGGTGAACTTCCCGGTGGCGCTGGTGGTGAACGCAGGGTTCACGCGCTACGCCAGCCCCGACCCCTGGGTGCAGACGTTCGGGTTGCTGGTGGCCTGGGTGGTCTGCAACCTGGTGGGTGCGGCCTTCCACCACGGGGTGGAGCAGCGACTGAGCCGGTTGGGCCGCACCGGCCCGCGCACTCAGGCGGTGGCGCTGGTGGACGCTTCGTCGCAGCGCTCGCGCAGGTAGCGCAACGCCTCTTCCACCTGGTCGATCAGCACCAGGCACAGGTCGCCGGGCTGCAGGCGCTCCAGCGCCGTGTCGATGGCCACGAACTCGCCCTGGATGGTGTCGACGCGCCGGGTGCGCGTGGCGCCTTCGAGCCCCTGGCGCAGCAGCCCCGTGACCTCGCCCTCGGACCGGCCACGCTGGCAGGCGTCCTCGAACAGGATCACCTCGTCGAAGGCCGCGCCCAGGATGCGGGTCTGCTCGCGGATGTCCTCGTCGCGCCGGTCGCCCGCGCCGCTGATGACCACCAGGCGGCGCTGCGCCGGCATGGCCTCGGCGGCGGCAACCAGGGCGCGCATCGCATCCGGGTTGTGGCCGTAGTCGGCGATCACGGTGGCGCCGCGCAGGCTCATCAGGTTGAAGCGGCCGGGCACGCTGGCGGCGTCGCTCTGGAACGTGGCCAGGCCCTTGCGGATGCGGGCCCACGGCATGCCCAGGGCCCAGGCCGCGGCCAGGGCGGCCATGGCGTTTTCCACCTGGAAGCCGATGCGCCCACCCATGGTGATCGGGATGTCGGCCAGCGCCACTTCGTGGCGGCGTTCGCCCTGGATGGCAACGATGTGGGCACCCTCCACCCACACGGCGCGGCGCCCCTGCGCGCGGTGCGTGGCCAGCACCGGGTTGTTCGCGTCACTCGCAAAGAAGATCACCTGGCCGGTGCACACCTCGGCCATGCGGATGCAGTGCGGATCGGCCGCGTTGAGCACGCCGTAGCCGTTGGGTGCCACGTTCTGGATGACCACACGCTTGAGCACCGCGATGTCTTCCACCGTGGTGATGTAGTTGAGCCCCAGGTGATCGCCCGAGCCGATGTTGGTGACCACCGCCACCTGGCAGCGGTCGAAGCCCAGGCCTTCGCGCAGCACACCGCCGCGCGCGGTCTCGAACACGGCCGCGTCCACCTCGGGGTGCATGAGCACGTTGCGCGCGCTGCGCGGGCCGGCGCAGTCGCCGCTGTCGGTCTGGCGGCCGTTCACGTAGACGCCGTCGGTGTTGGTCATGCCCACGCGCATGCCTTGTGTGTGCAGCAGGTGCGCGATCAGGCGGGCGGTGGTGGTCTTGCCGTTGGTGCCGGTCACGGCCACCACCGGCACACGGCCGTTCTGGTTGGGCGGAAAGAGGTGGTCGATGATGGCCTCGCCCACCGCACGGCCCTTGCCATACGACGGGCTCAGGTGCATGCGCAGGCCGGGTGCAGCGTTCACTTCCACGATGCCGCCACTCTGGTCTTCCAGCGGCGTGAGCACGGTCTCGCACACCACGTCCACACCGCACACGTCCAGACCCACCATGCGGGCCGCGGCCACGGCGCGCGCCGCCACCTCGGGGTGCACGTCGTCGGTCACGTCGGTGGCGGTGCCGCCGGTGGAGAGGTTGGCGTTGTTGCGCAGCACCACGCGCTGGCCCTTGGCCGGCACGCTGTCGGGCGTGTGGCCCTGGATCTGCAGGCGCGCCAGCGCGATGTCGTCGATGCGCATGCGCGTGAGCGGCGTGGCGTGGCCATCGCCGCGCTGGGGGTCGGCGTTGACCGCGTCCACCAGCTGGGCCACGGTGTGCACGCCATCACCGGTGACCTGGGGCGGATCGCGCCGCGCCGCGGCCACGAGCTTGTCGCCGACCACGAGCAGGCGGTAGTCGCTGCCGGGCAGGTATTTCTCCACCATCGGCTGGCCGTGATCCAGGGCCGCGCGGTAGGCCATCTCGAGGTGTTCACGCGAGACGATGTTCACCGTCACGCCCTTGCCCTGGTTGCCGTCGCGCGGCTTCACCACCACGGGCAGGCCGATCTCCTGGGCCACGACCCAGGCCTCTTCGGCGCTGTCCACCGGGCGCCCCAGTGGCACCGGCACGCCGGCGGCGCGCAGCAGGTTCTTGGTGAGGTCCTTGTCCTGCGCGATGTTCTCGGACACCGCGCTCGTGCTGTCGACCTCGGCGGCCCAGATGCGGCGCTGGCGCGTGCCCCAGCCGAACTGCACCAGCGAGCCCTGCGTGAGGCGGCGAAACGGGATGCCCCGGGCCACCGCCGCGTTGACGATGGCGCCCGTGGACGGGCCCAGGCGCACGTCTTCGTCGATCTCGCGCAGGCGGGCAATGACGGCCTGCACATCAAAAACCTCGTCGCCCAGGCCGCGCGCCGCCGCAATGAGCTGCTCGGCGGCCTTGAGGGCTTCGCGTCCCACGGACTCCTCGGTGTACTCCACCACCACCTGGTAGGTGCCTTGCACCACGGTTTCGGTGCAGCGCGAAAAACTCACCGGACAACCGGCCTGGGCCTGCAGCGCCAGCGCCACCAGCTTGAGCACGTTGGCGAGCGACAGGTCGCTGGCCGGGCGCGGCCAGCGACCGAGCTGCGGAAAACGTTCACGCAGCGCCGCTTCAAAGCCCGGCAGCAAGGCCAGCGAGCGCTCTTCGGGCGGGCAGTGAACGATGGCTTCGATGGCGGTCTGGCGGGTCCAGAGGTTGGGACCACGCAAGGCACGGATGCGGGAAATGTCCATGGCGGAGGGGCAATTCGGTTGGAAGTCGGTAGGGTGGCGATGGTGTCGGGGCGCTTCAGGCGCGGGGCAGGGCGTCGAAACGCTGCAGGCCCGCGGCCACCAGTGCCGGGCTCAGGCCGGCGGCCCAGGCCGCAGCGGCGGCTCCGCACAGGATGTGGGCCGTCGCGGGGTCGGCAATCCCGGCCAGCGGGGCGCGGGCAATCACCTCGTCGTTTTCAAGGAGGCACACCGCGTCGCCTTGCCAGCGCACCGTGCGCGGCATCGCCACGCCGGCCGGTACCGGTCCGGCGCCATAGCCCAGGCTGCCGCCGTCGCAGTGCTGGGCCAGTTCGGCCACGCCGGGCTCGTCCAGGTTGAGCACGCAGGCGCCTTGCGCCAGCACCACGTCGACCTGGGTGCGCAGCACGCGTGGCATGCCGGAGGCATCCACGATGTCGTGCCGCTCCAGGCCTTCCCAGCCGCCGAGATCGGTGACCACACCCACCATGCAACGGTCGTAGGGCAGGCCGTGGTCGAGGATGAGTGCGGGCGTTGTCTCCACCGCCAGGCCCTGGATCTCGCGGTTCATGAGCAGGCGCTGGCACTGCTCCCAGTAGTCGGTGCCGGCGCGCTCGATGCGCCGGCGCCCGATGTGGATGCCCTCGCTCGACGCCAGGCCGGCCGGCGCACCGGCCAGGTCGAGCAGGAAAGCCGCGGCGCGGGCCAGCAGGGTCGTGCCCCGCGTGCCGCTCACGCCGATCAGGGGCACCCGCCCGGCCATGGGCGTGGCCGGATCGAACAGCTGGGCCACGATGGCCTCTCCCACCGGGCGCGGCTGGCCAATGGCCGGACGCAGGTGCATGAGCAAGCCGGGGCCGGCATTCACTTCAACAATGGCACCGCCCACCTCGTGCAGCGGGCGGCCGATGTCCTGCGTGACCATGTCGATGCCGGCGATGTCCAGGCCCACGGCGCGCGCCGCCAGGCTCGCCATGTAGGCCACTTCGGGGTGGACCTCGTCGGTGCAGTCGTAGGCCATGTTGCCGTTGCGCTGCACCAGCACGCGCTGGCCGGCGGCGGGCACGGCGTCGGCCCCCAGGCCCTGGCGCTCGAGCAGCAGGGCGATGGCCGGTTCGCGTTCGAGGTGGATCGTCTCCAGCGGAAATTCTTCGGCCTCGCCGCGGCGCGGGTCGCTGTTGAGTTGCAAGTCGATGAGGACCTTGACCGTGGCCACGCCGTCACCGGTGACCCACAGGCTCTCGCCCCGGTTGGCCGCCACCACGCGCCCGCCCACCACCAGCACGCGGTGCTCGTTGCCCAGGATGTAGCGCTCGACGATGACGTCGCTGCCCTCGGCGTCGGCGATGGCGAAGGCGCGCTCGATGTCGGCTTGCTCACTCAATTCGAGCGACACACCCCGGCCGTGGTTGGCGTCGCTGGGTTTGACCACCACCGGCAGCCCGATGTCTTGCGCCGCTTCCCAGGCCTCGGCGGCGCTGGCCACGATCTGGCCCTCGGGCACCGGCACGCCACAGCTTTGCAGCAGCGACTTGGTGAGGTCCTTGTCGCTGGCGATGTTTTCGGCGATCGCGCTGGTGAGCTCGGTCTCCGCCGTCCAGATGCGGCGCTGGCGCACCCCCTGGCCGAGTTGCACCAGGTTGCCATCGGTCAGGCGCAGGTGCGGAATGCCGCGCTCGGTGGCCGCGTTCACGATGGCGGCGGTGGACGGGCCGAGCCAGGTCGCGTCGACCACGTCGTGCAGGGCCTTCACGGCGGTGGCCACATCAAAGGGCTCGTTGTTCAGGGCGGCTTGCAGCAGCGCGTGCCCGTGCATGAGGGCCGCTTCGGCGGTGGCGCGGTTGCGCGCGCGAAACACCATGCGGTAGACACCCGGCTGGCGGGTGCTGCGCGTCTGGCCGAAGCCGGTGGGCATGCCGGCCAGGTTGAGCAGCTCGATCACGCAATGTTCCAGCACGTGGCCGGCCCAGGTGCCTTCGCGCAGCCGCTCCACAAAACCCCCGACCTCGCCCACGCCGCAGTGGTGCGCCTGCAGGCCCGGCAACAGAACCAGCAAGCGGTCGGTCAGGCCCTCGATGGTGTGGGAGGGGCGCTGCTCCAGCGCACCCAGGTCCAGCCACACCTCCATGGCAGATCGGTAGGTCCAGATGTTGGGCCCCCCCAGAAATCGGTGGCGAAGCACGGTCAGCGCAAGACGGTTTGAATCCATAACACCCGGGGTTTAACGCACAAAAGCCGGGCAGAGGGCCCGGCTGTCAACGGTGGGCGCACGCCAGTGGCGCCGCCCGGTGCAGGTGCTTGACACACCCACGTCCCGCATTCTGCGCTGTCCCGGGGCTGTGCGACTGAGCCGTGCACGACAAATTGTGGCTGTATGTCACGCCGGCAACGCTGGCGAGTTGGCGCACAATTTCGAGTTCATGCAAACACCGCCAGCCCCCTCCCGCCCCGCCACCGCACGGCCAGCCACCCTGAGCACCCCCTCGGCCGACGCGCCCGCGCTGGATGTGCTGGCCCGCATGACCCTCGATCTGGACGACCAAGGCCACTTTTCCACGGGCGAACTTTTGCTCATCCCGAACGCCCTGGTGCAACTCTCAGCGCAGGGTGACCGCCAGACCTGGGACCTGGAAGACACGCAGCGCCTGCAGCACACCGACCTGGCCGGGGTGGCCACGCTGGACCTGCAGGGCAGCACCGGCCTGCTCAAGCGCTGGCGCTTCACGCTGGCCCAGAACCCGGCCGCGCTGCGGCTGGTGCGCCAGTTCGACCAGGCCATCGCCCGCCTGCAGGGCGGTGAAGCGCCCGTGCCCGAGGCGGGGCTGCGTTGCCCCTCCTGCCAGTCGCCGCTGAACCCCGACAGCGAGGTGTGCGAGGTCTGTGCGCGCCAGCTGGTGGAGATTCCGTCCACCTGGGTGCTGCTGCGGCTGTGGCGGTTTGCGCGGCCCTACCGCTGGCAGCTGCTGGCGGGTTTCCTGCTCATGCTGGCGTCCACCGCCGCGACGCTGGTGCCGCCTTACCTGACCATCCCGCTGATGGACAACGTGCTGATCCCGTTCCAGAACGGGCAGCAGATCGACACCGGCTACGTGGCCTTGCTGCTCTCGGGGCTGCTGGGGGCTGCGCTCGTGGCCTGGGGGCTGGGCTGGGCGCGCACCTGGCTGCTGGCGCTGGTGTCCGAGCGCATCGCCGCCGACCTGCGCACCAGCGCCTTCGACCACCTGCTGGGCCTCTCGCTCGACTACTTCGGCGCCAAGCGCACCGGCGACCTGATCGCGCGCATCGGCTCCGAGACCGACCGGCTCTCGGTGTTTCTCTCGCTTCATGCGCTCGATTTCGCCACCGACGTGCTGATGCTGCTCATGACCTCGGCCATCCTGTTCTCCATCAACCCCTGGCTGGCGCTGGTCACGCTGCTGCCGTTGCCCTTCATTGCCTGGATGATCCACCGCGTGCGCGACCGCCTGCGCACCGGCTTCGAGAAGATCGACCGCGT
>JAUXVI010000022.1 GCA_030680575.1 Hylemonella sp.
CACCATCACGGGTGTGAACCGCAGCATCACCGGGGCCATCACCGCCAGCGGTGGTGCGGCACTGGCCACCGGTCAGGGTGGCGGCAACGCCGGAGCCGTGTCCATCACCGGTAGCGGCACCCTCAGCACCAGCACCATCACCGCCAGTGGCGGCGCGGCGGTGGCCGCAGGGCAGGCCGGCGGCAACGGCGGCACGTTGACCTTGAGCGCCACTGGCGGCCTGACGAGCACCGCACTGGCCGCCAGCGGCGCCGCCGGGACCGGCACCAATGGCGCGGGCGGCAATGCCGGCACCATCAGTGTGAGCAACAGCGGCAGCGGCAACCTCGTGACCACCACGCTGGCCGCGCAGACCGGCAATGCGACGGGCACGGGTACTGGTGGCAGCGCAGGCAGCATCACGGTGAACAACACGGGCGGCAACGTGACCACCGGCGCCATCACCACCACCGGCGGCACCAAGGGCGACGGCGGCAGCATCAGTGTCACGGCCAGCAGCGGCACGCTCAGCGTGGGCGCGATCACGAGCAGTGGCGGAGCGGCTACCGGCACGGCCAACGGCCGCAACGCCGGCAGCGTGAGCCTGAGCGGTGCCGGTGTCACGACGGCTGCCATCACGGCGGCCGGCAGCAATGCCAGTACGCTGGGGACGGGCGGCAACGGCGGCGCGGTTACCGTCAGCTCCAGCGGCGCACTTAACGTCGCTGGTGCCATCAGTGCCATCGGTGGCAACGGCGTGGGTCAGCCCAACGGCACGGGCGGTGCGATTGCACTGACGGCGGGCAACGGGTTCACGTTGGCGAACAATGTGATGACGACCAACAACACGGTGGCGCTGGATGCCGGCACCGGCACCTACACACAAAACGCCAACATCGACGTGACTGCAGGCAGCGGCGCCATCACGGTGACGGCGGACACCGTTGCCATCGGCACCAACACCGGCAACAACGCGCTGACCACCAGCGGCACCCTGACACTCAAGGCCAAGACCGCCAACCGGGCCATGTCCCTGGCGGGCAGTTCGGGCTTTGACGTTTCGGCTGCGGAAATCACGGCGGTCTCGACCGGCGCCACCGGCCCCATCGTCATCGGCGACAGCACCAGCACCGGCACCCTGACGATCGGCACGGCCATCAATCTGGCTGGCAAGACCGTGACGCTCAATGCCGGCTCGATCACCGACGTCGGCGTCAAGACCATCACCGCCAGTAACCTCACGCTCCATGCCAACGGCCAGATTGGCGCTGGCAGTACGGATGGCATTGATGTGGCAGTCAGCAACCTCAGCGTCAACACCACCGGCAATGCGAATGCCTTTGTGCGCAGTGGCGCGGTCAACCTCGGCGCCAGCGGCGGCGGCTCCAACCTGGGCAGCGGCACACTGGACCTGGTGGCCACCGGAAGCGTGACGCAGACGGCCTCCACCGGCAACATCACAGCCGGCACGCTGAAGGTCAAGACGCTGTCGGCCGGCACCGCCAACATCACGCTGAGCAACAGCGGCAACGATGTGGGCGCGTTGGACCTGCGGGCACGCAACGCCGGCGATACCGCCAACGCAGCCGGCGCCCTGCAGTACAGCGACGCCAACGGCTTTGACATCGCGGCCCTGGCCACGACCGGCAAGGCCACGCTGTCGGCCGGCGCGGCAGTCAGCCAGTCCGGCGCCGTGACGGTCAGCGGCCTGGCCCTGACCGGCACCGGCGGCGCCTACACGCTGCGCCATGCCGGCAATGCGGTGAGCACACTGGCGGCCAGCACCGGCAGCATCGACTACAGCCAGTCCGGCGCCTTGGCGGTCGATACCGTGGGCGTGGCCGGCGTGACGACGACCGGCCGCGCTGCGATCGAAACCACCGGCACCAGCGCCAACCTGACGCTGAACCAGGCCGTCAACTCCAGCGGCAGTGGCGATGCGGTGGTGCTCAAGGCTGGCAGTTCCAACGCGGCCGGCGTGGCTACAGGCGGCCAGCTGATCAACAACGTGGGTGCGACAGGCATCCAGGCCAGCAACGGCCGTTACCTGGTCTACAGCGGCGCCCCGGCGAGCACGCAAGAAGGCGTCAGCGGCTACAGCAAGCGCTACAACAGCGACGCCAGCTACCAGCCAGCGGCGGGTAGCGGCAACCTGTTCCTGTACCGTGTGGCGCCGACGCTGACCATCTCGGTGGCCGACACGGCCTCCACCACCCAGCGGGTCTATGGCCAGGCCAGCCCGGTGTTCAGCGGCACGGCCAGCGGTTTCATCGATGGTGATACCGAAACCAGCGTGGGCGTGACGCGCAGCACCGTGGCCGTGTACAACACGCCGGTGGGGGATGTGGTGGTGACGGCGGCCGCCGCCAACAAGGAAAACTACACCCTGGTGCTGAACCACGGGTCGATGAAGATCACGCCGGCCACCATCAGCGAGGTAAGCGGCATCACGGCCAACAACAAGGTGGTGGACGGCACGACCAACGCCACGCTCAACACCGGCGCGGCCGGCTTTGCCGGCATCGTGGCGGGCGATGTGCTGAGCGTGGCCACGGCCACCGGCAACTTCGACAGTCCGGTGGTGGGCGCCAACAAGCCGGTGGCCATCACGGGCATCTCGCTCGGCGGCGCGGCGGCGGGCAACTACATCCTGGCCAAGCGCACGGCCACGACGCGCGCCAGCATCACCGACCTGTCCCCCGTCGCTCCGAAGCAGCCGCTACCGACAGACGCATTCATTACCGCCACCGTCGCGCCGGAGGCTGGCGCTTCGGCCACTGGCGGGCCGCTGTTCGCCATCGTGCGCGGGGGCGACGGTGACTGGGGTGTTACCTCGGTGGCCTCATCGCCGACCGGGGACGAGGACGCCACGCTGGGCCTGGGCTTCTGGCCGCTGTCGCTGTTCGATCTGTCGGCCCTGCCGGCGACGGCCGCAGGCGTACGCCGGTCACTGGCGCCGGTCGGTCCGGGCGCTGACGCGGGTGCGTTGCCCTTACGTCCGAATGCCGAGCAGGAGGACGCCCGGCCAGCCAGCAGCAATGCGCGTGATGTCCGTCCCGTTCTGTGAAGCGCCCCCGGGAACTGAGGGCCATGCTGAACAGACCGGTTCACATAAAGCCGGTCGAAACGCTGCTTTTGCAAAGGGCTTCGGCAGGCCTGGCCCGAACGGAGAGCCTGGTTCAGCTTGGTCTCACATGGCGTTGAGTTCGGCCAGACGTTGGGGCGTGCCGACGTCGGTCCAACGCCCGGTGTAGAGCTCGGCACTGACGCGGCCGGTCTCCATGGCCCGGCGCAGCAGGGGTGCCAGCGCGGTCTTCACGCCCTGCGGGTTGCCGGCCGGTACATCGCACCACGGCGCTTCGAACAATTCGCGCCGGTACAGGCCGATGGTGCTGTAGGTGTATTTCACCTCGGCTTGGTTCAGTGCCAGTTGCCGGCCCGGGTGGGCCGGATCAGGCGCCAGGCCAAAGTCACCCTTCGGGTTGTGCGCCGGATTCGGCACCAGCCAAAGGTGGGCCAGCTTGTCGCTGGCAACGAAGTCTTGCACGGCGGTCGCGGAGAACACAAAGTCAGGCACGAACACGTCACCCGCCAAGACCCAGAACACATCACCCAGCAGTGGCAGGGCACGCACGATGCCACCGGCCGTCTCCAGCGCACCGCCAAAATCCAGCCCCTCGCGGGAGTATGAAATTGATAGCGGCTGACGCATATCTGACAAGGGCTGGGGGCCAAAATGGCTTGGAATCTGCTCGCCCAGCCAGGCGGTGTTGATGACGATGTCGGTGAAGCCGTCGCGTGCCAGCGCGTCCACATGCCATTGCAGCAGCGGTTTGCCGCGCACGGGCAGCAAGGGTTTGGGCGTGGTGTCGGTCAGGGGGCGCATGCGCTCGCCGCGGCCCGCGGCCAGCACCATGGCGTGGATGGTAGTGGGGTGTTGCACAGACTGCACTTTAGACGATTGCCGTCGTGCGATGACCCTGAGCCGGGGCCCAGTGAAAGGCCCCGGTAAAATAACGGGTTTCCCCTGATACCTCTTCCGGAGCGGCCCCCTTCATGGCAAATACCCAACAAATGGCCAACGCGATTCGCGCGCTGGCAATGGATGCAGTGCAACAAGCCAACTCCGGACACCCCGGTGCCCCCATGGGCATGGCCGATATGGCGGTGGCGCTGTGGGGCGAGCATCTGCGCCACAACCCGGCCAACCCGCACTGGGCCGACCGCGACCGCTTCGTGCTCTCCAACGGCCACGGCTCCATGCTGCTGTACGCGCTGCTGCATCTCACCGGTTACCCGCTGCCGATGAAGGAGCTGCAGAACTTCCGCCAGCTGCACAGCAAGACCGCCGGCCACCCTGAAGTGGGCCACACCCCCGGCGTGGAAACCACCACCGGCCCGCTGGGCCAGGGCGTGACCAACGCTGTCGGCATGGCGCTGGCCGAGAAGCTGCTGGCCAAGGAATTCAACCGCGACGGCCACACTGTGGTCGACCACCGCACCTATGTGTTCCTGGGCGACGGCTGCATGATGGAAGGCATCAGCCACGAGGCGGCGGCCCTGGCGGCGGCCTGGAAGCTCAACAAGCTGATCGCGTTGTACGACGACAACGGCATCTCGATCGACGGCCAGGTCACGCCCTGGTTCGTGGACAACACGGCGCTGCGTTTCGTCGCCTATGGCTGGAACGTGATCGGCCCGGTCGACGGCCACGATGCCGCCGCCGTGTCGCGCGCCATTGCGGATGCCAAGAACTCGGCCGAGAAGCCGACGCTGATCATCTGCAAGACCTCCATCGGCAAAGGCAGCCCGAACCGCGCCGACACCGCCAAGGCCCACGGCGAGCCGCTCGGCGCCGAAGAGATCAAGCTCACCCGTGAAGCGCTGGGCTGGAACCACCCGCCCTTTGTCATTCCGCAAGCCGTGTACGACGACTGGAACGCCAAGACCCGCGGCCTGTCGCTGGAAGCGGCCTGGGACGCCAAGTTCGCCGCCTACAAGGCCGCTTACCCCGAGCTGGCCGCCGAATTCAAGCGCCGCATGGCCGGTGAACTGCCCAAGCAGTTTGCCCAGGCGGCGGTGGATGCGGCGATTGCCGCACACACCAAGGCCGAGACCGTGGCCTCGCGCAAGGCCTCGCAGCTGGCGCTGGAAGCCTTCACCGCTGCCTTGCCCGAGCTGCTGGGCGGCTCGGCCGACCTCACCGGCTCCAACCTGACCAACACCAGCCACACGCCCAACCTGCGCTTCAACCAGGCCGGCGAGCCCAACGGCGGGCGCCACATCAACTACGGCGTGCGCGAGTTCGGTATGGCCACTATCATGAACGGCATTGCGTTGCATGGCGGCTTCATTCCCTATGGCGGCACCTTCCTGACCTTCAGCGACTACAGCCGCAACGCCATCCGCATGGCCGCGCTGATGAAGCAGCGCGTGATCCACGTTTTCACGCACGACTCCATCGGCCTGGGTGAAGACGGCCCGACGCACCAGTCGGTCGAGCACGCCGCCAGCCTGCGCCTGATCCCCAACCTGGATGTCTGGCGTCCGGCCGACACCGCTGAGACCACCGTGGCCTGGGCCGTGGCGCTGCAGAACACGACCAAGCCCACCGCGCTCCTGCTGAGCCGCCAGAACCTGCCTTATGCCCCCAAGACGGATCTGGGCGACATCAGCCGCGGCGCTTACGTGCTGTCTGAGCCGGCGCACCTGGGCCTGAAGCAAAAGGCGCGTGCCGTCATCATCGCCACTGGCTCCGAAGTGCAGCTGGCGCTGAAAGCGCAGGAACTGCTGGCCGCGAAGAAGATCGCCGTGCGTGTGGTCTCCATGCCCAGCACCACCACGTTTGATCAGCAGACCACGGCCTACAAGACGGCTGTGCTGCCCGCCCATCTGCCGCGCATCGCGGTCGAGATGGGCGTGACCGAAGGCTGGTGGAAATACGGCTGTGCCGCTGTGGTCGGCATCGACACTTATGGCGAGTCGGCCCCGGCGCCGGTGCTGTTCAAGCACTTCGGCTTCACGCCCGAGAATGTCGCGGATACGGTGCAGGCCGTGCTGGCGAAGAAATGAGTTTGGAAATAGGTTTGTTTTTTAACTTTTCTTGAGAAAGCCCATCATGACGATCAAAGTAGGTATCAACGGTTTTGGCCGCATCGGCCGCAACGTGCTGCGCTCTGCGGTGCAGAACTTCAAGGACATCGAGATCGTTGGCATCAACGACCTGCTTGAGCCCGAGTACCTGGCCTACATGCTCCAGTACGACAGCGTGCATGGCCGCTTCAAGGGCGAGGTCAGCGTCGACGGCAACACCCTGATCGTCAATGGCAAAAAGATCCGCCTGACGCAAGAACGCGACCCCGCCAACCTCAAGTGGTCGGACGTCGGTGCCGACATCGTCATCGAGTCCACCGGCCTCTTCCTGGACAAGGCCAGCGCCGAGAAACACCTGGCCGCTGGCGCCAAGAAGGTCATCATCTCCGCCCCCTCCAAAGACGACACCCCCATGTTCGTCTTCGGCGTCAACGACAAAACCTACGCCGGCCAAGCCATCATCTCCAACGCCAGCTGCACCACCAACTGCCTGGCCCCCGTGGCCAAGGTGCTCAACGACAAATGGGGCATCAAGCGCGGCCTCATGACCACCGTGCACGCCGCCACCGCCACCCAGAAGACCGTGGACGGTCCTTCAAACAAGGACTGGCGCGGCGGCCGCGGCATCCTGGAGAACATCATCCCCCGCAGCACCGGCGCGGCCAAGGCGGTGGGCGTGGTGATCCCCGAGCTGAACAAGAAGCTCACCGGCATGTCCTTCCGCGTGCCCACTTCCGATGTCTCGGT
>JAUXVI010000033.1 GCA_030680575.1 Hylemonella sp.
ACCAATGAGGTCTTCAGGTTTCTTGTAGTCAGCCAGCAGGCTGTCGATCAGTTCGTTCGTGACGGTCATTTAGTTGCAATTCCATGGGAGTGCAGCAGTTTCCTGCCAATTGACCGTTTACACAAAAGTTTTTACACCCCCTGCAAAATGCTTTTTTCTGTGGCTTTCTGCTGCATTTGAGCATGCATGTCATTGAAGTCCGAATTCAGATTGCGCAGTATATTTTTGGCATAAGCTTTGATCACGACAGCGATCTTCTTGCCACCGGATCGACGATGCGCATTCAACACGTTAATCGCTAACTCCACGCCCCTCTGGGTTAAAAACAAGTTAGCGCATCTCGCCTCAAGCACTTGAACTCGGTCTTTGAGGGCGGCCTTGGGCAATGTTGCGATGCATAAGTTGGCTAACTTATCAAAGAAATCAAATGCAATTCGATTTCGCGCATGGTTGGACAACGTAATCGCAATGGCCGCCATATCCGCCACCATTAGACGACCGACTGCCAACGCCTTCATCTGCCTTAGAACATCCCACTGTCGTAAGTCTCCAACCCAATTAGTCGGCAGCGTGAGGTAATTCCAATACCCATTGGATGCAGCAATAGCCACGTCCAGAAAATCAAGCGCCTCGCCATCGTATCGCTGTCGACTTAATTGCGCTGACGAACCTCCAGAGGTCAACGGAGCGCTATCGACCTTCAAAGTGCTTGCCAACCCACCAAAAGCTTGAGGATGTAGGCTAACGATCTTTGAGCCTGTAACGACCAAACAGGACGTAGCACGAGTCAGCGAATACCCGGCAATATACGGCGGGAAGAGAAGGAAGCTTTCCACCATGTCCAGAGGTTCGATTGGGGTTGGCAAAAGACTTCTATAGACCCCTTGATTTAAGGCTAGAGCACCTACCTGTTCAAAATTTGAGTCATGCTTTCGCAATAAATAAAGAAATTTAGGCGCCGAAACTCGTGTGTAAAAAGATCGAACATCCATCTGCAACGCGATGCCATATTCGCCCCCGAATTTTTTTGACGTCATCATAGGAATGACGCTCTGCTCAAGACAAGAAAGTAATTGTTTGCGTGGAGTAAAAAAGAACTCAAGACTAGCTTTCCGCAACTCTGAAAGGAACCCCATTCCCTGTAGAAGGGGAATATCTTTTGGAGGAGTGTTCTCGCCGGGTCTTTCTGGCGCCGTTTCGAATGCAATGGCTAGCCGTTTAACGGCTTCAGCAATTTTTAACGGTTCCGCAGCTGATCTTGTGACGAATAGTCTTGGCTCAACATTGAGGCAAAAATCATCATTCCAAACAACAAGATCATTACCATCAACCAGAAACGGTAAGTCGCAAAAATTTTTTAACGCTTGATCAATGCGGCCGCCTTTATTCGCAAGCCCTGACAAACGGATGACTATCTCTCTTTCTTTATTTTTCACATCAACCTCCTCCCTCAGATGTTAAAAATCAGACCGTTTTCTGCTTCAAACGCTTAACAATTAGCTGTCTCAGCGCCTGTGCCGCCACCGACAGACTCTCCCCCTCACGCTGCACCACGTAGATGCGCCGCTTCAGCCCCACCAGCTTGAGCGCGCGCGTCACCAACGCCGGACGCTGGAAGTGGAACAGGGTCAGTGCCGGCACCACGCTGATGCCCAGCCCGGCCTCCACCATGCCGGCCACGGTGGCCAGGTGTTCCACCTCCAGCACGGTGTTGAGTTGCATCGGGTGCAGCGCGGCGTCAAGTCGTTGGCGTACGCTGCTGTTGCGCGCCAGATGCACGAAGGGATAGGGCGCCAGATCCTTCAGCTTGAGTTCCGCCGCCTTGCGCTTGGCCAGCGGATGGTCCTTGCGACACACCAGGTGAAAACCATCCGAGCACAGCACCTCGGTCTGCAGACCGGCGCTGTTGGCCCCGGTGGAGGCCAGCGCGAACTCGACCACACCGCCGCGAAGCAGGTCGAGGCAGTCGTCCGACAGGCTGTCGTGCAGGTTGAGTTCCACCCCCGGCCACTGTGCCTTGTAGTCGGCCAGGATGGCCGGCAGCCAGCCTGCGGCGAGCGACGGCAGTGCTGCCAAGCTCACACGGCCGGTGCGCAGTTGCAGGTGGTCGCGCAGGTGGCCGACAGCGGCACCGAAGTCACCCAGTAGCTGGCGCGCCGAGGTCTCGAACAGCCGGCCTTCGGCGGTGAGTTCCACGCTGCGCGTGCTGCGGTCGAACAGGCGCGCGTCGAGCGCCACCTCCAGCGCCCGAATGAGCGCGCTGAAGGCCGGCTGCGACAGGTGCACCTGCTGCGCCGCACGCGTGAAGCTGCGCTGCTCGGCCAGTGCCAGGAAGGCGCGCAGCTGGCGGGTGGAGAGATCGGGTTGGCTCATGGGAATGAATCCAGCTTATTGATTTGTTTTACGGATCAATTGATTCTAATTTTCAATTTCACAAATCAAAAGCCCTGGCCTACAGTGCAAGTCAGAAACACCTGAACGCATGACAACGTCCACCCCTGCCCCGCTTTTCATCGGCTGCGCCGCCGGCTTCTCTGGCGACCGCGTCGACGCCGCCGGCCCGGTGGTGGACACACTCATCACCCGCTTGGTCGAGCGTGGCGGCAGCGCCTGCCTGATCTTCGAAACCCTGGCCGAACGCACACTGGCGCTGGCCCAGCTGCGCCGCCGCGCCGACCCGCAGGCCGGCTACGAGCCGCTGCTGGAGTTGATGCTGCGCCCGGTGCTGACGCGCTGCCTGCAGCACGGCATCCGAATCGTGAGCAACTTCGGTGCCGCCAACCCACGGGCCGCGGCGCAACTGATCCAGCGCATGGCACGCGAACTCGGCCTGCCCACGCCTCGGGTCGCCGTGATCCATGGTGACGACTTGTCCGCCCCGGCGCAGCGCGCCCTGCTGCGCACGCACCTGGGTATACAGGTCGATGCGTTGCAGATCGCCAGTGCCAATGCCTACATAGGCGCCGAGCCGATTGCCGCCGCGCTGCGCGCCGGCGCGCAGATCGTGGTGGCCGGGCGCGTGGCCGACCCCTCGCTGACCCTGGGCCCGGCACTGGCGCACTACGACTGGCGTGCCGACGACTGGGATGCATTGGCCGGCGCCACCATGGCCGGCCACCTGCTGGAATGCGGCGCCCAAGTCTGCGGTGGCTACTTTGCCGACCCCGGCTACAAGGACGTGCCGGACCTGGCCCAGGTGGGTTTTCCGGTCGCCGAGATCGACGCACGCGGCGGCTGCATCATCGGCAAGGCCGAGGGCACCGGTGGTCTGGTGAACCTGGCCAGCGTGAAGGAGCAGCTGCTGTACGAGGTACACGACCCGGCGGCCTACCTGACGCCCGACGTGGTGGCCGACATCAGCAACGCCGAGGTCGAACAACTCGGCCCCGACCGCGTGGCCCTGCGCGGCGTGCGCGGCCATGCACGCACCGGCACGCTGAAGGTCAATGTCTGCCATGAGGGCGGCTGGCTGGCCGAAGGCGAAATCTCCTACGCCGGCCCGCGCGCCGAAGCGCGTGCGCGGCTGGCCGCCGAGGTATTGCGCCAGCGCCTGCCCGCACACACCCTGCGCATAGACCTGATCGGTGCACTCAGTGTGATGGGCGACGACAACGGCACCCTGCTGCAGGCCACCCCCGCCGGCATGGCACGCGACGTGCGCCTGCGCGTGGCCGCCGCCTGCGCCGAACGCGCGCAGGCCGAGCAGCTGACGCGCGAGGTGACGGCGCTCTACACCTGCGGCCCGGCCGGCGGCGGCGGCGTGCGCACGACACTGACGCCGCGCCTGAACACGCTGTCTGGTCTGGTGCCGCGCGAGGCGGTGCCGGTCAGTTTTGAGATGCTGGAGGCCGCATGACCAAGGACGCCATCACCGTGCCGCTGTACCGCACCGCCCACGGCCGCACCGGCGACAAAGGCAACCGCTCCAACATCAGCGTGATCGCCTGGCAGCCCGCGCTTTATGCCGTGCTGGTGGAGCAGCTCACCGAAGAGGCCGTGGCGCGCCACTTCGCGCACCGCCACCCCAGCGCCGTGCGACGCTACCTGCTGCCGAAACTGGGCGCGATGAACTTCGTGCTGGACGACGTACTCGATGGCGGCGTCAACGATGCGCTGAACCTCGACACGCACGGCAAGGCGCTGTCGTACTGGCTGCTGGACCTGCCGGTGCGCATCCCCACGGCCCTGCAACCCTTGCTGGCCGGCGACGACCACGATGTATTGATAACCACCTGAGGAGACACCCATGAACCGCATGACTTCCCCCCGTATCCGCCCGCTCGCTTTGGCGCTGCTGGCCGCCGCACTGCTGGCCCCCACGCTGGGCAGCGCGCAGGGTTTCCCAGAGAAACCGATCACCTTCATCGTTCCGTTTGCCGCCGGCAGCGCCACCGACCAGCTGGCGCGCGCCATCGCCCAGGGCGTGACGCTGGAGAGCAAACAGTCGGTGGTGATCGACAACAAGCCGGGCGCCAACGCCTTCATCGGCGCGCAGGCGGCCAAGGCGGCCAAAGCCGACGGCTACACGGTGTTCATCACCACCAACACCACGCACGCCGCCAACGAGCACCTGTTCAAGCGGCTGCCCTACGACCCGGTGAAGGATTACGAGCCGGTGACGGCGCTGGGCCGCGGCGGCCAGATCATGGTGGTCAACCCCAGCCTGCCGGTCAACAGCGTGGCCGATTTCATCAAGCTGGCCAAGGCGCAGCCGGGTAAGCTGTCCTTCGGCAGCGGCAGCTCGTCCAGCCGCACCGCGGGCGAGCTGTTCAAGCAGATGACAGGCACCTACATCGTCAACATCCCCTACCGCAGCAACCCGCCGGCGGTGACCGACCTGATCGGCGGCCAGATCGACATGATGATCACCGACATGGCCACCGGCCTGCCGCAGGTGAAAGCCGGCAAGCTCAAGGCGCTGGGTGTGTCGACCAAAAAGCGCAGCCCGCTGGCGCCCGAGGTGCCAACCATCGACGAGGCCGGCGTGAAAGGCTATGAGATGACCTACTGGTTTGCCGCCTACGTGCCAGCCGGCACGCCGGCACCGGTGATCGCGCGCCTGAACAAGCTGCTGGTGGGTGCCGCGCACAGCAGCACGGCGGCCAACTTCTACCAGTCCACTGGCACCGAGATCTTCACCAGCACCGCGGAAGAACTGCGCAAGTTCCAGGTCGCCGAGTCGCTCAAGTGGGGCCGCATCATCAAGTCGGCCGGCATCGAGGCGGAATAAGCCGTCACTGCCGCTGCGGACGCGCCAGCTTCTCCTGGTCTTCCAGGGCCAGCAGCAGACTGGTGCGATGCACGCGTGCCACCTCCTGCCAGGGCAGGCCGCACAGCGCAGACTCCAGACCCCACAGCAGATTGAGGCTGACGCCGCGGTTGGCCTGCTTGGCGCGGACGAAGGCGGCCACCGACCCCAAGGCTCTCAGTTGCTCAACAGTCGTGATGCCGGCCCGGGCGAGCATCTCCTGGGACTTCGGTCCCAGGCTTTTCAGTTCACTGAGGGTCTGTGGCTCGGCCATACAAGCACTCAGCGTACCGTCAACGGAATGGTGACCGGCCCGTCGTTGACCAGATGCACCTGCATGTCGGCGGCGAACTGCCCGGTCTGCACCACGGGATGCGCAGCACGCGCCCGGGCCACGAAGTCGTCGTAAAGCCGACGCCCTTCATCCGGCGGCGCGGCATTGCCGAAGCTGGGGCGGTTGCCGCCCGAGGTGTCAGCCGCCAGCGTGAACTGGCTGACGATCAACAAGCCGCCATTGATGTCCTGCACGCTCTTGTTCATCTTCCCGGCGTCATCCGAAAAGATGCGCAGCTTGAGAATCTTGGTCAGCAGCTTGTCGGCCAAGACGGAAGTGTCGCCACGTTCGGCGCACACCAGAATGAGCAAACCCGCGTCGATGGCGCCGACGGTATGACCGTCGACTTCGACGCGGGCTTCTTTGACGCGTTGGAGCAGGGCTAGCATGCGGCGTTTATACCGCGGCTGGCCAGCCCGGCAGCAAACGGCTTACTTGCTGAGAGACACGGCCACGGTGGGACGCTTCTCCAAGGTCCACTGGTGCATGGAGCCGTCGTAGAGCTTCACGCTCTTGTTGCCCACGATCTGCGACAGCACGAACCAGGTGCCGGAAGCCTGGTGGCCGGTGTTGCAGTAGGTGATGGCCGGGGCTTGTGCATCCAGGCCGCTGAGCTTGAAGATGTCACGATAGGTGTCGGCAGACATCAGCTTGGCCGCATCGCCGCCTTGGGTGGACATCAGACCCGTGTACACGTTCTTGGCGCCGGCCGCATGACCGTTGGCGCTTGTGCTGCTGCTGCGCGAGAGGCCAAGGTAGTGGGCATCGTCGCGGGCGTCAATCAACTGGGCCGACTTGTCGGCCTGGGCTTTCACCAGGTCCTCGGACGTGGCCATCAGCTCGGCACTGCGGTCTGCCTTGGCGGCCCAGTTGCCCTCGGCGGCCTTGACGGCCGTGGTCACCACCTCACGGCCCTCACTGATCCAGCCGGCCGTGCCGCCATTGAGCACGGCGATGTTGTCTTCACCGTAGACCTTGAACTGCCAGAAGAGACGAGCAGCGTCGTTGAAGTCCAGCGGCTCCATGCCGGCCGAGACGATGACGATGGCCTTGCCATCCTGCACGCCCCAGCTGCGCACCAGCTTCTCGAAGTCTGCACGCTCGGGAATCATGGATTTCAACTTCAGGCCATTGATGCTGCGATCCACACGCACCTTCTTGTTGTCCACCAGCACGGCGCCGTCGATGTGGCCACCCAGTTCAACCAGGAATTTCTTGCCGGTCTTCTTGTCGGTCTCGAACTCGGGCGCCACGGCATAGGTCTTGGGATTGGCGCGCACGTCGAGCACGGTCACCTCGGCTCGATTTTTCGCCAGCCACTCACTGTCGACCACCGGGCCGGGCACATTGAGTGCCAGCGCCCACTGGGTGAGGCCCAGCAGCGCAGCACCGGCAAACAAACGGAATTGGATCTTCATGTCAGTCTCCTTTAGGAATGAGAAACGGAAGCGGCCGCCAACAAGGCATCCTGCGGCCAGTGAACGGGAAGGGAACTCCAGACCGCGATGGCGCGGTCTGCCCAGGCCTGCTCGGGACGCACGCGGTGGCGGGCACAGTGGCGTGCCAGCGCCGTGTCGCGCTGCAGCAGCATCTGGCGCAGCGGCGTGGCATAAAAGCGCACCATGTCGGCCAGCCACAAGGCGGCCCCGGCCAGCGGCCCATGTAGGCGCAACTCCATATCGGGCAGGTGGCGCATCAGGGTATCGGCCGCCTGCCAGCGCTCGCCGGTGACCCACTGGTTGGTGGCAAACCAGCACAACGGCAGGCCGCGCGCGTCGAGCGACAGGCCGGTCAAGTGCGTCAGGCGCCCTTGCGGGCTGCGGCGAAACAGGTGGATGTGGCCATGCTCCTGCGGATGGCGCGCGCTGTCAGGCTCTGCGCGGTCATGGGCATGGAAGTAAAACTGCCAGCGGCCGGTGGCGTCGATGGCGTCGCGGCGTGGGTAGTGCTCCCAGATCTCGAAGCGCTGGCTGCGCCCGATGAAGGGGTGCAGCATGGAGCGCCCGCGCTGTGCCAACCGCAACTGCCGCGCCAGCGCGTCGCGTGCAGCGCGCTGGAGGGCGTCAGGCTGGTCGACTGCGCGCACGGCAGGGAGGCTCAGCGGCTCTTGCCGGCGCAGGGGTTCTCGCTGCCGGCGCGGCGGCGGCTCTTGCCGGCACAGGGGTTGCCCGCGCACGGGTTGTCGGCACGGCTACGGCGCGAGGAACCGGCGCACGGGTTGCCGGCACAGGGGTTGTCGGCGCGGCTGCGGCGCTTGGCGCCGGCACAGGGGTTTCCAGCGCACGGGTTGGCAGCGCGCGCCGGCGCCTGGGCCGGCTGCGCGACGGATGCCACCGGCACGCTCAGCAGGGTCATGGCCAGTGCGGACACCAGCGGTGCCAGGTTGTTGCGGGTACGTTTCATGGATAGCTCTCCTGCAAAGAATGAAGTTCAGGACTGGCCGGCCGCACGGGCGCGCCGCTCGAACCAGCCACCGAGAAAGAACACGCCCACCGCAGCGGCCACCAGCGCCGCCAGCACCAGCCACTCGGGCAGGCCCAACAGCTCCGGCAGCCGGTCGCCTTGGGTGAACTCGCCGGCGGTGGTGAGCGCATCAAGTTGCGGGAACAGGGCTGCAAACAGGTAGGTGCCCACCAGCAGCCCCACGAAGAAGACGATGGCATCGATACGGCCCGTCATCACACCCACGGCCGAGGTGCCGGGGCAGTAACCACCGACCGCAAAGCCGGCGCCGATAAGCGCACCACCCACGGCAATGGCCCACAGGTAGGGAATGGGCACGTAGATCGCTTCGGCCTGCAGCAGACCCAGCTGCTCCAGCGCATAGATGCCCACGGCCGTGAACACGATGGCGGTGAACATGACCTTAAAGACCGACCAGTCGGTCAGACGGAACTGCGCCGTGAGCTTGCACCCGCTGCCGAAGCCGGCACGCTCCAGCACGAAACCGAAACCGAAACCGAGCAGCACCGCCATCAGCGGGCCACCGGCGGCAAACAATCCGTTCATTTCACACCTCCGCCGCTCAAACGCGCGGCCACCAGGCCGGCCGCAAAGAAAGCGCCCAGAAAGACGAATCCGGCCACGCTCAGCACCGCCGCGCCCGACAGGCCGACGCCGCTGGTGCAACCGGCGGCAATGCGCGCGCCCACACCGGCCAGAATGCCGCCGGCCAGCGCCTTGAGCAGACGGCCGATACGACCGGCACTGGCTTCACCCTCAATACGCCACGCCATGCGGCCGGCGAAATAAGCCGACACCAAGGCACCAAGAAACACGCCCAGCACCTGCCAGGTGATCCAGGACGAGAGCACCGAGCCGTCCTCCACCATGGGGCCGAGGTAGTCATTGGCCAGCGTCCACTGCGGTGCGGCCAGGTCGCCCAGCCAGGCACTCAGCCGGGTGGTGAAGCCGGTGGCGCCGAGGCCATGGCCGGTGAAAACGAAGGTCAGCAGCAGCACCCCGCCGAGCGCCAGGCCAGCCACCCAGGCTGGCCAGTAGGGCCGCTGCGGCAGCTCACATGAATTGCGTTGTTCCACTTGTACTCCAGCAAACACGAAGGATGGAAAGAAAATATACCCCACAGGGCATATACCCGACCAAGTATAGGTGGATACGCGTCAAATGTCAGCCCCCGCCGCCAAGGGGCGGCGACTCAGCGCAGGCTGGCGCGGGCCTGCTGCAGACGGTCGTCGAGGTAGGCACCGTAGAAGTCGGGGATGTAGCCCCCCACCAAGCGCTCGGCCACCTCGGTGCCGTCGCGGCCGAAGAACAGCACGGTGGGCGCAATGCGGATACGCCAGTGACGGCTCATCTCGTCATGGGTGAGGTTGGCGTCCTGGAAATTCTTCAGGGCGCGCTTGCTGCGCATATCGACCTGCACCACCGGCAGTCCCTGCTGTCGCAACGGCCCGAGGTAGTTCTCGCGCGCCACCTTGCAAAAGGGACAGCCTTCCAGACTCACCATCACCACCAAGGGTTGCCCTTTCTTCAGCGCCTGGGCTAGCTCGTCCTGCAACGACACCGACAGCGGCAAGGAAACGGGTGCCGCGAATGCTGCGCCACTGGCGCACAAGGCAGCGCCTGCCAGCAGCAGTTCGCGACGCGACACACTGCGAACCGCTCGTCCAGCGGACGACTCCGATCTCGTCTTCATCAACGCGCTTCCTGTTCGAGCAGCAAATAGGTGTTGTAAGCATTCATGCGATTGGCGACGCGAAACAGGGGAAGATGTTCAAACTGGCTCCAGTCGGTATTTTGATACGCCTCCTCGAACGGCTCGAGGTTCTGTGCGGCTTTGCCCATGCTCTCACGCAAGTAGACCAGGTAGTCGCGCGTCAGCTGCATGTCCTTGCGCGCCTCATGCGACAGCGGGCCGTGGCCGGGCACGATGACCGAGGCATCGAACGCCAGCAGCCGCTCCAGCGCCACGATCCAGTGGCGGCTGTCAGCCTGCCCGACATAGGGAATACGGCTGCGGAACACCAGGTCGCCGGCGAACAGCACCTTCTCGCTCGGCAGATAAACCGCCAGGTCTTCCGGCGTGTGCGAAGGGCCGACCGGCTTGATCTGGAATTGCACCCCACCGACTGTCAGAGACTTCTCGGCATCGATCCACTCGTCGGCCTCGACCAGACGCGTGTCGTCGTTGACCCAGGGCGCCAATTCCTGACGCGACACTTCCAGCCGCAGGCGGGCCGTGTCGGAATTCAGGTACGCCTTGGCGGCCCGGTGCGCAATGATGTGCGCACCCAGCGCCTTGAAGGCCTGCAGGCCATAGATGTGGTCGGCGTGGTAATGGGTGACGATCACATGGGTGATGGGCTTGGGCGTGAGTTTGCGGATTTCAGCCACCAGCCGCGTGGCCAGTGCCGGCGATCCCAGTGCGTCGATCACCACCACGCCGGCCGGCGTCACCACAAAGGCAGCGTTGGAGATGAAATTCTGATTGGCCGGCGAGCCCAAGGCAGACACCCCTTCGACATACCACGCCGAGGGGGCGACCTGCTGCGCCACGAGGGGCGGCGCTTCATCAGCCCAGGCCAGCACGGTCATCAGTGCCAGTCCCAGCCCGGCCATCGTGCGCACCAGAAACGTCGTTGTTGTCTTCGTCATACCCATCCTCTGTTTGGCTCCACCGTCGTCAGTTTGATACCGCCAAGACTTGAGGAAGATCAAGTACGAGGGGGATAATTAAATTACCATCCAATATAAGCAAATACTAAATTATGGGATGACCCCATGGATCTGGCAACCCTACTTGAACAGCATGGCGAAAGCACCCTCCTCGCCATCGGCGGGCTTTGCATTGGCGCCCTGTTCGGCTTTTTTGCACAACGCTCCAAATTCTGTCTGCGTGCCGCGGTCATCGAGTTCTGGCATCACAAGTTCGGCGAAAAACTCTCGGTCTGGTTGCTCGCCTTTTCCACGGCGGTGGTCGTGGTCCAGGCGCTCATCCTGCTGCATTCGCTGGATGTGAGCACGGCTCGGCAGATTGCATCGCGCGGCAGCTTGTCGGGCGCGCTGATCGGTGGCCTGCTGTTCGGTGCCGGCATGATCATGACGCGCGGCTGCGCCAGTCGTCTGCTCGTCCTCTCCGCCAACGGCAATCTGCGCGCCCTGCTCTCGGGGCTGATCTTTGCCGTGACGGCGCAGGCGGCGCTGTCGGGCTCGCTCGCTCCCTTGCGCAATACCATCAGCGCCTGGTGGACGGTTGAGGGCGGCCCCACGCGCGACCTGCTGGCCATCACCGGCCTGGGCCACTGGGGTGGCCTGGTTTTCGGTCTGGCCTGGTTCGCCGCCGCGCTGTTCTTCTCGGTACGCAGCGGCTGGGGATTCTGGAAATGGGTCGGCGGCATTGGCACCGGCTTGATGGTGGCGGCCGGCTGGTACTACACCTACTTGATCTCCTCCAGCTCCTTCAACGTGGTGCAGGTGCAAGGCCTGACCTTCAGCGGCCCGTCGGCCGAATGGCTGATGCGGGTGCTGTCATCACCGGCCCCGGCCATCGGCTTCGATTTCGGCTTGTTGCCCGGCGTGTTTGCCGGCTCTTTCATCGGTGCCTGGATCGGCCGCGACTTCAAACTCGAAGGCTTCAAGGACGGCTACAGCATGAGCCGCTACATTGCCGGCGCCGTACTCATGGGCTTCGGTTCGATGCTGGCCGGCGGCTGCGCCGTTGGTGCCGGCATGACGGGTGGCTCGATCTTTGCCCTGACGGCCTGGATGGCCCTCATCGGCATGTGGGCCGGCGCAGGCCTCATCGACCGGCTGCTCGACAGCCAGGCAGCCACCCCGCAACCCAGTGAGCGCGTGGTCGGCACACAAGCGACCATGCGGGCGCCCTGAAAGTTGGCCGCAAGCAGAGGCCCTTAAGATAGTGAGGGTAAACACTCGGGACAAATCAGCGACCTGCTGATTACATTAGCCACGAGTGATATTTTGTGAACCCGTAGAAGGAGACTCTCATGCGTCTGAAGACTCAGCTTGCCGTGATGCTGCTGTCCGGCATCGCTGCCACTGCCGCCAGTGCGGCCACGCCGAAGGACACCGTCAATCTGCACCAGCGCGCGCTGGCTGCCATGTGCGCCAACTGCCATGGCACAGAAGGCCGGACCACCGATGGTTCAGCCATCCCCTCGCTGGCGGGCATGCCGCGCGAATACATGGTGGCGCAGATGAAGGCCTTCCGTGAAGGGACCCGCCCGGCGACCGTGATGCACCAGTTGACCAAGGGCCTGACGGAAGAACAAGTCCAGTCGGTTTCCACCTATTTCTCGACCCTCAAACGCTGATCTGGAGACAAGCCAACATGAAACGACGTAGCTTTGTACAGGCCTCCCTGGCGCTCGGCACTCTGGGCGGCACCCTTTCCATGGTGGGTTGCGCCACCACCGGCACCCTCCCGGCCAAGGCCAAGGTGGTGGTGATCGGCGGCGGCTACGGCGGCGCCACGGCCGCCAAGTATGTGCGCATGCTCTCCAACTACCAGATTGATGTGGTGCTGGTGGAGCCGAACGACAGCTTCATCTCCTGCCCGATCTCCAACCTGGTGATCGGCGGCTCCAAGACCATGGGCGACATCACCACGCCCTACGACAACCTCAAGGGCAAGCACGGTGTGATCCATGCGCGCGACCGCGTGACAAGCATCGACGCCGCCAAGAAAACCGTCACGCTCGGTGGCGGCGCCACCATCGGCTACGACAAGCTGATCGTCTCGCCCGGCATCGACATGCTGTGGAACAGCATTGAAGGCCTGCAAGCGGCCAGCGCCTCCGGTCAGATCCTGCAGGCCTGGAAAGCCGGCCCCGAGACCCTGGCACTGCGCCGCCAGCTTGAAGCCATGCCTGACGGTGGCGTCTACGCCATCACCGTGCCGCTGGCCCCTTACCGCTGCCCGCCCGGCCCCTACGAGCGTGCCAGCCAGGTAGCCAGCTACTTCAAGAAGGCCAAGCCGAAGTCCAAGGTGCTGATTCTGGATGCTAATCCGGATGTCACCTCCAAGGGCCCGCTGTTCAAGAAGTTCTGGGCCGACAACTACGCCGGCATGCTGGAGTTCCGCGGTAACCACAAGGCGGTTGCCGTCGATGCCAGGAGCAAGACCGTCAAGTTTGAAACCGAGAGCGACATCAAGGCCGATGTGCTCAACGTGCTGCCCGACATGAGCGCCGGAGGCATCGCCATGACCGCTGGTCTGGCCAACGTCAACAACCGCTGGTGCGACGTGAACTACCTGACCTTCGAGTCGAAGGTCGCCAAGGACGTGCACGTGATCGGCGACTCGGTGCTTGCCGCCCCGCTGATGCCCAAGTCCGGCCACATGGCCAACTCGCACGGCAAGGTCGTTGCTGCCGCTGTGGTGGCCCAGCTATCCGGCATGGAGGTCAATCCGCAGCCGCTGCTGACCAACACCTGCTACAGCTTCGTCAACGACAAACTGGTGGTGCATGTGGCCTCCGTTCACCAGTATGTGGCGGCAGAAAAGACCTTCAAGACCGTCCCGGGTTCGGGTGGCGTGTCCTCCGCCCCTAACGAGCTCGAGGGTATTTACGCCTGGAACTGGGCACAGAACATCTGGGCCGATACACTGCTCTGATGCACCAAGCAAGGCCCGGGCACACGACCGGGCCTGTCCTTCTTGCCGGCGGATTGCCGGCATTTTTGTCAGACCTGATTCAAGAGATGCTTATGTACAAATTCATCGGATTGCTGGCCATCGCATCGTTGACCACTTTTGCCCATGCCCAGGATGTCAAGCCTGGTTCGACGACCGCGGCGGCCGTGAAAGCCAACCCCACGCAGAAGGCACAGGCCAACAAAGTGGCCGAAAAAACCGTCAAGGCGGTTTATCACGTCAATACCGACGTCAACACCGTGCCGGCCATCCTCAACAACGTCCGCAACCACTTGAACGCCGATCCCAAGGCCAAGATCGTGGTGGTGACCCATGGCCCCGGCATCAACTTCCTGATCCAGGATGCCAAGGACAGCCAGGGCCGGGAATTCAGTGGTGCTGTGAGTGAACTGGCCGGCAGAGGTGTCGAGTTCAGGGTCTGCAACAACACCCTGACCAGCCGCAATATTGATCCTGGCACCTTGCTGATGGAAGCCAAGATCGTTCCTTCAGGCGTGTCTGAGGTCGCACGCCTGCAAGCTCTTGAGGGTTACGTCTACCTCAAACCTTGAGGCCGCGCCGATGCCGGGACACGCCCTGTCCCGGCGCGCTTTCAGACCTGCTCGAAATTCGCCTCGGTCGCGATCTGCGTGCACACCGCACGGCACAGGGAAGCCACCCGGTCATCGATGATGCGGTAATAGATCTGCACGCCATCGCGGCGCTTGCCCAGCACACCCGCTTGGTAGAGCGTGGTGAGGTGCTGTGACATATTGGGCTGGGTGGTGTCGATCTTGCTGAGCAGGTAGCTCACATTGCGCTCGCCATCGCACAGATGGCTGATGATCTTCAGCCGCATCGGCGCCGACATGACTCGAAACACCTCGGCAGCCAGCTCGAAGACTTGATCCGGCTCAGTCACGCTGCCGGGGGTTGCTTGAATGGTTCGCTTGGTCATGGCAGATAGGGTTGGTCTGGCGTCATCCGCAATATAAGTCCATGCTCATTTTATACACAGCGCATCAGGCGCTGCGCTCGCGCAGTGTGCGGCTCAGCAACACCACGGGAATGAGCCCCACCAGCACCAAAGCCAGCGAAGGCAAAGCCGCCTCGCCCAGACGTTCGTCGCGCGCCAGCTGGTAGGCCACGACCGCCAAGGTATCGCTGTTGAAAGGCCGCAGCACCAGGGTGGCCGGCAGCTCTTTCATGACGTCGACAAAGACCAGCAGAGTGGCGGCCACGGTCGAGCGTTGCAGCAAAGGCCAATGCACCCGGCGCAGCAGCCCCCAGTCGCCGGTGCCCAGCATGCGGGCCGAATCATCCAGACTGCTCGGAATTCGTGCATAGCCGCTTTGCACCGACTGCAGGGCCACGGCACAAAAGCGCACCAGATAAGCCCAGACCAGGCCGAGCGAAGTGGCCGTCAGGTAATAGGCCAGGCTGCTTTGCGGCCAGACCGTCTGCGCCCAGCCCACCGGCAGCAGCAGACCAACAACGATCACCGCCCCCGGCACGGCATAACCCAGCCCGGCCAGATAGACGACGGCCCGCGTCACGAGGTCAGGCGTACGCCGCAAGCTGAAGGCCAGCAGCACGGCCAAGGCCACCGCCAGCACGGCGCTGACCAGCCCCAGCCGAACACTGTTCAGGGCCCAGACAGGGAAACGGTCCCAGGGCAGAACAGCCCACTCCGCGAACAGCGGTCGGAACATGAACAGCACGGGCGCGACAAAACCCATCAGCAATGGCACGCCACAGATCGTCCACGCCAGCCACTTGCGGCCACCCGTCAACTGCGTGAGGCGCGCCTCGGCACTGCCGGCACGCGTGCCTCGCGTGGCAAACCGCATGCGCCGCTGGGCCCGCTGCTCCAGTTGCAGCAACAGCACGACCAGCAGCAGCAACATGGTGGCCAGTTGCGCGGCGGCGATGCGGTTGTCCATGGCCAGCCAGGCCTTGTAGATACCCGCGGTGAAGGTCTGGATGCCGAAATAGCTGGCGACACCGAAGTCCGCCAGCGTTTCCATCAAGGCCAGCGCCACGCCGGCAGCCACCGCCGGCCGGGCCAGTGGCAAGGCAATTTCACGGATGCGGCGTGGCAGCGGTGCGCCCAGCAGACGCGCTGCCTCCATCAGGTGCGTGGCACGTTCACCCAGTGCCGTACGTGCCAGCAGATAGACGTAGGGGTAAAGCGAAAAGGTCAGCACCCAGGCCGCACCGGCCGTGTTGCGGATTTCCGGAAAGACCCGACCCTCCAGCCCCGTCAGACTGCGCAGCAGGGTCTGGAAGGGCCCACTGAACTGCAGGAAGTCGGTGTAGGCATAAGCCACCACATAGGCCGGCATGGCCAGCGGCAACAGCAAGGCCCACTCGAAAATGCGCCGCCCCGGGAAGTCAAACAGGGTCACGGCGGCGGCAGCCGACAGCCCGACCGTCACCACACCCGCCGCCACCATCAGACACAGCCAGAAGGTGGTGGCCACGTAGTCAGGCAAGACCGTGCGTGCCATTTCACCCAGAATCTGGGCCGTCTGCGCACCATGCTCGCCCCAAGGCAACCACGAAGCCAATACGGCCAGCACAGGCAGCATCAGGACGACGGTCAACAGCAGCAGGAAGAAGTGGCGGAGCCGGCGTGACGGCATGAAGGGGGCAAATGGAGCGAGCAGGGAATGGGGCTAAGCAAATGAGAATTGTAAGCATCTACAATGGGACACCATGTTTCTTGAGGTCACCCAGCTCCAGGTCCACTATCCCGGACGCCCCCAACCCGCCGTCCACAGCGTGTCTTTCGGGTTGCACGCCGGTGAGATCGGCGTGCTGATTGGCCCCTCCGGTTGCGGCAAGACCACTTTGCTGCGTGCGGTGGCCGGCCTGGAACCTGTCACGGGCGGCGATATCCGTCTCTCGGGCCAAGTCGTGAGCAGTCCCTCCAGCCAGTTGCCGCCGGAAGCCCGACGCATCGGCATGGTGTTCCAGGACTATGCGCTGTTCCCCCATCTCGACGTTGGCCGCAATGTGGCGTTCGGCATCCATCAGTTGCCAGCCGCCGAACGCACGGCACGCGTCAAGGAGGTTCTGACACTGGTCGGGCTGGAAGGCAGCGAGAGCCGCTTCCCCCATGAATTGTCAGGTGGGCAGCAGCAACGTGTTGCACTGGCGCGCGCCCTGGCACCGCGCCCGCAACTGCTGCTGCTGGACGAGCCCTTCTCCAACCTGGATGTCGATCTGCGCGAGCGCCTGGCGCATGAAGTGCGCAACATCCTGAAGGCAGCCCAGGCCACAGCCCTGTTCGTCACGCACGACCAGTTGGAGGCCTTTGCCATCGGCGACACCATCGGTGTCATGCACGAAGGGCAACTGCACCAGTGGGATGACGCCTACACGCTGTACCACCGCCCGGCCACGCGCTTTGTGGCCGATTTCATTGGCCACGGCGTGTTTGCGCCAGCCACCATTCGCGAAGTGAATCAGCAAATCGTGGTGCAGACCCCGCTCGGGGACCTGACCGATGTCGCCGAGTGCCCGCTGCCCTGCGCCTTTGCCGCCGGCGAATGCGACGTGCTGCTGCGTGCCGATGACATCGTGCACGACGACGCGGCACCGGTGAAGGCCGAGATCATCCGCAAGGCCTTTCGCGGCTCCGAATTCCTCTACACGCTGCGGCTGGAGAGCGGCCAGACCGTGCTGGCCCATGTGCCGAGCCACCATGACCACAAGATCGGCGAGTGGATCGGCATCCGCCCGGAAGTTGACCACGTGGTGACCTTCAACCGTGCCTGCCCGATCCGCAACAGCGAGTTGTGCCAGATGCCTTGCGCCAGCGCGGGTGGCCAGACAAGCTGCACGGCCACGATCAGACCAGCCGACTGAAGGTCAGACGGCCGGTGACAACGAGCGTAGCTGGTCGATGGTGACGCGCAAGTCCTCCGCCCAGGCGCGACGATCACGTCCCATGGCTGCTTGCGGCTCACCAAACACAATCTGCACGGTGATGCCCTTCGAGCGAACCGTGCGCCAGACCGAGCCGAGCAGGGTATCGTCACCGACGTAGCAGGGTGCCAGGCTGCGCTGCCCGCTGCGCGTGTCCAGAAACTGCAGGGCGACCGGCTGCACCGGCGCCTGCGCGGTGATCGCCGCTTGCAACAGATTGGCATGAAAGGGCAGCAGCTGCACGCCATCGCTGGTGGTCCCTTCCGGGAACACCGCCAGCACATCACCCGCACGCAGACTGCCGGCCATGTGGTGCACCACGCGCATGGCATCACGGCGCGACTCGCGCTCGATGAACAAGGTGCCGACGCCAGAGGCGAGCGCGCCGATGAGCGGCCATTTCTTGACATCGGCCTTGGACACAAAACGGCAGTAACGCGCCGCATGCAAAGAGGTGATGTCAAGCCAGGAGATGTGATTGGCGACCAGCAACATTGGCCCCTGCTCAGCCGGTGTACCCTTCACCACCAGCCGGATGCCGAGACGCGCCAGCATCTCGCGCGACCAGACCTGGACCCGGATTTCCTTTTGCTCCTGCGACAGGCGCGGGAAACGGAATAGGATGGTCAACAGCCCGACCAGGATGTGAAGAAGAGCGCGCCACAAGCGCCAGACGGCGCGCCATCGCGATGCAGGCGGCTCAGGCCTGGAACGCAATCTGCCCCCCCACGATGGTGCAGCGCACCCGCCCTGGCAGCTCGTAGCCGGAGAACGGGGTGTGCTTGCCCTGGCTGCGCAGAATCTCGGGCTGCACCGCCCATTCGGTCTGCGGATCGAAGACGCAGACATCCGCCACGCCGCCCACGACCAACTGACCAGCGCTCATCTGCAGTGTGCCTAATGCGTTGCCCAGCACGCGCGCCGGCTCGCTGGTCAACACCGCCAGGGCGCGCGTCAGGCCCACGCCGCTTTCCTGCCCCCACTTGAGTGCCAGGCTCAACAGCAGCTCAACGCCGGTAGCTCCGGGCTCGCTCTCGGCAAACGGCAGTGCCTTGGCATCCTCATCCACCGGCGTGTGATCGGACACCAGCGCATCGATGGTGCCGTCGGCCAAGCCCTCGCGCAGGGCCTCGCGGTCAGCCTGCTGGCGCAACGGCGGATTGAGCCGCATGCGGCTGTCAAAGTAGCCGATGTCGATATCCGTCAGGTGCAACGAGTTGATACTGACGTCACAGGTCAAAGGCAATCCCTCGTCCTTGGCCTGCCGCACCAGTGCCACGCCGGCAGCACTGCTGATGCGGCACAGGTGCACCCGTGCACCGGTGGAGCGCATGAGCTCGAAAATGGTCTGCATGGCAATGACTTCGGCCGCCACCGGCACGCCGGACAGGCCCATGCGCGTGGCCAGCGCGCCGCTGGCCGCCACACCCTGCCCCAGGTAGTAATCCTGCGGGCGCAGCCAGACCGCGTAGTCAAAGGTGCTGGCGTACTGCATGGCACGCTGCAGCACCTGGGTGTTGACCAGTGGCACATCGGCCTGGCCGAAGGCCACACAACCGGATTCGGTCAACTCCACCATCTCGGTCAGCACTTCACCCTGCAGGTTGCGCGTCAGCGCCCCTTGCGGGAAGACGCGCGCCTGATGCAGCTTCTCGGCACGGAACTTGAGCATCTCCACCAGACCCGGCTCGTCCAGCACGGGATCGGTGTCGGGCGGGCAGACCAGGCTGGTCACACCACCGGCAACGGTGGCCGCCATCTCGGACTCCAGCATGCCTTCATGCTCGTGACCGGGCTCACGCAAACGTACGGCCAAGTCCATCAGCCCTGGCGCGACGATACAGCCGGAAGCCTCGACCGTGCGATTGGGCGTGAAATCGGCCGGCGCGCTACCGATGGCAATGATGCGGCCGGCCGCGATGGCGATGTCGGCAATTTCATCGCGGTTGCTGGCCGGATCGATCACCCGGCCGCTTTTGATCAGTACTTTCATCTTCTTAACTCCACTGCCCGGCGCACAACGCTTGGCGCACCACAAGACCAAATCGGGGAGCGTCGTGGAACCGGCTCTGCCGAGCCACTGACGCTGCCCCCTTGAGGGGGGTGGCGTAGCGACACACCGTGTCGCGCAGCCTGGGGGTGTTCATGCCTCATTCCCGGCAACGATGCTCATCACCGCCATGCGCACCGCAATGCCAAAGGTCACCTGCGGCAAGATCACGCTCTGCTTGCCATCCACCACGGCGGAGTCAATCTCGACACCACGGTTGATCGGGCCCGGATGCATCACGATGGCATCGGGCTTGGCCAGTTGCAGCTTCTCGGGCGTCAGGCCATAACTCTTGAAGAACTCCTGCGACGAGGGCAGCAGTGCGCCGCTCATGCGTTCGTTCTGCAGCCGCAGCATGATGATGACGTCACAGCCCTTGATGCCTTCCTCCAGCGTATGGCAGACGCGCACCCCCATCGGCGCCATGTTGGCTGGCACCAGCGTCTTCGGCCCCACCACACGCACCTCGGCGCAGCCGAGCGTCGTCAACGCATGAATGTCCGAGCGCGCCACGCGCGAGTGCAACACATCGCCGACGATGGCCACCGTGAGATTGGAGAAGTCCTTCTTGTAGTGGCGGATGGTGTACATGTCCAGCAGCCCCTGCGTCGGGTGCGCATGGCGGCCGTCGCCGGCATTGATGACGTGCACATGCGGCGCCACGTGCTGGGCGATCAGGTAGGGCGCGCCAGACTCGCTATGACGCACGACAAAGAGGTCGGCCGCCATGGCGCTCAGGTTGGCGATGGTGTCCAGCAGCGACTCACCCTTGGACGCCGAGGAACGCGCAATGTCGAGGTTGATCACGTCGGCCGAAAGCCGTTTGGCGGCAATCTCGAAGGTGGTGCGGGTGCGCGTGGAGTTCTCGAAGAACAGGTTGAACACGCTTTTGCCGCGCAGCAGTGGCACCTTCTTGACCTCGCGGTCGCTGACGCTGACGAAGTTGGCCGCCGTGTCGAGGATGTGCGTCAGGATGTCCTTCGACAGCCCTTCGGTCGACAGCAGGTGAATCAGCTCACCGTTCTTGTTGAGTTGGGGATTGCGTTTGTAAAGCATGGTCGTGTCTTGGGCTGGGCGTGTCAGTGCGGGCTGTGCCTGTCGTGTGCCAACGGCGGCCTCACGCGGCCTCCACTTTGAAGCTGAAGTGACCTTGATCGTTGCGCGCCAGGGCCAGTGACTGATCTGTCGGCAGCGTCACCCGTGCCGCAGCAAAGTCCGGCTGGATCGGCAACTGACGACCACCGCGGTCCACCATCACCGCCAGCTGGATGCTGGCCGGACGACCGTAGTCGAACAGCTCGTTGATCACGGCACGGATGGTGCGGCCGGTGTAGAGCACATCGTCAAGCAGCAGGATCTGTGCCTCGTTGACGTCAAAAGGCAGCACCGTCTGGCCGCCGGCAGCCAGCCCGCGGCGCGCAAAGTCATCGCGGTGCATGGCCGAGGAGATGAGGCCTGGCTCACCCGGGAGGCCCAGGTCGCGCTGCAGTCGCTCCACCAGCCAGGCGCCGCCCGAGGTCACACCCACCAGCCGGGTCTTGGCATTACAAAGTCCCCGGACACCGCGCAGCAGTTCGCGGTAAAGCGCTTCTGCATCCAATACCAGTGTGCTCATGCGATCGTCCTCAAAAACTGTTCCAGAATGATGCAGGCTGCGCCGGCATCGGCATCCTTGGCGCCATCGGCCAGAGCTTCGGTCGTACTGTAGCGCTCGTCGACTTCAAATACCGGCAGGCCGAAACGGCCGCGCAACTGGCGCGCAAAACGCCGGGCTCGGACCGTATTCTCATGCGCCGCGCCGTCCGGATGAAAGGGAACGCCCACCACCAGCGCATCGGGTTGCCATTCCTTCAGACGTTCGGCAATTTTGACAAACCGAGCATCCCCCTCGGCCTGGATGGTGGCTTGCGGCTGGGCGCTGCGCAACAGGCGAGTCCCCACCGCCACACCGGTACGCTTGAGGCCGAAATCCAATGCCAGAAAGGTTTGCAATGCGGAGGGAACCTCGACGACGACAGACGTAGCCGGAGTCATGTCAGTTCCGCCGCCGTGCCTAACGCAACATACGCCGTATGAGACACCCCAAGCGGGAAACGCCGTGGAACCGGCTTTGCCGGGCCACTGGCGTTGCCCCCTGCAAGGGGGGTGGCGTAGCGACACGCAGTGCGCGAAGCCTGGGGGTGCTCCATCATGCATGCCCCGCTTCAGGTGACAGCATCCAGGCCTGCAAGCCCAGAAGAGACAATGCTTTGTCGTAGCGCTGGGCCACCGGGGTTTCGAAAATGACAGCCAGATCGGCATCGACCGTCAGCCAGCTGTTCTCGCCGATTTCCGACTCCAGCTGGCCTTCGCCCCAGGCGGCATAACCGAGGGACACCAGCACGCGGCGCGGCCCACCGCCGGTGGACAACG
The DNA here is from genome assembly GCA_030680575.1 of Hylemonella sp. Classification (GTDB taxonomy): domain Bacteria; phylum Pseudomonadota; class Gammaproteobacteria; order Burkholderiales; family Burkholderiaceae_C; genus Hylemonella. The sequence continues at coordinate 22,094 of JAUXVI010000033.1, forward strand.
CCTCCAGCACGTCGCGAGAAGTCGTCATCTCCAGCCCCCCCGGGATGACCATGGTGGAGGAATAAATCGGGTCGTCGGCTTCGGTCTTCTCCGGCAGGATCGCTTCGTGCAGCACGAAGCCGCGCTCGGTCTGCACCGGACCGCCTTGGAAAACCGGTTCGTCCTTCAGATCGGTGCGTCCCAGCGGCAGGTCGACCTTGTCGAACAGGTTTTGCAGCCGGATGTCACTGGGTTTGTTGATCACCAGTCCGAGTGCACCGCGCTCGCTGTGCTCACAGAGGTAGACCACGCTTTTGGAAAAAGCCGCATCTGCCAGTCCGGGCATCGCAATCAAGAAATGATTCGTGAGATTGATGGGTGCAGAATCATCGGACATTCTTAGATTTTAGCGGTGATCATGCAAAAACCCTTTGATTCCGGCCTGGTGTGGTTCCGGCGCGATCTGCGCACCGACGACAACAGCGCCTTGTGTCAGGCCCTGCAACAGTGCCGCCGGGTTTACTGCGTCTTCATTTTTGATCGCGACATTCTCGATCCCTTGCCCAAGGCAGACCGACGCGTCGAATTCATCCGTGCCTCTTTGGTCGAACTCGATGCAAGTCTGCGCTCACTGGCGTCCAAGCCAGAGGCTGGCCTGATCGTGCGCCAGGGTGTTGCCAGCGAGCTGATTCCGCAACTGGCGCAGACGCTGCAGGTGCAGGCGGTCTTTGCGGCCCATGACTACGAACCCCAAGCCATCGCGCGGGACGCCCGGGTCCGTGGCCAGTTAGCCAGCCTGGGCATTGCCCTGCACACCTGCAAGGATCACGTCATCTTTGAGGGGCGCGAGGTCCTGACCAAGACCGGTACACCTTACGGCGTCTTCACTCCCTACCAACGGGCCTGGCTGGCCAAGCTCCAGGCCCACCCCTTGCGTATTCAGGATTCGGCGCCATTGGCTTCATCCCTGGCCACGCGCCCGCTTGAGTTCCAGCAGGCCGTGCCGGAATTGCATGCACTCGGCTTTGAGACCACCAATCTGGCCGAACTCAAGATACCCACGGGTGCCAGTGGCGCCCGCCGGTTGTTTGAGGAATTCTTCGAGCGCATGGATCAGTATCACGAGACACGTGACTTCCCTGCCGTCAAGGGGCCGAGTTACCTGAGCGTGCATCTGCGCTTCGGCACGGTGTCCATCCGCAAGCTGGTCGCCACGGCGTTGCAACGCAGCCTTGCCGGCAGCCGTGGCGCCACGGTCTGGTTGAGCGAACTGGTGTGGCGCGAATTCTATTTCCAGATCCTGGCCAACTTTCCGCACGTCAGCAGCGGCGCCTTCAAGCCCGAGTACAACGCCATCCGCTGGGAGCGAGGCCCGCACGCCCAGGCCCTGTTTCAGGCCTGGTGCGCAGGGCGCACCGGCTACCCGCTGGTGGATGCAGCCATGCTGCAACTCAACCAGACCGGCTACATGCACAACCGGCTGCGCATGGTGGCCGGCAGCTTTCTGGTGAAAGACCTTGGCATCGACTGGCGCTGGGGAGAAAGCTACTTTGCGGAAAAGCTGAACGATTTCGACCTCGCGGCCAACAACGGCGGCTGGCAATGGGTCGCCTCCAGCGGCTGCGATGCACAGCCCTGGTTTCGCATCTTCAACCCGGTGAGTCAGAGCGAAAAATTCGATCCGGAGGGCAAGTTCATCCGGCGCTACCTGCCGCAGCTGGCGGCCCTGCCCAACGCTGCGGTGCATGCGCCATGGAAAGCCCGCCCGCTGGAGTTGAGCAGTGCCGGCGTCGAGCTGGGCGGCAACTACCCGCAGCCACTGGTGATGCACGACGAGGCACGCGCCCTGACCCTGCAGCGTTACGCCGTGGTCAAGAAAGCACGCTGATTGCTATCATTTTAATAGCTACCGACGCCGTATTGACGGCGTCAGGCAACGAAATCAGGCCTCAACTGGCAGCACGCTGTAGTGCCGCACCAGGTTGAGCAACTCATCTTCCGAATAGGGCTTGCCCAGATAATGGTTGACCCCGAGTTCGCGTGCGTGCTCACGATGCTTCTGCGCAATGCGCGAGGTGATCATGATGATGGGCAGATCACGCAGGCGGGCGTCCATTCGGATGTTGCGTACCAGATCGAAACCGTCCATGCGCGGCATTTCAATGTCGGTGAGCACAACCGTCGGCATCTCTTCCTGCAAGCGTTCCAGCGCCTGCAAGCCGTCCGCTGCCACAGCCACACGATAGCCCTCTCGCTTGAGCAATCGCTGCGTGACACGGCGCACCGTGATGGAGTCGTCCACCACCAGCACCAACGGCAATTCGCTGGCTGCCAGGCGGGCCGCAGGCATGGCGCCAGCCCCTCCTGCCGGCAACGACATAGCGCCGCTCTGCTGCGCCGCCATTTGAAGCGCGCGCGCCCTGTCACCGTAAACCGCGCCCAACGCGACCGGGTTATAGATCAGCACCACGGCTCCCGACGCCAGCACCGACATGCCCGCCAAAGCTGGCAGGCGTGAAAGTTGTGCACCCAGGTTCTTCACCACCACTTCCTGGTTGCCCAGGATTTCATCCACGTGGATGGCCAGACGCTGACCCGCGCTTCGGCAGATCACCACCGGCATGGTCTTGCTCTGGGCTTCATGACTGCGACCGGAAGACTGCAGCAGTGCACCGGCCCAGAAGAAGGGCACCGTCTCGCCGGCATATTCCATATTGCCGTCCTGGTAGGCCTGCGCCAGTTCGGGCTCCGAGACACGTCGCACGATCTCGACCAGATTGGCGGGCAGCCCCACCGTCAAATGTCCCATGCGCAGCATGACCACCTGCGTCACCGCGGTGGTCAGCGGCAACACCAGCTTGAAGTGCGTGCCCCGTCCCGCCTCGGTCCCGGTCTCGATCCGGCCGCCCAGCGCATAGACCTCTGAGCGCACCACATCCATGCCAATGCCACGCCCGGCCAACTCGGTCACCTGCGCGGCGGTTGAAAACCCTGGCATGAAAATCAGGTTGGCCGCATCGGCGTCTGACAAGGTCCCGTCGGATGGAACCAGGCCCTTGTCTACGGCCTTCTCTCGGATATGTTTCAGGTTGAGGCCCGCGCCGTCATCACTGAACGTGATCGACACGTCATTGCCTTCCTGATGCAGGCTGATCGCAATGGTGCCGGCTGCCGGCTTTCCGGCAACTTCCCGTTGTTCGGCTGGCTCGATCCCGTGGGCGACGGCGTTGCGCAGCATGTGTTCGAAGGCCGGCGCCATCCGCTCCAGCACGCCACGGTCCATCTCCAGTGAGCCGCCGGTGATATCGAGCCGGACCTGCTTGCCCGCATCCTTGGCGGCTTGTCGCACCACGCCATAAAGTCGCTCGGAAATGCTCTCGAACTCCACCATGCGCGTACGCAACAGATCGCGCTGCAGCTCACGCGCCTGACGCGCCTGCGCCGCCGAGTCGTCCTCGGTACCCTCTACCGTACGCAGCAGGTTGCGCTGCACGGTGGCCACGTCATTGACCGACTCGGCCATCATGCGCGTGAGTTCCTGCATGCGCGTGAAACGGTCAAATTCCAGCGGATCGAAGTCCTGCGCCGTGTCCTTGGCCATGCGCGACTGCATCTGACTTTCTGCCTGCAGTTCGATATCGCGCAAATGCTGACGCAGACGATCCAGATTGCCCGTCAGCTCGTTCAGCGAGCTGCGCAGTTGGCCCACACGCACATCGAGTCGGGAGCGCGTGATCATCACCTCACCCGCCTGATTCAGCAACCGGTCGAGCAGCTGCGAGCGAACGCGGACCGACTGACCTGTGCCCTGTCGCGTCGGCGCCAAACTGCTCATCGGCGGCGGCACATGCATCGAAGTCGATGCCAGCAACGGCTGCGGTGTCACCAGCGAAGACGCTGCGATTGCCGGAGCCGTATCCTGCGGCGAGCTACCGGCCGCGCACAAAACATCAAAGTCCTGCTGCAAGGCATCGAAGCGCGTCAGCAGCGGTTCAATCTGTGATGCCTGCACGAACTCGGAGCCCATCTGCTCGATCGCCGACTCCATGCGGTGGGCCATCTCACCCAGGCGCATGGCGCCTGCCAGGCGAGCACTGCCCTTGAGGGTGTGCAACACCCGCAGCACATCCATGCGCGCGCTGCTGTTGTCCGGCTGGCTGGACCACTCACGCAAAGCCCCGCTGAGCTGCGGCAGCAACTCGATCGCCTCTTCCTCAAAGATCGGGAAGAGATCGGGGTCAATGGCATCGACGGCATCGATATCCTCGACGCGGTCTTCCACCACGATCTGTGCGGCACCCACATGCGAATGAGCTGGCGTGGAGGCTGGCACCACCTCAGGCGACAATTCGGTCGCCCCTGGCGTCGTGACGAAATCGAGTGAGAAATCGTCTTCGGCATCAAGCGTCTCTGCCGCATCAACATCGGGCGTTTCAGCTGGCTCATCAGGCGCCATCACGGGTGACACCGTCAGCGCACCGGCCCCCGTGCTGGCAAAGTCAGCCGTCAGAATGGCGTGGAGCGCCTCAATCAGCTGCGGATCCGGCTCCTTGAGGAACCCCGCTGCAAATTGATGCAGCAGATGACGGATATCGTCAGCCGCAGCGAGGAAAACCTTGGCCTGCCCGGCCTGCCCTCTGCTTTGCAATTGCACGTGCTGCAGGGCTTGTTCCAGTGCCCGGGCGATCTCGGACAGGGCGCGGAAACCAACCGTTGCCGAGCTACCCGCCAAAGAATGGGCCAGGCCCACCGTCGAATCGCCGAGTGGGCGATGCAATTCGAGCGCCCACTCGCTGAGCTCCGTCTGCAAGCGACGAGACCATTCGTCGGCTTCGTTGAGATAGACGTTGTACAGAGGAATACCGATGCGCAACGTGCCAATGACCTTGACCTGCTCATCGTCGCCGGCTTCCGTCACCGGCAAGGCTGCGTCAGAGTTCAGCTCAGCCGGCTCCAATGGAGGCAACTCGAGCTCTGGCAAGGGAAACTCCAACAGCTCCGCCGCTTCATCCTCCGGCGCCGGTTCGTGCATCGCTGGCTCGACGGCCACAGCCTCGGCATCAGACGACGCCACCGGGATCACGCCCAGCACGCCAGGTTTGGTAACGTCCTCGTCAGACGCCAAGGTGGCAGGCTCCAGGGGCGCCTCCATGCCAACGTGCTCCGTCGGCAAAGACACTGCGGCCAAACTGCCAAAATCGATGCCATCCAACTCCAGCGGCTGGTCTGCCGCACCCGCAGCAACGACCTCAGGCGCCGTCGCGCCCGCCTCGAACGCCGCAGGAATCTCAAGCTCGAATCCAGCCGCCCACTCGGGCTCCGGCAAGGATTCCGCTGGCTGTGGCAAAGACATCACCTGCTCGGGTTCGGGCTCGACCGGTACCGGCTTCGGCAACACCGGCAGCGGTTCAGCCCCGGGAATATCGAGCGGAACCCGTCGTCCCTCCAAGCGCAAGCCATCTGCCGCCTGGCGAAAAGGTACAGCGCTCCAGGCGCCATCACTGTGGTGTTCGATGTCTTCCACCCAACGGGAAAAACCTTGCATGGCCTCGGCGGCAAGTTGAAGCAAGTCAGCACTCGCCGGCTTCTGTTCGGCCAGCCAGCTGTTGAGCAGCTGCTCCATGGCCCAGGCAGCCTCACCGAATTCATCCAAGCCCACCATGCGGGAGCTGCCCTTGAGGGTATGGAAAGCTCGGCGTACGGTGGTTTGCTGCCCTAAATCCGTCGGGTCCACCGCCAAGGCGCCCAGGGCCTCCTCGCCGTTACGCACCACCTCGCGTGCCTCATCCAGAAAGATATCGCGCAAATCGGCATCATCATCGTCATCCGTCGCCTGCGCTTGCAGCTCGACTGGGGGCACCAGCGGCTTCGAAACCAGCGCAGCCACTTCCTGCAGTCGCTCGGCGGCCTCGGGCACCTCGACAGCAGGCGGCACCAATACCGGCTCGGGTACAGGCGCCACCACGGGAGACGGCGCCGGTATGGTTTCCTTTTCGCGTCCCATCAAGGGCTTGAATTCACCCTGCTCTTCATCGTAGACGAACAGCTTCTTCGCCAACGCCCGCTGATAGCTCAACATGTCGATCAGGAAACCGAGCGCCCCAAGGCTGTTACCCAGCTTTTCGAACACGCCGGTCCGCGCCGTCGCTTCATCGACCTCGTCCACCAGCAGTCGCTCGACGCTGTCACGCAGACGCAGCGTGGCCAGCGCCGCCTGATCAAGGCCCAGCACGGAGAACACCCCGCGCATTTGGCCTAACTGGCTCGGCACTTCGGCCAGCGGGTGCTTGTCCTGTGGTTTGCGGAAGAACTGGTCCAGCGCGTTCTCCACCTCGGCCAGCGTGGTGCGCAGTTCATCGACCACACCGCCCATGGTCTGTCGGTCACTGACACGGCGGTAAAGGTCTTCCATCCAGCCTTCCAGCGGCTCAGGCTGGCCACCGGCCATGACATGCTCCAAGCGCAGCGCCAGACGCCGGCTGCGCTCGGCCATGCTGGTATCGGCGGGATCCATATCCTCGTAGGCCGCGTCGAGGTACAGGATCGCAGTTGCCACCTCCATCGCCACGGGCGTGGCAGGCGGCTCACCAGAGCGGACCGTGCTCTCCACCGCCCGCGTCAGGGCCCGGGCCAACTCCCCGCTTTCGGGGTGCAGTTTCAAAATGGAATCGCACACCAGGTTGAACTGGTCGGTCACCACCTTGAGCCGGTTGGTGTCTCCGCCGGAGAGCGTCGACCAGGTCTCGGTCGCGGTGGCGATGCGCTTGCGGGTCTGAACCAGCAGCGCCGGATCAAAACGTCCGAACAAGACCGTCTCGTAATCGACGGCACGCTCGGTCGCCAGGCCATAGGCTTGGCGAACCGCCGCCAGGACCGGCGCGTCCGCCTCTGCCGCGGCAACGGATTGGGCACAGAAAAACAGCAAATCCTGCGCCAACCGATCCGACACATTGAGATCACCACGCGCCAAGTTGGCGTATTGCAACAGGACCCGGGAAGCAGCCCGTTTGACATAAACATCGGCCGGGCACAGCTTCTGGGTCAACGCCTCAAAGTAGGCCGCGCAAATCTTCCAGAACACGCGGGGCTCAAGCACCTGCTCACCGGCAGCCAGGCCCAGGCAGATATCGCGCAGAATCTTGGCCGACGACACATTGCCGGTCTTGACCATGCTCAATACGGCCGGGTCCATCTTGGCCCGAACGGCCGGCGCATACGGCAACGGTTCCGTTGACCCTGGCAAGGTCACATCGATCCAGCGCCATTCATGGGCCCACAAATCAGCCGGATGGATACGGTCCTCCCCGACCAGCTGCAGCACATCGCGGTATTGCGGAAACAGCGCCACCGCCGAGACCGTCTTGCCACGCAGCACACCCTCCAGGTATTCCATCAGGGCGAAGCTGGCTCGCTCCACCTTGGTGGCCGCCTCCTCGCTGCAGAACTCGGGACGCTGCACAAATTTCTGCGCCAGGGCCTCCATGGCGCGCAGCACCTTGGCGGGCGCACCCAGCCCCACCATTTCCAGCGCGCCGACGGCTTGATGCAACTGCTGACGTGCAATGCGCAACTGGCTGGCATCCAGCGACTCCAGCTCGGAGCCGCGTGCCAATTCAGCGTCGCGCACAAAGCGGCGAATGGCCTTGGTCGCGCCATCCAGCGATTTGCGAAGTTCGTCCAGCACCCAGGCCAAAGGCCCGAGATCGTTGACCGCCACGTCGGGGTCGCTGCTGATGGCTGCGTGCGCTTGCATGGGTGGACTCGCTCCTGCGGATGACGTTTAGCGGACCACGGGGTCAGACGATCTTGAAACGCGCCACCGATTGGCGCAACTCTTCGGCCATGCGCGACAACTCGCGCACCTGGGTTGCCGTGGAGCGCGTACCTTCACCGGTCTGCTCCGTCACGGCAAAGATGTGCTGAATGTTGTCGGCCACCACATTGGCCAGACCGGCCTCCTTGGAAGCAGCACCGGAAATCTCTTCAATCAGTTCGGCCAGTCGACGCGACACGCGGTCGATCTCGGTCAGCGCCGTACCTGCGTTGTCGGACAGCTTGGCCCCTTCGACCACACCCTGGGTTGATCGCTCCATGGCGGCCACCGCATCCTGGGTGTCGGTCTGAATCGCCTTCACCAGCGCCGCAATCTGGCGCGTCGCATCGGCCGAGCGTTCAGCCAGTCGTTGCACCTCCTCGGCCACCACCGAGAAACCGCGACCCGCTTCACCCGCTGAGGCCGCTTGAATGGCGGCATTCAAGGCCAGCACGTTGGTCTGCTCGGTAATGTCGGAAATCAGCTCGGTGATTTCACCGATCTCCTGCGACGA
>JAUXVI010000024.1 GCA_030680575.1 Hylemonella sp.
AGGTCGAGGACCAGGCCATCGCCGAGATCGTGAAATTCCAGGAGGACGTCGGCCTGCAGGCGATCACCGACGGCGAGTTCCGCCGCACCTACTTTCACATCGACTTCCTCGAGCAGATCGGCGGCGTCAAGACGGACATCCCGGTCACCATCATCCGCCCTGACGGCTCGCAGGAGCTGGCCCCGCCGGTGATGCGTGTGATTGACAAGGTGCGCCACGTCAAGGACATCCAGCGCGCCGACTTCGAGTACCTCAAGAGCCAGATCACCCCGGGTGGCGGCCGCGTGGCCAAGGTCACCATTCCCTCGCCCACCATGCTGCACTTCCGCGGCGGCCGTGCCGGCATCAGCAAGGAACACTACCCCGAGCTGGAACCCGCGTTCTATGACGACGTGGCCCAGGCCTACGGCGACGAACTGCGCTCATTGGCTGCAGCCGGCTGTACTTATGTGCAGATGGACGACACCAACCTGGCCTACCTGTGCGACGAGAAGATGCGCGAAGCGGCCCGCCAACGTGGTGATGACCCGAACGAACTGCCGCACCGCTACGCCAAGTTCATCAACAAGGTGGTGGCGCAGAAACCGGCCGGCATGACGCTGGCCATGCACCTGTGCCGTGGCAACTTCAAGAGCACGCACGCCGCGTCCGGCAACTACGAGCCGGTGGCCGAAGCCCTGCTGTCGGAGATGAACCTGGACGCCTACTTCCTGGAGTACGACGACGACCGCAGCGGCGACTTCCGTCCCCTGCGTTTCCTGCCCAAGGGCAAGATCGTGGTGCTGGGCCTGGTGACCACCAAGTTCGGCGCCATGGAATCCAAGGACGCTCTCAAGCGCCGCATCGACGAAGCCGCCCAGTACGCGCCGCTGGAACAGCTGTGCCTGTCGCCACAGTGCGGCTTCTCCAGCACCGTGCACGGCAACGACATCGCCGTTGAAGCCCAGCGCGCCAAGCTGCGCCTGGTGATCGAAACGGCGCAGGAAGTCTGGGGCAGCGCCTAAATCGCAGCCACCGCCACACCGCCTTTGGCGCTGCGGCGGCTGACCAAGGCAAAGGCATAGTCCAGGGCCGCTGCCATGGACTGCTCGATGGCGTGGCGCTCCTGCTCCGTCAGATAGAACACGAGATCCACATCGTGCCGGACATAGCGCGCGGGCAGACGATTCAACGCCACGCAGGCCACATCCAGCAGCATGTCGCTCGTGAAGTCCGGGTACCTCGCCGAGTGACGGACGACCTCCTCGAAAACCAGGCGTTCGTAGTAGTTGTGAACCTGCTCGAAGTTGCTGATCATGAAAGTCTCCAATCCATTGCCTGGAGACCTTAGCAGTTCCCGATCGGCCTGACAAGGGCGATGGCGCCCATGAACGTCAGACAGGGGGCCGCGCCCCGGCCCCTCCTCCTTCTTACTTCAGCCCCAGCAGGCGCACCGCGTTGTCTTTCAGGATGCCGGGCATCACCTCGGGCTTGAAACCGGCTTCTTCAAAGTCCTTCATCCAGCGTTCAGGCGTGATCAGCGGGTAGTCGGAACCGAACAGGACACGGTCCTTCAAAAGCGTGTTGGCGTACTGCACCAGTTGCTTCGGAAAGTATTTCGGGCTCCAGCCGGAGAGGTCGATCCAGACGTTGGGCTTGTGCGTGGCCACGCTCAGTGCCTCGTCCTGCCACGGAAAGCTCGGGTGCGCCATGACGATCTGCATGTCGGGGAAATCGATCGCCACGTCGTCCAGGTGGATCGGGTTGCTGTACTCCAGGCGCAGACCGCCGCCGCAGCGCATGCCGCTACCAATGCCGCTGTGGCCGGTGTGGAAGATGGCTGGCATCTTGTACTCGGCAATCACTTCGTAGATCGGCCAGGCCATCTTGTCCTGCGGGTAGCAGCCCTGCACCGTGGGGTGGAACTTGAAGCCTTTGATGCCGTGTTCCTCGATCAGACGACGCGCCTCGCGCGCGCCCATCTTGCCCTTGTGCGGATCGATGCTGGCAAAGGCCATCATCATGTCGCTGTTGGCCTTGGCCGCTTCGGCGATCTCCTCATTCGGAATGCGGCGGCGTCCGAGCTGCGATTCGCTGTCCACCGTGAACATCACCAGACCGATCTTGCGTTCACGGTAATAGGCGATCGTCTCGGCAATGGTCGGGCGACGGCTGGAACGGAAATACTTGTCGGCCGCGCGGTCGTACTCCTCGCCGTAGTTGTCGAACGGATTCCAGCAGCTCACCTCGGCATGGGTGTGAATGTCGATGGCAATCAGGTTCTTGTGGTCCATGACCGTCTCCTTCAAAAAATGGGCAAGCCCTAGGGTAAACACCGAGAAAAATTCACCCCGGCGCGCTTGATATGGTTATATTTGATAACCATAATCGATTCCAGAAAGAAACGCAACCATGAGCCATCCAGACATTCATTTCGAGCGCCGCGGCGAACAGCAGGAAGTCGCCATCATCCGCCTCACCCGTCCCGCCAAGCGTAACGCGCTCAACGACGGCCTGATTCTCGCCATTCGCAACCTGTTTGAAACCATGCCCGAAGGCGTGCGTGCCGCCGTCATTGACGGCGACGGCGAGCACTTCTGCGCCGGCCTCGATTTGAGCGAGCTGAAAGAACGCGACGCCGGCCAAGGCCTGCACCACTCGCGCATGTGGCACGCTGCGCTGGAATGCGTGCAGTACGGCCCGGTGCCGGTGATCGCGGCGCTCCACGGCGCTGTGGTTGGCGGCGGCCTGGAGCTGGCCAGTGCCTGCCACATCCGCGTGGCGGACGAGAGCACCTTCTACGCCCTGCCCGAAGGCTCGCGCGGCATCTTCGTCGGCGGCGGTGGCGCAGTGCGCATCCCGCGCCTGATCGGTGCCGCCCGCATGGCCGACATGATGCTCACCGGCCGCGTCTACAACGCGCAGGATGGCGAGAAGGTCGGCTTTGCCCAGTACCTGGTCCCGCAGGGCACCGCCTTCGACAAGGCCTTCGAGCTGGCCGTGCGCGTGGCGCAGAACGCGCCACTGACCAATTACGCCTTGATCCACGCTCTGCCGCGTATCGCCGAGCAGCCGGCCGACCAGGGCTTCCTGACCGAGGCCATGATGGCCGCCATTGCCCAGAGCGCGCCGGAAGCCAAGGAGCGCGTGCGCGCCTTCCTCGAAGGCAAGGCCACCAAGGTCAGCAAGGGCTGAAACCAAGCAAGACAGCGACACCATGCCAACGATTGCAGAGAAAACACCCATGAGTGAGACTTCCCCCACACCGCGCTATCGCCCGGTGAATTTCGGCGTCACGCGCGTCAATGTGCGCGAAGGTGCCCCCGGCGTGCGCTACGTTCAAGCCGAACTGCCGCTGGGCGCCTTTGCCCGGCGCCTGAGTGACTTCCTGGTGCACTGGGCCGAGACCGAACCGGACCGCACCTTCATGGCACGCCGTGCCCAGTTGGGCAACGGCCGCACCGGCGACTGGCAGCGCATCAGCTACGCCCAGGCCCTGGACAGCGCACGCCGCATCGGCCAGGCCTTGCTCGACCGCAAGCTCACCCCCGAGCGCCCGGTGGTGATCCTGAGCGAGAACACACTGGAACACGCGCTGATGTCGTTGGGCTGTCTCTATGCGGGGGTGCCCTACTGCCCGGTCTCGCCGGCCTATGCCACGGTCAGCCAGGACTACGACAAGCTGCGCCATGTGTTGGACACGCTGACGCCGGGTCTGGTATTTGCCGCCGACGGTGCGCGCTACGGCCGCGCGATCATGACCACCGTCGCCCCTGACGTGGCCGTGGTGCTGGCCCAGGGCACGCTGGAAGGCCGGGCGAGCACGCCGTTTGAGACGCTCCTCAACACCACGGCCACGGCAGCGGTGGATGACGCCATGCATGCGGTGCGACCGGACACCATTGCCAAGTTCCTCTTCACCTCGGGCTCGACCAAGATGCCCAAGCCGGTGATCAACACCCACCGCATGTGGTGCGCCAACCTGCAGCAGATCACGCTGTCAATGCCAGTCGTCGCCGAAGCTCCGCCGGTGTTTGTCGACTGGCTGCCCTGGAACCACACCTTCGGCGGCAACCACAACGTCGGCCTGACCTTGCAGCACGGAGGCACGCTCTACATTGACGACGGCAAACCCACGGCGGCCCTGATCCATGAGACGCTGCGCAACCTGCGCGAAATCGCCCCGACGCTGTACTTCAATGTGCCGACCGGCTTCGAGATGATTGCGCAGGCCATGAAGACCGATGCCGCACTGCGCAGCAAGCTGCTGTCGCGCGTGCGCATGTTCTTCTATTCCGGTGCCGGCCTGGCGCAACCGGTGTGGGACAGCCTGCACGCAACGGCGGAAGCCGAAATCGGCGAACGCATCGTCATGGCCACCGGCCTGGGCATGACCGAATCGGCACCGTCAGCCATGTTCACCAACAGCCCCGATGTGAAAGCCGGCGACATTGGCGCCCCCGTGCCAGGCATGACGCTCAAGCTGGTCGATGTGGACGGCAAGATCGAAGTACGCTATCGCGGCCCCAACGTGACACCGGGTTACTGGCGCTCGGAGCAAGCGACGCGCGACGCCTTTGACGACGAAGGTTATCTGTGCACCGGCGACGCCGTGCAGTGGATCGATCCGGCCAACATTCACCGTGGCCTCAAGTTCGATGGTCGCATTGCAGAAGATTTCAAACTCGCGACCGGCACCTTTGTCAGCGTCGGACCGATGCGAGGCAAGGTCATCGTGGCTGGCGCGCCTTACGTGCAGGACGTCGTGCTGACCGGTCTGAACATGAAGGAAGTGGGCGCGCTGATTTTCCCCTCGCCCGCCTGCCGCGAAGTCAGCGGCCTGCCAGCCGATGCCCCGTGGGCCGAGGTGCTGGCCAGCGCGCCGGTGCGCCTGCGCATGCAGGCCGTCATTGACGAACTGGCGCGCCAGGCCACCGGCAGCGCCAACCGTATCGCGCGTGCGCTGCTGCTGGCCGAGCCGCCTTCGATCGACAAAGGCGAGGTCACTGACAAGGGCTCGATCAACCAGCGCGCCGTGCTCAAGCACCGCGACGCCCTGGTACAGGCCCTGCACGACGACAGTGCGCCCGGCATCATCAAACCTGGCGCATGAAGCACCCCCGAATCGCCTTCGGCGCTCCCCCTCAAGGGGGCGCACCCAGCAGCCCGGCCAAGCCGGTTCTGCAGGCGTCCCCGGATTGCACCCTCTCTTTCTTGCGTCACAGCTGACGCGCCGCACCCAAGGATCACTGACATGGACATCAAAGGACAAGCCGCTCTCGTCACGGGTGCCGCCTCCGGACTGGGCGAGGCCACCGCGCGCGAACTGGCGCGCCTGGGCGCCAAGGTCGCCGTGCTGGATGTGAATGCCGCACTGGCTGAAAAAGTGGCCGCCGAAATCGGCGGCGTCGCCTGCGTCTGCGACATCACGAACACCGACAGCGTGAACGCCGCACTGGCCAAGGCAGCTGCCGCGCATGGCCCGGCCCGCATCCTGATGAACATTGCCGGCATCGGCACGGCCAAGCGCGTTGTCGGCCGCGATGGCTCACCGGCCCCGCTGGAAGACTTCGCGCGCGTCATCAACGTCAACCTGGTCGGCAGCTACAACATCAGCCGCCTGTTCGCTGCCGAGTGCGTCAAGCTCAGCCCCCTGGAAGACGGCGAACGCGGCGTGATGATGTTCACCGCTTCGGTTGCCGCCTTTGACGGTCAGGTCGGTCAGCAGGCCTACAGCGCCTCCAAGGGCGGCCTGGTCGGCATGACGCTGCCCATGGCACGCGATCTGGCGCAACACGGCATTCGCGTCTGTACCGTGGCACCCGGCCTGTTTGCCACGCCGCTGATGAAAGAGCTGCCAGAGGCGGTGCAGGCCTCGCTGGCCGCGTCCATCCCCTTCCCGTCGCGGCTGGGCAAGCCCGAGGAGTTTGCCCAGCTGGCCTGCCACATCGTGACCAACGGCCACCTCAATGGCGAGGTGATCCGGCTGGACGGTGCCTTGCGCATGGCGCCGCGCTGATCTTTTTTCTTTCCCTTCCCCAACCACCACAAAAGGAGACAACCATGACAACACGTCGCAACTTCGTCCAAGCCGCTGCCGGTGCCGCCGCGCTCGGCGCCCTCAGCCCGTTCTCGGCCTTCGCCCAGGCCATTGAGCAGGTCAAGATCCTCTACGGCTTCCCTGCCGGCAGCTCCGGTGACAGCGTGGCGCGCCGCGTCGGCGAAAAGCTGGCCGGTTCTGCCTTCACCAAAAATGCCGCCGTGGTCGAGAACAAACCCGGCGCCGGCGGCCGCATCGCGCTGGAAACGCTCAAGGCGGCTCCCGCAGACGGTTCAGTGCTGGCACTGGCCCAGGTTTCAGCGCTGGCCAACTACCCGCACATCTACAGCAAGATGAACTACGTCCCGCAGGACTTCGCTCCGATCTCCATCGGCGCCGTCATGCACCATGGCCTGGCTGTGGGCCCGCTGGTGCCGGCCAACGTCAAGACGGTGAAGGACTTCCTGGCCTGGGCCAAGGCCAATCCGAAGGACGCCAGCTACGGCTCGCCCGGTGCCGGCTCCACGCCGCACTTCCTGGGCGCGCTGCTGGGCATCAACAGCGGCGTGGAACTCAAGCACGTGCCCTACCGCGGCTCGGTGCCGGGTGTGACCGACGTGGTCGGCGGCCAGATCGCCGCCATGGTCACGCCGCATGGCGACTTCATTGCCAACTACAAGGCCGGCAAGCTGCGCATTCTGGCCACCTCCGGCCCGAAGCGCTCGCCTTACGTGCCTGAAGTGCCGACCTTTGCGGAACAAGGCTTCCCGGAGCTGACCACCGAAGAATGGTTCGGTTTCTACGCACCGGCCAAGACACCGAAGAACGTGCTGCAGGCTGCCAACGCCGCCATCAATGCCGCGCTCAAAGACAAAGCGGTCATCGACAGCCTGGCCATCGTCGGCCTGATCCCGCGTGGCTCGAGCATGGAGGAAATGGCGGCCTCGCAGGCGGCAGAGTCCAAGCACTGGGGCCCGCTGATCAAGAAGATCGGCTTCACCGCGGAGTCCTGATCGGCCATGGACTTCCAACCGCGTCTTGACGACATCCAGCACATCCTGACGGCGGTGCTGGACACACCGGCCCAGCTGCAAGCCCTGCCGCCCTTCGCTGAAGTCGATGCCGACCTCATGCAACAGGTGCAGGAAGAAGCCGGGAAATTCGTCGCCAGCGAGATTGCGCCCTTGCAGCGCATCGGTGACGAAACCGGTTGTCGTTTCGACGCGGGGGTGGTCACGGCACCGCCTGGCTTCCGCCAAGCCTACCAGGCCTTCTGGCAAGGCGGCTGGCCCTCGCTGGCCTGCGCAACGGAAGACGGCGGCCAGGGGCTGCCCGCCGTGCTGGAGGCTGTTCTCTACGAAATGCTGAGCGCGGCCAACCATGGCTGGACCATGGCGCCGGGCCTGCTACACGGCGCTTACGAGTGCCTCAAGCACCACGGCAGCGAGGAACTGAAGGCACGCTACCTGGGCAAGATCGCCACCGGCGAATGGCTGGCCACCATGTGCCTGACCGAACCGCACGCCGGCAGCGACCTGGGGCTGGTGCGCACCAAGGCCACGCCGCAGGGCGACGGCTATCGCGTCAGCGGCACCAAGATCTTCATCTCTGGCGGCGAACATGATCTGACCGACAACATCGTGCATCTGGTGCTGGCACGCCTGCCCGATGCACCGGCCGGCCCCAAGGGCCTGTCGCTGTTCCTGGCACCGAAGTTTCTGCCGGACGGCAGCCGCAACCCGATTGTTTGCGAGCGCATCGAGGAAAAAATGGGCCTGCACGGCAGCCCGACCTGCGTCATGCGTTTCGATGACGCCACCGGCTGGCTGGTGGGTGAACCCAACCGCGGCCTGAATGCGATGTTCGTCATGATGAACGCCGCACGCATGCATGTGGGCTTGCAAGGCATCGGCCTGCTGGAAGCAGCCTGGCAGAAAGCCAGCGCCTATGCGCAGGAGCGGCGCCAGATGCGTGCGCCTGGCGCCAGCGGCACCAGCCTGATTGCAGAACACCCGGCCATCCAGCGCATGCTGGACACGCAACGTGCCTGGATCGATGGCGGTCGTGTGCTGGCCTACCGCACGGCGGTGGAGCTCGACATCGCCAAACACCATGCCGATGCCACACGCCGCGAAAGCGCGCAGCGCTGGTGCAGCCTGGTCACGCCGGTGCTCAAGTCCGCCTGGACCCACCAGGCTTTCCATGGCGGCAGCGAATGCCTGCAGGTGTTCGGCGGCCACGGGTATGTGCGTGAATGGGGCATCGAGCAGATCGTGCGCGACGCGCGCGTGGCCATGATTTACGAAGGCACCAACGAGATCCAGGCGATCGACCTGCTGGTGCGCAAGGTGCTGCCTGACGGCGGTGCCGCGCTGTCTGCCCTGCTGCAGGAGCTGACTGAGGCGCTGGATGCCCAGCAACCGGCCCAGGCCGCGGTGCTGCAACGTTTTGGCGCTGTTCGCGACTTGGCCGCCCAGCTGTCGCGAGCCAACGCGCAGCAGGCCGAACTGGCCTACTGGGTGGCTGACGATTTCCTGCGCGCTGTGGCGCTGGCTCTGCTGGGCTGGGCCTGGACCCGCATCGAAGCCGCCAGCCCAGTCGACACGGCGGCGACTCGCTGGACGGCACCGGCGCGCGCCCTGAAAGACTGGATACTGCCCGAATTCGACATGCGTCTGCAGATCATCCGGGGCCAACTGGAACGGGTTCATCCCGCACAGGCATAGACTGACCCGCTTCTATCCATGAGTTATGAGTGACAAGAACACCGAGCCTGCCGTCGACAAGGTCGACACCAGCTATCTGGAGGGCCTGGTCGGCTACAACGCGCGCCGCGCCACCCTGGTCATTGCCGAGTCCTTCCTCAAGCACATGGCCGTGCACGAGCTGCGTCTGGTCGACTTCTCGGTGCTGTCGCTGATTGCGCACAACCAGGGCATCACCTCGCGCCAGTTGTGCGCCACCCTGAACATCCAGCCGCCCAATCTGGTGGGCATGGTCAATACGCTGGAAAAACGCGAACTCATCACGCGCCGCCCCCATCCGCACGACGCCCGTGCTGTGGGGCTGCACCTGACACCCACCGGGAAGAAGCTGGTGCGTCAGGCCGAACAGACGGTCACCCAGCTGGAAGATGATGCCACCGCGCGCCTGAGTGCCGCCGAGCGCAGAACCCTGATGCAACTGCTGCGAAAAATCTACGCCTGAACCCAACTTTTTCAGCCGCGTGGCCTGATACTGTTGTATGTCAGCCATCATCAGCTATGAAACTTGTAGCAGGCAAAAAACTACGCTATAGTCGGCGCTCGCGTCGGCCATAGCTCCGGTCTCTAGAACCGGACCTGGCACAGGGTGACCCGCCCGGCGCCCGATTCACGCTTTGAGGAGTGCTGTTCAATGAGTTCCAAAGAAAACGCCGCCATCGGTCAGCTGCTTGGCCTGCTCGAGTCCCGCTACGCGATTCGCGTGCTGTGGGCTCTGCGCGACGGTCATGCCCAGACCTTCCGGCTGCTGCAGGACAGTGTGGGCGGCATCACCCCCAACACATTGAACACCCGTATCAAGGAATTGCGCGAAGCCGGCCTGCTCAACCACGGCAGCGACGGCTATCTGCTCACCAGCACCGGCCTCGATCTGCTCAAGCGCCTGGGCGACCTGCAGGCGTTCGCCAGCAAATGGGCCACCAGCCAGGCGAAAAAAGCCCGCTGAGATCCGGCCCCGCCACCTGGGGCTGCTGGCATAATTTGCGGTTTTCTGGATGTTGCGCCTTGTCCATCAGGCGCCACCAGCTATCAAATCAATAGCAAAAAGGACCGCATCATGATCACCACCCCTTCCGGCCTGCAATTCGAAGACACCGTCATCGGCACCGGCGCTGAAGCCACACGCGGCCAGAACGTCACCGTCCACTACACCGGCTGGCTCTACAGCAATGGTGTGCAAGGTGCCAAGTTCGACTCCAGCAAGGACCGCAACGATCCGTTCCAGTTCTCCCTTGGCGCCGGCATGGTGATCCGCGGCTGGGACGAGGGCGTGGCCGGCATGAAGATCGGCGGCACCCGTACCCTCATCATCCCGGCCGAGCTGGGTTATGGCGCTCGTGGCGCCGGCGGCGTGATCCCGCCCAACGCCACCCTCAAGTTCGACGTCGAACTGCTCGGCCTGTCGGGCTGAGCCGGTTCGGACCGACTCGCGGCGGGGCCCAGCGCCCTGCCATGCTGAGCCACCCTCTTGAAACGGTCGCGGCTGTCCCCATCTCCGCGCATGAACCCCGTATCCACGACTTATTCGCATGTCTGACACCACCCCTACCCCTCCCCAAGCCGGCGAACCCAATGGCGAAGACATCGTCGCTGCCCATGAGGCCGATCTGCTGAGCCAGGCGCAGGCCGAATTGGCCGAACTCAAGGCCAAAAGCGCCGACCTGGCCGACCAGTTCCTGCGCGCCAAGGCAGAAGCCGAAAATGCCCGCCGCCGCGCCGAAGACGAAATCTCCAAGAGCCGCAAATTCGCCGTGGAAAGCTTTGCCGACAGCCTGCTGCCCGTGGCCGACAGCCTGGAAGCCGGCCTGGCCATCAAGGACGCCACACCGCAGCAGATCCGCGAAGGTGCCGAGGCCACCCTGCGCCAGCTCGTCGCCGCGCTGGAGCGCAACAAGGTGATGGCCATCAACCCGGCCCCCGGCACCAAGTTCGACCCGCACCAGCACCAGGCCATCAGCGTGGTGCCAGCCGAGCAGGAGGCCAATACCGTGGTGGGCGTGCTGCAAAAGGGTTACCTGATCGCCGATCGCGTGCTGCGCCCGGCCCTGGTGACCGTGACCGCCCCCAAATAAGACCTGCCGGATACTTGAAATTGCTCAGGTTATCCACACGTTACGAATATCTGAATTTTTCAAAATACCAGGAGTAGAAACATGGGAAGAATCATCGGCATTGACTTGGGCACCACCAACTCGTGTGTCTCCGTCATGGAAGGCAACACCACCCGGGTGATCGAGAACTCGGAAGGTGCGCGCACCACGCCCTCCATCGTCGCCTACCAGGAAGACGGCGAAGTGCTGGTCGGCGCCTCGGCCAAGCGCCAGGCCGTGACCAACCCCAAGAACACCCTGTACGCCATCAAGCGCCTGATCGGTCGCAAGTTCACCGAGAAGGAAGTGCAGAAGGACATCAACCTGATGCCCTACTCCATCGTGGCGGCCGACAACGGCGACGCCTGGGTGGAAGTGCGCGGCAAGCAGATCTCGGCCCAGCAGGTCAGCGCCGACATCCTGCGCAAGATGAAGAAAACCGCCGAAGACTACCTCGGCGAGCCCGTGACCGAAGCCGTGATCACGGTGCCGGCCTACTTCAACGATGCCCAGCGCCAGGCCACCAAGGACGCCGGTCGTATTGCCGGTCTGGACGTCAAGCGCATCATCAACGAGCCGACCGCAGCGGCCCTGGCCTTCGGCCTGGACAAAGCCGAGAAGGGTGACCGCAAGATCGCCGTGTACGACCTGGGCGGCGGCACCTTCGACGTCTCCATCATCGAGATCGCCGACGTTGACGGTGAGAAACAGTTCGAAGTGCTGTCCACCAACGGCGACACCTTCCTGGGCGGCGAAGACTTCGACCAGCGCATCATCGACTTCATCATCGGCGAGTTCAAGAAAGAGCAAGGTGTCGACCTGTCCAAGGACGTGCTGGCCCTGCAACGCCTGAAGGAAGCCGCCGAGAAGGCCAAGATCGAACTCTCCAGCTCGGCCGCCACCGACATCAACCTGCCCTACATCACGGCAGATGCCTCCGGTCCGAAACACCTGAGCGTCAAGCTGACCCGCGCCAAGCTGGAAAGCCTGGTGGAAGAGCTGATCGAGCGCACCATTGCCCCTTGCCGCACCGCCATCAAGGATGCCGGCGTGAGCGTGGGCGACATCCACGACGTGATCCTGGTCGGCGGCATGACCCGCATGCCCAAGGTGCAGGAGAAGGTGAAAGAGTTCTTCGGCAAGGAGCCGCGTAAGGACGTGAACCCGGACGAAGCCGTGGCCGTGGGTGCTGCCATCCAGGGCCAGGTGCTCTCCGGCGACCGCAAGGACGTGTTGCTGCTGGACGTGACCCCGCTGTCGCTGGGTATTGAAACCCTGGGCGGCGTCATGACCAAGATGATCGCCAAGAACACCACCATCCCGACCAAGTTCGCGCAGACCTTCTCGACCGCAGAAGACAATCAGCCGGCTGTGACGATCAAGGTGTTCCAGGGTGAGCGTGAGATTGCTTCCGGCAACAAGCTGCTGGGCGAATTCAACCTCGAAGGCATTCCGCCCTCGGCGCGCGGCCTGCCGCAGATCGAGGTGTCGTTCGACATCGACGCCAACGGCATCCTGCACGTCGGCGCCAAGGACAAAGGCACCGGCAAGGAAAACAAGATCACCATCAAGGCCAACTCCGGCCTGAGCGAGGAAGAAATCCAGCAGATGGTGAAGGACGCCGAGCTCAATGCCGCCGACGACAAGAAGAAGCTCGAACTGGTGCAGTCCCGCAATCAGGGCGATGCTGCCGTCCACAGCGTGCAGAAGAGCCTGACCGAGTACGGCGACAAGCTCGAAGCCGGCGAGAAGGAAAAGATCGAAGCTGCCGTCAAGGATCTGGAAGAAGCGCTCAAGGGCGACGACAAGGCCGCCATCGAGGCCAAGACCGAAGCCCTGATGGCCGCCAGCCAGAAACTCGGCGAGAAGATGTATGCCGACCAGCAGGCCGCCCAGGCTGCCGCCGGTGCAGGCGCGGGAGCTGCCGAGGCCGCCGGTGGCGCCGAATCGGCCAGCCGCCCGGCTGCTGACGACAACATCGTGGACGCCGAAGTGAAGGAAGTCAAAAAAGGCTAAGGCGCAGACGGTGTTTCACCCTGCGCGCCGCGTCCGGATGATCCGCCAGGATCATCGGCGCGGCGTTTTGCGTCACTGACTCCTGAGAACCCCAATGGCAAAAAGAGACTTTTACGAAATCCTGGGCGTGCCAAAGAATGCGTCCGAGGATGACATCAAGAAGGCCTATCGCAAGCTGGCGATGAAGCACCACCCTGACCGCAATCAGGGGGACAGCGCCAAGGTGGCGGAAGAGAAGTTCAAGGAGGCCAAAGAGGCCTACGAGATGCTGTCCGATGCGCAAAAGCGCGCCGCCTACGACCAGTACGGCCATGCCGGCGTCGACCCCAACATGCGCGGCGGCCCCGGTGAAGGTTTCTCCGGCGGATTCGCCGAGGCCTTCGGCGACATCTTCGGCGACATGTTCGGCCAGCAGCGCGGACGCGGTGCCGGCGGACGCCAGGTCTACCGCGGCAGCGACCTGAGCTACGCGATGGAGATCACGCTGGAGGAAGCCGCGCGCGGCAAAGATGCGCAGATCCGCGTGCCGAGCTGGGACAACTGCAGCACCTGCCATGGCAGCGGTGCCAAGCCCGGTACCCAGGTCAAGACCTGCTCGACCTGCCACGGTTCGGGCTCGGTGCAGATGCGCCAGGGCTTTTTCAGCGTGCAACAGACCTGCCCGCATTGCCATGGCAGCGGCAAGATCATTCCCGAGCCCTGCACCAGCTGCCAGGGCCAGGGCCGCATCAAGCGCCAGAAGACGCTGGAAGTGAAGATTCCGGCCGGTATCGACGACGGCATGCGCATTCGCAGCGCCGGCAACGGCGAGCCCGGCACCAATGGCGGCCCGCCGGGCGATCTCTACATCGAGATCCGCCTGCGCAAGCACGACATCTTCGAGCGCGATGGCGACGACCTGCACTGCGCGGTGCCGATCAGCATCGTGACCGCGTCACTGGGTGGCGAGATCGAGGTGCCCACGCTGGCCGGCAAGGCAGCGATCGACATCCCGGAAGGCACCCAGACCGGCAAGCAGTTCCGCCTGCGCGGCAAGGGCATCAAGGGTATCCGCTCAAGCTACCCGGGCGACCTGTACTGCCACATCACGCTGGAGACGCCGGTCAAGCTCACCGAGCATCAGCGCAAGCTGCTGCGCGAACTCGACGAGTCGCTCAAGAAAGGCGGCGCCAAGCACTCGCCCAGCGAAGACAGCTGGACCGACCGACTGAAGAGCTTTTTCAGCTGACCGCCCAACGGATCTGCACACCCCATCAGCCGCGGAGTTTTGCCAACTCCGCGGCTTTTTTCATATCTGACGCGCTAACATGGCAGCCACAACGGAGTTCTTCTGCATGAGCGTCAACATCACCTTCCTCGGCGGTGCCGATACCGTTACCGGCTCCAAATACCTGGTCCGCCATGACAAACAGAGCCTGCTGGTGGACTGCGGCCTGTTCCAGGGCTACAAGCAGCTGCGCCTTCGCAACTGGAGCCCGTTGCCCGTGGCACCCAATCAGATCGATGCCGTGGTCCTGACCCATGCCCACCTCGACCACAGCGGCTACCTGCCGCTGCTGGCACGCGAGGGTTTCGAAGGCCATGTCTACGCCACGCCCGGCACGCGCGATCTGTGCGCCATCCTGCTGCCCGACAGCGGCCACATCCAGGAAGAAGACGCGGCCTTCGCCAATCGCCACGGTTTCTCCAAGCACACACCAGCGCTGCCGCTGTACACGCGCCAGGATGCGCTGAACAGCCTGTCGCTGATCAAGACCACGGACTACGGCCACACCTTCCAGCCCATCCCGGGCTGGCGCGCCACCTTCTCGCGTGCCGGCCACATCCTGGGCGCGGCCAGCCTGCTGCTCGAAGTGGCAGGCCGACGCATCCTGTTCTCGGGCGATCTCGGCCGCAGCGATGACTTCCTCATGAACCCGCCCGACCGCGCGCCGGCAGCCGACACGGTGCTGATCGAATCGACCTACGGCGACCGCGAGCACCCCGAAGAAGACGTGCTGGCCGAACTGGGGCCTGCCCTGCACCGCGTCGCCGCGCGCGGCGGCGTGGCCGTGCTGCCGGTGTTTGCCGTCGGCCGGGCACAGGCCATCCTGCATGCGATTGCCGAACTGAAGGCACGGGGCGACATCCCCACTTCGCTGCCGGTGTTCCTGGACAGCCCGATGGCCATCCACAGCACGCATCTGGTCGAACACTACCCGCATGAACACCGGCTGACCAACAAGCAGGTGCGCGCCCTGACCCACTGCGCCACCATGGTGAACACACCCGACGAGTCCAAGGCCCTGGGGCGCCGCCACGGCCCGATGGTGATCCTGGCGGCCAGCGGCATGGCCACCGGCGGCCGTGTGCTGCACCACCTGGCGCTGCATGCCGGCAACCACCGCAACATGATCATCCTCACCGGCTTCCAGGCCCCCGGCACCCGCGGCGCCACTCTGTCCAGCGGCGCCAAGTCGGTCCGTATCCACGGGCAGGATGTCAGCGTCAACGCTGAGGTGGTGCAGTTGCAGTCGGCCTCAGCCCATGCCGATGCCAGCCAGTTGATGGACTGGCTGCGCACCATGCCGGAGCGACCGGATCAGGTCTACATCGTGCACGGTGAAATGGGCCCCTCCGATGAACTTCGCAAGCGCATCAAGCATGAACTGGGCTGGCGTGCCATGGTGCCGGAGCACGGCGCCACCTGGCCGACTTGATGTCAATTGGAGGCCATTGGCATCGACTGGCGCCAGTTACGGCCAGTTACGCCAGATGGCCGTAATCGATCACAATGCAAAGCCATGACGCTCAAGCTGTTCCACATCACCGAGTTCGCAGAATCAGCCTATCTCTCGCCGGAAACTCAAAGGGAGGCGATTCATCCTGTCACGGTCCTCAGTCTGGCCAGTCTCTGGCTGACACTCGCCTGCAACGTCCCGTTGTGGCGGGAACTCTCCCACCTGCCACTGGAAAGTGCCCAACGCTGGTGGCTGGGGCTGCGCCTGGCGCTGCTTCTGGGCTTCGCGCTCACCGCCCTGCTGAGCCTGCTGTGCTGGCGCAGGACCTTCAAGCCCGCAATCCTGCTGTTGCTGTTGCTGGCGGGGCTCAACCTGCCGCTGATGCTGGAGCAGGCCAGCTTCCTCGACCTCAGGGCAGGCCCGTCGAGCTGGGGCATGCAACTGCGTCACGCATTCAGCTGGCAGTCGGCGGGATGGTTCCTGGCCTTGGGCCTGTTACCCGCACTCTGGCTCTGGCGTCTGCCGATTAGGCGCGTTCCCCTGCTGGCCAATCTGCGGCAGAACATGGCCCTGTTGGCGCTGTCCTGCGTCTTGCTGGCGGGCACGTGGTGGTTCAGTGCGCCAGACGTCACGGCACTGATGAGCAGCCAACCTCAGCTGGCCCGGCTGCTCAACCCCATCAGCTCCTTCCAAGCTCAGGCGCCAGAACTGCTGGGCCAACTCGTCCCACGCTGAACGGCGCCAGCATCGCGCTGGCCTGGCCAGCATCGCGCTGGCCTGGCATCACACCGCGTAAGGCAACGCCAGCAAACGCTCGCGCGCGGCGCGGTATTCGCGCCGCAACTGGGCCACGAAGTCGGCCGTGCTCTGGATCTTGTTGATGGCGCCGATACCCTGGCCACAGCCCCAGATGTCTTTCCAGGCCTTCTTGGCATCACCGCCGAAATTCATCTTGCTCGGATCGCTCTCGGGCAGGTTGTCCGGGTCCAGCCCGGCGGCACGGATGCTGGGCGCCAGGTAGTTGCCGTGCACGCCGGTGAACAGGTTGCTGTAGACGATGTCATCGGAATCGCCATCGACGATGGCCTGCTTGTAGGCTTCGGCCGCACGCGCCTCTTCGGTGGCGATGAAGGCCGAGCCCATGTAGGCGAAGTCCGCCCCCATGGCCTGTGCCGCCAGCACGCCACCACCGCTGGCAATCGAGCCACTCAGCGCCAGCGGGCCATCGAACCACTGACGAATTTCCTGCACCAGGGCGAAGGGGCTCTTCACGCCCGCATGGCCGCCGGCCCCGGCCGCCACCGCGATCAATCCGTCAGCGCCCTTCTCGATCGCCTTGTGGGCAAACTTGTTGTTGATGATGTCGTGCATCACCACCGCGCCATAACTGTGCGCCGCCTGGTTGATTTCCTCGCGTGCCCCCAGCGAGGTGATGATCACCGGTACCTTGTACTTCACGCACAGCGCCATGTCGTGCTCCAGTCGGTCGTTCGACTTGTGCACGATCTGGTTGATGGCAAAGGGAGCAGCCGGGCGGTCGGGGTTGGCCTGGTTGTGTGCGGCCAGCGCCTCGGTGATCTCGGCCAGCCACTCATCGAGCTGGGAAGCCGGGCGCGCGTTGAGCGCCGGCATGGAGCCCACCACGCCGGCGATGCACTGGGCAATGACCAGCTTCGGGTTGCTGATGATGAACAGTGGCGAACCAATGATGGGCAGTGGCAGGTTCTGCAGCGTCGAAGGGAGCTTGGACATCTTGTCTCCAGTAATTGACTGAATAATATTAATGAAAAACGGCTGCAGCCCTTGTCAATCGGGCGACATCCGCTATTCTTTTTATAGTGATTTAGAAAGCATCCAGCGCCAGCGCCGTCACGCTGGCGGCACCGTCCACGATGCTGTCGCGCACGCCCGCTGCCTTGCTCAACATATGGTCGGCATAGAAGCGCGCCACCGTGATCTTGGCCTGCATGAAGGCAGCGTCTTCGCCCTTCGCCAGTTCCTGCTGCGCCACCAGCAAGGCGCGCGCCAGTTGCCAGCCAGCCATCAGGTTGCCGGCCAGCATCAGGTAGGGCACGCTGCCGGCATAGACGTCGTTCGGATTGCTTTGGCCAGCCATGAAGTCGACCACATCGATGAACGCCAGGCGGGCCGCCGTCAAGCGCTTGGCCACGGCCAGTGCATCGGCACTGCCCTGCTTCTTCAACTCGGCCTCGGTGGCCTCGATCTGTTTGGCGATGGCCTTGGCGGTCTGGCCGCCGTCGCGCGCTGTCTTGCGCCCCACCAGATCGTTCGCCTGGATGGCGGTGGTGCCCTCATAAATGGTCAGTATCTTGGCATCGCGGTAGTACTGGGCCGCGCCGGTTTCCTCGATGAAACCCATGCCACCGTGCACCTGCACACCCAGCGACGTGACTTCCAGGCTCATCTCGGTGCTGTAGCCCTTGACCAGCGGCACCATGAATTCGTAGAAAGCCTGGTTCTGCTTGCGCACCTCGGCATCCGGGTGGTGGTGTGCGGCGTCATAGGCCGCCGCGGCGACGGACGCCATGGCACGGCAGCCCTCGGTGTAGGCGCGCATAGTCATCAGCATGCGGCGCACGTCCGGGTGATGAATGATGGGCGCGCTGGCCTTGATGGAGCCATCCACCGGGCGGCTCTGAACGCGGTCGCGTGCGTAGGCCACGGCCTTCTGGTAGGCGCGCTCGGCAATCGCAATGCCCTGCATGCCCACGGCGTAGCGTGCCGCGTTCATCATGATGAACATGTACTCGAGACCGCGGTTTTCCTGGCCCACCAGGTAACCGACGGCACCGCCGTGGTCGCCATACTGCAGCACGGCAGTCGGGCTGGCCTTGATACCCATCTTGTGCTCGATGCTGACGCAATGCACGTCGTTGCGCGCACCCAGACTGCCGTCCTTGTTCACCAGGAACTTCGGCACCACGAACAGGCTGATGCCCTTGACGCCGTCCGGCGCACCCGTCACACGCGCCAACACCAGATGCACGATGTTGTCGGCCATGTCGTGCTCACCGTAGGTGATGAAGATCTTGGTGCCGAACACCTTGTAGCTGCCGTCGGGTTGCGGCTCGGCACGGCTGCGCACCAGCGCCAGGTCGGAGCCGGCCTGGGGTTCGGTCAGGTTCATGGTGCCGGTCCACTCGCCGCTGACCAGTTTTTCCAGGTAAGTGGCCTTGAGCTCGTCGGAGCCGGCCGTCAGCAGTGCCTCGATGGCACCGTCGGTCAACAGCGGACAGAGCGCAAAGCTCATGTTGGCGCTGTTGCACATCTCGATGCAGGCGGCACCGATGGTCTTGGGCAGGCCCTGGCCGCCAAAATCCGTCGGGTGCTGCAGGCCTTGCCAGCCGCCTTCAGCAAACTGATGAAACGCTTCCTTGAAACCCGGCGTGGTCGTGACCTGGCCGTCTTTCCAACTGGAGGGATTCTTGTCACCGTCCCAGTTGAGCGGGCTCAGGACCTGCTCGTTGAACTTGGCGGCCTCTTCCAGCACGGCCTGGGCCGTGTCGAACCCGGCATCCTTGAATGCAGGAATACGAGCGATCTCGTCAATCTGGGCGAGGTGCTTGATGTTGAACAGCATGTCCTTGACAGGCGCGACATAGCTCATGGTGGTCTCCAACCAAATTCAGAAACAAAAAGTCAAAAAAAAGGCACCGCACGCGATGCCTTTTTGTCCGGCACTCAGAGCGCTGCGACGAGCTCCGGCACCGCCGTGAAGAGGTCGGCTTCCAGGCCGTAGTCCGCCACGCTGAAGATCGGTGCTTCGGGGTCCTTGTTGATGGCCACGATCACCTTGGAATCCTTCATGCCGGCCAAGTGCTGGATGGCACCGCTGATACCGCAGGCAATGTAGAGCTGCGGCGCGACGATCTTGCCGGTCTGACCGACCTGCAGGTCGTTGGCGGCATAACCGGCATCCACTGCGGCACGGCTGGCGCCGATGGCAGCACCGAGCTTGTCGGCCAGCGGCGTCATCACTTCGTTGAACTTCTCGCTCGAACCCAGGGCGCGACCACCGGAGACGATGATCTTGGCCGCGGTCAGTTCAGGACGGTCATTCTTGGCAATCTCGCTGCCGACGAAGGACGACTTGGCATTGGCTGCCACGGCGGCCAGCGTTTCCACCGCGGCCGAGCCACCGCTGGTGGCTGCGGCGTCAAAACCGGTGGTCCGCACCGTGATGACCTTGACCGCATCGGCGCTCTGCACCGTGGCGATGGCGTTGCCGGCGTAGATCGGACGCTCGAAGGTGTCCGGGCTGTCGACCTTGGTGATGTCGGAGATCTGGCCGACATCGAGCTTGGCCGCCACGCGCGGCGCGATGTTCTTGCCCGAGGCAGTCGCCGGGAACAGGATGTGGCTGTAGTTGCCGGCCACGGCCAGCACCTGGGCCGCCATGTTCTCGGCGAGGCCGTGGGCGAAGGCTTCGCTGTCGGCGTGCAGCACCTTGGCCACACCAGCGATCTGGGCGGCAGCGGCAGCAGCAGCAGCAGCATTGCTGCCGGCCACCAGGACGTGAACGTCACCACCGCAAGCAGCGGCAGCCGTCACGGTGTTGAGGGTAGCGCCCTTGATGGACGCGTTGTCGTGTTCGGCAATAACGAGTGCAGTCATGTCAGATCACCTTCGCTTCATTCTTGAGTTTCGCAACCAGGGTGGCGACGTCGGGCACCTTGATGCCGGCGCTGCGCTTCGGGGGTTCGCTGACCTTGAGGGTCTTGATGCGCGGTGCGACATCGACGCCCAGGTCTTCCGGCTTGACGGTGTCGAGCTGCTTTTTCTTGGCCTTCATGATGTTGGGCAGCGTCACATAACGCGGCTCGTTCAGGCGCAGGTCGGTGGTGATGACGGCCGGCAGGGTGATGGACAGGGTCTCCAGACCGCCGTCGACTTCACGCGTGACGCTGGCCTTGCCGTCGGCCACTTCGACCTTGGAGGCGAAGGTGGCTTGCGGCAGGTCAGCCAGCGCCGCCAGCATCTGGCCGGTCTGGTTGCAGTCGTCGTCGATCGCCTGCTTGCCCAGGATCACCAGGCCGGGCTGTTCCTTGTCCACCAGGGCCTTGAGCAGCTTGGCCACGGCCAGCGGCTGCAGTTCTTCGGCGGTTTCGACCAGAATGGCACGGTCGGCACCAATGGCCATGGCGGTGCGCAGGGTTTCCTGGCACTGGGCCACGCCGCAGGAGACGGCGATGACTTCGGTCACGACACCCTTTTCCTTCAGGCGCACGGCTTCTTCCACAGCGATCTCGTCAAACGGGTTCATGCTCATTTTGACGTTGGCGATGTCTACACCGGTGTTGTCCGACTTGACGCGGACCTTCACGTTGTAGTCCACCACGCGTTTGACGGCTACTAGGACTTTCATTTCTGCCACTCCAGCTAGTTGCAAATTCGGTTGTTGTGATTGACGTGCACGTCAATGACAGGATTCTATTCGGCACGGCCTTCGTCTCCCGGCACACGGGCGACATTAAAAAAGAACGATCGTGCTTTTTTTGATTATAAACGGATCGAGCACCTGCTCGCTGCTTTATTTCAAAGGTCCGGGAAAGTTGCCACCGCGAGGGCGGCCACCTCACTTGGCGCGGCTCAGGCCCAGGTAGGTCTCCACCACCTTCGGGTCGCGCGCCAACTGGTCGGCCGGGCCTTCCAGCATGACGTCGCCGGTCTCCAGCACATAGGCCCGGTCGGCCACCTGCAGCGCGGCGCGCGCGTTCTGCTCGACCAGCAGAATCGTGACGCCGGTCTGCTTGAGCTCGCGGATGATGTGAAAGATTTCCTTCACGATCAGCGGCGCCAGCCCCAGACTGGGTTCATCGAGCATCAGCAGGCGCGGCTTGGCCATCAACGCACGGCCAATGGCCAGCATCTGCCGCTCGCCGCCCGACAGGGTGGCGGCCAGTTGCTCGCGCCGCTCCTTCAGGCGGGGAAACAGTTCAAACACGGTTTCCAGCTGGTCGGCCGGGTTCGGCTCGCGCAGCCGGTAACGGCGGTAGCTGCCCAGCAACAGGTTGTCCAGCACGCTCATGCTGCCGAACAGCTCACGCTTCTCCGGCACCAGCGACATGCCCAAGGCCACCCGCTTCTCCACCGGCATGCGGCTGAGCTCATGGCCCAGAAACCGGATCTGGCCGCGCGTGTTGCCGGTCAGCGGCAGCGTGCCGCCCAGGGCATTGAGCAGCGTGGACTTGCCGGCGCCATTGGGGCCGATCACGGTCACGATCTCACCCACCTCGGCGCGCAGATGCACACCGTGCAGCGCCGCCACCTTGCCGTAGCCGGCGTGCAGCTCACTCACTTCCAGCACCGCCGAAGGTGCCGCCACAGATAACGGTTCGGTGCTCATAGGCCTCCCAGATACGCTTCCAGCACCGCCGGATCTTGCTGCACCACTGACGGCACGCCCTCGGCAATCAGGGTGCCGAATTCCATCACCACCAGGCGGTCGCACAGATTCATGACGAAGTCCATGTCGTGCTCCACGATCAGGATGCTCATGCCCTCACCACGCAGTCGGGCCAGCAGTTCCGCCAGCGCCTCTTTTTCCTTGTAGCGCAGACCGGCCGCCGGCTCGTCCAGCAACAGCAAGGCCGGGTCGCAGCACAGGGCGCGGGCGATTTCCAGAATACGCTGCTGGCCCAGCGCCAGGCTGCCCGCCGGCTCGTGCATCAAATGGGCCAGCCCGACGCGCTCCAGTTGCCGTTGCGCCTCGGCCAGCAGCCGGGCTTCCTCGCCACGGTTCAAGCGCAACATGCTGCGCAGCACGCCGGCCTGGCCGCGCAAATGAGCGCCCAGCGCCACGTTCTCCAGCACCGACATGTTCCCCAGCAGCTTGACGTGCTGGAAGGTGCGCGCGATGCCGCGGCGCACGATCTCGCGCGACGGTAGTCCCTGGATGTCTTCACCCAGGTAGCGCACGGTACCGCGCGTGACATCCAGCACGCCGGTGATCAGGTTGAACATGGTGGACTTGCCGGCGCCGTTGGGACCGATCAGGCCCACAACCTCGCCGGCCTTGACCTCGA
This sequence comes from Hylemonella sp., assembly GCA_030680575.1. Classification (GTDB taxonomy): domain Bacteria; phylum Pseudomonadota; class Gammaproteobacteria; order Burkholderiales; family Burkholderiaceae_C; genus Hylemonella. Next base: position 22,654 of record JAUXVI010000024.1, read on the forward strand.
AGCGCATGTCATTGACCGCCACCAGGCCGCCGAACTCCTTGCGCGCGCCCTCCACCACCAACAGGCTCTCGCCCGCTGCCGGCCGCGCGCGCACCGGCAGCGACTCCGCCTGCGCCGGTGGCTGCACCAGCGCCTGACGACGCCAGCGACGCGGCATCAGTTCGGCCAGATAAGGCCAGAGGCCGTTACGGGCATGCTGCAGCAGCAGCACCAGCAGCACGCCCAGCACGATGGTTTCGAAACTGCCGGTCTCACCGAACAGGCGCGGCAGCAGTGACTGGAGCTGGTCCTTGAGCAGGATCACCAGGCCGGCACCGAAGATGGCACCCCAGACATGCCCGGCCCCACCGATCACCGCCATGAACAGGTACTCGATGCCAGCATTCAGGCCGAAAGGTGTGGGATTGACCGAGCGCTGCATGTGCGCATACAGCCAGCCCGACAGGCTGGCCAGTACCGCGGCAAAGACAAAGCACACCAGCTTGAGCCAGACGGTGCGCGCGCCCATGGCTTCGGCCATCACCACCCCGCCCTTGAGCGCGCGGATGGCTCGCCCGGGACGCGAATTGAGCAGGTTCTGCGTGGCCACCACGGCCAGCACCACCACCGCCCAGATCAGGTAAAAAATATCCTGACCGGCACGCAATGAGTAACCGAACAGTTCCAGCGGCGGAATGCCGCTGAGGCCGTCGAACCTGCCCAGGAACTCCATGTTGCCAAACAGGAAGAAGAACGACAGCCCCCAGGCGATGGTGCCCAGCGGCAGGTAATGGCCGGACAGCCGCATGGTCAGCGCGCCAAGGATGAAGGCGACCGCCATGCTGACCGCCACACCGGCCAGCAGGCCAAGCCAGGGTGACACGCCCAGGGTGGTACTGAGGTAGGAGGTGGCATAGGCGCCCAAGCCGACGAAAGCCGCCTGACCGAAGGAGGTCATGCCACCGACGCCGGTCAGCAAGACCAGGCCGATCGCCACGATGGCAGACAGGCCGATGTAGTTGGCCTGCGTGATCCAGAACTCCGGCGTGGGCAACACCGGCAGCAAGGCCAGCAGCGCGATGAAAACCAGGAAGAGCCGGTTCATGCTTCTTCCTCCTCATCATGGTGCGGCGCCGCCAAGGAGCGCCAGAGCAGCACCGGCAGGATGAGCGTGAACACGATCACCTCCTTGTAGGCACTGGCCCAGAACGAGGCATAGGACTCGAGCAGCCCCACCAGCAAGGAGCCTGCCGCCGCCAGCGGGTAGCTGGCCAGGCCGCCGATGATGGCCGCCACAAAACCCTTGAGACCGATCAGGAAACCACTGTCGTAATAGATGGTGGTGAAGGGGGCAATCAGGATGCCGCACACCGCACCCATGGCTGCCGCCAGCAGAAAGGAAGCGCGCCCGGCCTGCGTGATGCCGATGCCCACGATCTGCGCGCCAACACGGTTGACCGCCGTGGCACGCAAGGCCTTGCCCGGCAGCGTGCGTTCGAAGTAGACATACAACAGCAGGATCATCAGCAGCGCGGCGACCACCACGGCCAGGCTCTGACCGGAAATGGACAAGGCACCGACCTCAAAGCGCAGGTCGGTGAACGGCTCGGTGCGCACGCCTTCCGCACCAAAGGCCAGCAGGCCAATGCCCGTCAGCGCGTAATGCACACCCACCGACACGATCAGCAGCACCAGCGTGGACGCGCTGGCCAGCGGCTGGTAGGCAATGCGGTAGACCAGCGGCCCCATGGGCACCACAATGGCCAGGGTAAAAGCCACCTGCAGCAGCATGGGCCAATTCGTCAATGGCAGCGACAGGGCAGCGCCCCAGACCAGCACGGGCAGCAAGAGGATCTGCCAGGCCGCCTGCGCCACCTCGCGCAGGCTGCGGCGCTCAGGCAGGCGCGCAATCGCCGCCAACTCCATCAGAAATGCCGTGACCCCCAGCCCCAGCAACAGCCAGGATGCCGAGGGGAACTTGCCGCCTTGCAATGCGGCCATGGTGAAGGCACCAAATGCCACAAACTCGCCCTGTGGAATGAAGATCACACGCGTGACCGAAAACACCAGCACCAGCGCGAGTGCCAGTAGGGCGTAAATTGCACCGGAGGTCAGGCCATCCTGTGCCAGGATGGCCGCTATCGATAAATCCATCTCGTTCCCATCTATCGGGATAACAAGAGGGGCGGCCATGCCGCCCCTCGGGTCATCCTAGGTTGCTTGCCAATTCAAGAACTTACTTGGCGTCGCCGATCAGCTTCCAGGTACCACCCTTGACCTCCACCATCACGCGCGCACGCTGGTCGAAACCGAGGTGATCATTGGGCGTCATGTTCATGACGCCATGCGAGACGGTCAGATCGGTGGTTTTTTCGATGGCATCACGCAAGGCGGCGCGAAACTGCTTGGTTCCGGGTTGCGCCGACTTCAACGCCAACGGAATGGCTTTCTCCAGCAGCAGACCGCTGTCCCAGGCATGGCCACCGAACGTGGAGAAGGTGCCGACACCGAAGGCCTTTTCATACTTGCCGATGTAGTCCAGCGCCACCTTGCGGATCGGGTTGGACGCCGGCAGCTGGCTGGCCACCAGAATCGGGCCGGCCGGCAGGAAGGTGCCTTCGCAGTCCTTGCCGCACACGCGCAGGAAGTCCGGGTTGGCCACACCGTGCGTCTGGTAGATCTTGCCTTTGTAGCCGCGCTCCTTCAGGGTCTTCTGCGGCAATGCGGCCGGGGTACCGGAGCCGGCAATCAGCACCGCATCCGGGTTGCTGGCCATGATCTTCAGGATCTGGCCGGTGACGGAGGTGTCATTGCGTGCAAAGCGCTCGCTGGCGACGATCTTGAGGCCACGCAGGGCGGCGAACTTGACCATCTCGTCGGACCAGCCGCTGCCGTAGGCATCGTTGAAACCGATGAAGGCCATGGTCTTGATACCGGTATCGGCCATGTGGCCGGTGATGGCGCTGGCCATGTGGCTGTCGTTCTGCGGCGTCTTGAACACCCAGCGGCGCTTGGCATCCATCGGCTCGATGATGCGGCTCGAAGCAGCCATCGAGATGATCGGCGTTTCGGTTTCGGCGGCCACATCGATCATGGCCAGCGCATTGGGTGTGACGGTGGAGCCGATGATGATGTCCACCTTGTCTTCGGCCGTCAGCTTGCGCGCGTTCTTGACCGCGGTCGTGGTGTCGGACGCATCATCCAGCACGATGTACTCGACCGTCTTGCCCGCGATGGTCTTGGGCATGACGGAGAACGTGTTCTTCTCGGGAATACCCAGCGATGCCGCCGGCCCGGTGGCGGACACGGTCACACCAACCTTGATTTGAGCCTGCGCCAAGCCCGCGCTGAACAGCGCTGCCGCCAATAGCGAGAACGTGAGAGTTTTCTTCATGACGATGTCTCCTGAGTAATTAATGGTTTTAGGTCGCCAAGCTGATTATGAATTAACCGACCGATCGGTCGGTTTAGGGTTTTCCACGGGGCGGCTCAGGCCCCTGTCGCAATTCGACCACCCGTTGCGGGTACGGAATCTCGATGCCGGCGGCTCGCAAGTCGCGCAGGATGTTGAGGTTGATCTCCGAGCGCAGGCCCTGCTGTCCCTTGTCCGGGTCGACGATCCAGACCGACAGGGTGAACTCCAGCCCGTCGGCGCCAAAATTGGTCAGGAGCGCCGCCGGCGCCGGATCCTTCAGCACCCGTTCGCAGGAAGCGGCCGCCGCACACAGAATGGCCTGAACCTGATCCACATCGCTGTCGTAGCCCACCGACACGGTGAGCGACAGCGACACCTTGGGGTCGGCCAGCGACAGGTTTTCAACCCGCTGGGTGATGATGAACTCGTTGGGAACGATGGACTCCCGGCCATTGAGCGCGCGAATCAGCGTGTAGCGCGTCTTGATGTCGGTCACCATGCCCTCGAAGCCGTCGACACGCACCATGTCCCCGATACGCAGGGAGCGTTCGATCAGGATGACAAAGCCGCTGACATAGTTGGCTGCCAGCTTCTGCAAGCCAAAGCCGATGCCGACACCCAGCGCGCCGCCCAGCACCGAGAGTGCCGTCAGATCCACACCGACCGCCGACAACGCAAACAACAAGCCCAGCAGCAGCAGGACGGCGCGGATGGTGTTGGCCGCCACCTTGCGCATCGACAGATCACCCACCGCTTCGCGCAGAATGCGCCGCTCCAGCGTGGCCGAAATCCACAATGCCAGCACCAGCACCACACCCGAGGACAGCGCACCCTCGATCAAGGTGCGCAGGCTGACGCGCGTCTTGCCGAAAGCCAGCGTGATGGATTCAAGCTCCGCCTGCACCGCCGGCAGCAGGCCGGTGATCCAGAGCACCGCAAAGCCCCAAGCCAGCCATGACACCAGCCGCTCCAGAAGATGGACGGCCGGCGACGCCGGAAAGGACGCACTCAGGACCTGTGCAAACAGGCGGATGGCCGCCAGCGACATGAAGATGGGAATCGCGACCTTGAGCACAGCCACCGGCTGGTATTGGGCCAGCGCATAACGGGCGGCATAAATCAGCACCAGCGCCAGCACCGGGAACAGCAGGCCGTCGAAGGTGCGCCGGCCGAACCAGACCGATTCCGCCGGATGGCCACGCCCGGCCAGCCGCGCCACGCCGTAGGCCAGCACGAGGCAGGCCGCCAGTACCAGGCCTTCGACCCAGACCCGGGCACCGCCCAGGTCATGCAGGAGGTTTTGCAGTTCACCCATGGTTCACAAATTTCTCTTGGGCAGCCATCGCTGCGATGGATTGATTCTCACCGAATTGCCGTCTCCCCCCGCAAGGGCCAACCGGGTCAGGAACTTCCCGTGTTTTGGGCTAATCTACGCCCAAGCGCAACCCCACCCACATCCCCATGCCCACCTCCTCGTCCCTCCCCCGTCGTCAATTGCTGACCGCCATGGCCGCAGCCACGGCGGGTGCCGCCACCTCAGCCCAGGCCGCACCGGCCCAACCGGCTCCCGCAAACGATGGCCCGCCGCACAAGATCGTCTACCAGCTCAATCACTTTGAGCCCGAATACCAGGAAGCGGTGCTGAATTCGATCGGCGCCATGCTCAAGAAATACGTCGATGACGTCAGCATCGTGGTGGTGGCCTGGGGGCCGGGCATCCACCTGCTGGCCAAAAAGCCCAAACGCCCCATTTCGAAAACGCACCAGCAACGCGTGCGCGACATGAACCAGTCCTACGGCATCGAGTTCATCGCCTGCGGCAATACCATGCACACCATCGGCTGGGAAAAGGCCGACATGCTGGACTTCATCAAGGTCGAAGACGTCGGCGCCGCCGCCGTGATGGAGCTGCAGGAAAAAGGCTACGCCTACATTGCTTGGTGAGGCCAGAATGGCTTCACCGGGAAACGCCGTGGAACCGGCTTAGCCGGGCCACTGGCGTTGCCCCCTGCAAGGGCGCTGAGGCCTGCGGCTCCGAGCCTGCCTGCGCAGGCTTGGACAGGCCGAAGAGCCACAGCCTCTGGCGCGGGCCTGTCTGGCGTAGCGAACGTAGGGAGCGAAGCCTGGGGGTGATCAACCACTAAACATCCGCTAAAACGCGGATGTGCGCCTCCACGCTGCGCGCCAGCGCACTGAGGTTGTAGCCCCCCTCCAGGCACGAGACGATGCGCCCCTTGCTGTGGCGGCGTGCCACGTCCTTGAGACGCTCGGTGATCCACGCGTAGTCGGACTCGACCAGGCCGAGCTGGCCCATGTCGTCCTCGCGATGGGCATCGAAGCCGGCACTGATGAAGATCATCTCGGGTTTGTGGGCTTCCAGGCGCGGCAACCACAGCATCTCGATCAGCTCGCGCACATCCATGCCCTTGGTGTAGGCCGGCACCGGTACGTTGACCATGTTGTCGGTATCCGGCCGTGCGCCGCCGTGCGGGTAGAACGGGTGCTGGTAGATGCTCACCATCAGGATGCGCCGATCGTCGGCCACGATGTCCTCGGTGCCATTGCCGTGGTGCACGTCGAAGTCGGCGATGGCCACGCGCTTCAGGCCATGCCGCTCCACCGCGTACTTAGCCGCCAGCGCCACGTTGTTGACAAAGCAAAAACCCATGGCCTTGTCGCGGCAGGCATGGTGACCGGGTGGGCGGATGGCGCAGAAGGCATTCTCCAGCTCGCCGGCCATCACGGCATCGGTGGCGGCCATCGCGGCACCCGCACTGCGCAGAATGGCATTCCACGAGTTCACATTCAGGGCCGTATCGGGATCGATGTGCGCATAACGCGGGCCGCCGGCCTTGATTTCCTCACTCAAGGTGTCACTCAGGCCACGCAACGCGGCCACGTGCATGCGGCCATGCGCGAGCTCCATCTCCTCGACCGAGGCCACCGGTGCCTCCAGCCGTGTCAGCGCGTCGCCGACGCCGGAGATCAGCAAGCGGTCTTCGATGGCATCGAGCCGCTCAGGACACTCCGGATGACCCGGCCCCATTTCATGTTTGCGACAGTCACTGTGGGTAAAGTATCCGGTCTTGCTCACGGTCGGTTCCTGCCTCTGCGATTTCGGTTAAGGTCATGCCATGGATGCACAGCACAAGCTCAAGTCTCTGGTAGATCAGCTTAACACGGTGATCGTCGGCAAATCCAGTCAGGTGCAGGACAGCGTGGCCTGCCTGCTGGCCGGCGGCCACCTGCTGATCGAGGATGCCCCCGGCGTCGGCAAGACCACCCTGGCCCACGCGCTGGCCCGCACCTTCGGTCTGCAGTTCTCGCGTGTGCAGTTCACGGCCGACCTCATGCCCAGCGACCTGTCGGGCGTCTCGGTCTACGACCGCAACCAGAGCACCTTCGTCTTCCACCCCGGCCCGATCTTTGCCCAGGTGCTGCTGGCCGACGAGATCAACCGCGCCAGCCCGAAAACGCAAAGCGCGCTGCTCGAAGCCATGGAAGAGCGTCAGGTCAGCATCGAAGGCGAAACCCGCCCGCTGCCAGCCCCCTTCTTCGTCATCGCCACACAAAACCCGCACGACCAGCTGGGCACCCACGCGCTGCCCGAGTCGCAGCTGGACCGCTTCCTCATGCGCATCTCGCTCGGTTACCCCGACCGTGCCGCCGAACGCGAACTGCTGAGTGGCCACGACCGGCGCGCCATGGTCGAAGCCCTGCCCAGCCTGCTGACCTTGTCTGAATTGCAAGCGCTGCAGCAGCAGGTGCTGGCGGTGCATGCCGCACCGCCGTTGCTGGACTACCTGCAGGACCTGATGGCCGCCACCCGCTCGGGGCGCTGGTTCGTGCAGGGCCTGAGCCCGCGCGCCGGCCTGGCCGTGCTGCGTGCCGCCCGGGCGCAGGCACTGCTCAACGGCCGCGACTACGTGGCGCCGGACGACATCCAGGCCATCCTGCCGCAAACCACGGCCCACCGGCTGGTGCCGGTGGGCACGGCAGGCCGCGGCGCCTTCGAGCAGGTGCGCGCCATGATCGAAGCCGTTCCGCTGCCCTGATCTCATGGCTCCCCCCAGAAGCGCCTTTGGCGCCTCCCCCTCAAGGGAGCGCCACCAGAGGCCCGACCAAGTCGGTTCCACAGTGGCCCGCGAATGGAACCCGGTGGCCATGGTGCGTGCCAGATTTCGCCGATGGTGGCACAACCGGTTGCCGCGGCAAGACGTGCTGCTGTTGACGCAGCGCAACGTCTACATCCTGCCCACCCGCGCCGGCCTCATGCTGGCGGCCACGCTGCTGGTGCTGCTGGTGGCTGCCATCAACTACCAGCTCAACCTCGGCTACCTGTTGACCTTTCTGCTGGCCGGCTGTGCCATCGTCAGCATTCCCGTTTCGCACGGCACGCTGCGCGGCCTGACCTTGAGCCTGCAGCCCCCCGAGTCGCGCTTTGCTGGCAGCCCCACGCCGCTGCACATCAGCCTGAACAACAGCCGCAAGAGCCCGCGCTACGGCATCGGCCTGAGCCTGCCCGGCAGCGGCCACTGGGTCTGGAGCGACGTGCCGGCGCAAGGCAGCAGCACCATCGAGTTGCTCCTGCCCGGCGGGCCGCGCGGCCGGCACCCGATCTCCACCCTCACCGCCGAAACCCACTTTCCGCTCGGCCTGTTCCGCGTCTGGACCGTGTGGCGCCCGGCCTCATCCCTGCTGACCTACCCCCAGCCCGAAGCCCACCCGCCACCCCTGCCGGTGGGCGAACCGCACAGCACCGGCGCGGCCGTGCGGCAGACACCCAGCGGGGAATTCGACAGCCTGCGCCCCTACCGGCGCGGCGACCCGCTCAAGGCCATCGTCTGGAAGAAGGCCGCCAAGACCGACGAACTGGTAAGCCGCGACAGCCAGCAAAGCCAAGCGGTTGAACTCTGGCTTGATCTGGCATTGGCGGGTGGCGGCGGTTTGGAGCAACGGTTGTCGCGGTTGTGTGCTTGGGTGCTGGAGGCGGAAGAGGCTGAGGTGGATTACGGATTGCGGCTTGGACCTCTGGAGTTGTCGCCTTCTCATGGGGAGGTGCACAAGCGGCGCTGCCTTGAGGCATTGGCTTTGCATTGACTTCTGCTATGCCTGACTTGGCAAGGGTGTCGGGATGTGTGCCCAACTGCACACTCACTTTCTTTGCTTCGCCAAAGAAAGGCGAGCCGGATTCGTCGGCTCTGCGAACACTCTGCGTTGTTCGAGTGCAGCCGGGGGCTGGCTAAACTTGACCTCAATTCCCGAGGTCGAGTCACGAGACACTTAGGGGGAACGCTTAATCATGTCATTTTCCAGTTTCGCAATCAAATCACGTTACGCCGCAATCAAAATAGGCGCTGCGATCTACTTTGTATTGTTTGCATGTTCCGCATATACCGCCGAATTTCCCTGTGGCATTGTTTCCCTTAGGAAAGAGGTAGACGGAATCGCCCTGCGATTTGATAAGACATTTTTTTGGCGCTTCAGCCACTCAAATGGAGATTGGGGAGTGATTGGCTTGTCCGGAATTGCGATCCTCGAACGCAACGGTGTATCGCTTCAAGATCCCATAGAACAGCCAGAACTACGAATTCAGTTGAATGAGCACGTAAAGTTAATCGATCACCATCAAGGGTGTCGCTTACTTCTGGTCCTTGAAAAAGAGATGTTGACCTTGAAAGCATCTGGAGAATTTTCTTTCCCAGGTTCCAAACTCAAGTCATTTGAAGCCACCTTGAATCCATAGATAAGACTTTGTGCTTACCTAGTACTTGTCAAATCAAAAGTACGAATCCTTCGCTCAAGCAGGACGCGCCACGGCGCGTCCTGTTGTTTTCGGTATTTGGTTTCCCCCGCCGTTATGAGGAGGCGAGTAGCGCAGGGGCAAGCGGATCAAGAGCCGTGCATGTCTGAGCGCAGCGAGTTTGCGCGGCTCCCGCTTGGCCCGAGCAACGCAGCGTGCCCGTAGGGCCGACGAATCCGGCTCGCCTTCTCTTTGCTTACTTTCTCTTGGCGAAGCAAGAGAAAGTGAGTCGCCCGCCGGGGCGAGACCCGGCTAGCCGGCCCCGTCAGGCACCCAAGCGAACCACCGAAATGCTATAAATTCAATAGCTACCCGCGCATGAATGACAAGGCCAAAAGCCCAATTTCATTCATAAACAATCAAAGCCTTGCCTTGGTCAGCCTGCGCCATCCACCCCGCCAGCGCCGCATCCGTAGGAAAGAACTTCGCATCCTCCCCCAACTGCAATTCAGCCGCTGCCGCAACACCCGGCCCCTGACGCTGCAACGTCAACCGCACCCCCAGCCCACGCAACAACTCCCCCTGCTCCGTCATCTCGCGCTGCGGCGGAAAGTCGGCCACCAGGCGCTGGATGTCGGGCGCTCGGCTGTTCACGGCCACACGCAGGTACTTGCCGAAGCGGCAACGCGCCGCCGCCAGGTCCCACACCTGATTCACGGTGAGCTGCAGGCCACCGGAGAAGCGGTCGGGCTGCACCTTGCCCATGACGATGATGAGTTCGTCTTCCTTGAACAGGTGCTTGTTGGCGTTCATCAGCGCCTCGTCCACGCGGGCGTCGATCACGGCGCTCTTGTCGTCGAGCTTGAACAGGCCGAGCTTGCCGCGCTGGCCGTTGATGACGCGGAAATCACTGATGATGCCGGCCAGCAGTTGCGGCTCGCGCGTGTCGATCAGGTCATCCAGCGAGCGCTTGACGAAACGGCGCACCTCCAGCGTCACCTCGTCGAACAGATGGCCTGAGAGGTAGAAGCCGACCGCCGTCTTCTCGTTGGTCAGGCGTTCTTTCACGCCCCAGGGCATGGCCTCCACCAGCTCGGGCTCCTGCGTGCTGGAGCCGTGGCTGTCGTCGCCCATCATGTCAAACAGGCCACCTTGGTTGGCATTGGCGGCGGTGGCGGCGGCAAAGTCGAAGGCACGGTCGATCGAGGCGATCAGGGAGGCACGGTTGAGCTGCAGTGAATCAAAAGCGCCCGCCTTGATCAGCGCCTCGACCGTGCGCTTGTTCAGGCGCGAGCGGTCCACGCGCACGCAGAAGTCGTACAGGCTCGTGAACGCCCCGCCCTCCTGCCGCGCCGCCACGATGGCGGCAATCGCCTGCTCGCCGGTGCCCTTGACGGCGCCCAGGCCATAGCGGATAGCTTTGTCGGAGATCGGTTCGAAACGGTAGTTGCCGCGGTTCACGTCCGGCGCTTCGAAGGTCATGCCCATCTTGAGGGCGTCCTCGAACAAGACCTTCAACTTGTCGGTGTCGTCCATTTCCACCGTCATGTTGGCGCAGAAGAACTCGGCCGTGAAGTGCACCTTGAGCCAGGCCGTGTGGTAGGCCAATAGCGAGTAGGCGGCGGCATGCGACTTGTTGAAGCCGTAGCCGGCAAACTTCTCCATCAGGTCGAAAACTTCGTCAGCCTTCTCTTCGCTGATGTTGTTCTTGGCCGCACCGGCGCGGAAGATGGCGCGGTGCTCGGCCATCTCCTCGGCCTTCTTCTTGCCCATGGCGCGGCGCAGCATGTCGGCGCCACCGAGCGAGTAGCCTCCCAGGATCTGCGCGGTCTGCATCACCTGCTCCTGGTAGACCATGATGCCGTAGGTTTCGGAGAGCATCTCGGCCACCATCGGGTGCGGGTACTCGATCTCCTCGCGCCCGTGCTTGCGCGCCACGAAGCTGGGGATCAGGTCCATCGGGCCCGGGCGGTACAGCGCGTTCAGCGCAATCAGGTCTTCCAGCCGCGTCGGTTTGGCGTCGCGCAGCATGCCCTGCATGCCGCGGCTTTCAAACTGGAACACGGCCTCGGTCTTGCCTTCCTGGAACAGGCGGTAGGTCGCCTTGTCGTCCAGCGGGATGGTTTCGAAGGTGAAGTTCTCCTGGCCCTTGTGCCGCGCCATGATGAACTCGCGCGCGATCTCCAGGATGGTCAGCGTGGCCAGGCCCAAGAAGTCGAACTTCACCAGGCCGATGGCCTCCACGTCGTCCTTGTCGTACTGGCTCACCGCCGAGTCGCTGCCGGGCTGTTGGTACAGCGGGCAGAAATCGGTCAGCTTGCCGGGCGCGATCAGCACGCCACCGGCATGCATGCCGATGTTGCGTGTCATGCCTTCGAGCTTTTGTGCCAGCGCCAGCAGGGTCTTGACCTCGTCTTCCTTCTCCAGCCGCTCAGCCAAAATAGGTTCGGCCTCCAGAGCGCCGGCGATGGTGATGTGCTGGCCCGGCTTGTTCGGAATCAGCTTGGAGATGCCGTCGCAGAAGGTGTAGCTCATGTCGAGCACACGGCCGACGTCTCGGATGGCGGCACGCGCCGCCATGGTGCCGAAGGTGGCAATCTGGCTCACCGCCTCCTTGCCGTATTTCTCTTTCACGTAATCGATCACGCGGTCGCGGTTGGCCTGGCAGAAGTCGATATCGAAGTCAGGCATCGAGACGCGTTCCGGGTTCAGGAAACGCTCGAACAGCAGGTTGTACTGCAGCGGGTCGAGGTCGGTGATCTTCAGCGCATAGGCCACCAGCGAACCGGCACCCGAACCCCGGCCCGGCCCGACCGGGCAGCCGTGCGTCTTGGCCCACTGGATGAAGTCGCCCACGATCAGGAAGTAGCCGGGGAAACCCATCTTCAGGATGGTGTTGATCTCGAACTCCAACCGTTCCAGGTAGCGCGGACGCTGGGCATCGCGCTCAGCCTCATTCGGGTAGAGCAGTTGCAGGCGGTCTTCCAGCCCCTCCAGCGACACCTTGCGGAAGTAGTCCTCGATGCTCAGGCCGCCGGGAATCGGGAAGTTGGGCAGCTGCGGTTTGCCCAGCACCAAGGTGAGGTTGCAGCGCTTGGCGATTTCCAGCGTGTTGGCGATGGCGCTTGGCACATCGGCGAACAGCGCTTCCATCTGCGCGGCGTTTTTGAAATACTGCTCGCGCGTGAACTTGCGCACACGCCGCGGGTTGCCCAGGATCTCGCCCTCGGAGATGCAGACGCGCGCCTCATGCGCCTCGTAGTCGTCAACGGTGGCGAACTGTACCGGGTGCGTCGCCACCACCGGCAGCTTCATGCGCGCGGCCAGCTGCACCGCCGCCGTCACATGGGCTTCGTCATCGGCGCGGCCGGCGCGTTGCAGCTCGATGTAGAAGCGGTGCGTGAAGATGGAGCCCAGTTGCAGCGCCAGCTCGTGGGCGCGTGCGTCATCGCCCTGCACCAAGGACTGCCCGACGGCACCCGCCTGCGCGCCGGACAAGGCAATCAGCCCCTCGTTCAACTCCTTCAGCCAGTCCAGCTTGATCACGGCCTGCGCCTTGTGCACGTTCTGCGTCCAGGCGCGCGCCAGGATTTCGGACAGGTTCAGGTAACCCTGCTTGTTCTGCACCAGCAGCAGCATTTTGGAGAAAGCTGTCGGGTCCTGCCCCAGCCCTTCGAGCAGGATCTCCACGCCGATGACCGGCTTGACGCCCTTGCCGCGTCCTTCCTTGTAGAACTTGACGGCACCGAACAGGTTGTTCAGGTCGGTGATCGCCAACGCGGGCTGGCTGTCCGCCGCGGCCGCCTTGACGATCTCGTCGATGCGGTTGGTGCCGTCGACGACGGAGAATTCGGTGTGAAGGCGCAGATGGACAAACATGCTGCCATTGTAGGAAACCGGCTGTTCCTGACTGCCTGATATTTGGGCAATTTGAACGATTTATTTCTTTTTCCAGGGTGGTTGATTTCCCCCACTCACTCCCCCCCGCCCCTCTCCCGCCCCGCCGGGCGGAAGAGGGGAGCCTCATTTGGTTACTTCGACTCAATACGGCTTCTACGGCTCCACCGTTATGGCGTCTAGTGTGTGCGGCCGGGCCTTGCCGCCGTAGAAGCCTTGTCGGAGACAAGTAACAAAATGAGGCTCCCCCTTTCCGCCCCGGCGGGGGTGGAAAGGGGGCTGGGGGGATAGGGGGGGGAAAGCACAGACAGAGAAAAAGCACAAACCCTTGAGAAAAGTAAAAAGAACATGTCTTTTAAAATCGGGCAGTGAACACCATCCTCAACATCTCCGCCTACAAATTCGTCCCCCTGCCCGACGCACCGGAACTGCGCGCGCAGCTTCAAGCGCTCACGCTTGACCTGGGTCTGAAAGGCACGATTTTGCTGGCCGAGGAAGGGATCAACCTGTTTCTGGCTGGCCCCGCTGATGCGGTGCGCGCCCTGGTGGCACACCTGCACGCGGATGCGCGTTTTGCCGACATCGTGCCGAAGGAAAGCTGGTCAGCGCACCAGCCTTTCAAGAAAATGCTGGTCAAGGTCAAGCCCGAGATCATCCGCATGAACCATCCCACCATCCGTCCGGCCGAAGGGCGCGCGCCGGCGGTGCCGGCAGCCACCGTACGCCGCTGGCTCGACCAGGGCTTTGACGACGAAGGCCGCCCGGTGGTGACGTTGGACACGCGCAACGACTTCGAAGTCGATCAGGGCACGTTCGACAACGCGATCGACTGGCGCATCACCAAGTTCTCCGAGTTCCCGCAAGCGGTGCTGGCGCACAAGGCCGAGCTGGAAGGCAAGACTGTGGTGAGCTTTTGCACCGGTGGCATCCGCTGCGAAAAGGCTGCCATCTTCATACGCGAAGCCGGGCTGGACCACGTCTACCAGCTCGAAGGCGGCATCCTCAAGTACTTCGAGGAAACCGGTGGCGCCCATTACCACGGCAACTGTTTCGTGTTTGACGAGCGCCGGGGAGTGGACGCCGATCTGGCGGCGTTGAAGAGCTGACGCGACAGCCTGCGATTCAGGGCAGGAAGCGCTGCTCGGGCAGCGGAATGAACTCGGTTTCGCCCGGCACCTGCCCGATGCGCTGGGCCTGCCAGTCGTCGGCTGCCTGGGCAATGCGTTCCTTGCGACTGGAAACGAAGTTCCACCACATGTGGCGCGGCCCATCCAGCGGCGCACCGCCTATCACCACCAGCCGTGTGGCATCACTGGCAAACAGAGACACCGACTCGGAGCCCAACACCGCCATCTGCTGCGTCGGTACAGCCTGTCCATCGACCAGCAACTCGCCCTGCACCGCGTAGAGCGCCATTTCCGGCATCAACGGTGGCAGCTCAAACCGGCCACCAATCGGTAGCTGGATATCGAGATACAGCGTAGGTGCCAGGGTGTGCACCGGCGAGCGTCGACCAAAGGCCTCGCCCACCAGCACGCGCAGCGTGGCATCGCCCACCTGCAGTTCGGGGATGGCAGCGGCCGGCGTGTGCTCGAACGAGGGTTCAACCTCCTCGGCTTCGCGCGGCAGAGCCACCCACAGCTGCAGGCCATGGTTGACGTAGGCCGTGTCACGCAGCGACTCGGGGCGCCGTTCAGAATGCACAATGCCGCGCCCGGCCGTCATCCAGTTGATGGCACCCGGCTCGATCAATTGATGCGAGCCGATGCTGTCACGGTGCAGCATGGCGCCTTCGAACAGGTAGGTGACCGTGGCCAGGCCAATGTGCGGGTGTGGCCGCACATCGTGGTTGACACCGGGTTCTTCGCGGGACGGACCGAAGTGGTCGAAGAAGATGAAAGGCCCGACCGAACGGCGGGCCGCGGCCGGCAACAGGCGCCGTACCAGGAAACCGCCACCCAGGTCCTTCTGGTGACCCGCAAGCATTTGCAGTGACGGATTCATGGCGACGGCCCTCCTAGTGTTGGACTGCCGGACTGTATCAGCCGCGCAATTTGGCAGCGACGTCGGCCACGCGCTTGCCGTAGCGGCGCGCGGTTTCGAAGTCGCCGTCAATCATCTCAGCCGGTGCGGCATCCGACGGGGTGTGGCCCAGCAGGCCGACCGAACCACCCAGGTTGTTGACGTCGTTGCGACCAGAGGCCTTGGCATTGGACGGCAGCATGCCCAGGCTGACCCACAGGCCGCCGTGCTGCGACGCCAGCGTGGCGAGGTACAGCAGAGTGGTGCCCTTGTCGCCGTTCAGGCTGGCGCTGTTGGTGAAACCACCGAACACCTTGTCCTGCCAGGCGCGGGTGAACCAGGCCTTGCTGGAGGCGTCGGCGAACTTCTTGAACTGCCAGCTCACGTTGCCCATGTAGGTCGGGCTGCCCATGATGATGGCGTCGGCCTCGGCCAGCGTCTCCCAGCCGCCCTCGGGCAGATTGCCCTCGGCGTCAATCGCTACCAGCTCGGCGCCGGCACCTTCCGCCACGGCTTGCGCCAGGCGCTGGGTATGGCCATAACCCGAATGAAAAACAACAGCAACTTTAGACATGAAGAACTCCTTAGATCAATGGAACAAAAAAACTCAGGCGGTCAGGTCAAATACCAGCACTTCGGCATCCTTGCCGGCTTTCAACTCAAGCCGGCCTTCGTCCGACAGCATGGCGGCGTCACCGCCGCTCAGGCGCTGGCCGTTGACGTCCAGTTCGCCGCGCACCACATGCACGTAGCTTTTGCGGGAGGGGACGAGCTCCAGCGTGGCCGTCTCGTCGCCATCGAACAGGCCGGCGTACAGCTTGGCATCGGCGTGGATCGTGACCGAACCCTGTGCGCCGTCGGGTGAGGCCACCAGGCGCAGGGCGCCGCGCTTCTCGGGCGTGGCAAAGGTCTTCTGCTCGTAGCTGGCCGGGATGCCGGTCACGTTCGGCTCGATCCAGATCTGGAAGAAATGGGTCGTGTCCTTCGGCGCGTGGTTGAACTCGCTGTGCATCACGCCATTGCCGGCGCTCATGCGTTGCACGTCGCCCGGGGGGATGGCGCGGCCGTTGCCCATGTTGTCCTTGTGGGCCAGTTCGCCCGACAGCACGTAGCTGATGATTTCCATGTCGCGGTGGCCGTGGGTGCCGAAGCCGGTGCCGGGGGCAATGCGGTCTTCGTTGATCACGCGCAGGTTGCCCCAGCCCATGAATTGCGGGTCGTAATAACCAGCAAAGGAAAAACTGTGGAAGGACTTGAGCCAGCCGTGATCGGCGTAGCCGCGGTCCTGCGATTTGCGAATGGTCAGCATGGTGGGTGCTCCTTCTGGGTTGGCAGGGTTTGTCCTGCGATGAGATGAACTTTAGGCTTTCACTCGGCTTTTGCGATGCATCGCGTTTGATGGCATGATTCAAAATATTTGAAGCAAAAGAGTCACACCATGCAAACTGCCCGTGATGTCCTGACCCCGGACGCGCTCGCCATGCTGCAGGCGATCGAGAGCGCTGGCAGCTTTGCCGCCGCCGCACGCGAACTCGGCGTGGTGCCCAGCGCCCTGACCTACCGGGTGCGCCAGATCGAGGATGCGCTGGACGTGCTGCTGTACGACCGCAGTTCGCGCCAGGCCAGGCTCACCGCCGCTGGCACCGAACTGCTGCGCGAGGGCGGCCGCCTGCTGAGCGAGATCGATGCCGTGGCCAACCGCGTCAAGCGCGTGGCCACCGGCTGGGAGTCGCAGCTCACGCTGGCAGTGGACAGCATCATCGCCAAGTCCACGGTGATGGAACTGTGCGAGAGTTTCTTCACCCTGGGTGCGCCAACCCGCCTCAAACTGCGCGACGAAGCCCTGGCCGGCACGCTGGAGGCCCTCACATCCGGCCAGGCCGATCTGGCCATCGGCGGGGTGCTGGACCCCACCACCAGTGCCGGCATCCAGGGCAAACCGCTCGGCTCGGTCAGCTTCATCTATGCCGTGGCACCGCACCACCCGCTGGCCACCGCCCCCGAACCGCTGACCGACGAACTGCTGCTTCAGCACCGCGCCGTGGCGGTAGCCGATTCAGCACAACGCGGCAACAGCCTGACGTATGGTCTGCTGGCCGGGCAGGACGTGTTCACCGTGGCCAACATGTCAGCCAAGCTTGATGCCCAACTGCGCGGCCTGGGCGGCGGCTTCCTGCCCGAGTGCATGGCGCGCAGTTATGTCGAGGCCGGCCACCTGGTGGTGAAGAAGACCGAACGCCCCGCGCGCGTGGTGCGCGTCAGTTATGCCTGGCGCGGCGGCAGCGCACGCAGCCAGGGCCGTGCCCTGCAGTGGTGGCTCAAGCAGCTGGAAAGCCCGGCCACGCGGGCCGCTCTGCTGGACCAGCAGCACAACAGGTAAAGTGTGAGACATCACGTGAGACATAACCCTTAGGAGACCGAGCCCATGAGCGCATCGAAACACTTCGCCATCATCGGCGCCGGCATGGCCGGCGTGGCCTGTGCCCGCACCCTGGTGCAAGCCGGCCACCAGGTGACGCTATTCGAGAAAAGCCGCGGCCCCGGCGGTCGCATGTCCACGCGCAACACCGAGTTCGGCAGCTTCGACCACGGCACACAGTACTTCACGGTACGCGACGCGCGCTTTGCCAAGGCACTGGACACCGTGCCCGGCCTGTGCCGCCCCTGGAGCGCTAATGCCGTGCGCGTGCTCGACGCCTTCGGCCATGTGGTCGCAGCCGCCCTGCCGACGCGCGAATCGCATTGGGTGCCGGTGCCCGGAATGAATGCGCTGGTCAAGCGCTGGGCCCAGCCGCTGCTGCAGGCCGGCCGGGTGGAACTGGAAACCCGGGTGGTGCGCATCGAGCGCGACGCGCTCAACGCCCGGCAGTGGCAGTTGCAGACCGAAGGGGCGGACGATGCCCGCCACGTTTACTCCGGCTTCGACGCCGTGCTGCTGGCCATTCCCGCCGCCCAAGCGCATGAATTGCTGAAAAAATCGAAGCAGGCGCAGGAGCTGGTGCAACGCATCGACAAGGTCGAGGTGGCGCCGTGCTGGACACTGCTGGCCGCCTTCCCGCAGGCCATGCAGCCGGGCATGTCGTCGCTGGGGCCGCAATGGAATGCGGCGCGCAGCACGCACCACCGCATTGCCTGGGTGGCTCGCGAGTCGAGCAAGCCCCAGCGCGAAGCGCTGGAACGCTGGACGGTGCAGGCCAGCCCAGTCTGGTCGCAGGAGCATCTGGACGACAACCCACTGCGCGTGCAGGACAAATTGCTGAAAGCCTTCTCCGAGGTCACCGGCATCCGCGCCGCACCCTCCTTTGCCACCGTGCACCGCTGGCACTACGCCAAGACCACCAAGCCGCTGGGCACCAGCCACCTGTGGGATGCCAAGGCCAACATCGGCGTCTGCGGCGACTGGTGCCTGGGCCACCGCGTTGAGGACGCCTTTCTCTCCGGACTGGAACTGGCACTGAAAGTGGCTTGATGGCCCCCACGGTCGCTCACTGCGTGTGCTCCCTGCCCCCCGAGGGGGCCGCGTTTCGCCTTGGGGCGGCCCGGCGGCGAAACATCCTCGCTTGTTGAATGCCTGCAACCTACGTTGGACGATTCGCGCCTTCCCCGACCGGCCCGTTGCACGCCGGCTCCCTGGTGGCCGCCTTGGCCAGCTGGCTCGACGCCCGTGCCCACGCCGGGCGCTGGCTGGTGCGCATCGAAGACGTGGACCTGCCGCGCTGCGTGCCAAGCGCTGACCGCCTCATCCTGCAACAGCTGGCCGACTGCGGCCTGCGCCCGGACGCTCCGCCGCTGTACCAGTCGCAGCGCAGCGCGCTGTACCAGCAGGCGCTCGATGATCTGGTGGCACGCGGTCTGGCCTACCCCTGTGCCTGCACGCGGCGCGACATTGAACTCGAACTGGAGCGGCTGGGCCGCCCCAAGACCCGTCATGGTGAACTGGTCTATCCCGGCACCTGCCGACCGGAGCAAGGCGGCCTGCAGGGCAAGACGGCTCGCGCCTGGCGCCTGCGCACCGACATCCCTGCCGATTCAGAACAAAATCAGCCTTTAGCCCTCGCCCCTATTGCGCCAAAAGCTATCAATTCAGGAGCACATCAGAGTGCACGGCAACCCCTTGGCTGGTTTGACCGCCGCCTGGGCGCCCATGCGCAGGACGTGGCCACTGACGTGGGCGACTTCGTGCTCAAGCGCGCCGATGGCCTCTTTGCCTACCAGCTGGCGGTGGTGGTGGACGACGGCGCGCAAGGCATCACCCACATCGTGCGCGGCGAGGACCTGGCCGACAACACGGCGCGCCAGATCCTGCTGCAGCGCGCCTTGGGTTTGCCCACGCCGGCCTACCTGCACACGCCGCTGGTGCTGGGTCCGAACGGCGAAAAACTGAGCAAACAAAACGGCGCCCAGGCGCTCGACACACACGACCCGCTGGCCGCGCTCAACGCCGCAGCCACGGTGCTCAGCCTGCAGGTGCAGGCCACCACGCTGAGCGACTGGCTGGCGGCTGCCACGGCGCAGTGGGCGGCCGCTTGGCGCCGTTAGCGTCACCCAAGGGCCGGCCGGTAAAATCGGGGCGTGACTGACACGACCCCCACTCCCCTCCCCCAAGATTCAGCAGCCCCTATTGAGGCCGCGCCCAAAGACCGGCGCCGCCTGCCGCCGCCCGGTGTGGAATTCCCCAAGACCATCAAGAGCTTCGTCAAGCGCGCCGGTCGCACCACCACCGGCCAAGCCAAAGCCTTCGAAGAATTCGGCCCGCGCTTCGTGCTGCCCTATGCACCGAATGCTATCGATTTCGAAGCTGCTTTCGCAGATTCCACGGGCGCTACAGGCCAAAAAGGCACTCAAACCCGGCCCGTGATCCTGGAAATCGGCTTCGGCATGGGTGACGCCACGGCGCACATTGCCGCGTTGATGCCGGAAAAGAACTTCCTCTGCTGCGAAGTACACGAGCCCGGCGTGGGCGCGCTGCTCAAGCGCATCGGCGAGCAGAACCTGAGCAACATCCGCATCCTGCAGCACGACGCGGTGGAAGTCATCGACCACATGCTGCCGCTGCAAAGCCTGGACGGCATCCACATCTTCTTTCCCGACCCCTGGCACAAAACCAAACACCACAAACGCCGCCTGATCCAGCCGCTGCTGGTAGCCAAACTGGCCGCGCGCCTGAAACCCGGTGCTTACCTGCACTGCGCCACCGACTGGGAACCCTACGCGCAGCAGATGCTGGAAGTGCTGCAGGCCGAGCCGCTCTTGAAGAACACGGCCGAAGGCTACGCCCCCAAGCCCGACTACCGGCCGCTGACCAAGTTTGAAAAGCGCGGCCTGCGCCTGGGCCATGGCGTGTGGGATCTGGTGTTTACCCGGGTCTGATACCCACCTGAGACGCGGGATCGCTCGCATCAGCGCACCACTTGCACCACTTGCACCATGAGCCGCCCGCCGCACCGCGTCACCCCGCCCATGCTGGAAGGCGTGAGCGCCAGTTGTGTCGCGCTGCCGGCCGGGCCCTGGCCGCTCTTGGTGGACTTTCTGGCGCAGCGCCTGCCCGCCGTGTCGCAAGCCCAGTGGCAACAACGCATGGCCCAGGGCCGCGTGCTCGACGAGCATGGCCAGCCGCTGCCGCCCGATGCCCCGTTCCAGCCGCAAACGCGCGTCTACTACTACCGTGAACTGAACGCCGAGCCGGTGATTCCGTTCGAAGCTGCCGTGCTCTACCAGGACGAGCACCTGCTGGTGGCCGACAAGCCGCACTTCCTGCCGGTCACGCCCACCGGCCGCTTCGTGCAGCAGACGTTGCTGGTGCGCCTCAAGCGTCAGCTGGGCATCGAGACCTTGAGCCCGATCCACCGCATCGACCGCGAGACTGCCGGGCTGGTGCTGTTCAGCGTGCGCCCGCAGGACCGCGGCACCTACCAGGCCCTGTTTCGCGACAAGGTGGTGGAGAAGAGCTACGAAGCGATTGCACCGCTGCGCCCGGACCTGCCCTTGCCCGAAGTTCACCGCAGCCGCATCGAGCCCGACGAACAGTTCTTCCGCCAGCGCGAAGTACCCGGCGAGCCCAACAGCGAAACCCACATCGCGTTGCTGCAAGCCCGTGGCGACTTGGCACGCTACAGCCTCTCGCCCGTAACCGGCCGCACGCACCAGCTGCGTGTCCACATGCATGCGCTGGGTCGCCCCCTCGTCGGCGACCTGTTCTACCCCGAGGTGGTGCACGGCCCCGGCCACACCAACGAAGACTACGACCACCCGCTGCAGCTGCTGGCGCGCTCCATCGCCTTCACCGATCCCGTGACCGGCCAGCCGCGGCGTTTCGAGAGCCAGCGCAGCCTGGCTTGGGACTGAGCGCCCCGGGTCGCGCACGCAACACCGCCGGCCCGACGGGTGCCGCAAATGACGTACGCTATCGCCTGCACCATCTGTTCTGGAGAGCGTCATGAGTCGCGATGTCTTTGTTGCCGGTGTCGGCATGATTCCCTTCACCAAACCGGGCGCCAACCTGCCCTACCCGCAAATGGCCGCGCAGGCCACGCAAGCCGCGTTGACGGACGCCGGCATCGGCTACGAGCACATGCAGCAGGCCTATGTGGGCTACGTCTATGGCGACTCCACAGCCGGCCAGCGTGCGCTGTACGAGGTCGGCATGACCGGCATCCCGGTGATCAACGTCAACAACAACTGCTCAACCGGTTCCACCGCGCTGTTCCTGGCCCGGCAAGCCGTGGCCAGCGGCGCGGCCGACTGCGTGCTGGCATTGGGCTTCGAGCACATGAGCCCGGGCGCCTTGGGCGCGGTGTTCACCGACCGCCCCTCGCCCTTCGACCGTTTTGACGAAGCCACCGACGTGCTGGTCGGCCGCAACGAGATTCCGCTGGCGCTGCGTTACTTCGGCGGCGCCGGCTTGGCGCACATGCAGCAGTACGGCACCAAGCTGGAGACCTTTGCCGCCATCCGCGCCAAGGCCAGCCGCCATGCAGCCAACAACCCGCTGGCGCTGTTCCGCAAGGAAGTGACGACAGAAGAGGTGATGGCCTCGCCCATGCTGTGGGATGGCGTGCTGACGCGCCTGATGGCCTGCCCACCCACCTGCGGCGCGGCAGCGGCCGTGATCTGCTCGGACGCCTTCGCGCAAAAGCACAAGCTGAATCGCTCGGTGCGCATCAAAGCCCAGGCCATGACCACCGACAAACCCGTCACCTTCGAAGCGCAGGACATGCGCGAGGTGGTGGGCTTCTCCATGGCGCGTGACGCCGCGCAGCAGGTTTATGCGCAAGCTGGCATCGGCCCGCAGGACGTGGACGTGGTGGAGCTGCACGACTGCTTCGCCCAGAACGAACTCATCACCTACGAAGCGCTGGGCCTGTGCCCGCTGGGTGGCGCAGAGAAGTTTGTATTGGATGGCGACAACACCTACGGCGGCCAGGTGGTCACCAACCCGTCCGGCGGCCTGCTGAGCAAGGGCCACCCGCTGGGCGCCACCGGGCTGGCACAGTGCACCGAGCTCGTGCAGCAACTGCGCGGCCAGGCTGGCGCGCGCCAGGTGGCTGAGGCCCGACTGGCACTGCAACACAACCTGGGCTTGGGCGGCGCTTGCGTCGTCACCCTGTACGAACGCGTCTGAAGGAACCCCCATGCTGCCCCAGCTTTACCGCCACCAGTGGATGGACGCCGACATCGAGGCCTTCCGTGACCAGCTCCGCCGCTACATCAACGCCGAACTGGTGCCGCACCTGGCTGACTGGCGCCGCCAAGGTTACATCCCGCGCGAGGTCTGGCGCCCGTTTGGCGAAATGGGCTTCCTGCTGCCCGAACTGCCAGAGGCCTACGGCGGCGCCGGTGCCAGCCTGGCCTACCAGCTGGTGGTGGCCGATGAGCTGGCGCGTGTCGAGATTCCCGGCACGGTGGCGGTGCACACCATTGCCGCGCACTACATCCTGGGCTACGGCACCGAAGAACAGAAACAACGCTGGCTGCCCAAATTGGCCAGCGGCGAGCTGATTGCCGGCATCGCCATGACCGAACCCGGCGCCGGCTCCGACCTCAAGGCGGTGCGTACACGCGCGCGCCGCGAGGGCGACGACTACGTGATCGACGGCAGCAAGGTCTTTATCACCAACGGTTTCACGGCCAACCTGCTGGTGGTGGTGGTGCGCACCGGCGAAGCCGGTGCCAAGGGCGTCTCGCTCGTCGTGCTGGAGACCGAAAACCTGCCGGGCTTTCGCGTCAACATCCTGGAGAAGATCGGCCTGCATGCCTCCGACACCTGCGAGCTGTTCTTCGACGGTGTGCGTGCCCCGGTGGCCAACCTGCTGGGCGGCGTGGAAGGCCAGGGTTTTGCCCACCTGATGAGCCAGCTGCCCTTCGAGCGCATGCTGCTGGCCGTGGCCGCAGCGGCGGTGATCGAACGCGCGGTGGAACTGACGGTGGACTACACGCAGCAGCGCAAGGCCTTCGGCCAGCGCGTGGTGGACTTCCAGAACACGCGCTTCAAGCTGGCCGAGTGCGCCACGCTGGCGCACGTGGTGCGCAGCTTCGTCAACGACTGCACGCAGCGCCTGCTCGACGGCACGCTGGACGTGGAGGCCGCCTACATGGCCAAGTGGTGGACCACCGAGCAGCAATGCAAGGTGACCGACGAGTGCCTGCAGCTGTTCGGCGGCTACGGCTACATGGCCGAATACCCGATTGCCCGCCTGTATGCCGACGCGCGCGTGCAGAAGATCTACGGCGGCACCAACGAGATCATGAAGGACCTGATCGCGCGCAAGGTGTGCGGATAAGACACTTGAACCGCGAGGGTGAGGAAATCCGGGGCTGGATCGTCTGCGGCCCTCATAATGGGAAATTCCCGGGCGTACGCAAACCCGGGGCCACAGCCGACCAAACGCATCAGGGAGCTTGCGCTGGCGCTGCACCGCAGACCAGAATCCGAAGGAAGCGAATCTCGTCATGAAACTGTTGCGGCTACCGCGCTCGAAAGTCCAGCTTGGCGCCCCCCTGCCTTGGAATGTGCGGGATGAAGAACGCCATCTCCTGCTGTCCAGAGGCCATGTCATCGAGAGCGAAGAACAGCTGGAGGCACTGCTGGAGCGCGGCGCCTTTGTGGATGCAGAAGAAGTCAGATCGTCGCTGCTGGTCGCGCATCCGGGACAGCAACAGGCGGTGGCTGCGCCACTCAATCTTTTTGCCTACTGGGATCAAACCACCGAGGAGCTGAAGAAACTGCTGACCAACGTGGAGAAGCAGGCCGATTTCCCCGGCCATGCGGATCAGTTCGCACGTCATCTGGTGGAACTGGTTGATCTCAACCCCGACTACGGCATTTACCGCTGCGTGCGCCAGGACCACCACGACCAGCATTTCTATTACGGCTATCGCCACTGCGTGCATGTCGCCACGCTAGCCATCCTGACGGCCCGCCACCTGCACTGGACCAGCGATCGCAGCATGAGTCTGGTCAAGGCAGCGCTCACCATGAATCTGCACATTCTTGGCCTGCAGGGCCAGATCGCCGCACAAGAAGACCCCGCCACCGAAAAACAGCGCGCCGTGATCCGCCAGCATCCCACCGAGTCGGTGGCGCTGCTGGAGAAAGCTGGCGTCAAGGATGCCGACTGGCTTTCAGCCATCGCGCAGCACCACGAACGCAGCGATGGCACCGGCTACCCCACCGGCACGACGGATATCTGCGAAATCGCGGCCGCGTTGCGGGTGATGGATGTCTTCATGGCAAAAATCAGCCCGCGCGTCATCCACCCGGCGCTGTCGCCGCAAGAGGCGTTCCGGGAGCTTTACCGGGAGGACAAAGGCGGCCCCATCTCCACGGCGGTCATCAAGGAGTTCGGCATCTATCCGCCCGGTGATTTCGTGAAGCTCGCCTCGGGCGAACTGGGCATCGTGGTTCAAAGAACCGAGAACGCGCGTGCCCCCATCGTCGCCTCGATCACGGACACGAACGGTCATCCTGTGACGCGGACATTGCGGCACGACACGGGCCAGGCTGAATTTGCCATCATGGGCAATGTCACGGACAAGGCGCTGTTGAAGCATCTAGCGCCGGAACGCCTGTACGGTTTCTCCAAGGTCCAGCCCATGACGTATGAGCCGCTCGCGGCGTCGCATTCCTGAGGCGCCATCACCGGCCACAGGCCGGGCCAGGGCGCATGCACAAGGTGCCTCGTAGTCAGTGCGCCGGTTCCGCCAGATGCACTCGATTCCGACCGGCCTTCTTGGCCTGGTACATGGTGGCATCGGCCAGATCCAGGATGGCGTCGAGATCAGTTTCCCGGGCGGCAAACAAGGTGACACCCACACTGGCCGTGCAGTGATGTTCCACCACCGTGTCCAACTGGCCTTCCGCCTGAATGGAGAGGATGTAGGGTTCGGCCAATCTGGCACGAATCTTTTCGGAAATTCGCATGGCCTCCGAGATGGCGACGGCTTCATCGCTGTCCAGATCCATCACCAAAACGACGAACTCATCGCCGCCAAAGCGGGCAACGGTATCCACTTCACGCACACTCTGCTTCAATCGGGCCGCGACTTCGACCAGCAGCAAGTCGCCGGCCGCGTGCCCCTGTGAATCGTTCAATGACTTGAAGTTGTCAAGATCCAGAAAAATCAGTGCGCCGCGGTGTTCCGTGCGCTTGTTGCTGGCAATGGCCTGATGGAGACGATCCACAAGCAAACGGCGGTTGGCCAGCGACGTGAGCGGGTCGTGAAACGCCATCTGACGAATCTTCGTCTCCAGCTTTTTCTGCGCTTCATGCATGGCGTTGAATTGCCCGGCCAACCGGTCAATCTCGTGGATTCCCGAGGTCGTCGGCGCATGAATATCTTGCTCTTGCAGGGTGGCGGCATCGGCTGCAGCACCCAGTGCCTTGAGGGCTTGCCGCACGTGACCGCTGAATAGCCATGCCAGGACCACGCCAGAGCCAATAAAACCGACCAGAGACAGCGCCACCAGGGTCAGCAATCGATAAAGGTCTCGGTACAGAACATCCTTGGTCATCGCCACCACAACGGTCCATCCTGTGACGCTTGATTTTTCGTATGCCAAGAATGTGGGGCTGCCTTCGAGTGAACGGCTGGCCATCGTGCCTCGCCCATGGCTGGCAATCTGCTGCCGCAAATCATCCGTGGCTTTGCGGGCAATCATCTTTGCCTGGCTGAGATTTCTCGCCACGACCGTATCTTGCGCATCAAGAACTGTCGCAATCCAGCCCCCAGGCAACTTCTGTTCAACCAGAAGGGTGTTGAACTGCTCCGGAAACAATCCGACACTGAGCACGTAAACAGGTTTCCCATCCTGCAAGACAGGCACGTCGATGCTGATCAGCGGACGTTTCAGCACCGATCCGATGAACAGATTGGAAATGGCCGGTAGACCGGTCTGGATCACTCGTTGGAGTTGCTCAGGATTGCTATGACGAGGCAAGGTATCGGTCAGGGGCCTTGCCGTATTGAATAGCTGCCACCCCTGAAGATCACTCAAGACGTAATTGTTTCCCGAGCCAACCGCCTTGGCCACCTCACTGGCCTGCCGATAGAAGGCCTCCAGGTTGTGGACCATGAGGCTCTCGGACCTCGAGAGCGCAATGGCGATGAACTGGGCTTTGATCAACTCCGCATCAATGGCGCTCAGAAGCGCGCGGGCCGTCCGTTGTGCATCTTGTTCCAGGCTATTTCGCTCGTTCTGATAGATAGCGTAAGAAAGCGCCAAGCCGATCAAGAGCCCAGGGATCAAGGCGATGATGAAAAACCAACTCAGACCTGGCATTGAATTTGCCAGTTTTGACAAGAAACCGCGAACTTGAGAAGGGGGCATTTCCTACGGTGGGCAAAGAAGTGATTGACCTCAAGTGTCATTCTATGAGCTTGGGCCGTATGCGCCCGATAGACAGGCCCACCCCATGCTTGAGGCGATTGATCTCGTCTGTCTGTTGAATGTCAATGTCTGCCTGTGGCACCCAGCCGCCTAGCCTGGCTTCTCGTCAAACGCACTCACACGTCACGGCGTCAGCCCCTGGCTGCGCAGGATCGCTGCGTGCAAGCCTTTCAAGGTGGTTTTCAACGTCTCGGTCAGTGACGCCGGGCCATTGTCCGGGTCGATCGGCAGGCGGTTGTAGACCACCGCCCAGGTCAGGCCATCGGTGCGCCGCTCCAGAAAAGAATGGGTACCGGTGGACAGCGCGCCGGAATGGTTCCAGCCACTCGGGTCGACCACCCAGCCGAGTCCGCCGTTGGCATTCGGGATCTTCGGGTCTTTCGTGCTCATCAGCGCCACGGTGGCAGGCTGCAACAAACGCGGCACACCCGAGCGCCCATCAATCGCATCGGCAAAACGCACCATGTCGGCAGAGGTCATGACCCAGCCGCCATGCGCGTCCATGGCAGCAAGGTGAAAGCCGTTGTAGGCCTCCGGTCCGCTGCCGCGTCCGGTTTGTGAAGGCACCGGGGGCCAGCGCGGATCGTCTTCATAGACCACCTCGCCGGGCCGGCGCTCGGCCAGCGTATCGCCGCCGATGCGGGGGCTCTGGCTGCCGATCGGATCGAACACCAGCCGGCGCATGGCCTCGTCATACGGCAGGCCGGTCTTTTGCTCCAGCACCCGGCCCAGGATGTTGTAGCCGAAGTTGCTGTAGCTGAAATGCGTTCCCGGCTCCCGTTGCAGCTCACGGAACTTCAACATGTACTCGACCACATCGGCGGCACTGGCAGGGGCCGGCCGCTTGAGTGCCGCCGCGATCTGGACCAGATCGTATTGCGGCTCATAGACGTCCGAATCCCAGCCATTCGTGTGCTGCAGCAAATCACGCAGCGTGATCTTCAGCACGCGCGCATCCTTGACTTGCGCATAACGCGAACCGGTGAACAGACCACCCGGGCCAAAAACCGGGCGATCCAGTGCCGCGGGCAGCTCTGCCTCAAAAGCCTTGAGGACCGCCACCGCCGTCATCGGTTTGGACACACTGGCAATACGAAACAGCGAATCAGGCTGCACCGCCTCGCGGGTCTCGCGGTTGGCCCAGCCAAAGCCGCGCTGGTAGATGATCTTGCCGTGGCGAGCCACCGTCAGGCTGGCTCCGGGAATGTCCATGGTTTCAAGGATGTCGAGCATCGTCTCATCCACGTTGCGCATGGCAGCAACGGCGTTGCCGCTGACAGGCAGATGGACATCCGCCTTGCGTGGCTGAAACCAGCTACAGCCAGCCAACACCAGCGTGGCCAGTAGCAACAACAGATGCAAGCCACACCCCCGAACACCGCATGCTTGATTGCGTTTCATGCCCATTCCCCTTCCGATTGCAGAACATCAAGCGCAACCTGGATAGTAGGCGCCCACGCAGGAATTATTAACGCTGCACACCACTGGCGCGACTTGCCGCCGTGGCCCATCGTGCTGCCGACGGAGCAGACATCGGCCAGGACTGGCGTGAACACGGGGTATCAACCCAAATGATCTTGCGTCAAAATTGATATATTCAGTAAAAATAATTGACACCAAGTTTCTTTCATGGGGGCTGTCGATTCCTAAGCTAACAAGGCATGTCATCCAAGCGATTCGAAACACTGGCCATTGAGCAACTGCGCAAGCTGGCAGGTGGCAACCTGTTCATCAAGCCGGAGCCTGACGCCCAGTACCATCTGGGACAGCGTTACGCCCTGGGGACGGATGTCGAAAAAAACGACCAGGAAGCGGCCTATTGGTTCCGCCGTGCTGCAGACTGTGGCCACGCCGAGGCGCAGCGCAACCTCGCGTTTGCGTATTTGCACGGCCGGGGCGTTCCGAAGAATGAAGCCGAAGGTATTCGCAGGCTGCGCATCGCCGCCGAATGGAACGATGCGCCCGCGCGGCGTCAACTCGGCTTCCACTATGCCACCGGCTCGGGTGTCCCCAAGGATGAAAACGAGGCAGTGCACTGGTTTCGCCTGGCGGCCGACCAGGGCGACTGCTTTGCGCAGTACAACCTGGCCTTTGCCTATGCCAACGGCCGTGGCGTGTCCGCCAGCCCGCAGGACGCCGTGCGCTGGTACCAACTGGCCGCCGACCAGGGCATGCCGCAAGCCCAGTGTGAACTGGGACTGATCTACGAGCAGGGCCTCGGCGTGCCGGTGGACTATGAAAAAAGTGTCTACTGGAACCGGCTTGCCGCAGAGCAGAAGTATGCCGAGGCTTGCAGCAACCTGGGCTGGCTTTATGAGAATGGACTGGGCGTGCCCCAGGACCTGACGCAAGCGCAGCACTGGTACGAAGAAGCCGTACGACAGGATTTTGCGGAAGCGAAGGAGCGTTTGTCCAGGCTGCAAGAGCGGCGTACGCGTCTGCAGCCCATTCCTGAACACAACCTGCGCGCCGACGACTCCATTGCCGAGTACCTCGAATCCGCCTTCGCCGACTTTGTCGGGCTGGAAGTGGTCCGGCAGGAGGTCTTCCGCCAGGCCAGCTACATCCAGGTGCAGAAGCTGCGCGCACAGCAAGGCCTGCGCGTCCCCAGCTGGCCTTCACGCCATCTGGTGTTCCTGGGCAACCCGGGAACCGGCAAGACGACGATTGCCCGCATCATCGCCGGCCTCTACCAGCGGCTGGGCATCCTGAAGACCGACAAGGTTGTCGAAACCGATCGCTCCGGCCTGGTAGCGGCCTACATCGGCCAGACGGCGATCAAGACCCGGGCCGTGGTGGAGTCGGCGCTGGGCGGCGTGCTGTTCATCGACGAGGCCTATGCCCTGGCCCGCGAAGGAAGCCAGGACTTCGGACGGGAAGCCATAGAAACGCTGCTCAAGATGATGGAAGACCATCGCGATGATCTGGTGGTGATTGTGGCCGGCTACACCGAGGAGATGGAGGGTTTCATCAACGCCAATCCGGGCCTCGCTTCGCGCTTCAACCGTTACATCAATTTCCCGAACTACACCCCGGCCGAACTGCTGAAAATCTTCCTGAACTTCTGCAGCAAGCACTCCTACGTGCTGAGCGCATCGACGCATCATGGCTTGCAGACCATCTTCAGCCGGGAAATTCAGGTCCAGCGCGAGCGCTTCAGCAACGCGCGTTACGTGCGCAACCTGTTCGAGAAGGTCATCGAGGCACAGGCCCAGCGCGTATTCGCCATGCCGAATGCCTTGAAATCGGACTTGCAGGCCATTCTTCCGGCCGATGTGGAGCTCGGACTGGGCGAGCCCCTGCCCGCTGACGACGGCATGTCATCCAACTACGAGGATGTACTGAAAAAACTCAATGGCCTGGTCGGACTGCGAAATGTCAAAAAACAGGTTCAGCGCCTGTTCGCTTTTGTCCGCCTGCAGCGCGCACGTGCCAAGGCCGGAAGCAAGGTACCCACCGGTTTCTCGCAACACCTGGTGTTCACCGGCAATCCCGGTACCGGCAAGACCGCGGTGGCGCGCATCGTCGCAGACCTGTACTGCAGCCTGGGGATCATTCCCTCCAACCACATCGTCGAGGTCGATCGCGCCGGGCTGGTGGCAGGTTATGTCGGCCAGTCGGCCATCAAGACCCTGGAAGTGCTGGAGTCGGCGCTGGGCGGCGTGCTGTTCATCGACGAGGCCTACGCGCTGGCGCATGGCGACCATGGCAGTGACTTCGGCCAGGAAGTCATCGACACCCTGCTCAAATTCATGGAAGACCATCGCGATCAACTGGTGGTCATCGTGGCGGGCTACCCCGAGCCCATGAAGCTGTTCATTGACAGCAACCCGGGCCTGCGCTCACGCTTCAACCATTACATCGAGTTCGACGACTACGAACCGGACGACCTCCTCGGCATCTTCGATTCCTTCTGCCGTCATTCTGAATACACCCTCGACGCGCCAGCGCGCACCCTGCTGCGGGACAACCTGGCAGCGCTGTTCCAGGCCGGCCGAACCAGCGACAACGGCCGCTTCGTGCGCAACCTGTTCGAACGCTGCATCGAGGTACAGGCCGAACGGCTGGCACGCCTGGGCGAAAACCCGGGCGCCGATCTGAACGCCTTGACGGCCGACGATGTGTCGGACGCGCTCCGGGAGGTTCTCGCAGAACTGAACCGCCAGACGGTCGATACGGCCGAACTCACGCGCCATCATCCAGCAGGTGACGATTCTTTCGTCAGGGACCGTGCGCAAACGCGCCAGTCTCTTCAGACCTTGTCAAAACCTGAATAAGACTGCCGCGTTCCGCCTGGACATCAGGCCTTGATCTCGCGCGCCGTGATCTGGTACTTGAAGGCGTCGGGTGCGTAGGAGTCAAGCCGCTCCTCAGCCGTCTCGCACACCGGGTACATCAGGAAGCCCAGCTTCGGCCCTTTGGCGCCGGGCAGTGCCACGTCGTGCGCCATGTTCCAGGCCAGCCAGTTGCCTTCCCAGCCGCCGAACAGCGCCTGGTTCACCGGTGCCACCACCGGGTGGCGGGTGTCCTTGATCCACTCTGCCGTCTCCAGGCGCATGACCTTGGCCACGTCGGCCGGGTCCATGGCCACCCAGCCGTAGTCCTTGAGGAACACTTCGGCGCGGCAGTGCTGCGCGCCCTTCAGGCTGGCCGGGTTGCCGCTCAACTCCTTGTAGCCGAAGGCTGAGGGCACCAGGCGCAGGCCGTACACATCGCGTGCCGGCAGGCCGACCGCGCGGCACAGGCCGACGAAGATGGCGTTGAGGTCAGCGCACTTGCCGCCCAGATTGCCGGTCTCCAGCATGGTCTTGATGTCGCCTTCGCCGCAGCCGCGCGTTTTGGGTTCACGGTAGGTGTTGGCGACCACCCAGTCGTAGATCTTCTGCGCCTTCTCGACATCGGTCTTGGCGCCGCGCGTGGCTTCCAGTGCGGTCTTGCGCACGATGCCGTCGGTCGGCAGCAGCGCGGTGGAGCGGGTCCAGAACTTCAGGCTGGCAGCGTCTTCCTGCTCCGGCTTTTTGGCCGCCCAGTCGACTGCGCGGTTGCGGGTCTGGAGCCGGCTGGTGAGCTCGACCCAGGGCTTTTTCTCGCCGGCGGCGAATTCCACCGCCAGCAGCTTGGCGCCGTAGTGCGTGTCGCTGCCCATGCGGGCCTGGCCGTTGCTGGCGTAGGCGTTATCGAGCGACTGCTGCCAGTCACTGTCGACCGACGGTATCGGCAGCCAGACGCGCGTGCTGCCCTCGGCGGCGAGGATATCGACCCGCGTGGTGACCTCGAAGGTGCGCCAGGCGCCGGGTTGGGGGTTGAACTGGCGCTGTGCCGGGGCGGACTGGGCGAAGCCGATGGCAGGCAGCGTGTAGGCGGCGGACAGGGTTGCCGCGTTCTTGAGGAATGTGCGACGCACGGTGGTCATAAAAGGACTCCGGATAGGTAGTAAAAACGCTGCCGGCGCAGGTCAAAATGCCCCGGAACCGCGTGCGACGTGCCCCTCGGGCACCGCGGGTGGATTATGACCCCGCCCACCCCTGTGTAATCCCCAAGTTTGCCCCCACATTTCCTGGGGTATATTGATCGACAAGTTATGAGAATGCGGTTGGAGACATACCACTCGATGATGCAGACGGACCTGCAGCAGGTGCCCGCTTGCCGCGGCATCGTGCTGCGCGGCACGGAAGGCATCTCGACCGCCCACATCCACCAGACTGCGCTGGAGCGGCTCGAAGCCAGCGAGCTGGCCACCCTGGTCCATGCCGAATCGGGTTGCGACAGCCAGGGCAGCTGGGTACGCCTGTGGCTGGACGCCGCCGCCGTGCAGGCCTGGGCCCCGGGTTTCAACACCCTGCAACTGGCACAAACACTGCAACTCGACACGGTGAACCAAGCGGCCGACCTGTTGCGCGAGATCGTGCTCACCCTGCTGATGGGTCCGGTCGCCTTCGAATACCCGAGCATCGACGAACTGGTATCGGCCGTGCACATCCGCCGCAACATCGTGCAGGCGGCACGCAAGACCACGCTGGCCTTCGACACCGCCGCTGCAGAGCGGCCTGAGAAATACTGGACCTACGACAAAGCCACCGGCTTCACCATCCTGCCCGGCGTGTCGCTGATCGACGCCCTGACCCAGGCTACCCAGCCGGAGATCTCCGGCACGATGTACGCCTTCTCCTGCTACCGCGCCACCGAGTACGTGACCCTGCTCGGCATCGCGCAGGAGTTGGCGCAGAGCAACCCGTCGCTGCTGGCGCAACTGCAGGAACTGTGGAGCCGGCGCGCCATCATGTCGGGCGAATTCCATGAGGTCTTCCTGCGCGAGCAGGGTTCGATGGAGGCGCCGCTGCCGCCTTTCTACTACGTCCCCGGCGACCGGACCTGGTTCCGCAACCCCGACGAGGCCTCCGCCAACGCCTCGGGCTTTGAAGGCTCCTGGGTCATGTACAAGGGCGGCGGCCTGTTCACCAACTTCTGGAAGCACCAGCAGCCCTACACCCTGGTCAGCAAGTGCGTCGAGATCTACCACTGGCGCCATGGTCTGTACCAGGACGCGCAGGGCGAACACCGCATCGACGAGGTCCGCATCGAGCCGATGATCGAAGCCACGCTCAGCAACCCGGCCGAGCTGGCGCGCATCATGGCCCTGATGACACGCTACCGCGAACCGCGCGGTGTCTACACCGAAGCCGGTGGTGGCATCGACACCACGCGCGAGTTCGCACGCTGGGTCCGCCCCGGCACGGCCGACCTGCAACTGCCCACCGAATAAAATCCGGGGATGCAAGCCCGGCAGACCCATATCGATGCGCTCAAGCTCATCGGCTCGCAACTGATCGTGCTGCATCACTTTGCCGCCTACGGCCCGCTGGCTGATGCCATGAGCCAGGCGGCCCCCACCCTGTCCGCCTGGCTGTACGACTATGCACGCATGGCGGTGCAGGTGTTCCTGGTGCTGGGCGGCTACCTGGCCGCGCGCAACCTGGCACCCGAAGGCCAGATCCGCATCGGCTCGCCCTGGCGCACGCTGTGGCGGCGCTACCAGCGCCTGGCCCTACCCTTCACCGTCGCCTTGCTGCTGGCCATGGTCGCGGCCATGCTGGCGCGCCACTGGCTGGCTGACGACTTCATCCCTGCCGCGCCCACCTGGGGCCAGACCCTGTCGCACGCCCTGCTGCTGCACAGCGTGCTGGATCAGGAATCACTCTCGGCCGGCGTCTGGTATGTGGCCATCGACTTCCAGCTCTTCGCCCTCATGACGCTGCTGCTCTGGCTGGGCCGGCGCCGCCTCTGGGCTGTGTTGCTGGTGCTGGGCCTGATGCTGGCCTCGCTGTTCTTCTTCAACCGCGATGCGGACTGGGACAACTGGGCGCTCTACTTCTTCGGCGCCTACGGCATGGGTGCCCTGGCCTACTGGATCGGCAGCTCGCGCCATCCGGCCAAGCTGCTGGGGCTGTTGGCATTGGCCGGTCTGTTCGCGCTGATGCTGGATTTTCGTGGCCGCATTGCCCTGGCCCTGGTGGTGGCCCTGCTGCTGGCGCTGTTGCAGTGGCGCGATCACACCCGCCGATTCCAGTCGGTCATGCCGGCGCCGCTGTCGCGTGCCGTCGGCCTGTTGGGGCAAAGCTCCTACGCCCTGTTCCTGGTCCATTTCCCGGTGCTGATGCTGGGCAACGCGCTGTTTGCCAAACTGCTTCCGGCAGGCACCGCCATGGCCATTGGGGTACTGCTGGCCAGTTGGGCGATCAGCCTGGGGCTGGCACTGCTGTTCGAGCGCTGGGTCGAAGCACCGCTCTCGCGCCTGGGTGGCTTGCGGCGCAAGTCAGCGCCGTAGACATCAGCGTCGTAGTAAAGGCTCGACCAGCGCCGTCGCTTCGCGCCCGGTCCAGTCCACCTCACCGCGCACACGCTGGCGCGGCCGGCCCTCGGCATCAATCAGGATGGTGGTAGGAAACACATTGGCACCCCACTGCTTGGCAATGTCACCGCTCTGATCGAGCAGCACCGGCAGGCTCATGCCGGTGGACTGCACGTACTGGCTGATGCGGCGCGGCCCCTCGCGGAAATTGATCGCCAGCACCACCAGTTTCTCGGGGCCATAGATCTCAGCCAGTTGCTGCAGCGTCGGCATCTCGTTGCGACAAGGCTCGCACCAGCTGGCCCAGAAATTCAGCAGCACGGCGCGGCCGCGCAGGTCGGCCAGCTTCCACACCTTGCCCTGCAGATCCATGGCCTGCAACGGCGGTACCGCCAGACTGGGCGGCCAGCGCGTCAGATCAAAGCTGGCGGCCCGAGCCGTCGGCAGCAGGCTGACCGCGCCCGCCCAGACGGCCAGCCGCTGGAGCACCTGACGCCGCAGGCGCATGGCGGAGGCTTCCTGCATTTCTCGATTTGGCATCAAATCAGGCTTAAGCCCTTGTTTTATATGCGTCAACAGCTATTAAATTTATAGCAATCAAAGCTTGTCCGCCACCCAGCCCTGCACGCTGGCCAGCGCCGCACCGAGTTTGCTGGCATCAGTACCGCCGGCCATGGCCATGTCGGGCTTGCCGCCGCCCTTGCCGCCAACTTGTTGGGCCACGAAGTTGACCAGCTCACCGGCCTTGACTTTGCCCACGCTGTCGGCGGTGACGCCGGCGGCCAGCTGCACCTTGTCGCCGTCCACCGCTGCCAGCACGATGGCCGCGGTCTTGAGCTTGTTCTTGAGCTGGTCCAGGGTGTCGCGCAGGGTCTTGGCATCGGCACCGTCGAGCTTCGCTGCCAGCACCTTGATGCCTTTCACGTCCACCGCCTGCGTCACCAGATCGTCGCCCTGGCTGGAGGCCAGTTTGCCCTTGAGGGCGGCGATTTCCTTCTCCAGCGCCTTGACCTGGTCCAGCACCTGGCCCAGGCGGGTGTTGAGTTCTGTCGCCGGTGCCTTGAGCGTGCTGGCGGCCTGCGTCACGGTGTCTTCCAGTTGCTGCAGGTAGGCCAGCGCGTTCTGGCCGGTGACGGCCTCAATACGGCGCACGCCAGCGGCCACGCCGCCCTCGGCCACCACCTTGAACAAACCGATGTCGCCGGTGCGCTGCACATGGGTGCCACCGCACAGTTCGCGGCTGCTGCCGATGTCGAGCACGCGCACGCTGTCGCCGTACTTCTCGCCGAACAGCATCATGGCGCCGGTCTTCTGCGCCGACTCGATGTCCATCACACGCGCCTGCGTGGCTTCGTTGTCCAGAATCTCGGCGTTCACCTGGGCTTCGATGGCGCGGATCTGCGCTTCGGTCACGGGTGCGTTGTGGGCGAAGTCGAAACGAGTGCGCTCGGCATTCACCAGCGAGCCCTTCTGCTGCACGTGGCTGCCCAGCACTTCGCGCAAGGCCTTGTGCATCAGGTGCGTGACCGAGTGGTTGCGCTCGGTGGCAGCACGTGTTTCCAGGTTCACCAGCGCAGTCACCTGGTCACCCACATTGAGCGTGCCCTGGGCCACGGTGCCGTGGTGGCCAAAGACATCGGCCTTGATCTTCTGCGTGTCGCCCACGTCGAAACGGGCCGAGCCGGCCAGCAGCAGGCCTTCGTCGCCAACCTGACCGCCGCTTTCGGCATAAAAAGGCGTGGTGTCCAGCACCACCACCCCGTTTTGCCCGGCTTTCAGGGCTGCAACCGGCGTCCCGTCGGCGTAAAGCGCTACGATTTTTGCAGCAGCCTCCAGCGTCTCGTAACCGACGAACTCGTTGCCGGCACCGCTGTACTCCAGCGCCTTGTCCATCTTGAACTTGCCGGCGGCGCGGGCCTGCGCTTTCTGCTTGTCCATGGCGGCGTGGAAGCCGGCCTCGTCCACGCTCAGGCCGCGCTCGCGGCAGACGTCGGCCGACAGATCGAGCGGGAAGCCGTAGGTGTCGTGCAGCTTGAAGGCCACCTCGCCCGGCAGCACCTTGGCGTTGGCCAAGGCCGCATCCAGAATCTCCATGCCGTTTTCCAGCGTCTCGAAGAAGCGCTCTTCCTCGGCCTTCAAGACCTCGGTGATGCGCTGCTCCTGTTCTTTCAGGCGCGGGTAGGCATCACCCATCTGGCGCACCAGCTCAGCCACCAGCTTGTGGAAGAAGGGTTTCTTCTGGCCCAGCTTGTAGCCGTGGCGGATAGCACGACGCACGATACGGCGCTGCACATAACCGCGGCCTTCGTTGCTCGGGATCACGCCGTCGCTCACCAGGAAGGCGGTGGCGCGGATGTGGTCGGCAATCACGCGCAGCGAGGGGTTGGCCAGGTCTGTGGTGCCGACTTCACGGGCGGCCGCCTTGATCAGCGCATCGAACAGGTCGATCTCGTAGTTGCTGTGCACGTGCTGCAGGATGGCGGCCAGGCGCTCCAGGCCCATGCCGGTGTCGACGCAGGGCGCCGGCAGCGGCGTGACGGCACCGGTCTCGTCCATATTGAACTGCATGAACACGTTGTTCCAGATCTCGATGAAACGGTCGCCGTCTTCATCGGGGCTGCCCGGGGGGCCGCCGGGAATGTGGTCGCCGTGGTCGTAGAAGATCTCGCTGCAGGGGCCGCAGGGGCCGGTGTCGGCCATCATCCAGAAGTTGTCAGACTTGTAGCGCCCGCCCTTGTTGTCGCCGATGCGGATCACACGCTCGGGCGGCAGGCCGATCTCTTTCGTCCAGATGTCGTAGGCCTCGTCGTCCTCGGCATACACCGTGGCCAGCAGGCGCTCGGGCGGCAGCTTGTAGACCTCGGTCAGCAGCTCCCAGGCCCACTTGAGCGACTCACGCTTGAAGTAGTCGCCGAAGCTCCAGTTGCCCAGCATCTCAAAGAAGGTGTGGTGGCGCGCGGTGTAGCCCACGTTCTCCAGATCGTTGTGCTTGCCGCCGGCGCGCAGGCAGGCCTGCACCGAGGTGGCGCGCACGTAGCTGCGCTTGTCAGTGCCGAGGAACACGTCCTTGAACTGCACCATGCCGGAGTTGGTGAACATCAGGGTCGGGTCGTTGCCCGGCACCAGCGGGCTGGAGGCGACAACGGTGTGCCCCTTGGCGGCAAAGAAGTCCAGAAAGGTCTTGCGGATGTCGGCAACGGAGAAGGCGGGTTGGCTCATGGTGTGTAGGTGGCCGCGCCGCCGATCCGACAAGAATCGCTGCGGGCACGTAACTGCTTGATTTATTTGAACAAACGATTATAAGTTTTGCATGGCTTGGCGCGCCCTGTCGCCCCGGTGATGCCCCTTGGCAAAACATGCTGGCAAAATCGTCTGCCATACCCATAACACCCTGAAGAGACACTCCCATGGACATGAAAAGCTCCCCGCTTTCCCTGCTGAAAGACCCGACCCTGCTCAAGACCGACGCGCTGATCAACGGCCAATGGGTCAAGGGGGCAGCGGCCACGCGCTTTGACGTGCATGACCCGAGCAACGGCGCCAAGCTGGCCGACGTGGCCAACCTGGGGCCGGCCGATGCCGAGCTGGCCATCAAGGCCGCCAATGCCGCCTGGCCGGCCTGGCGTGCCAAGACGGCCAAGGAGCGCAGCATCATCTTGCGCAAGTGGTTCGACCTGCTGATGGCCAACCAGGAAGACCTGGGCCGCATCATGACCGCCGAGCAGGGCAAACCCTTCCCGGAGGCCAAGGGTGAAGTGGCCTACGGCGCCAGCTTTGTCGAGTGGTTCGCGGAAGAAGCCAAGCGCGTCAACGGCGAAACCCTGCCTCCCTTCGACAACAACCGCCGCCTGATGGTAATCCGCCAGCCGATCGGCGTCTGCGCGGCCATCACGCCGTGGAACTTCCCGCTGGCCATGATCACGCGCAAGGTGGCGCCGGCACTGGCGGCCGGCTGCCCGGTCATCATCAAACCGGCCGAGCTGACGCCGCTGACCGCGCTCGCCGCGGCCGAGCTTGCCGTGCGCGCCGGCATTCCGGCCGGCGTGCTCAACCTGATCACCGCCGACGGTGACAACTCGATCGCCGTGGGCAAGGTGTTCTGCGCCAGCGACGTGGTGCGCCACATCAGCTTCACCGGTTCCACCGAAGTCGGCCGCATCCTGATGGCGCAGAGCGCCCCGACGGTCAAGAAACTGTCGCTGGAACTGGGCGGCAACGCCCCCTTTATCGTCTTTGACGACGCCGACATCGACTCCGCCGTGGAAGGCGCCATGGCCAGCAAGTACCGCAACGCCGGCCAGACCTGCGTCTGCGCCAACCGCATCTATGTGCAAGACGGCGTGTACGACGAGTTCGTGCAGAAGTTCGCTGCCAAGGTCAAGGCGGTCAAGGTCGGCAACGGCTTCGAGGACGGCGTGTCGCAGGGCCCGCTGATCGAGGACGCTGCCGTGGACAAGGTGGTGCGCCACGTGGCCGACGCTGTGGCCAAGGGCGGCAAGATCCTGACCGGTGGCAAGAAGATGGGTGGCCAGTTCTTTGAGCCGACCGTGATTTCGGAAGCCAACGCCAGCATGCTGTGCGCCACCGAGGAAACCTTCGGCCCCTTCGCCCCGGTGTTCCGCTTCAAGACCGAGCAGGAAGCCATCGACGCGGCCAACGCCACCATCTTCGGCCTGGCCAGCTACTTCTACAGCCGGGACGTGGGCCGCATCTTCCGCGTCAGCGAGGCGCTGGAGTACGGCATGGTCGGCATCAACGTTGGCATCCTGGCCACCGAGCATGTCCCGTTCGGCGGCGTCAAGCAGTCCGGCCTGGGCCGCGAGGGCTCCAGCCACGGCATGGAAGACTACGTCGAGATGAAGTACCTGTGTCTGGGCGACATCCTGAAATAGCCACCTACGGCTATCAAGGTATCGTGGGCGATGGCGTTCCCGTGTCCACAGGCGGCGTGATGGTGTCCGAGGTCGTGCTGCCGGGATTCGTCGTCGAGCCGTCCACCGGATTGGGCTGAGGCGCCGCAGCTACCGGCTGTGGCAGGGCTGGCGCCATGGGCGTTGCCGCCAATGCCGCATTGCCGGTGGACACCTGTGTCTTGGAAATAGTGACGATCGCGTCCAGGAATTGCTGATAAATCCTCAACTCGGTCACAGGATCGGCATTGACGTTGGACGCCAGTTCGCACGCACGGTAAAGCAACTCGCGCGAAATCAGTACCGCCGGGTTGCGCCCGCCCAGATCGACCCCCCCTCTGGCGGAACTGCTGCCAATGGCGCCCACGCCACCCGATTGGGTTGGCACGCCCAGCTCGACCCCCGAACTGCTGGTCGTGATCGCGTCAGGTCCCGGCCCGCGGCAGTAACGCTCCTTCGTGCCATGCGCCTTGAAATAGGTGAACTGGCGCGCATAGTCAGCCGCCACCACGTCGATGCCCTGGCGATCGATCACCATTTCCGGCCGGGCATTCCTGTCTCCCGGGCCGGCGCAGCCCGCCAGCACCAGGCTTGCGGCAACGCCGCTGAATTGCAGAAGATTTCTTGTCCTCATGCCAATCTCCCCCTTTGTACTGGTTCAGGTCAGTATTGAGCCGCGACTGACGGGAAAGGCTCATCCACAAAGCATTTGGGTTGCGTATAGGCCTCGACCACGCCGGCCACGCCCGTAGGATCCAGCCCCGCCAGATCACGCAACGTCTGATCGGCCTGCGGCCCCTGTTGCTTGACCGCCATCTGGTATTCCAGCTTCACATACTCCTTGGCAACCCACTTGTAGGCATTGGTTGTGAACTGCTGCTTGAGCGTGTCTACCACTTCCTTGCTGGTCATCTCCTCCAGACGGACGGCGTAGCCCTCCAGCAGGCGCCCGAAGGCGGCACGTGTGGCCTTGAGGTCACGCGCGGCAGCTGCCGCCTTGACCTCCTTCATCGCCGCTTCGGTTTCCGAACTCTCCCCAAAGGTCAGGATGTTGACCGCCAACATCAACGGCGCGATGACCATATTAGCCGTGCTGGATACGCACTGCATCTTGCTGGAGGCACAGCCGGCTCCACACCCAACCTTGCCGTCTGGACAGTTTTGCCAGCACACGGGCCCAACGCCGTGGAAACCCGCCTTGCATTGCGAATAGCACAAGCCCGCATCTTCCTCCTGACCCGCCTCACACTGCATCGATGAGCCCGCGCCGCGCGTGTAGGTTTTCTTGGCAAGCGTGTCGACCGGCCGGAAACAGCTGACGCCTGTGTTCGAATAGCCTTCCGGGCAGCTTTGATAGCAGAAGCCTCCCTTGCGGTACATGCCGGCAGGACAAGTCATGTGGCTCATGCTGATCGACTTGGGTGGCCACGCGCGGTAGCAGGATGCCCCCATGTTCCTGAAATGGCTGGGACAATTCGCCGCCTGATAGTGCAGATGAGTGGTGTCTGCGCCCCGTGTGCACAGCGCGCCGGTGTCGGTATAGCCGGAGGGGCAGTGCTCCCAGCACACCGGCCCTGCGCCGCCATAGCCTTCACGGCACTGCGGGTAGCACAGAGCACCGTTTTCCTGCTCACCCGGAGCACACTCCTCCAGTGGTTTACCCACGCCGCGCGGGTCGCTTTGGCGGTAGCAATACGGCTGGTGCGCCGACGCCGCCCTGCGCGCCATCCAGGTCATCACCTTCTGCTTGTCAGCATCCGAAAGCGCCGGTCTGTCCTGCGCGTACACGGGCAAGAAGATCGTCGCACCGAGAAAAACCATCGCCAGACACGACAGAACGATCTGCAGCCCGGCTTTGCGGATAGTTGCGGTACTTGCTGTCATGGAGCACCCTGCAGGTTTCGAAGTTTCCCAGCATAAACCCTCACCCCCGGCCTGTATACCCGTCACCCGCCCAGGGAAACCCTCATCCTTGCCTCCTGTAGAATCCCGACCGATTCGCGGGTGTAGTTCAATGGTAGAACGGCAGCTTCCCAAGCTTCATACGAGGGTTCGATTCCCTTCACCCGCTCCAGAATAAAAAACGGCCCATGAAGGGCCGTTTTTTATTCTGGAGGTGTAAGAGGGGTCGAACCCTCTGGTTCGCTCAAAACAATCAAACCAGCGTCACCCCGGTCTTGGACTGCACGAACTCACGTGTCACACCCGGCGCCAGCTCCACCAGCTTCAGCCCTTGCGGTGTGACGTCCATCACGGCCAGGTCGGTGATGATGCGGTCTACCACGCCCTTACCGGTCAGCGGCAGGGTGCACTGGGGCAGGATCTTCAGGTCTTCGGTGCCGTCCTTCTTCTTCGCCACGTGCTCCATCAGCACGATGACACGCGGCACGCCGGCCACCAGGTCCATGGCACCGCCCATGCCCTTGACCATCTTGCCGGGGATCATCCAGTTGGCCAGATCGCCCTGCTCGCTCACCTGCATGGCACCGAGGATGGAGAGGTTGATCTTGCCGCCGCGGATCATGGCAAAACTCTCGTGGCTGCCGAAAATGGCCGAGCCCTTGATGGTGGTGACGGTCTGCTTGCCGGCGTTGATCAGGTCGGCGTCCACCTCGTCCTCGTACGGGAAGGGGCCGATGCCCAGCATGCCGTTCTCGCTCTGCAGCCAGACCTCGATGTGGTCGGGCACGAAGTTGGCCACCAGCGTCGGGATGCCGATGCCGAGATTCACATAAAAACCGTCTTGCAGTTCCTGCGCCGCACGCGCGGCCATTTGGTCTTGGGTCCAAGCCATGTTCGTGCTCCTTAAACTTTACGGTCGCGGGTGGTGCGCTTCTCGATGCGCTTCTCAGGCGTGGGGTTGTGCACGATGCGGTGCACATAGATACCCGGCAGGTGGATGTCGTCGGGCGCCAGCTCGCCGGTGGCGACGATGCGCTCCACTTCCACGATACAGATCTTGCCGGCCATGGCGGCGGCCGGGTTGAAGTTGCGCGCCGTCAGGTTGAAGCGCAGGTTGCCCGAACGGTCGGCGATGTCGGCTTTCACCAGCGCCACGTCGGGCAGCAGGGCGCGCTCCATCACATAGGTTTCGCCGTCAAACTCGCGCAGCTCCTTACCCTCGGCCACCACGGTGCCGACACCGGTCTTGGTGAAGAAGGCCGGGATGCCGGCGCCGCCGGCGCGCAGCTTCTCGGCCAGCGTGCCCTGCGGCGTGAACTCCAGCTCCAACTCGCCGGCCAGGTACTGGCGCTCGAACTCCTTGTTCTCGCCCACATAGCTGGAGATCATCTTCTTGATCTGGCGCGTCTGCAGCAGCTTGCCCAGACCGAAGTCGTCGACACCCGCGTTGTTGGAAATGGCGGTCAGGTTCTTCACGCCGCTGTCGCGCACGGCGTCGATCAGGGCCTCGGGAATGCCGCACAGGCCGAAACCGCCGACGGCGATCAGCTGGCCGTCCTGGATGACGCCTTCGAGCGCCTTGGCGGCACTCGGGTAAATCTTGTTCACGCTGCTCTCCTTTGAAGAATCAATGGGCGTACGATACTACCTACTGGATTACGTAGTTCCGCGTAAATTGCAACCCTGATGCACCCCAGCCCCTCGCCACCGACACTTGCCGCCATGGACATTGACTATCGCCTTGCCTTCGAACTTGCCCCCATCGGCCTGGTGCTGTCTCGCAACCGTGTGATTGTGGACTGCAACCGCCATGTGTGCGAGATGTTCGGCACCACACATGATGAACTGGTCGGCCAGTCCTTCCTGGTGCTCTACCCCAGCGCCGACGAGTTCGAGCGCATCGGCGCGCGCATCATCCCCATCATGAGCCGCCAGGGCACTTATGCCGACGACCGCATCATGAAACGGATGGACGGTCGCTTCAAGGGGGAAACCTTCTGGTGTCACGTCACCGGCCGCGCCTTCGACCCGGCCGAGCCGCACGGCGCCGGCATCTGGACCTTCCAGGACCTGAGCTCGCACCGCCCGGTGAAGGCCGAGTTGACGGCACGCGAACGCGAGGTGGCAGCCCACTTGCTGGACGGTCTGACCTCCAAGGAAATCGGCAAGGCCCTGACCATCAGCCATCGCACGGTGGAGATCTACCGGGCTCGGCTGATGCGCAAGTACAAAGCCAGCACCACGGCCGACCTGGTGCACAAGCTCGTGGGCGGTTGAATCCACGGCAGCACGCTCGATGTCTTTCGCCTGCAGCGGTCAACGATCCAACTTCACGCATGCTTCATATTGATCACTTAAATTCAGTGATGCACTCACGCAAGCGCAGGCATCCTCGACACGCGGTCAATTCATTTACAAAGCATTCGATTCAATGAACACACGAACGAAGGTTGGCATCGATCAGCTCTGCATTGGCATGCACGTCAAGCTTGACGGCTGGGTGGGGCATCCCTTCCTCTTCAGCAGTTTCAAGATCAAGGATCAAAAGCAGCTGGACACCCTCCGGTCTTTGGGGCTGAAGGAAATCGAATACCTGCCGCAAAAGAGCGATGCCAAGCCGCTCCCGATACCGGCCCAGCCAGCAGCGCCGGCCGCACCCGCTGTCGCAGCCACCGCGCTGGACGAGCTGATGAAGCAGAAGAAGGAGCGCATCGAGTCCTTGCGTCAGGAAATGGAGCAAATCCAGGCTGCCGAGCGCAAATATGTCAAAACAGCCAATGCCGTCAAGAACGTCATGCGTCTGGCCAACAACAACCCGGCTCAGGCCGCCGAGCAGGCCAGCGAAATTGCAGCTCAGCTGAGTGAGATTTTTCTCGCCAGACAAAACCCTTTCATTCACCTGATGGGCGACAACGCGTCCGACAGCAGCTCGCATTTCCACAGCCTCAACGTGACAATGCTGGCGCTGATCCTGGCCCATGCCGTCGGCATCGAGGATGCGCAGACCTTGCAAGACATCGCTCAGGGCGCCATGCTGCACGACATTGGCAAGACCATGGTCCCCAGCCAGGTCCTGCTCAAGGACGAGGACCTGACGCCATCCGAAACCAAGCTGCTGGAAATGCACCCGGGCTACGGCATCAAGCTCATGCAACCGGTAGAAACACTGCCGCGCCGGGTCAAGGAAATCATCCTGTTCCATCACGAGATGGCCGATGGCAGCGGCCACCCCAAAGGCTTGAAGGGTGATGAGATTGACCAGGCAGTCCGCATCGTCACCATTGCCAACACCTACGACAACCTGTGCAACCAGCGCGTGAGCGCACGCTGTAAAACACCGTCGGAAGCCCTGTCTTTCATGTACAAGACCGAAGGCGCCAAATACGACAAGACC
The DNA here is from genome assembly GCA_030680575.1 of Hylemonella sp. Classification (GTDB taxonomy): domain Bacteria; phylum Pseudomonadota; class Gammaproteobacteria; order Burkholderiales; family Burkholderiaceae_C; genus Hylemonella. The sequence goes on from JAUXVI010000024.1 coordinate 67,652, forward strand.
CTGCTGTCGGCCTTCATCAAGTCCATGGGCATTTACCCGCCGGGCACCATCGTCATGCTCAAGAGCGGCAAGGTCGGCATCGTGATGTCGATCGACTCCTCCGACCTGCTGCACCCCAACCTGATGTTGTACGACGCGGCCATCCCCAAAACCCAGGCAGCCATCGTCAACCTGCGCCGCGACCTGGACGACTCGGTGGACCGCACCCTGCGTCCCTCGGCGCTGCCCAAGCCGGTGTTCGACTACCTGAGCCCGCGCAAGCACATCAGCTATTTTGTGGAAAATGCCGGATCAGCTTAGGCGGCATCTGGCTGCCGGCGCAAGCGATCGGCGAAGTCATCAAAACGACACACAGTTTCAACGCTTGGAAACCTATAATTCAAATACTGCTTCGAACCGGTCATGCTGACACGCATGACCATTCGTTTCCAGTCGTCCGACGCCTAAAGCGCGAACTGTCCCAGAAAGCAGTCTCGAATCAGCGCACTGAGCTACGCCGTATCTGTCACAGTTGCAAGGTATCCGTCTCAAGACCACTCCGGTCTCATTTCGCGGTATCTGAGCATCCTCTTCAAGAAAACGATCATGTTTCTGAACAACCTCTCAATCAGCAAGCGTCTGGCCATTGTGCTGGGCATCATTCTTGCCCTGTTCATGGCCAGCAGCTTTTTCACCATCCTGAAGCTGAGCCAGCTGGGCCATGAAATCGATGCCATGGTGCAGGACAACGTCAAGGCCGAGCGCGCCGGCGCCGACTGGCTGCGTCACACCACGGCCGGTGTCCAGCGCGCCGCAGCCATTGCCAAAAGCAGCGACACCGGCCTGGTCGCTTACTTCGCACCGGCTTCGGCCGAGTCGATCAAGCAGACCAATGTCCTGCAGAAGTTCATCGAAGAGAAGATGGACACGCCGGAGGAACGCCAGCTGTTCGACAAGGTGGGCGCCCTGCGCAAGAACTACCTGGCTGCGCGTGAAGAAGTCAGCAAGCTCAAGCAGGCCGGCGACGTGGAAGGCGCCAGCAAGGTCTTCAACGAACGCTTCGAACCCACCTCACGCGACTACCTTGCCGGCGTCCAGCAAATGGTGGACGCCCAGCGTGCCCAGCTCGATGAGGCCGCCAAGCGCAGCGAAACAATGCTCTCCCAAAGCAGGACTCTGCTGCTGGTCAGCAGCCTGCTCAGCCTGGGCCTGGGCATCGTGCTGGCCGTGCTGCTGGCACGCAGCATCACGCAGCCGCTACGCCGCGCGGAAACCATGGCCCAGGCCATTGCCGACATGGATCTGACTGGCGCCCCGCAGAACAGCTACGCCAGCGACGAGACTGGCAAGCTGCTGCGCGCCCTCGACCAGATGCGCACTGCACTGCAGAACTCGCTGAGCCAGGTGCGCCGCGTGGTCGACAATGTGTCGACTGCCAGCGTGCAGATCGCCACCGGCAACAAGGACTTGAGCGCCCGCACCGAGCAGACCGCCAGCAACCTGGAAGAAACCGCCAGCTCGATGGAAGAGCTGACCAGCACCGTGCGCCAGAGCGCCGACTCGGCACGGCAGGCCAACCAGCTCGCCTCCTCCGCAGCCGAAGTGGCGCAGCGCGGCGGTCAGGTGGTCTCGCAAGTGGTGTCCACCATGGACGAGATCAACGCCAGCTCCAGGAAGATTGCCGACATCATCAGCGTGATCGATGGCATTGCTTTCCAGACCAACATCCTGGCGCTCAATGCGGCCGTGGAAGCTGCACGTGCCGGCGAGCAAGGCCGCGGTTTTGCCGTGGTGGCCAGCGAAGTGCGTAGCCTGGCCGGTCGTTCGGCCGAAGCGGCGAAGGAAATCAAGTCGCTGATCGACGCCAGTGTCAGCAGCGTGGCATCGGGCTCCCAGCAAGTGAAGGAAGCCGGCAGCACCATGGACGAAATTGTCGCCAGCGTCAGCCGTGTGACCGACATCATTGGCGAGATCAGCGCTGCCGCCTCTGAGCAGAGTCAGGGCATCAGCCAAGTCAATGTCGCCGTCAACCAGCTGGACCAGATGACGCAGCAAAACGCAGCGTTGGTGGAAGAGTCCACCGCTGCCGCCGAAAGTCTGCAGGAGCAGGCCCGTCTGCTGGCCGAGGCCGTGAGCGCCTTCAAGCTCAATGCGACCAGCAACAGCAACCTGCTCCAGCTGCGCTGAGTCGACCCGGAAATGCTATTGATTTAGTAGCATTTCGCGCATATTCCACAAGGGCCGGATGCCAATCCGGCCCTTATTTTTTGGCGTCGATCACTTCCGCCGCCGAGCGAAAGGCATCCACCGCCGCGGGCACGCCGCAGTAGATGCTGGCGTGCAGCAGGACCTCCTGAATCTCGGTGACCGTGGCGCCGTTGTTGAGCGCGCCGCGCACGTGGCCTTTCAGTTCGTGCTGCTTGCCCAGGGCGGTCAACATGGCCACGGTGATCAGGCTGCGTGTCTTGCGGTCCAGCCCCTCGCGCTGCCAGACGTCGCCCCAGGCGTTGCGTGTGATGTAGTGCTGCATTGGCAGCGTGAACTCGGTGGCGTTGGCAAAGGCATTGGCCACGAAGTCCTCGCCCATCACCTGTTTGCGCGTGGCCAGACCTTTTTCGTACTCGGCATCCATGAATCGTTCTCCTGTTTTTGGCTGCAAGTTGCGTGTCAAGCACCAAGCATAATCTGCGGCAGAACAACGAGGAGACACACATGAGCCGCTACCCCCATCCCGAGATCAAAGACCTGCCCGACGACATCCGCGCCAAGATACTGGAAGTGCAGGAGAAGGCCGGCTTCGTGCCCAACGTCTTCCTGGCGCTGGCGCGCCGCCCGGCCGAGTGGCGCGCCTTCTTCGCCTACCACGATGCCCTGATGCTCAAGGAGGACTCGGGCCTCACCAAGGGTGACCGCGAGATGATCGTCACCACCACCAGCGCGGCCAACCAGTGCCTGTACTGCGTTGTGGCGCACGGCGCCATCCTGCGCATCTACGAGAAAAAGCCGCTGGTGGCCGACCAGGTGGCCGTGAACCACCGCAAGGCCGACATCACACCGCGCCAGCGCGCCATGCTCGACTTCGCCATGAAGGTCTGTCTGCGTTCGCACGAGATTGAAGAGGCCGATTTCACGGCGCTGCACGCGCACGGCTTCAGCGACGAAGACATCTGGGACATTGCCGCCATCACCGCCTTCTTCGGCCTGTCCAACCGCATGGCGTCGTTCAGCAACATGATGCCCAACCCCGAGTTCTACCTGATGGGCCGGGTGCCAAAGCAGAAGCCGTAAGGCGGCGCATCCGGCGCAATCCGGCTGCCTCCGGTGGGGTACACAGAAGCGTCGACCCGACACGAACATGGAGATTCGCATGACCGCATCGTTTCGCCGCTTTATCCTCGCACTGGGCATTTCGCTGTCATTCGCAGGGCTCGCCCTGCCCGCGGCGGCACAAGGTGGCCCTATCGGCATCGTCGTCATGCATGGCAAAGGCGGTTCGCCCACCAAGCATGTCGCCGATCTGGCCGCTGCGCTCAAGGACCAGGGGCTGCTGGTTGCCAACCTGGAAATGCCCTGGTCCGGCCGGCGCGAGTACGACGTCCCCGTCAGCCAGGCCGTGGCCGAAGTGGAACTGGCCCTGACAACGCTGCGCGAACAGGGTGCGCAGAAACTGTTTGTGGCCGGCCACAGCCAGGGCGGCCTGTTCACGCTCTACCTCGGCGGCCAGCTCAAGGTGGACGGCCTCATTGCCATGGCACCGGGCGGCAGCGCCGGCAGCAAGGTGTACCGGGAGAAGCTGGCCGACGCCATGACAGAAGCCCGCCGGCTGGTCGCCCAGGGCAAGGGCCATGAAAAAACCCGCCTGATGGATTACGAAAGCGCCCGTGGCAGCTACCCCATCGTCGTCGCCCCAGCCACCTACCTGAGCTGGTTCGATCCGGCAGGCGCCATGAACCAGTCCACGGCCCTGAGCAAGCTCAATCCCGCCATTCCGGTGCTGCTCATCGTTCCCACCCGGGACTACCCGGGCCTGCTGCGGCTCAAGCAAGAAACCGCCGATGCCTTGCCCCGTCATCCGCAGACCCGGCTGTACGAGCCGGATGCCACCCATCTTGAGGCGCCCACGGCCTCGGCGCCGGAAATCATCCGCTGGATCCGGGCCGTGGCCGGTGGCCGCTAGACAACGCGGTGGCGCCAGGCCGGCCTTCGCGCCGAGCGCATTACCTCACAGGGTATCAGCGGGGCGCCGACTTGCAATGCGGATGTCCGGCCACTATGCTGTGACGCCGACCTTGTCACGCGGTGATTTCGCCGCAGTCGTGCTGGAGCACCCCATGAGCCGATTCAAGTTCCTCGCCTCTCTCCTCGTCATTCTGTGCAGCCAGGTCGTCTGGGCTGCGGATGACACAAGCACCAGCACGTCGGCACCGCCCTCGGAGCTGACCCAGGCCCGGCAACTGATCGGCCAGAAAAACTGGACCGGCGCCGTTGATGTGCTGGGCAACTTCACCCGCGCCAACCCCGGCAACGCCGACGGTTTCAACCTGTTGGGCTACAGCCTGCGACACCTCAAGCGTTATGACGAATCCCTGGCCGCCTACAACAAGGCCCTGACGATCGACCCCAAACACCGTGGCGCGCACGAGTACATCGGCGAGGCCTACATCCAGCTCGGTCAGTTGGACAAGGCCAAGCAGCACCTGGACGCGCTCGACAAGATTTGCACCTTCTCCTGCGAGGAATACCGCGACCTGAAGAAGTCTTATGAGATGGCCAGCAAGGCCAAGAGCAACTGAGGCAAACGGCGAACCCGGCCGGACCGGGCTACTTCAGGGTGCGTGGCCGGCGTTCCGGCTTGGCGCCTGAGGCCTGGCAGGCGCGGCGGTAGTCCTGCAGCGTCTTCTGCGCCCGGCCCAGCACTGTGTCCGGCGGATAACCGCCGGTGCCCAGCTCACCGAAGGGCAAGCCAGTCAGCAGTTCCATGCCTTCGCTGGCCAGTTCGGCGGTGTAGATCCGAAAGCGTCCCTGTGCCACTGCCTCCACCACGCGGCGGTCCAGCATCAGGTGGCGGCGGTTGCGGCGCGGAATCAGCACCCCCTGCTCACCGGTGAGCCCCATCAACTCGCAGCTGCGGAAATAACCCTCGATCTTCTCGTTGATGCCGCCCACCGGCAGCATTTCGCCGCGCTGGTTCACAGCACCCGTCACGGCAATGCCCTGCTTGAGCGGCGCATTGGCCAGCGCCGACAACAGCGCATAGAACTCGGCACAGGAGGCCGAGTCGCCCTCCACCCCGCTGTACTCCTGCTCGAACACCACCGCCGCATTAAGCGCCAGCGGTGCGATGTGCGAGAACAGCGACGACAGGTAGCTGTGCAGGATCAGCACACCCTTGTCGTGGATCGGCCCTGAGAGCTCCACCTCGCGCTCGATGTTGAGCAGGCCTTCGTCGCCGGCATGGGTGCGTGCCGTCACCCGCACCGGAAAGCCGAAGCGGTAGTCGCCCAGGTCCACCACCGTCAGGCCGTTGACCTGCGCCACTTTCTCGCCCTGCAAATCCAGCAGGCGCTCGCCGTCAACAATGGTTTCCTGCAGGCGCTGCTCCGGGTAGTCGTGGCGGTGGATGCGCGCCAGCCGTGCGGCTTCCACGTCCTGCGCCTCTACCCGCGTGGCGCTGCGCGCACGCGCCATGGCGGCCGCCTCCATCACCAGCCCCTCGGTGTGGGCAAAGATGGCGCTCTGGCGTGCCTGGTCTTCCGCTTCGCGGTGCGCTTCTTCCAGCAGGGCCGCCACGGCGGCGGCGCTGAAGTGCGGCAGCCCCATCTTGCGGCAGGTGTGCGCCACGAAGATGGCGCTGGCCAGCCTTGACTCGGCGTTGGCGGCAAAGCTCTCGGCAAAGTCCACCTTGCAGCGGAAGCGGCGCGCGAATTCCGGGTCGCCCTCCTGTACCGCGTAGTACTCCTCCACCGAGGCAATGAGGATGAGCTTCACATCCACGTCCACCGGCTCGGGCTGCAGCGACATGGCCGCAATCGGCGAATACAGCATGCCCGGCTCCTCGATCTGCAGCCGCCCGCTGCGCAGGAAGCGGCGCAGCTTCTCCCATACCGGCTCGTCGGCCAGCAGGTCGCGCAGGTGCAGCATCAGGAAGCCGCCGTGCGCCTTGAGCAGGCTGCCGGCACGGATGCGCGAGAAGTCCGTCAGCAGCACGTCGTTTTCCGACTGGTACTCGATGCTGCCGAACAGCGCGCGAAACAGCGGGTTGTCCTCCACGATCACCGGCGCACCGTTGAGCGCGTGGTTGTCCACCATCAGGTTCACGTGGTAGCGCGCCAGCACCTCGGCCAGTGCCTGCAGCCGGATTTCTTCGCTCTCGCGCTCGTCCATGTCGCCGACCTGGAACAGCTCCAGGTTTTCCAGCACGTCGTGCATCACCTGTTCCAGGTAGTTGCCGAGCTTGACCGAGTCCTTGATCTGCTTGCGCAGCTCGTTGCGGATTTCCTGCAGTTCATGCTCCAGCATGGGCTTGATGATCTGCCGCCGCAATGCCGCCAGCGCCTCGTTCATCACGCGCTCCATGGCGCGCGTCTTCTCCATGAAGCGGGTGATTTCGGTGCGCAGCTCCTCTTCCATGCGGTCAATCTCGACGCGCCGCTCCTTCGGCAGCGCCAGCGCCTTGCCCTCGGTCAGCGGCTCGCCCTTGTCGTCGCGCAGGGTGAAAACCATGCGGCCCGACTCGCGGATCAACGCAAAGTTGCGTGCCTCGGCAAAAGCCTCCAGTTCGGCGTAGGCGCGGTCTTCCTCGGCCTTGTAGGTCTTGGTCAGGCGCTCGCTCTCGGCCTTGAAGTCGGGGCCCACCAGGCGCTTCGGGATTTCGCTTTGCAGCGTCTTGATGAGCTGCACCATCAGCTGGCGCAACTGCCGCCCTTGCCCTGCGGGCATACGCAGCGCACGCGGGTGCTCGGGTACGTCGAAGTTGTGCAGGTAGCACAGGTCGGGCGGCACCGGTCGCTCGGCCGCCACCGCACGCATCATCTCGCACAGCAGCGTGGTGCGCCCGCTGCCCACCTCGCCCAGCACGAAGAGGTTGTAGTCCGGCTGGTCCATCTGCAGGCCGAAGCGCGCGGCCTGCTCGGCGCGCTCCTGGCCGATCCAGGGCAGCGGGTGGTGCAGCAGTTCGGAGGTATCGGCGAACCCAAGCGCCTGGGCATCGATGGCCAGGCGCAGGTCGGAGGCAGGAACGTGGGTAATGGGCATGGCAGCAAGCGTGGTTGGCTGCTTATTTTGCGCCCATCCCGAGTGCGGTCAACTGACGATCTGGCGTATCCGGTCCGGCAGCGTCACCGCCTTTTGCTGCGGAAAGTCGACCCAGATCACGGTGGCACCGCCGGCGGCGCTGATCACACCCGGTTGGTCCACCCGCTCGATGGTGTGCCAGCTCTCGAAGGTGGTGCGTCCCGGGTCGCTCACATAGGTCTTCACCACCACATCTCCCGGGAATTCGAGCTGTTTGTAGAAGTTGCAGAAGGCGTTGACGATCACCGGCCCCTGCCCTTGCGGATCGGGCTCGCAGCGGATGGTGCGGAACCACTCGATGCGCGCCGTTTCCAGGTAGCGGAAGTACACCGTGTTGTTGACATGCCCCATGGCATCCATGTCGCCCCACCGGATGGGCATGGCCATCTCGGCAACCAGTTTCTTGTGCTCGGGCAGCTCGATCTTCATGTACCGAACCCGTCGTCGGCGGCAATCACCGCACCGTTGATGAAATGGCTTTCGTTCGAACACAGCATCACCAGCACCGCGTCCAGATCCTGCGGCTGGCCCACGCGCTTGCGCGGCAGCATGTTGATGAGTTTTTGCCCCTGCTCAGTCTGCCAGTGGTGGTGGTTGATCTCGGTGTCGATGTAGCCCGGGCAGATGGCGTTGACGTTGATGCCGAACTTGCCCCACTCCACGGCCATCGCACGCGTCATGTGCACCACGGCGGCCTTGCTCATGCAGTAGATGCCGATCTGCGGCAGTACCTTGAGCCCGGCCATGGAAGCGATGTTGACGATGCGCCCGCCGGTGAAGGTGCCCGGCGCCGAACCCTTGGCCCGCGCCAGCATGCGCTTGCCCACCTCCTGCGCGACGAAAAAGGCGCCCTTGGTGTTGGTGTCCAGCACGTAGTCGTAGTCGGCCTCGGTCACATCCACCAGGCGCTGCGTGGTGCTCACGCCTGAGTTGTTGATCAGGATGTCGATCGAGCCGACCTCGGTCTCGGCGCGCGCCACGGCGGCCTTGATGGAGTCCACGTCCGTCACGTCCAGTTCCACCACGTGGGCGTCGCCGCCCGCGCCTTCGATCTCGGCGCGCAGATCCTTGAGTTTTTCCACCCGACGGCTGGCCAGCACCACGGCGGCGCCGGCTTGGGACAATGTGCGGGCAAACTGGGCCCCCAGGCCACCGGAGGCACCGGTGATGAAGGCCACACGGCCGGAGAGATCGATGCTGTAAGCCATGAAGCTCGCCTTTCAAAAACAAAAATAGAACGACCGTTCGATTTTGCTGCCGAACCGAATTAAAATCAGTCACGCATTCGACAGGCCGGGGTCTCGTTTACCCCTAACATCCCGGCCTCATTATCAAGCGACTTCAGAAGAAAGAAGCCTCCATGACGAACGAAGAAATCCTGGCCCAGTACGGCCCCCGCGAATCGATGGAATACGACGTGGTGGTGGTCGGCGGCGGCCCCGGCGGCCTGGCCACGGCCATCCGCCTCAAGCAGCTGGCCGCAGAAAAAGGCCAGGACGTCTCGGTCGTGGTGCTGGAAAAAGGCGGCGAGCCCGGCGCGCACATCCTCTCGGGCGCTATCATGGACCCGCGTGCCCTGACTGAACTGTTCCCGAACTGGAAGGAACTCGGCGCCCCGCTGAACCAGCCGGTGACCGATGACGCCTGGAGCTTCCTGAGCGAAACCGGCGCCACCCGCACCCCCAACATGTTCCTGCCCGAGTGCGCGCAGAACCATGGCAACTACATCATCAGCCTGGGCAACCTCACGCGCTGGCTGGGCACCCAGGCCGAAGCGCTGGGTGTGGAGATCTTCCCCGGCTTCACCGCCGCCGAAGTGCTGTACAACGAGGACGGCTCCGTCAAGGGTGTGGCCACCGGCAACATGGGCGTGGGCAAGGACGCTGAGCCGACCGAGAACTTCCAGCTCGGCATGGAACTGCACGCCAAGTACACCGTGTTCGCGGAAGGCGCGCGCGGCCACCTGGGCAAGCAGCTCATCGCCAAATACAAGCTCGACGAGGGCCGCGACCCGCAGACCTACGGCATCGGCATCAAGGAGCTGTGGGAGATCGACCCCTCGCGTCACACCCCCGGTTTCGTCATGCACACCGCCGGCTGGCCGATGGAGAACGACACCTACGGTGGCGCCTTCATGTACCACCTGGAAGACAACAAGGTCGCCATCGGCTACGTGGTCGGCCTGGACTACAGCAACCCCTACCTCAGCCCGTTCGAGGAGTTCCAGCGCTGGAAGACTCACCCCAACATCCGCTGGTACTTCGAGAACGACCAGGGCGAAGTCAACGCCAAGCGCCTGGCCTATGGCGCGCGCGCTATCACCGCCGGTGGTCTGATGAGCCTGCCCAAGACCGTGTTCCCGGGCGGCGCGCTGGTCGGCTGCGATGCCGGCTACCTGAACGTCAGCCGCATCAAGGGCAGCCACGCCGCCATCAAGACCGGCATGCTAGCCGCTGAAGCGGCGTATGACGCCGTGGTGGCCGGCCGCCAACACGATGAGTTGAGTGCCTACCCCGAAGCGTTTGAGCAGAGCTGGCTCTACACCGAACTCAACAAGTCGCGCAACTTCAAGAGCTGGTTCAAGAAGGGCCTGACCGTGGCCACGCTGATGAACGGCTTCGAGCAGTTCGTGCTGCGCGGCCACATCCCCTGGACGCTGCGCCGCGACAAACCCGACCACGTCTACCTCAAGCCGGCGGCCGAGTGCAAACCGATCGTCTATCCGAAGCCGGATGGCAAGCTAACCTTCGACCGCTTGAGCAGCGTGTTCATCAGCAACACTAACCACGAGGAAAACCAGCCGGCGCACCTGACGCTGAAAGACGCCTCGGTGCCGGTCAATGTGAACCTGGCCAAGTACGCCGGCCCCGAGGCCCGCTACTGTCCGGCCGGCGTGTACGAGTTCGTGAAAAACGACGACAACACCGATCGCTTGCAGATCAACGCGCAGAACTGCGTGCACTGCAAAACCTGCGACATCAAGGACCCGACGCAGAACATCGTCTGGGTCACGCCCGAAGGTGGCGGCGGTCCGAACTACACCAGCATGTAACTCGCTGAATCAACAAAACGGGGCCAGATGGCCCCGTTTTGTTTTCGTGCCTGACTGTCCAGTATGTCTGGGAGCAGTGACCGCGGGCCTCAGGCGTGCAGCTGATTCAACTGCCGGGCAATGATGTCATGGTTGAGCCACAGCACCGGCCCCGCAGGGGCGGACGACTCATGGAACATCAGCGGCCCGGTGGCTTCGATGACGAGGCTGCTGAGCAGGTCGGTGATCAGGTTTTTGCTGTCCTTGTGCATCTTCTGGACTTCGTCCGAGGTACCGATGGTCAGGTCGGCCTGCGCCGGGCTATTGGGCATGGGCCAGGCTACAAAGTTGCGGAAGTCCTGCATCACGTCGCTGCTCTGGAAGTCGATGACCTTCTGAAGAACATCTTCCAGCGTGACCTCGTCGCTCAGGAGCGCACGGCAGGCCTGCCATTGCGACTCGGTCCAGGCACCGCCACCCTCTTTTTTCAGCGCGTTGAGAAGCAAGATCAGCGGCAACTCGACGCCAGCGAAGATATCGGACGAGTTGGTTCGAATTTCCGGGCAATTGAAGACCGTTGCCTTGATGTTGTTGCTCCACGCCGTCTGGGCAATGCGCTCCAGCCGCATCTTGGCCTGCCCTTGGGTGTAGTTGGTGTAGGTCTGCCACTGGTAACGGTCGCCGATGAGAATTTCCGTCCCGTGGTAACCGTAGGCCGAATAGCGAACCTGGCCGCCTGAAGCCTCTACACGCGCACGAATCGTCGCACTGGCGTCAATGAGATGCTGAAACGTGTTGGCCGACACTTCATCGAAGTTCTTCAGAATCAGCTTTCCCAGATCGCTGTCCAGCAGCGTCTGGGATGACAGGAAACGGTCTCCGCGCCCTTTGTAGACGCGGTTGGCGATGGCCAGGAACACCTTGGCCTTGGGAATGCCGCCCGCCATCGTGTGGGCAAAAAAGACATTGCGGCCATCAGGGATCATGCCGTTCAGAAGGGTCATGACTTCGGTCAGGGAATCCCTGAAACGCTTGACGCCGACTTCCCGGCATTTTTCGATATGCGCCCAGTCCAGCTTGTCGTCGACCCAGGTCTTGAGCGTCAAGCTCCCGAGCAAATCGGTGGGGGTGGGTTCACCGGCCGGCGCATCGAGGTCGAAGCCTGCCATCAGCGGCACATTGATGATTTTTCCGCCCAGCCCGTGCTCCGCCGCCGCCAACTCTTCGTCGTTCAGAGGGCGCAGCGCGTTGTTTTCGTCGCGCCGCCCAACAGTGATGCCGACGATCGTCATTCCCGCCTTGCGCGCTTCATTGACGAGACCATTGGCATAACCGCGTCCAAACAGTTCGCCGAACAAGACGAACACATCGCCCGGGCGAAAAATGTTTTTCTGTGGAAGTTGATGCAAAGAGATTGGTGTATTCATGTCGACATTATTACTTCCCGGTGGACGTCACACCGGCCATCAGCCGTATCGTGCGCGCTCGGCCGGCGCTTGCCTCGTCACCACAAGGCCTCGCTCTGCCGCTGGTGAAAATCAGCTTCATGCCCCAAAGCTTGAACTCTGGCGGGGTCGCTCGCAGGCCCCGGTTACAGCCGGGGTACATGACAGTCATCCGCGCCACCTAGAATGACTCCCAACAGCGGCCTGCGACAGTCAGCCCCGGCCCATCTGAACAAGAAAAAGAGAGTCCCATGACGCGGAGCAAAACAGGTACGCGAACCGCACGTACAAGAAGTTGGGCGCAAGTCCGGCCTGTGCTGGCATTCTTTCGGCACTTTTTGCTGGCCCTGCTGCTGGGGCTTGGTGCCACGGTCCAGGCCGCGGATGTGCCCGACACAGTCGACGCGCTGGCACCGTCGCCGCAACCGCTGGGCCAGCACATGCGCCTGCTGGTCGAGACCGGCGCCCCGCAGAGCCTGGCCGCGGCTAGGCAGGCCTTTGCCTCGGAACAACGCCCGCCCGTCACGTCACCCGTGCTGGAACTGGGCATTGGGCATGGCCCGGTCTGGGGGCATTGGGTGATCAACAACCCGACGAACCAGCCCCTGCCCCGGCAACTCGCCGTGAACCCGAGCTGGACGGACGCACTTGATGTGCATGTGATCCACCCCGCGGGCGACACCGTCCACTGGCACACGGGCGACGCCCTGGCCGGCGCCCCGTATCTGGACGACGCGCTGGGTTATCTGTTTGAGCACAGCTTCCCGCCAGGGCGCAGCGAGTTGCTGATCCGTTTTGCCACGCCGGATCCGATGATCGTGAACGTGCAACTGCTCACGCCGGCAGCCCTGGCACAGCAGGCCAAGTTTGAACACACCAGCTACGGCGTCCTGTATGGTTTTCTGGCCGCGCTGTCCATCCTGAACCTGATCATGTACTTCGGTCTGGGCCGGCGCAACAGCCTGTATTACGCCCTGTACCTGCTGAGCTTTGTCGCCATGAACCTGTCCTACACCGGCCGTGGCATGGCCTGGCTGTGGCCCGAAGCGCCCTACTTCCAGCGTTATGTCATCCTGGTCCTCATGGTGCTCTCGGCCACCGCGGGCCTGAAGTTCGCCCGCGAGTTTCTGGAGCTGGACCAGTCCATACCGGCGCTCGGACGCAGTATCAAATGGGCATGTCGTGGCGTCATCACGTGGATGCTGGTGATGGTCGTCTTCAACTGGCACGCCACGGCGGTCTGCACCGCGTTCCTGGTGAGCGGCGTTTTCTCGGTGGCCCTGGTGCCGATTGGTGCCTTGGCCCAACGACGGGGGCAGGCCGCCGCCGGGTATTTCCTGGCCTCGGGCATCGCGTCAGCCATCGGGCTGAGTGCCACCACCTTTTCCGTCTGGGGCCTGCTGCCTTTCAACGCCTGGACCTACCGCGGTGTGGAAATGGGCACTATGGCCGAAGCCCTGCTGCTGCAACTGGCGCTGGTGCATTTCATCCGTGCGCAGATGCTCAAGCGCCTGGACGCCGAGCGCGATGCCCGCGTGGATGCCTTGACCCTGCTGACCAACCGGCGCGGTTTTCTGGAGCAGGCCGAAGTAGCGCGCAGTGTGGCGGTGCGGCACCAGCGCCCGCTGGCAGCGGTCATCCTGGACATCGATCTTTTCAAGAACATCAATGACCGCCATGGCCACGCCATGGGTGACGAAGTGCTGGTCAAGGTCGGCCAGATCCTGACGCAACTGACCCGCAGCAGCGACTGCGTGGCGCGCTGGGGCGGTGAAGAGTTCATCATGCTTCTGCCCGACACCGACCTGGCGACCGCCGCCGATTTTGCGGAGCGGATCCGGTGTGCACTCCAGGAGATGACAGTCCTCGCCAAGGACGGCGCCCGCATCCAGATCACGGCCAGTTTCGGCGTGGCCCAGTTGCAGCCGGGCCAGGACCTGGAAAAACTCATCATTGCTGCGGACGATGCGCTCTACAGCGTCAAGCAGTCGGGTCGCAACCGGGTGGCACAGGCGACCCCGGCTTAAAAGGGGCGTCCGGCAGAACGGGGCGTCAACACCTCACCGCGCACCCCTCAATGGGTGATTTCGAAGTCGATGAAGCCGCGCTCCACCGAAGTGGAAACCAGCTTCACACGCAAGGGCTGCCCCACCTTGAGCTCCGGCAGATCGCCCCGGAGCCGGCCTTCGGCTGGCGGCTCGAAGATGCGCACCCAGGTACCACTGGGGTTGATGCCGGTCACCAGGCCCTCGAAACGCTGGCCGATGCGCGAGTGCAGCAGCAGCGCCGCTTCCGATTTGCGCAGCTGCCGCTCCACCTTCTGCACCGCGTCCTCCTGGGCGGTGCAGTGGGCCGCCAGTTCGGCCAGCTCGGCGCCGGTGTAGGGCGGCTTCTCGCCGGCCAGCGCGGCTTTCAGCAGACGCTGCGTGATGAGGTCCGGGTAACGGCGGTTCGGCGCCGTGGAGTGCATGTAGTCCTGCACCGCCAGGCCGAAGTGGCCGATGGGCTCGCCCTGCGGCCGCTCCACCACGTACTCGCCGGAACCCATGAGTTTGACGATGACCAGCGACAGGTCGGGAAAGCGCAGCGGGTCGCGCTTGTGCTGCCTGGCCAGAAAAGCCTCCAGCGCCTGGGCGTCGGGTTCGTTGGGCAGCGTCACACCATAGTCCTTGGCCACCTCCACGATGCGCAGCCAGCGCTCGGGCGAGCGCACCACGCGGCGCAATGAGACATCGCCCAGACCGGCCAGATAACGGGCCGTGCAGCCGTTGGTGGCAATCATGAATTCCTCGATCAACTGGCGCGCCCGGTTGTGCGGCTGCAAGCGGATGTCGACAATGCGCTCGCCGTCGAACACCGCACGCGGCTGAAAGGTCTCGAACTCCAGCGAACCTTCGGCACGCCGCAGCACGCGCAGCTTCTGCGCCAGATCGTCCTGCAGGCGCAGCTGCACGTCCATGCCCTTGATGCGGTGGGCTGCAGCCGGCAGTTCGCCCTTGGCTTCGATCCAGTCCGACACCGCGTCGTAGGCCAGCTGCGCCTTGTTGCGCACCCGGGCGCGGTAGATGGAGGCACCGGTCAGCAGGCCATCGTCGCTGAATTCCATTTCGCACACCACGGCCAGGCGGTCCTGATCGGGGTTGAGCGAGGTGAGGTCGGTGCACAGGCGCTCTGGCAGCATGGGAAAGATGCGCGCCGAGGTGTAGACCGTGGTGGTGTTGATGTGGGCATGCGCGTCGATCGGCGTGCCTTTTTTCACCAGCGCATCCACGTCGGCCACCGCCACAAAGATGCGTACCCGGCCGTGAGGCAAGGCTTCGCCCACGGTGAGCTGGTCAAGGTCGCGCGAATCGTCGTTGTCGATGGAGCACCAGGGCAATGCGGTCAGGTCGCGGATGCGGCTGTCTTCTTCATGCGCCGGGCCCTTGATCTGGTCCAGCTGCTGCTTCACCGCGGGCGGGAACTCCGGCTGCAGGCCGCGGCTGAACATGGCCCAGGTGGCGATGGTGGTCAGATCGGTGCGGTGATGGATCAAGGCTCGGCTCATGGGGCTCCCTGTTGGTTGCAGCCGGGTTGGATTGTGCACCGGCACAGACACACGGTGCGGACGCCGGCCTGAAGCCTGCCAACGCATACTCGTGCCGTTGCCGTGAAAGCAGGCCGTAACGCCCGGCACAAAAAATAACCAGCACGATCTGCAAATCCAGAGTACAATCCACCCGTTGCTGCGATTTGCTTACCTTTGCAGCACTGTTGTCTGACACACGGTCCACGGCCCCACACAAAGCCGCACACCGCACCCCTTCTGGCCGATACACCCGGCCCTCACGGCGTCAAACTCCCCCCAGCGGCGAGCTTCATCCCCGGTCTCTATTTCCCTCTTTCGACCGGACACCCCGGCAGCGGCTATGTTCCGCGCGACGTTCACCACGGTTATGTCCGCTGAGCGTTGACCTGAATTACCAGATGCGTGGTCCAAGGGACCGCGCAAAGAATCCATGATTACCACACTAGAAAAAGCATTCCAGGTGGGCAAGTACCTTGTCTCACCCCTCATCAAGCCCACCGAATCGGGCCAGTACGCCGCATCGGTTTCCATCCGCAGCGGTCGTGGCAGCGGCACGCATGACCGCGTGTTCCGCTTCATTCCGCACTTCCCCACAGAGGAAGGCGCACTGCAGTACGCCATCGCCGAAGGCCGTAGCTGGCTGCAACAGCGGCACGGCGCCACTGCCTGAGTCCCCATTCACTTACACACATCGCAAGGAGAGCACCCCATGGCCAAGGAAGAACTGATCGAAATGCAAGGCAAGGTCATCGAGGTGCTGCCTGATTCGCGTTTCCGTGTCACGCTGGACAACGGCCACAGCCTGGTGGCCTACACCGGCGGCAAGATGCGCAAGCACCACATCCGCATCCTGGCGGGCGACAAGGTGTCGCTGGAACTCTCGCCCTATGACCTGGGCAAGGGCCGCATCACCTTCCGCCACCTGGAGCCCCGCTCCGGCGGCGCGCCGTCGCAACCGCGACGCACATTCCGCTAAACCAATTCTTTGATGGTTTTTTAAACCAAGACCGTCATTTCCCCGCGTTGCGAGTTTCAATGAAACCGTGAACGCTTTACTTGAAAGGTCCCAAAATGGGCAACAAACTCTACGTCGGCAATCTCTCCTACTCGGTGCGTGACGACGACCTGCAACAACACTTCGGCAGCTACGGCAGCGTCCAGTCGGCCAAGGTCATGATGGACCGCGACAGCGGCCGCTCCAAGGGCTTCGGCTTCGTGGAAATGTCTTCCGACGCGGAAGCCAAGGCAGCCATCACCGGCATGAACGGCCAGACCGTTGATGGCCGCGACATGGTGGTCAATGAAGCCCGCCCGATGGAGCCGCGCACTGGCGGCTTCGGCGGCGGCCGTCGCGAAGGCGGCGGCGGTGGCGGCTATGGCGGTGGCAACCGTTACTGAAGTCTGAACTTCAGCTGAAAAACCGGCCTTCGGGCCGGTTTTTTTACGTCATAAATTCCAGATCATCCGCTGCATGCATCACCCTACTTAGAGCTCAGCCAACGGGATGCTGCCGGCCTGCTCGTCCGCCTGGAGGACCCGGATCAACTGCCCCAGATCCTTGTCCAGACGGCGCAAGGTCACATCGCTCAGCTGACCCAGCGCCATCGGCAAAACCCCTTCAAACGGACCGGCAACTTGTCCTAATACATCCATCCCAGCGGGCAATATGTGCAACCGCACGCTGCGCCGGTCCTCAACCCCTTTGTCCAAACTGATCAATTCCCGCCGCAAAAGCGCCTTGACAAGGTTGCTTGCCGTGGACTGGTGGACGTCCATGCTTTCAGCGATCTTTCCCACGCCGATGCCTGGATTGTCTCGCACCAAACTCAGTGCCCAGACTTGTGCTCCACCCAATCCGACTTGTTTCTCCATCTGCTTGAAATGTCCGCGCACAGCGTTGAAGACGATCCGGAAACGACGCAGAACTTGCGCCGTGGTTGCTGCGGTGGGAGCAGCTTTTCTCTGTTGTGCGGTTTTGCGTTGCATGCCTGTACTTCGAATACGCCATGCACATGATCATAGGGGCCTTGTCGGGCACTTTTTGGCCGCAAGCGCTCACCAGCTCATGCTTGCATGAGTTGAGCACGCACTTTCTGCATCAACAGGTCGTCAAACGTGTACATGCCTTTGTCACATGTAGCCAATTGGCTCAGGGCAAATGCGGCACCTGTCCCGAACGCTTCCCGCTTGATGGAATCGTGAATGAGGCGAACCGTCTGATACGGGAAACCGAATATCACCTCGTGATGACCCACGATGCCGCCAAGCCGTAGCGATGTGATCTGGCTGTCGTCAAGTGACAGGCTTTGCGCAATTTTTCGCGCCGTCCCCGAGACTTCAGGCTTTTCGCGGAAATGTTGCTCCAGAATTTCCACGTCTGCAAATGGCGCAATGTCACGTAGCAACTTGGCAGCCAGGATCAGAAAGTTGATACCTACCGTGATGTTCGGGGAACACAAGACTCGTGTGTCTGCCCCCAGGCTGCGTACATAGTCCAGCTCCTGCTCGCTATAAGACGAGATGGCACTGACCAGCATCAGTTTGCGCTTGCGTACTTCTTCGCCATACAGAAATACCGCATCTGGTTTTGAAAAATCCACCAGCGCATCGACCGGATGGGCATCCAGCCAGTCTGACAGATTCACACCGTTCAGCCCGATGACCGGAATAGTGCTTTCAGGCAGGGTTTCACCTTCTACTGGACTGCTACGACGAGCAACCCAGCACAACTCAAACCTGGGATCGGCTTTGAGGACGTTGGCCACCGCCTGCCCTGCTTTACCGTAACCCATGAGACCAACTCTGATCATGCAATCTCCATTCTTTCGATGCCTCTTGGCACCGCAAGGATTAGCCAAGATGACGGATGCAGAAATGTATCATAATTACATTTGTCTCAATGTATTTGAGGTTGTCACTGTTCGCCTTGTTTGCCCTGTTTCAGATTGACCACGGAAGCCCCGATGAAACCGCATCCCCATATCCTTTCTGCATTTCGTCAAGAAATTTACGACTGGCGTTTGTGGGCGGGACGAGGTGTCATATTGGCGTTTGCAGCCTTGTCCGGCTTGACTGTGGTGGCGTTCACGTGGCTAACGGAACATGCCCTGGCTCTGTTCTTCCATTTTGAAAAGCACTATGGCTGGCTCCCTCTTCTCTGGACACCGGCTTCGACTGCCGCCATCGTCTGGCTGACACGGAAATACGCGCCTGGCGCGGCGGGCTCGGGCATTCCGCAGGTCATGGCCGCATTGACGCCCGAAGTCCCTACTGCGATGCGTCACTTGTTCGTCTCCATGAAGTTGACGATTTCCAAAATGCTGCTGTCAGCCTGGGGCTTGCTGGCGGGACTTTCTCTCGGCCGGGAAGGCCCGTCAGTCCAGATCGCTGCCGGAGTCATGCGTCATGCCCGGCGCTGGCTGCCCAAGCATTCCAGAATCTCCGAACATGACTTGCTGCTGGCTGGCGGCGCAACTGGCATCGCCGCAGCGTTCAACACACCGCTGGGCGGCGTGATGTTCGCCATTGAAGAGTTGTCACGTGCACCCGAACAACGCAGCAATGGCCTGCTCTTGGCTGCTATTGTTCTGGGCGGCTTGATGGCGGTCTCCGTGTACGGCAACGCCACTTACTTCGGCATCATCCGGATCGAAGATCTGAGTTTCGCCTTGCTGCTGCCAGGCTTGCTGGTTGCCGTCTGCAGCGGCGTGCTGGGCGGGCTGTTTGCCCGGCTCCTTGCGGTGTCATTGTGGGGGAAATCAGGAGATTGGCTGAGTCGTTTTCGTCAGAGGGCTCCGGTGCGCTTCGCTGCGGCCTGCGGATTGGCTATTGCCGTGCTGGGCCTGGTCAGCCAGAGTACAACTTATGGCAGCGGGTATGCACATACCCGAGACATGCTGGAGGGAGGGGGTGACTCAGCACCGTTCTACGTACTCTTCAAATTTTTGGCTACTTGGATTACGACATGGGCTGGGGTTCCTGGAGGTATTTTTGCCCCCTCACTGGCCATTGGTGGTGCCCTGGGCAATGACATCGCCCACCTGACGTCCTATTCCAATGCGCCTACGCTCATTGCCTTGGGGATGGCGGGCTTTCTGGCTGCGGTGACCCAGGCGCCACTGACGGCATTCATCATCGTCATGGAAATGGTCGATGGCCATGCCTTGGTGCTCAGCCTCATGGCCAGTGCGTTGATCGCCAGCGGCGTTTCGCGCCTGATCAGTACGCCGCTCTATAAATCATTGGCTGAATTGCAGTTGCAACGTCTGCAAACACCACAGCGAACATAAAAAAAGGAGCCCCGAAGGGCTCCAACTCGTTTGCTGAACTAGCTGCTTAAACTTGACCAGCTCAATTATTATATTTGCACAAATATAACTATGGATTGCTAGCTCCCCATCCGACAGAGACGACCTATGCCTGCAACGAAGAAACCAGGTCACACGGTCTCATCAGCGATTAGGACAAGATGAAGAAACCTCTATTTCTGATACTGGCAGCCGCCGTATTGTTTGATCTGGCCGCCGGCTCTTACCTCATACACCTCCTCGATGCACGCAAGAGCCAGAGGACGGAAGCCAAGTCAGGCAACAGCAAATCACCTCAACCCTTACCTCAGGCAGACAGCCGCACGGGAATGCGCTCAAAACCCAGCTACAGCATCTATTGATGCCGGACAGGAGCGAACAGCCCCCGCGCCCTTGCGCCCTGAATCAGATCGACATGCGTTGCATGCATCTGGCACCCAGCTAGGCTGGCGTACAATCGCGCCCCGTCAGGAGAGAGTTTTCATCTTCGAGAACCGCCGAAGGCGCAGGACAGCTGATTGCAGCGGTCTGAACGCTCAGGCAAAAGGACTGACGAACGCCCATCGGCAGCAATGCCAACCGGCGTCTCCCCACTGGAGAGAGGCTGCATGCGATGCAGCCCACCGAAGGAGCAAACCGCAGCGCGTGCCACCCCGTGGCCCGGCCCGGTGAATCTCTCAGGTAAAGCGGACAGCGGGGGCTGCACATGGTCAAACGGCCATGCTGGATCAATGCCCCTGGAGTTTTGCTTTGTCGAGCCCTGAACAGAATCTGCTGCACACCCCGCTGTACGACCTGCACCTGTCTTTGAGCGCCCGCATGGTGCCCTTTGCCGGCTATGCCATGCCGGTGCAATACCAGGGCTTGGGCATGGGCCTGATGGCCGAGCACCACCACACCCGCACGGCAGCCAGCCTGTTCGACGTGTCGCACATGGGCCAGTTGCGCCTGGTGGGCCCGGAGGCCGCAGCCGCCTTTGAAACCCTGATCCCGGTGGACGTGCAGGACCTGGCCGTGGGCCGGCAGCGCTACGGCATGCTGCTCAACGACGCGGGCGGCATCATCGACGACCTGATGTTCGTGAACCGTGGCACGGACATCTTCGTCATCGTCAACGGCGCCTGCAAAGTGGGTGACATCGCCCACATCCAGGCCCGCATCGGCCAGCGCTGCCAGGTCATCCCCATGCCGGAGCGCGCGCTCCTGGCGCTGCAGGGGCCGCAGGCGGTAACGGCGCTGCAGCGCCTGTGCCCGGGTGTGGAGAAGCTGGTGTTCATGAGTGGCGGACACTTTCACATCCATCACTCGGCGCAGGACATCGACTGCTTCATCACCCGCAGCGGCTACACCGGCGAGGACGGCTTCGAGATTTCCGTGCACGAAATGCAAGCCGAAGCGCTGGCCCACCTGCTGCTGGCGCAACCGGAGGTGAAGCCTGCTGGCCTCGGTGCCCGCAACTCGCTGCGGCTGGAAGCCGGCCTGTGCCTCTATGGCAACGACATCGACACCAGCACCACCCCCATTGAAGCCGGCCTGAACTGGGCCATCCAGAAAGTGCGCCGCACCGGCGGTGCCCGTGCCGGCGGTTTCCCCGGCGCCGACACGGTGCTGGCGCAACTGGACAACCCGGCCAGCCTCACGCGCAAGCGCGTCGGCCTGATCGGCCTGGAGCGTGTGCCGGTGCGTGAGCATGTGGAGCTGCAGGACCTGACCGGCCAGCGCGTGGGCGAGGTCTGCAGCGGCCTGCTGTCGCCCACGCTGGACCAGCCGGTGGCCATGGCTTATATCGACACGCGTGCCGGGGCACAATGTGCAGCGGTAGGCACCCGGCTCAACGCCATCGTGCGTGGCAAACCGGTGCCGATGGAAGTGTCGGCCATGCCCTTTGTGCCGAACCGTTATTACCGGGGCTGAGTGCTTCACACACGAACCGGACCGCAAGTTTTTTGGAGATAACAACATGATCAAGTACACCGAAGACCACGAGTGGCTCAAGGTCGAAGGCGACACCGCCGTGGTGGGCATCACGGTCCACGCGCAGGACGCGCTGGGCGACGTGGTGTTCGTCGACCTGCCCGAAGTGGGCAAGATGCTGGCGCAGAAAGACGTGGCCGGCGTGGTGGAGTCCGTCAAGGCGGCCGCCGATGTGTACATGCCGGTCTCGGGCGAAGTCACCGAGGTGAACGAAGCGCTGCGCGCCGACCCCTCGCTGGCCAACAGCGACCCGCTGGGCGCCGGCTGGTTCTTCAAGGTCAAGCTGTCAGACGCCTCGCAGCTGACTGCGCTGCTGGATGAGACGGCCTACACCGAGCTCACCAAGAACGCCTGACAGCTGATGCGCGGCTGTGACGCACCGCCCACCAGCCCGCTCACACCGCCTCTTTCATTTTTGTTGAAACCAGATCGTCTCTGACGAGGGAGAACCACGACCATGTCTGCTGCACGCCCCCTGCGCGAGCTTGAAAACGCCACCGAATTCCTGGCCCGCCACATTGGCATCACGCCCGAGGACGAAGCCCGCATGCTGCAGGCCGTGGGTTCGGCCTCGCGCCGCGAACTCATCGACGGCATCGTGCCGCGCTCGATTGCGCGCCGCAGCAGCATGGACCTGCCCGCACCGGTGACGGAAGCCGCCGCGCTGGCCGAACTGAAGGCGATTGCGGCCAAGAACCAGGTGGCCAAGAGTTTCATCGGCCAGGGCTACTACGGCACCCACACGCCGGGCGTCATCCTGCGCAACATTTTGGAAAACCCGGCCTGGTACACCGCCTACACGCCCTACCAGGCCGAAATCAGCCAGGGTCGCATGGAAGCGCTGGTGAACTTCCAGACCATGGTGTGCGACCTCACCGGCATGCCGATTGCCAACGCCTCCATGCTGGACGAAGCCACCGCTGCCGCCGAAGCCATGACGCTGGCCAAGCGCAGTGTGAAAAGCAAGAGTGATGTCTTCCTGGTGGATGCCAACTGCCACCCGCAGACCATCGAAGTCATCCGCACCCGCGCCGAACCACTGGGCATCACCGTGCGCGTGGGCGCGCTGGCCGAGCTGATGGCAGCCGGCGACTACTTCGCCGTGCTGGCCCAGTACCCGGGCAGCAGCGGCGCCGTGCCGGACCTGCGCCCGCTGGTGGACCTGGCCCACGCCCAGCAGGCCGCGGTCTGCGTGGCGGCCGACCTGCTGGCGCTCACGCTCTTGCTGCCGCCGGGTGAATTCGGCGCCGACATCGTGCTGGGCAGCACCCAGCGCTTCGGCATGCCCATGGGCAACGGCGGCCCGCACGCCGCCTACCTGGCCTGCCGCGACGACTACAAACGTTCCCTGCCCGGCCGCCTGGTGGGCGTGAGCGTGGACGTGCACGGCCGGCCAACCTACCGCCTAGCGCTGCAGACGCGCGAGCAGCACATCCGCCGCGAGAAAGCCACCTCCAACATCTGCACCGCGCAGGTGCTGCCGGCCGTCATGGCCAGCATGTACGCCGTCTACCACGGCCCGCAGGGGCTGACCCGCATTGCCGAGCGCGTGGCCACCTTCACCGCCATCCTGGCGCGCGGCCTGCAAGCCATGGGCTACACGCTGGCCAACAGCAGCGCGTTCGACACGCTGACGGTGGCCACCGGAAACGCTACCAATTTAATAGCTGCTCGCGCCGTAACGGCGGGGGCTAACCTGCGTTTTTGCTCTGAAACGTCGCTGGGCATCTCGCTCGACGAAACCACCACGCGCGAGGACATTGCCCTGCTCTGGTCCTTCTTCGCCCAGGACGGCCAGGCCCTCCCGACGGTGGACGCGCTGGAAAACACCGAGGTCCTGATCCCCGCCGCCCTGCGCCGCCGCAGCGCTTTCCTCTCGCACCCGGTGTTCAACACCCACCACAGCGAGACCGGCATGCTGCGCTACATCCGCCGCTTGAGCGACCTGGACCTGGCGCTGGACCGCAGCATGATCCCGCTGGGCAGCTGCACCATGAAACTCAACGCCACCAGCGAGATGATTCCCATCACCTGGCCCGAGTTCGCGCACATCCACCCCTTTGCCCCGGCCGAGCAGCGCCAGGGTTATGCCGAGCTGGACGCCCAACTGCGCGCCTGGCTGTGCCA
This sequence comes from Hylemonella sp., assembly GCA_030680575.1. Classification (GTDB taxonomy): domain Bacteria; phylum Pseudomonadota; class Gammaproteobacteria; order Burkholderiales; family Burkholderiaceae_C; genus Hylemonella. Next base: position 91,376 of record JAUXVI010000024.1, read on the forward strand.
GGCCACGGGTTACGCCGGCATCAGCCTGCAGCCCAATGCGGGAAGCCAGGGTGAATACGCCGGCCTGCTGGCCATCCGCGCCTGGCACCAGGCCCAAGGCCAGGGCCACCGCAACATCTGCCTGATTCCCTCCTCCGCCCACGGCACCAACCCAGCCAGCGCGCACATGGCGGGCCTGCAGGTGGTGGTGACGGCCTGCGACGCGCAGGGCAACGTGGATCTGGCCGACCTGAAAGCCAAGTGTGAACAACACAGCGCCAACCTGGCCTGCGTGATGATCACCTACCCCAGCACGCATGGCGTGTTCGAGACCAGCGTGAAGGAGCTGTGCGCCCTGGTGCACCAGCACGGCGGCCGCGTTTATGTGGACGGCGCCAACATGAACGCCCTGGTGGGCGTGGCCGCGCCGGGCGAGTTCGGTGGCGACGTCAGCCACCTGAACCTGCACAAGACCTTCTGCATTCCGCACGGCGGTGGCGGCCCCGGCGTCGGCCCGGTGTGTGTGGTGGAAGACCTCGTGCCCTACCTGCCCGGCCATGCCACCGGGGGCTTACCGGTCAACGGCGTGGGTGCCGTGTCAGCCGCCCCGATGGGCAATGCCGCCGTGCTGCCGATCAGCTGGATGTACTGCCGCATGATGGGCGCCGAAGGCCTGACCGCCGCCACCGAGGCCGCCATCCTGAGCGCCAACTACATCAGCGCGCGCCTGAAGGACTTCTACCCCACGCTGTACGCCAGCGAGAACGGCCACGTGGCGCACGAGTGCATTCTGGACCTGCGCCCGCTCAAAGAGACCAGCGGCGTCAGCGCCGAAGACGTGGCCAAGCGCCTGATGGACTACGGCTTTCACGCGCCGACGCTGAGCTTCCCGGTGCCCGGCACGCTGATCGTGGAGCCCACCGAGAGCGAGACGCTGGACGAGCTGGACCGCTTCATCGACGCCATGATCGCCATCCGCCGCGAGATCGCCCGTGTGGAGCGCGGCGAGTGGCCGCAAGACGACAACCCGCTGAAGAACGCCCCACACACCGCCGCCAGCCTGCTCAAGGCCGAGTGGCCGCACGCCTACCCGCGCGAGGCGGCCGCCTTCCCGCGCGGCGAGGAACAGCACGCTAAGTACTGGCCGCCGGTGGGGCGTATCGACAACGTCTGGGGGGATCGGAACCTGTTCTGCAGCTGTGTGCCGGTGAATGAGATGGAGCAGGAAACGCCCTGAGTCGCAGTTTGCAGTTGCCTAGCGGCTGATCTATCAGCAGTGCAAACATCACACCGCTTCTATTCCATCTAAACGGTTGAATCCGCCCCCTGGGCGGAAATTCGCCCTCCATACGTGAATGACCGCTACGCAGTTTGAGAACTCAGTTGGTCTTGCTCCTCGTGCTACCGGTTACGCTCACTTCCTGTGTCCGGGTTGCGCCGGAAATTCCAGTCATGCGGCTATTTGATTCAATCCGCCGCCGAGTCTTCGTTCATTCCAGGTGAAGCGTCGTCCTGAACCTTCCGCGTATCGGGTGCGTCGGCAACGCTGGGGAGTGCCGATTCCGTCTGTCGCCGCTCCACTATCTTGGACGTCACCACGCAGTACCGCAGTAGTAGCCACCACGCGTACAAGACATCGGCTCCGAATAGTCCAGAGTCGTCGAGCAACCCATGCGCCACTTCGTTTCGGAGGTTGGTTCCCAGGGGATCGATGAGGAGATCCTGCAATTCGAAGACACCGTCCGCGCCGAAGGCCTGAAGCGCTTCGGTCGTCTCAAGCAGTACGCCCAGTGGTCGCTCGGGCTGAACACCACCAGGCTCGAGCATGGTGGTAGCACCGCCGCGCGATTCGACGACATGGCGCACCAGCGCCTCAAGTTGCGGGGGTACCAGATGCCCGGCGACGAGCATGTCACCGTGGAAACCCGCCAACAGAGCACGAAGTACGCTTTCTGCGTGACCAGGCGGGATCCACGGGCTGTACTGAATCAAACTTGCGAGGTCCAGCCGGTCCAGGCCATGAGCGACAAGAATTTCCATCCTTGCAGGGTTGAGCATCGCCTGTACGGTTATGCCTCTCCCGAGGCGCGCATGGCGGAACATGCGCCAACGAAGGCCTTCATGCTTAGGGTCATCCGCCCCAGCCTCCAGACCAGGGGGCCGCGCAACGACACGGCCACGCGAATTCAGCACCTCGCTGGAGAGGAGGCTGCCGAATACCGCGACACGTGCCTGCTCATGGACCTCATGTTTGAGCTTCGCCACCGACGGCGGATTTGCCATAGTGCACAGTGCGTACACTGCCTCGTTGATGGGTCTGTCTCGAACGGCAGCCAATGCGCGCTGAACCAACTCGGTTGTGTCGATACTGGTCGAAATAGGCTTCAATTCGGTCACTGACTCCTGCTGCAGGAGCAACAGCCGCTCATGCAATTCAGCAGCGCGCTCCCGTCCACCTGCTACCTGGCGCATCGCCTCGACCGCATCTGACAAGACTGAGGCCGCGACCATCGCCCCGCGCCCAGGCTGTTTATGCGCCAGTTCGGCCTCTTTGACCAAGCTTTCGGCCGAACAGCGCATCGCGGCGCTCTCGCCATCCGCGTCGCCGGCAGCACGATGGCATTCGGCAGCGAGTTGGTAGTAGTCCTTCGCTCTCCAAAAGTCTTTTGCATCCTCTGCGGCCACTGCTGCCGCCTTTGCGAATTCGGCAAACTGCCTGCTATCGCCATGCTTGAACTCCAGCAGCAACTTGGTGAGCCGAAGGGTTAGATAGAGGGGGTCCGTGCCACGATGCCGTTGCACCATGGCCTCTATCTCACCCAACACCCGCAGCCGCAGGGCTGCTCCGCCTTTGCCGAGCCCCGTAGAGAGACGCAATGCCCGCTCCAAACGCTTGTGACACGAAGTCCACTCTTTCGGATGCTCCAACCTCAGCGCCGATGCAAGGTAAGCCTCCACCGCCCCTTGGGCTGCCGGAAACGAACGCGCCTGAATCCACAGCACGTCCAGAAATCGAGCACGAAGCTCTGGGTCAGTCAGCGACATTGCCCACGCCTGCAAGTCTTGGAGAACCTCTTTTGGAAAGTCGGCTGGAACGGCGCTGCGCTGCTCGCCCATCACGAACATTGGCCCAAAGGGCTCAGTTGGCTGGTCAGCGTGGAGCATCATCGTCAGAACGGCGCCGACGAAGCTCAAACACTCGCGCTGTTCGGCGGTCCAGCGAGCCTCATCCCGTTCCAGCCGCGAGACTTCATCCCGGTAGGTATTGCAGTCAAACCTCTCTACCTCCTGGAGCAGGCAGTCCAAGTTGATAGACGCCAGGGTCTCGCTATTGATGAGTCGCCAATCAAGCGCCATTCGCTGCCTCCATATTAGTCCCCCTGTTCCTCTACGTGATTCGTGAAAACGCAATGTACCGGCTAGTGTCGACCGGCGAACGCGTGCACTCATTCCCGATGCCCAACAACGCGAAGATGACGTGAGCGACGAAGTTGGCAATTTCGAGTTCTGAACGACCAGTCATGACGCAAGGGGTTAAATGGGCATCAGAGCCGAGCGCTCGCACTTAGCCTGAAACCGGACTATCGTACAGGCTGCTCCACCAACCGCTCCTGGCCGAATTCGGACTTTCGGCCCCAGCACTACTTCTGCCAATACCCCGGATCAGGCAATTCGTTGAACACCTTGCGCAGCTGCTGGCCCCAGCGGTCGCGTAGCGAGGCGAAGTACGGGTCCTTGCCGTCGATCTGGGTGCGGCGCTCTACCTTGAGTGCGTCCTTCTGGTAGCACAGCAGGTCCAGCGGCAGGCCGACGGAAAGGTTGGACTTGATGGTGGAGTCCATCGAGATCAGGCAGCACTTGGCCACTTCGTCGAGCGAGAGTTCGTTGCCGATGACGCGGTCCAGAATGGGTTTGCCGTACTTGGACTCGCCGATCTGGAAATACGGCGTCTCGGGTGTGGCTTCGATGAAGTTGCCGGCCGAGTAGATGTTGAACAGGCGCGGCTCCTCGCCCTTGATCTGGCCACCGAAGATCAGGCTGACGTTGAACTCGATCTTGAATTCCTTCAGCGCTTCGGCGTCGCGCTCGTAGACCTTGCGCACCGCGTCGCCCACCAGCTTGGCGGCGCTGAACATGTTGGGGGCGCTGGCCAGGCTCTTGGTTTCGCTGCCTTCGCCATGGTTTTCCATCTGCACCTTCAGGCCGCTGGCCACCGACTGGCTGATGGCCAGGTTGCCGGCAGTCAGCAGCACCATGACGCGTTCGCCCGGCACCTCGTACACATGCATCTTGCGGAAGGTGCTGATCTGGTCCACCCCGGCGTTGGTGCGCGAGTCGGACAGGAAAACCAGCCCGGCTTCGTTACGGACGGCTACGCAATACGTCATGGCTTGTGTTGTCTCCTGCATGGACTTGGCAGTGTAGCGGCACTGCCAGCCCACTTTTGTTCTGCTTATTGGTCGGCCACGGCCTCGCTGCCCTGCACCGCCACCCGCACCGACAGCGCTTCGCCACCGCCGCCGACGTGGATGCCGCGCATGGGGCTGGCGTCGGCAAAGTCGCGGCCCACGGCCAGGCGGCACAGCTCGGGGCCGGCCATGCGCTGGTGCGTGACGTCGAAGCCGATCCAGGCACCGGCGCCGCCACGGGCCTGCGGCAGCCAGGCCTCGGCCCAGGCGTGCGAGGCGGCATGCGTGGCGTCAGTCAGCAGGTAGCCGCTGACGTAACGCGCCGGAATGCCGCGTGCGCGGCAGCAGGCCAGAAACACGTGCGCCATGTCCTGGCACACGCCCTGCCCCTGTTGCAGCACCTCGGCCGCGGTGTGGAAGACATCGGTGACGCCCTGCACATAGGCCACGCGCTGGTAGATGGCGTCGGCCAGGGCCTGCAGCGGCTCGGGGCCGGCCAGCGCGCCCCAGGGCGTGTCGCCCAGTGCTTCGGCGGCCAGGGCTTCAATCGCGGCATCGGCTTCCGTCAGGCTGGTGGGCAGGGCAAAGGCCAGCGGCGGCACGGCCGAGTCGTGCGGCAGCAGCAGGCCGCGCTCGTCCGAGGTTTCCACCTGGCCCTGGGCCACCACGCGAATCACGTCGTGCTTGTCGGTCAGCGAGGTGACGAAAACCGCATTGCCATAGGCATCGGTCTGCGCCCAGCGCCGGCCCGGCGCGTCGATGCGCCAGTTGAGCACGCGCTGGCCGCCGTCGGCACGCGGCCACAGCCGCATGTACTGCAGGCTATAGCTGGCCGGCACGGCGTAGCGGTAGAGGGTTTCGTGGCGGATGTCGAGCAGCATGGTGTTCTCCTGGATCAGCCTATGGGTAAGAGGAAGTCCTGCGCGATGCGGTTGCCCAGGTCGGCGGTGCCGTCGAGGAAATCGGTCAGCACCTCGTGCAGGCCGCGCGCGACGATGTCCTCGATGCGGCTGTAGCGCAGGCGCGAGTACATGGCGCCGGCACAGCGCAGCGTTTCCTGCGAGCGCGCGTTGGCCACCTGGCCGAGGATCTGGTACACCTCCTTCATGCAGGCGTGCAGCGAGCGCGGCATGTCCTCGCGCAGGATCAGCAGCTCGGCCACACGCTGCGGCGTGATCATGTCTCGGTAGACCTTGCGGTAGATCTCGAAGGCCGACACTGAACGCAGCAGCGCGCTCCACTCGTAGTACTCGCCGTCGGCACTGCTTTGCGGCGCCAGTTCGTCGAACTTCACGTCCAGCAGGCGGGCGGTGTTGTCGGCGCGTTCCAGGAAGGTACCCAAGCGGGTGAAGTGGAAGGCCACGTCCTGCAGCATGGTGCCCACCGTGACGCCGCGCGAAAGGTGCGAGCGGAACTTGACCCACTCGAAGAACTTGGTCAGCTCGCTGCCCTGGATGCTGCCTTGCGGCAGGCCGGTGACCGAATCGCGCGCCTCCAGCCAGGTGGTGTTGACGGTTTCCCACACCTCAGAGGTGACGGTGCCGCGCACGGCGTGGCAGTTCTCGCGCGCGGCGCGCAGGCAGGACAGGATGGACGAGGGGTTGTCCTGATCCACGCTCATGAAGCGCAGCACGTTGCCGGCAGTGATGGTGCCGTACTTGGCGCGGTAGGCCTCTTCCAGGCCGTTGATGCCGAGCGCGGCGCCCCAGTAGCCGCCCTGCACGTGAGGCGTCTGCAGCGACATGCGGTAGCTCACCTCCAGCATGCGGGCGATGTTTTCGGCCCGCTCGGTGTAGCGGGACATCCAGTAGAGATGGTCGGCGGTTCTTGAGAGCATCGGTCAGTCCTCCAGCACCCAGGTGTCTTTGGTGCCACCGCCTTGGGATGAATTGACGACGAGTGAGCCGGCCTTCAGCGCCACGCGCGTCAGGCCGCCGGGCGCCATGCGCACCTCGCGCCCGGAGAGCACAAAGGGCCGCAAGTCGATGTGGCGCGGCGCGATGCCAGCCTCCACGAAGGTCGGGCAGGCCGACAGCGCCAGCGTGGGCTGGGCGATGTACTTGTCGGGCGCGGCCTTGACGCGGGCGCGGAAGTCCGCCACCTCGGCCTGGGTCGACGCGGGGCCCACCAGCATGCCGTAGCCGCCGGCGCCGTGGGTTTCCTTCACCACCAGTTGCTCCATATTGGCCAGCACGTAGCTCAGCTCGTCCGGCTTGCGGCACTGGTAGGTGGGTACGTTGGCGATGATGGGCTCTTCCGACAGGTAGAAGCGGATCATGGCGGGCACGTAGGGGTAGATCGATTTGTCGTCCGCCACGCCGGTGCCGATGGCATTGGCCAGCGTGACGCGGCCGGCGCGGTAGACCGACAACAGGCCGGCCACACCGAGTGCCGAGTCGGCGCGGAAGGCCAGCGGGTCGAGAAAGTCGTCGTCGATGCGGCGGTAGATCACGTCCACCCGGCGCGGGCCCTGGGTGGTGCGCATGAACAGGGTTTCGTCGTGCACGAAGAGGTCTTTGCCCTCGACCAGCTCCACACCCATCTGCTGCGCCAGAAAGGCGTGCTCGAAGTAGGCGCTGTTGAAGGCACCGGGCGTGAGCACCACCACCGTGGGGTCGTCGATGCCGGCCGGTGCGGCCTGGCGCAAGGTGTCGAGCAGCAGGTCGGGGTAATGGTCGACCGGGCGCACTTGGTAACGGCCAAAGAGTTCGGGGAACAGCCGCATCATCATGCGCCGGTCTTCCAGCATGTACGAGACACCCGAGGGCACACGCAGGTTGTCTTCCAGCACGTAGTAGGCGGCCTCGCCGCCCGGCAGCGCGGCACGCACGATGTCGATGCCGGCAATGTGGGCGTAGATGTCGTTGCGCACCGCCACGTCCTGCATCTCGGGCCGGTACTGGGCGTTGCAGAACACCTGCTCGGCCGGGATCAGGCCGGCCTTGACGATGCGCTGGCCGTGGTAGATGTCATGGATGAAGGCGTTGAGCGCATTAACGCGCTGGCGCAAGCCACGTTCCAGTTGCTCCCACTCGGCCGCCGGGATGATGCGCGGAATGATGTCAAACGGGATCAGCCGTTCCTTGCCTGCGTCCTGGCCGTAGACGGCGAAGGTGATGCCGGAGCGGTGGAAGGCCGAGTCCGCCTCCGCACGCTTTTGGGCGATGTGCGCCGCCGGCATCAGCGACAACCAGTCCTGATAAGGGGCGTAATGCAGGCGCGTGCTCCCGTTTGGGGCATGCATTTCGTCAAAGATGTTCTTCATGGTGCATGGGCCTGTCTTGTACAGAGACAAGAGCAAGGGCCATGCCCAGAAACGGTGTTTGGCAGGTTTATTTAGTTCGGGCTCGGCGCCGGCTGCGGATTCCAGCGCCGCGGCTCGAAGCGGAACACCTTGGGGTCGGCCGCATCCACCGTGCCCTTGACCCAGCCCAGGAAGGGAGAACCAAAGGTTTCGACGCGGGTGAAGTTCTTCACCACCTCGCGCGCCGCGGCATCGAGCAGCGGCTGGTTGATCTGCTGGTGATGCGAATCGCCGTGTACCAGCACCACCTGGCCGGCAAAGGCCTGCGTTTCATCGCGCAGTTGGAGGAGAAAGTCGCGGTAGCCGGGTTTGAAGTTGCCGGCACTGGCGGCCTCGAACTCGGGGTTGGCCTGGATGATGAGCATCACGCCGGCCAGCTTCTTACTGCGCGCCAGCTCGAAAGCCTGCGCCAGCCAAGCCCGGTTGGCGGCACTGCGCTCGATGAACTCCGGCACCGGGCCGCCGCTGCGGTGCAGACCGTGGTAGTTGTTGTCACTGCCAGTCACATTCAGGCCGACGAACAGCGCACCGCCCGCCTCCCAGCGCACATTCTCGCGGTAGGCAGCAAAGGCCGGGGCGCTGCTTTGGCGCGTCAGCTTCAGGGGGCGCTGGCCCAGGGCCATGTCACTTGCAAAAAACATCTCACGCAATTTGGCCAGGCGCTCCAGCGGGTCGTAACCGCCGTTGTTCTTGCGATGGCAGTCGGTCCACTCGTTGTCGCCGGGCACAAAAACCAGCGGATGCTGAGAACTCTGGAATACGCCGAGCATGTCGAGGAATACCTCGTCGCTGCAGACCGTGCCACCGCTCTTGAAGTCGCCGTCATTCACCACGAAGGCCAGCGGCTCGCGGTTCATCTCGTTCAGCAGCGCGGGCAACTGCTCGCGTTCCCAGCGGCTGTACGGCATGTCGCCAAACAGGCCGAACGAGACCGGCTGGGCCGCCAGCGTGCCGGCCAGCGCGGCCAAGGCACAGAAAGACAGAAAACGTTTCATGCGAACCGCGAATGAGACAAGCCAGGCTCAGGCCTGGGCGCTGGAGTCCGCCGCAATCTTGCGCAGGGCCTCCTCGAAGACCGCCACCGGCTGGCCGCCGGAGATCAGGTACTGGCGGTTGATGACGATGGCCGGCACCGAGCGGATGCCGACCTGCTGCCACTGCATTTCGTTTTCGCGCACGGCATCGGCGTAGTCGTCGCCGGCCAGGATGGCGCGCGCTTGCGCCGCGTCCAGCCCCGCGCTGGCACAGGCATGGGCCAGCACCTCGGCATCCGACACGTTCTCGGCCCGGCCGTGGTAGGCGTTGAGCAGTTCCTTTTTCAGCGCGTGCTGTTTGTCGGTGCCCTGCAGCGCGGCCCAGTGCAACAGGCGGTGCGCATCAAAGGTGTTCCAGATGCGGCCGCGCCCTTCAGGCTTGAAAGTGAAGCCGACCTCGGCACCACGCTGGCGAATGGTCTCGCGGATCTGCGCCTGCTGCTCGGGCGTGGAGCCATATTTCTCGCTCAGGTGTTCGGTCATGTCCTGCCCCTCGGGGCCCATGTGCGGGTTGAGCTCGAAGGGCTGGAAGTGCAGCTCGGCGCTGATGTCGCCCTGCACATGGGCCAGGGCCTGTTCCAGCGCACCCAGGCCGACGGCGCACCAGGGGCAGGCCACGTCGGAGACAAAATCGATTTGGAGTGAAGTAGTCATTTCGCAATCCTAGAAGATCTTGTGAAACCTCGCAGGCGAAGGATGAATCGCCTCATTCAGTGCGAATCAGACCCGTTGCGCACCCGCCCGCGCAAGGCCTTGGTCTGAGAACGCTGGCTCTTGCCTTCCAGGCGACGCTGGCGGGAACCATAGGTGGGCTGGGTGGCGCGGCGCATCTTGGGCGGGCGTGCCACGCTGTTGACCAGCTCGTGCAAGCGCGAGAAGGCATCGAGCCGGTTCAGGTCCTGGCTGCGGTGCTGCTGCGCCTTGAGCACCAGCACGCCGTCTTGCGTGATGCGGCTGTCGCGCAGGGCCAGCAGACGTTCCTTCACGTCCTCGGGCAGCGACGAGGCCCGGATGTCGAAGCGCAGATGCACCGCGCTCGATACCTTGTTGACATTCTGGCCGCCGGCACCTTGCGCGCGGATGGCGCTGATCTGCACCTCGGCTTCATCGATCTGGAGCAGCGCGGGCAAGGTCATGGGCCGACGGGTGCCGTGTCAGCTGATGGCTGCTTCCGGCACGTCCGCCTGCAAATTCACATAACGCGCCACGAAGGCACCCACACTGCTGGCCGGCAGCGGCAGCCAGACGGTGTGGCCGGAGCCAGGCGCCACGTCGATGGCTTGCCCTTCCGCGTTTTCCATGCGGGTGATGTCGTAGTCCACATTGCCACCGGGCTGGATCAGCTCCAGCCGGTCGCCAACCGAAAACTTGTTCTTCACGTTGACCTGGGCCAAGCCGCGCGCGGCGTCAAACGCCACCACGTCACCCACGTACTGGCTGCGCCCCGATTCGGAATAACCGCGCAGGTAGTTCTGCGTTTCCTGCGGCGTGTGGCGCTGGTAGAAGCCCGAGGTGTAGCCGCGGTTGGCCAGGCCTTCGAGCTGGCCGATCAGCGCCGGGTCCAGGCCACGGCCGGCCACGGCATCGTCGATCGCCTGGCGGTAGCTCTGCACCGTGCGCGCCACGTAATAGGCGCTCTTGGTGCGGCCTTCGATCTTGAGCGAGTCGACGCCGATCTCCACCAGGCGCTGGATGTGCTCGATGGCACGCAGGTCCTTGGAGTTCATGACGTAGGTGCCGTGCTCGTCTTCCTCGATCGGCATGAACTCGCCGGGGCGGTTGCTTTCTTCCAGCAGGTAGGAGATCGAGTCGCGCGCCTCTTTGGGCAAGGTCTGCCCGCCGCCGCCACAACCCTGGGCCGCAGCGCGCTCCGGCGATAGCACGTCACCACTGGCGTCCACCTGTGCGGTGTGGGTCTTGTAGTCCCAGCGGCAGGCGTTGGTGCAGGTGCCCTGGTTGGCGTCGCGGTGGTTGAAGTAACCCGACAGCAGGCAACGGCCCGAGTAGGCGATGCACAACGCGCCATGCACGAAGACTTCGATCTCGCTGTCCGGACAGTCCTGGCGGATCTGCTCGACCTGATCGAGCGACAACTCGCGCGACAGGATCACACGCTTGACGCCGGCCTTGTTCCAGAAGCGCACGGCGGCGGCATTCACGGTATTGGCCTGCACCGAGAGGTGGATCTCCATCTCAGGCCAGGTTTCGCGCACCATCATGATCAGCCCGGGGTCGGACATGATCATGGCGTCCGGCTTCAAGGCAATCACCGGCGCCATGTTGGGCAGGTAGTTCTTGATCTTGTTGCCGTGCGGAAAGATGTTGGAGACGAGGAAGAACTTGCGGCCGAGTTCGTGCGCGCGGTCGATGCCGCGCTTGAGAACCTCCAGGTCGCCGAAGTCGTTGTTGCGCACGCGCAGCGAATAACGTGGCTGGCCGGCGTAGATGGCATCGGCCCCGAAGGCGAACGCTGTCTCCAGCATGGCCAGCGAGCCGGCCGGGGCCAGCAGTTCGGGCGCCTTGCGCTTCATGTCGTTTCCACCAATTGGGCCAGGCCGGCAATGGCCAGCGCGTAACCGTTGACGCCGAACCCGGCCATCACCGCCTTGGCAACCGGCGAAATGTAGGAGTGGTGACGGAATTCCTCGCGCGCATGCACGTTGCTGATGTGCAGCTCGATCAGCGTCACACCGGTGCCCTTGATGGCGTCGTGCAGCGCAATGCTGGTGTGGGTGTAGGCGCCGGCATTGAGAATGACACCCGCCAGTTGGCCCGCAGTCTGCAGGCGGCCGGCTTCGTGGAGCCAGTCCACCAGCTCGCCCTCGTGGTTGCTCTGGCGGAAGTCCAGCGCCAGGCCATTGGCGGCACTGGCCCGTTCGCACAGCGCCTGCACGTCGGCCAGCGTTTGCGAGCCGTAGACCTGCGGCTCGCGCGTGCCGAGCAGGTTGAGGTTGGGGCCATTGAGGACGAGAACGGTTTTCATGGGGAATTCCCTAGCCAAAGGGGTGCAGATCAGCAGATGGCCAATTGTGCCACTGGGCTACCATCGGCTCATCACGAGGGATAAGGAAGACACGCATGACGACGCCCCGACTCAATGAACTCGACGCCTCCCAGCTTGCGGTGCGACTGGCGCGGCGCGAGATCAAGGCCGAAGACCTGGCCATTGCCTGCCTGGAACGCGTGGCCGAGCGTGAGGACGACGTCCATGCCTTTGCCCACCTTGATGCCGTCAATGCCCTGGCGCAGGCCCGGGCGCTCGACGCCGGGCCGGTACGTGGCCTGCTGCACGGCCTGCCGATCGGCGTGAAAGACCTGTTCGACACCACCGACCTGCCCACCGGCTACGGCTCGACGCTCTACGCCCACCACCGCCCGGTGGCCGATGCCGCCACCGTGGCTCTGTGCCGCGAGGCCGGCGCCGTGGTGATGGGCAAGACCGTCACCACCGAATTCGCCTACTTCCAGCCCGGCCCCACCTGCAACCCGCACAATACGCAGTTCACCCCGGGCGGCTCGTCCAGCGGCTCGGCTGCGGCGGTGGCCGACCACATGGTGCCGCTGGCACTGGGCACGCAAACCGCCGGCTCCATCATCCGGCCGGCGGCCTACTGTGGCGTGGTGGGCTACAAACCCAGCCATGGCCGCGTGGTCGGGGCCGGCGTGAAAAGCCTGTCACCCACGCTGGACGTGATCGGTGGCTTTGGCCGCAGCGTGCGCGATGTCGCCCTGCTGGGCGCCGTACTCACCGGCGACCGGCGCCTGTTCGAATGGGGCGAGCACGGGGCGCCACGCATCGGCCTGTTCCAGACGCCGGCCTGGCCGCAGGCCGACGTCGACACGCAGAACGTCTGGTCGCTGGCCACCCAGGCACTGGCCACGCACACCGACGCCTGCCAGGACGTGGCCATGCCGCAGAACTTCGGCGACTTGATCCAGTTGCAAAAAGATGTGATGACCTTCGAGATGGCACGCTCGCTCAGTCACGAACGACTGCGCCACCGCGAGGCCCTGAGCACTCAGCTGGTGGCCCTGCTTGATGCCGGCATGGCGATCAGCGGTGCCACCCACGACGCCAACCTGCAGCGCACTGCCGACTGGCGCCTGCGCATCGACTCGTTGTTCGAACGCCACGACGTGCTGCTGACCCCCAGCGCCATCGGTGAAGCGCCCAAAGGCCTGGAGGCCACCGGTGACCCTCTGTTTTGCCGCAGCTGGTCGCTGCTGGGCCTGCCCTGTGTGCACCTGCCCTTTGCCACCGGCGCCATGGACTTGCCGGTGGGCCTGCAGCTGGTGGGCCGCTTTGGTGAAGACCACAAGTTGCTGGCCGCGGCGCACTGGGTACACGAGCGACTGACACGCTGAAGACCCGATATGACCGACCTACACAACGAGAACACCACGCCTGACGTTGCACTGGCTGCCCTGCTCGGCCGCCACTCGATCGGCCCGCGCTGGATGGTGGCCCCAGGCCCGAATGACGCGCAATTGACCCAGGCGGTGCAAGCCGCCTTGCGGGCGCCCAACCATGGGCGCATGAAACCCTGGCGTGTCGTCACGGTGAGCGAGGCGCAGCGCCCCGCCCTGGCCGAACTGTTCGAACAGTTCGCCCAAGACTCCGGCAAAAGCGCGGAGGACGTAGCCATTGAACGCGAGCGCGCCTACAACGGGCCGGTGCTGGTGGCCTGGGTGGCGCGCATCGACAGTGGCGTGGCCAAGGTGCCGCCGCACGAACAATGGATCTGCGTCGGTGGGGCTTTGAGCAATTTCATGAGCGCACTGCACTTCATGGGCTTTGGCGCCAAGATCCTGAGCGGCCGCAAATGCCAGCACCCGGCGCTGGTGCAGGCCTTCTGTCAGGCCGGCGAACAGCTGGTGGGTTTCGTCTGCATCGGCACGCCCACGCGCGAACTGGAACCCCGCGAGCCGGACGACCCGCGCCCGCTGCTATCGGCCTGGACTGCCGGTTAAGCCGGGCGGTGACGCAAACGCCAGACCTGCCAGGCACACAACGTGGCCAGCACGCTGCTGGCCAGCGCTGCCCAGAACACACTCACTAGGCTAAAGCGCGCGCTCAAAACGCCACCGGCCAGGCCGGTGAGCACCCCCGGCAGCCCATACCCCAGCACCGCGTACAGGGCTTGGCCACGGCCGCGCAAGGTGCCAGGAAAATGGTGAGACAGCAGCGCAATGCACACCGAATGGTGTGCGGCAAAGGTCAGCCCATGCAGCGCCTGCGCCAGCAACAACAGGGGCCAGACGGCGGCGCTGGAAGCGGTAACCCCCATGCGCAACACCGCCACCGCGGCACACACGACCAGCCAGGCCGTGAGGCTGAAGCGCGGCAACCAGCGGCTTTGCGTGAAGAACCAGGCAATTTCCACGATGACCGAGACCGCCCACAACAGGCCGATCATGGTCTTGCTGTAGCCCAAAGCGTCGAGGTAGAGCGAGAAGAAAATGTAGATTCCCATGTGCGACAACACATGGAAAAACGCCGTGGCAAAAAACCACTGCACGGAACGTTTTTTCAGAATAGGCAGCACCGGCTGCTTTTTCTCGTGCGCCGGCACTGCCTCTTTCAGATCGGGCAGCCACCAGACGCTGGCCACCACCGCCAGCAGCGACAGCACAGTCCAGGCCGGGAAATGCCCCATGCCGAAATGCTCGAACCAGGCACCGGCGGCAAACACCGTGACCAGAAAACCGAGTGAGCCCCACAGGCGCACGCGGCCGTAACGTTTGGCGTCAAACGCGCCGCCGCTGCTGACCAGATGGGCCATGGCGGCCTCACTCATCGGCATCATGGCGCTGGTGTGCAGGAACATCAGCCCCAGCACCGCAGCCAGCCACCAGAAACCACCTTCGACCCACAAGCCGCACGACACCACCAGCGCCACCGTGGCGCCGAAGCGCAGCAGCTTGACGCGTTCGCCGGTGTGGTCGCTCAGCCAGCCCCAGCCATAGGGGGCAACCAGGCGCGTGGCCGACTGCACGGCAGTGAGCAGGCTGATGGCAACAATGCCCAGGCCCAGGTCCTTGAGCCAGAGCGGCAGGTAGGGATTGAAAAACCCGATGTGGGCGAAGTAGCTGGCCGATAGGGCCGCAAACGGCGCGAGATGGCGCTGGGTGCTGGGCACGGGAGGCCCTGCTACTTTTTCTCGCTCCAGAGCACGCCGGCGCTGGCCCAGTCGGACTTCTTGATGTCAAACAGGATCACGTCCACCGCCTCGGGCGAGGTGCCCAGGGTCTTGACGGCGGCCTCGGTGACGGCCTTGACGAACTCCCTCTTCTGCTCGGGTGTGCGGCCCTCGAACATTTCAACGCGGATGGTAGGCATGGTGAGATTCCCGAAATCGAAAGTGAACGTGATGTCTGGCTCAGACCGAGCCAGGGATGGGGCCGACCGCCAGCTTGACGTCGCCGCACTGGGCACGCTGGCGCAGCGCATGCTCCATAACCACCAGGGCCAGCATGGCCTCGGCGATCGGGGTGGCACGGATACCGACGCAGGGGTCGTGCCGGCCCTTGGTCACCACCTCGGTGCTGTGGCCTTCGACGTCGATCGACTCGCGCGGCGTGAGGATGGAACTGGTCGGCTTGATGGCGATCGAGACTTCCAGGTCCTGCCCGGTGCTGATGCCGCCCAACACGCCGCCGGCGTTGTTGTTGCGAAAACCTTGCGGGCTGAGCGCGTCGCCGTGGCTGCTGCCCTTGTCGGCCACACTGGCAAAACCGGCGCCGATCTCCACGCCCTTCACCGCATTGATGCCCATCATGGCGAAGGCAATGTCGGCGTCAAGCTTGTCGAACAGCGGCTCGCCCAAGCCAACCGGCATCTTGCTGGCCGTGACGCGCAGGCGCGCACCGCAGGAGTCGCCCGCCTTGCGCAGGGCTTCCATGTAGGCCTCCAGCGCCGACACATCGGCCACTGGAGCGAAGAAGGGGTTGGCGGCAACGTGGTCCCAGGATTCGAAGGGAATGGCGATCTCGCCGATCTGCGTCATGCAGCCACGGAACTCGGTGCCGTACTGGGCACGCAGCCACTTCTTGGCCACGGCGCCGGCCGCCACCATGGGGGCGGTCAGGCGGGCCGAGGAACGGCCACCGCCACGCGGGTCACGGATGCCGTACTTGTGCCAGTAGGTGTAGTCGGCATGACCCGGACGGAAGGTCTGCAGGATGTTGCCGTAGTCCTTGCTGCGCTGGTCGGTGTTCTTGATGAGCAGACAGATCGGCGTGCCGGTGGTCTTGCCCTCAAACACGCCAGAGAGGATTTCCACCGCATCGGGCTCGTTGCGCTGGGTGACGAACTTGGAAGTGCCGGGGCGGCGGCGGTCGAGGTCCGGCTGGATGTCGGCCTCGCTCAGTTCCATGCCCGGCGGGCAGCCGTCGATCACGCAGCCGATGGCCGGGCCATGGGATTCACCGAAGTTGGTGACCGCGAAGAGGTTTCCGAAGGTATTGCCGCTCATGTGAGGAATTATCCCAGAGAGTATTCACCCCTCTGCGCTGGCTCGCTTCGACTGCGGCGCGCCGCTTCTGGACAAGACTGCGATCGCCCTGGCCTTGGGACGGCCAGGACTCTTTCGCTCAGGCGTCTTTGGCGGCGGGCTGCGCTTCTTCTTCCGGCCAGTCGCGGATGTAGGCCTTGAGCATCTTGTTCTCGAAGTTCTGCGCATCCACCACGGCGCGGGCCACGTCGTAGAAGCTGATCACGCCCATGAGCATCTTCTTGTCCATCACCGGCATGTAGCGGGCGTGGCGGTCCAGCATCATGCGGCGCACCTCGTCCATGTCGGTTTCCATGGTGCAGGTCAGCGGCGCGTCGTCCATGGCGGTGCGCACCAGCGTCGTGCCGATGCTGCCGCCGTTTTTCACGGCCTGCTTGATGACTTCGCGGAAGGTCAGCATGCCCACCAGATCGCCATGGTCCATGACCACCAGCGAACCGATGTCTTTTTCCGCCATCACCTCGGTGGCGCGGGCCAGCGGCTCGTCGGGGGTGACGGTGTACAGGGTGTTGCCCTTGACGCGCAGGATGTCGCTGACTTTCATGGTGTGCTCCTCGTGACTCTCAAGGGCATGAAATATAGCCCACAATGGCACCATTCAACCCCGAACGCAACAGCAGGTCAAGCCGGCGCGCGACACGCCTTGAGCCGCCTGCAACCGTCTGAACCATAAAACTGCGGAGACTTTCATGCCCGGTTATTCCGATCCCGGCTTCGACACACTGGCGCTGCATGCCGGGGCCGCGCCCGACCCCGCCACGGGCGCGCGCGCCGTGCCGATCCACCTCACCACCTCCTTCGTCTTCGAATCGAGCGACCACGCCGCCGCCCTGTTCAACCTGGAGCGCGCCGGCCACGTCTACAGCCGCATCAGCAACCCGACGAATGCGGTGTTCGAACAGCGCATGGCCGCGCTCGAAGGCGGCATCGGCGCCATTTCGGTGGCCAGCGGGCAGGCCGCGCTGCACCTGTCCATCGCCACGCTCATGGGCGCGGGCTCGCACATCGTCGCCAGCACGGCGCTCTATGGCGGCAGCCAGAACCTGCTGCACTACACGCTGCGCCGCTTCGGCATCGAAACGACCTTCGTGAAGCCCGGCGACATCGATGGCTGGCGCGCCGCCGTGCGGCCCAACACCAAGCTGTTTTTCGGCGAAACCGTGGGCAACCCGGGTCTGGACGTGCTCGACATCCCCACCGTGGCGCAGATCGCGCACGAAGCGAAAGTGCCGCTGCTGGTGGACAGCACGCTGACCACGCCCTACCTGATCAAACCCTTCGAACACGGCGCCGATCTCATCTACCACTCGGCCACCAAGTTCCTGAGCGGCCACGGCACGGTGATCGGCGGTGTGGAGGTGGACGGCGGCAGTTTCGACTGGGACGCCAGCGGCAAGTACCCCGAGCTCACCGAGCCCTACG